>JACMPM010000003.1 GCA_014377485.1 Bacteriovorax sp. | reverse complement strand
GTAAAACGATGAAAAAATAAATCTGTCTGAAAAGCCAGAGAATTGATTTTCATAAAAACCCCATTGATAGGATTTTATTATGATTCTGCTCTCAATGCAAATATAGCTTCTATTAGGGAGTATTCTCTTCTTTAACGTCTTTGAGATCTTTGTCTGAACCGATGGTTTTGCGTTTTATTTTTTTGGGTTTGCATTTAAGTTTGCCTTTAACCATATGGCAGCTTTTATCTACATAAACTTTTTCCGTCTTTATCAGGCCAATTTTGGTCTCTTCAATTGCATCTTTAGGAACTTTGATCTTTGTGGCTGGAACATCATCTGGATCTACAGCAGGAGAGGGTACTGCTTCTACAACCGGTACAGGACCAACAGCCACAACAGGCTTAGGATCAGCAGCTAACAGCAGCATTGACCATAAACTGACGACTGATAACAAAATTATTAATAATGATTTTCTCATTTTTATACATTCCTTTGCAATGGATCTCAGAATTCTAAATTAATTTTCCTGCAATTAATAAAATTAAAAAAATATATAATTGTTAAGTTATATATAGTCGTAAGTTATAAAGCATCAGTATTATCTATTTTTATAATCTCCTTTTTTGATTCATCCTAAAGTTGAGCTCTTATTTGGGAGATTTTATGAAAAAATCAGCAAAGACATTTAAACTCAAATTAAAAAAATCTATTCATCCAAAAAATATTAAGCTTGGAAAAGGTAGATCAAAAGTTACTAAAACCAAGATAAATACTTTATCCAAACGATAAGTCTGCTTGTGGATTTATTGGAGATGTAGGTTCTGAAGGTTGTATAGGTTGAATTTCAGGTTTTGTGGGAGGCTGCACATCCGGATTTTTTTTTGTACCATTATTCATAAATAGCTCCTAATGATGTTTTGGTTTTTCTTCCAGGGTTGTTCTAAATTCTTTCATTTCTTGATCTGCTTTACTTTTGGGATAGCTATAAAGACTTTGAAGTTTCTCTGAGAGCATACCCAAGTCTTCCTTCATGCTTTCAATATCGCTATCTTCGAATTTTTTCCATTTATGCATAATCTTATTTTTTACTGACTCCCAACTTACATGATGTTGTTCTGTTGACATGAAGTTCTCCTTTATTAACTATTTCAGGATTTTTTTCTTGGGCCTTAATTTTTCTACCGCAAAAACTAGTCATCATTAAAACGCATAAGAATAATAATTTCATCTTTCTCCCCCTTAATTTTGGATGAGATTTGAAAAAGTTCTTAAAAATGAGTTTGAAGTCGAGCATTCAATAAATAAAGGATATAATTAGAATACGAAGTATAGACTTAGGTAATATGTTCAGAATAATTGGATTTCATTCTGCTTTGGATTTTTGATTGCAGAATTTTAATTGATCAAGATGGGCTTTAAACCAATAGGTCAATAATTTGCGACCCCGGAGATCGTTATCGCGAAGTGGTCCCCATTGAAACATATGCGAGCCAAAAATTTGTCCTTCAAGGTCAGATCTTAGTTTTTTTCCAGATGTAATTGGGGCTCCATGCAATTGCCATGACATTAATTTAATTCCACATTTTAAATTATCTTCAGGATTTAAAACGCTACCCTCTGGAGGAACAATACCACATTGAGACTTAGCTGTGGCGCGGGCCAATTGTAATAACCCCAAGCTTCGGTGTCCCTTGCTCATTCTTGATCGTGCCTTAGGGTTGAATGCACTCTCCGCTCTGGTTAAGGCCGAAAAAAATACTACCCAAAATTCACTTTTTTGATCAGGTGTAGCATTATTATATCCATCGCACTCAAGCTCATTTAAATCTTCTTCATCAATTTCCAAATTGAGCATTGCCTGCTCACCAACTCTGTACTCATCTTTTTTTAGCTCTTCTAAAATAGTAGAAGTCCATTCGTTTTTCCATGAGTATTTTTTTTTAGAAGATTGAATTTGAATATCGGCGCTGGCAATTTGCCCTAAAATAAGGAATCCGATGAATGTGCTTAATAATAAATTCTGCATACTTTTCATTTGAAAAGTATAGTTCTAAACGAACTCATCCATCAAGAGATATCATTACTATTTAAATGCCTGAGTGCAGGTCGGTTAAATCAGAAATAATTTTTTTGTCTGAGACGATAAAGGCTTCAAAAGTTTTTTCCTGATTGCTTTTTATCCAAGGGAAAAATGGAGCTGTTTGATGTGTTCCAATAAAAACATCAATATGATTTTCTTTTATGGCCCCCCCTTTGTCTCCTGCAAAAAAATAACCATCATGAATGATAATTCTTCCGTTAGTAAGAGTTATCTTCGCTCCTCTTGCCTCTGGAATATAAAGAACTGTTCCTGATGCAATTTTGGTTACATCTGTCGCTAGAGTTCTATAAGGAGCAAGAATATAATCATCCAGTCCATCACCATAAGGCCCTTTGGCTTCACGGAATTTTGTTTTACTTACATCAATTTTAAAAACCTTTTTGCAATCAACTAGATTATCAGTGGTCACACCAGCATAGTTATATGTTTTAGCGATACCGCTTTTATCCATGACACGAACAGATCCTTCCATGGCCGTTTCACACCACTCTCGTTGAGTTAATCTAGGACCCAACTCCATACTTTTCATATCACGGAGAGCAAAGTCTCCGGAACCATCACTGACTTGCGGAAGATAATAATAAGTTCCCCATAAAGTTACTTTTGCAGAAATATCGTTTGAAGTTGGTTCGCGGAAAGAAAAAGTATCCTTCCCTAAAGGATCGTTGGAATCTGGAAAATGTTTGGCGGAAGCACATGAAATAAGTAAAAAGAGCACCGCTGTTAATGTCTTAAGCATTCGTTTATTCTCCTTTTTCTGGTGATGCTTAAATTATATGGGATAAGAAAAAAAAATGAGTATTGTTTAAAATAGGAAATTTCTTCCATCACTTTAAGAGGCCCTGTCGATCCATGAAGTATGTTAATATTTTATTTAGATTTCAGGCTTTTTCATTGAGGATTTTAATGAAGAAAATTAGCGACAAATACACTCGGACACTTTTAGTAATTACACTACTTTTTACTTTTATAAATTCATGCTCAAGTAATAAGCTCGGCCGTAGTAGTACTCCATTGAGACAAGTGGCCACTTCAGATTCATTGACGATTCCAGGGCCATCTGAATTTCCACAGATCACCAAAGATAGCGGTGAGCTTGCAGCTGCCTTGAAAATCGCCCTAAAAAAATCGACCAAAGGAATGCCCGAAGCAGATCTTAATGCGGCCACTGATCGCTTGAGACATTATTTAATGTTCCTTGGTTTAACCGCTAAAGATTTTAAAAAAGCAGAAACGGCAACAGCCGTTGTTACTCCTGAAGGTGAAGTCGCAGCGGTAGATTCATCAAAAAAACCACCTGTCGCAATTGATGCCGAAGAATCTAGTGATGAAGAAGATAAAACACCTTCAAATCTAAATGCGATTCAACGTCTATTTATTGCCAGTACTCAGTTTCTCGACTGCCAGAATTTACTTGATTGGGAATGTCTGGAGAAAACACCAAAATTAAAACCAAGAGCAGATTTTAGAATTCCTGCAAAAGAAAATTTAGGAGCTCCTATAATCGCAGGAGACTCCTTAGATATGGATGTATTTTTTACAGAAGCATGGGATGGAAGTCCAAGTGGTGAAGTCGCTGCACGTTTTGCAGAAAGACTTTCAAACGATGTGGGTAAAAGTTTATCAATCGCCATGTACGGAATTGATGATATTAAAGGAAGTATGAGTGGTGTCTATAATGCAATCGTAAATCACGCGCGAACTTCATCAGTAAATGTGCGAGCTGTAATTGATGTTTCAGGTTTCGAGAAAGGCAAAAGCCCGTGGGTTTTTGATTATGTTCAACCAAGTGTTACAAGTCCTAATTATGCCAACTGGCTTTTTGGGGAATCAACAACAAATCCAGGCGGTATGCATGCCACTTTTCAATATGACGGCACTCCGTCTTTCATCCATGAAATGAATGATGGAATTAAAACTCAAGAGGAATCACGAGTGCGCCTTGAATGGGCCACTTCACATATTATGCATAATAAATATGCAGTTCTTGAAAATCATGATGGCGTGAAAGCTGTCTGGGCCGGAACAGCTAATATTTCCAATCACTGCATGGGAACTGAAGCCAATTCAAATATGTCGGTCTATATTCGAAATGATTTGATTGCGAATGCTTATTTGGATGAATTTAATTTGATGTTTAATTTTGATCCAGCTGTTTCTGTAAAAAGTAAATTAGTGGTAAATAGTGACGATAAAAATCCGGTTCAGGTGGGACGATTTCACAGAAATAAATTTCCAGTCTCTCAACGCTTCTTTAAATTTAATGATGGAACAAACGTTCGAGTACACTTTGCTCCAACTGATGATGCTGAACATAGAGCAATTCTTCCAATGTTATTATCCGCAAGTGTGGGAGATGAAATCCGCATTTCAATGTTTGGTGGAACTGGTTATGAAATTATTCGGGCCATGCAATATGCTGTGGCTAAAGGGGCCAATGTTCGCATTGTATTTGATTCAAAACTCGGACATGGTTTAACTTCATGGACTCGCGATAGCATCCTCAATGTCTTCATGAAAAATCCTTATATCGGCCTCGTAGGACTTCCTACAAATGAAAAAATTGGAGCAATCTCAGTTCGCTCAAGTACCTGGAAAGGAAAAAACCATTATAAAGTTGGGACACTTACCCGCAGACAGGCAAACGGTGAAATGAATGCTGAACAAATTATTGTTGGTTCACAGAACTGGAGTGGTGGTGGAAATGATAACAATGATGAAAATCTGATTTCAATTCAAAACTTAAAGGCCAATGTAAAAGCTGCAAAAATGTTTAATGCTGAATTCGACAATCGCCTTTGGGTAAAATCACGCGAAGAAAAACCGCGTCTACGCTAAGTCGGAAAGAATAGCGCTGATACCTTGAAAAAAAATTTCATGCTCTGTTGCACCTGGAATATGAATAAAAGTTCCAGCAACAAATCTGTAGTCAGACAAGTACAAATAAATTAAATGATTGCAGACATACTCTCCTGCCGTTGTGGATATTTTAGTTGGACATCCCGCCCCCTTCGCTGCATTTAACATTCTCTCGATCGGTAGGGTTGTAAATAATCCATCCTCACTTCCCTCTTTAATTTTTTGAGATTTCAAAGTGAGACCATCGTTGTCTGGAATACGGGCATCAACCCAGTTGATTGCAATTCGTTCTAGAGTTAGCTCAGTGCGATTTTTAGCAAGCCCGGTTAAGATTACATGAGTTGGATTAAATTCTTCAATCGCTTTATTTAGCAGAGGATAGGCAGTAGTGAAACTAACCGGCAAAAGCTCTGTGCGAAGTTCAAAATTAAATGATTTCGATTTCAACCATTCAAGCAAAATGCCTGAAGCATTTTCCTGATCTCCATCAAAAGGCTCAAAACCAGTGACGAGAATTTTTTTTGGTAATTTAGTCATTGGGATTAAAGTCATCTCTTCTGCCGCGATTTTTTATGATCAGACCGTTTAAAAAATTTCTTAAAACTTGATCGCCGCATTCTTTATAGTTTGGATGGTCTATACTTCTAAAAAAAGCAGAAAGTTCAGTTTTATTGATTTTAAAATCAACCAGCTCAAGGCACTCGATAATATCAGTGTCTTTAAATGACAAGGCCACTCTCAATTTTTTTAAAATATCATTATTGGTCAGCATTTATTTCCTTTTTGTATGAAATATATAAATTTTCAACTTTGGTTCTGGCCCATGGAGTTCGTCTTAAAAAAGTTAAGCTAGATTTTATACTGGGGTCAGATTTAAAACAATTAATATCGATGAGATTAGATAGTTCAAGAAACCCATAAAAGGCCACTAATTCTTTAAGAATCATTTCTAAAGTCACACCGTGGAGAGGATTACTATTGGAATTATTATTCATAATATATTTTTTTACTATTTTTCGAAGAGAGTTAAACTTTTTTTCTAATTTTACTTTAGCAAAAAGAGGACCATACTGATAGGTAGATTATCAAGATCAAGGAAAAAAATATGACAGAGCCTAGATTTTTAAGACCAGTGGCCATAATCAGTGGAAGCAGAACTCCCTTCACCAAGTCATTTACTAATTATGCCAAAACTACTAATAAAGAATTGATGACTGCAACACTCCGGGATTTAGTGTCAAAAAACAATCTCAATGGAGTGCAATTAGGTGATGTTGCTTTAGGCGCAGTGATGAAAAATGCAGAAGACTGGAACTTGAGCCGCGAATGCGTTTTAAAATCGGGTCTCCACCCTCACACGCCTGGTTACGATGTGCAGAGAGCTTGTGGGACAGGACTAGAAACAGCCGCACAAATCGCCCTAAAAATAGCCAGTTCACAAATAGAAAGTGGAATCGCAGGTGGAACAGACACTAATAGCGATATCGAAGGTGTTCTGCCGCATGAATTTTCTTGGATAATGATGGAAGCTCAAAAATCTCCAACTCTTTTAGGAAAATTAAAAAAATTCACCGAACTTAAACCTCAATACTTTAAACCAAAATTCCCGGAAGTAAGAGAACCACAAACCGGTCTGTCGATGGGACAGCATTGTGAATTGATGGTGAAGCAATGGGGTATTTCTCAGGCTGAGCAAGACCAGTTGGCTTTTGAAAGTCATCAAAAAGCAGCTAAAGCCTACGAGAGAAATTTTTTTAAAGGCTTAATGTTTGAGTTCAAAGGACTAAAAAAAGATTCACTCTTAAGACCAGATACAACGATTGAAAAATTAGCAAAACTAAAACCAGCATTTGATTTTTCAGGTAAAGGCACTCTCACGGCCGGAAACAGTACAGCCTTAACTGACGGCGCTTCAGCAGTGCTTTTGGCCAGCGAAGATTTCGCTGATGCTCATAAACTTCCCATCCTCGCCTACTTCGTTGACGCTCAATACTCTGCCGTTGATTATGTTAATGGTGAAGGACTTTTAATGGCACCAACTTATGCTGTGTCAGAACTTTTAAAAAGAAATAATTTAACATTACAGGATTTTGATTTTTACGAAATCCATGAAGCTTTCGCAGGACAAGTTCTCTGCACATTAAAAGCCTGGGAGTCAGAAGAGTACTGCAAGAAAAATTTAAAACTAGAATCTGCTTTGGGATCAATCGATCGCACTAAACTTAATGTGAATGGAAGCAGTCTCGCTCTCGGACATCCATTTGCAGCCACAGGTGGAAGAATAATCGCAACTCTTGCAAAACTTCTCGCTGAAAAAGGCAGTGGACGCGGCTTGATTTCTATTTGTACCGCAGGTGGGATGGGAGTCGCTGCAATTATCGAGCGTCCTTAATGAGAAAAAAATTACCTCTTATATTAGGTAAGCTCTCAAAGTTTGCTCCAAGAATTGCTGCTAGCATCGCATTCCATTATTTTGCAACACCAATTCGAACTCCAAGACCTGAGTCTGAAAAACTTTGGCATGAAACGGCAAAAAAATATTTCTTAAAAAATGGCACTGCTGCTTTTGAATGGGGAAATCCTGATGGGGCGCTGGTTATACTTATTCACGGTTGGAACGGCCGTGGAACCCAGCTCGCTTCGTTTGCCAATTCGTTGGTTGAAAAAAACTTTAGGGTCGTCGCTCTTGATGGTCCTGGACATGGTATATCGTCAGGAAAAAAAACCAATCCGAGTCACTTCGCTCAGTTTATTATTGATGCCCAAAAAGAATTAATATCCACCAATGAATCTCAAGCAGTCATTGCTCACTCCTTCGGCGGCAGCTCCACTGTCTTAGCGGTCAGTAGAGGTTTAAAAACCAAAGGAATAGTACTGATAGCAAGCCCAGCTTTTTATGATCGTGTCGTTGACTATTTTGTTCGCTCAATGAATCTAAGTCCGAGTTCTGTAAAAATATTTTTTGAATTAGTCACAAAAGCAACCGGCCTTCCTCCTAAAGAATTAAATATTGGTATAATCGGCGCAAAACTCAATCTTCCTGTCTTAATTGTTCATGATGAAGTTGATAATGCTGTTGATTATCTATCGGCAAAATCAATTCATGAGACTTGGCCAGGAAGTAAACTTTTAACCACGCAAGGTCTAGGCCATCGACGAATATTAAAAGACAAGGCTGTGATTACAAACGTAACAAATTTTATTGTTGCGCTAGGCAGAGCATCTATTCCCAATCTCTGATTGACCTTTCAGCATAAGCTAACTACAAAGCCCTAATCTTATTTCGTCTGGAGATGCTATGCGCTTAACTGTTAAGTTTTGTTTTCTATTTCTCTTTTTTATTTCTTTCAATATTAAAGCTGCAGTTTGGGAAGACAATCAAGTTTGGAGTCTTCAATACGAAGAAGATTTTAGCAACTGGATGCAATCAAATGCCGTTAATGAAAATATTTTCTCTGATTCAAAATCTCCCTATTTTGGCGTGAGCACAGATTGCGCTGACACGGCCTATGCACTTAGAGCAATTTTTGCTTTTGAACACAATCTTCCATTTGCCATTTATAGCCCATCTGGTTCGCGAGGGGCCAACAAGACGATTAATAACCGTCAGAACTCGTGGGATAACAATTCTACAAGCAGACAACGTTTAATCGCGATGATCAATGAGATTGGCGACAGTGTTGGAACTGAAAACCTTGCCTACTTTGATACATTTCCAATCGCTATAAAAAGCATCACACCCGGAAGTGTTTTCATGTATAAGATAAAAGCGCGTTTTGGAAATTTTATCCGTCACACGTACAATATTAAAGGCATTAACGATGTCGGAACTTTTGATGTTATATATTCTACTCAGGCTAATAAAGCCCGTGGCCTGCCTCTTATCAGAAGAAAAGATAAAGAATTTGAATATATGCCAACTGATCCCTGGGGATTTAGAAAATTTAGATGGCCGGAACTTCTTGGGAAAGATCTTTCAAGTGTTCCCTTGGAACTTGGTCCGTCTACTGAGCAATTCGGTCTTGCCCAGAGTCTTGGACAAGATGGTTTTTTTAAATATGTAAAAAAGACATTAGCAAATACTAATGAAACTTCTAGTCAACGCTTAACGAGATCATTCAAAACGCTTTGTACTGAAGCACAGGCGCGTATTGATTACGTTAACCAAGGTCTCGCTCATTTAAAAGAAACAAATAATAAATGTATGAGCTACGAAGAGTTCGATGCTTATTCAACTCCGGCCAGAGATCAGACTTTAAAAGAATTATTTGAAAAATTACAAAGTGCTTATAGTGATCTTGCAAGTGAAGGTGGATTAAATACTACTACTCCACAGCTTGTAGAATTCTCAGAAATTATCTTTAAAAATAAAATAGTTTCAAATACTGACCTCTTTAGTGCTTGTCCTATCCAATATCGTCCAGAGATGAGTATTGATCTTAGAGTATTGTGGAAAAGAATTTCTAACGGCGTTCTTTCCAGCCACCCAAATGATTCAGTAGAAGTTCGTTGGGGAGAAACCACTAGAAACACTACAAAATGTAAACGTTGGTATTAATACATCTTGAAAAGAAAAAATAAAATTTTTAAATATACGCTGATGATTATTGTCGTCGGCGTATTTTTTTATTGGCTCCAAAGCTATGGACATAAAAGTCTTAACGCCTTTAGAGCTTTTAGCCCAATAAAAATTCAGGAAAAAGAAGACCTGGATTATTCTAAAAAACTCACGAGTGAATTGCTTTTAGTGAATCAAAAATCTGATTGCGAAATTTTAAAAAAACCATATGCCCATTTAGATAAACTCAAAAAAAATGAAGCATTGGACTTACGCTTTGAAAATACTCATAAAAAAATTGAAAATAAAATTTATAGACTGAGACATTTCTTTAAAGATGGAGACGAGGGAGAAATCGAAACATTCCTTGTTTATCTTGAAGACAAAGCAGAAATGGCCAGAATAATTGAAAAAAGCTCTTATACAAAAGGTCAGCTTTACACCAAGATTGAAACTACTAAGGGAAAAATTCTCTATCATGAAGAAGGTGTTAATCTCTCTGAAAATGTTTCAGGAACCTTATTTCTTCATTATATCAACAATCAATTAATGGGCATGCAAGGTGTTCTGCAAAATCAAAACGAGCATAAAAATATCGACTGTCGCTTTCAGCAAGAATGAAGATCCTGCGCCGATTCCAAAATAATAGATAAATCATCACAGCCAGATCCTGATACAGGTTCACTTTGTGGAGTGCATTCGTGGTCATTGGCCGGGCAACTAATCCTTACATGAAAATGTGTGCGGTGAAGATCTAGTGGTCTGAGTCTTCTCAATGTTTCAACGGTACGAGGGTCTTTAATTTCTCCGTTTGCAGTTGCAAATTGGCAGAGTGCTTTTTTGATTGCTACATCTACAAAAATTCGTGTGACAGGTGCATTTTTTACAAGGTATCTAAAAAGTGCAAAATTTCTTTCAGTATTAAAATTTTTAGTAGGCTTAGAGTTACTTATAAAATCTTCATCCCAATCTGTTGAATCGGGAGACTGAACATATTTGTTCCTGCGCAAGTAAACAATATCTCCATCCAATCCGTTTTGATGACTATCATGTCCTGCTACCAATCCTCCAAGACGTGCTGAAAGATCTCCTACTTGAAGAATTTCAGAATCAGGAAAATTATTTTTTACAAATTCAGAAGTCTCTGTCAGCAAATTATGCATTTCATCAGTGGTGTAGAGTCTGCCTCTTGCTACGAATAGTTTATGTACCGGAGTACCACGCTCAAATACAGACTGAGCGCTTAGAAGCGAGCCTGAGGAATAGAAACCAATTGCTTCGGAGGCGTGGAGTTTACTGATCAATAGTACTGACAAAAGTATTAAATTCTTCATGAATTCACCTTGTAAGGGGGCCCTAAACAACACGTCTAGTATTGTTTTTTCTTTTAAGAATATCATGGAGAATAAAAAATACTGAAAAAATATTTAGTAAACATTTTTGCCAATTATTGACTTTGCTAACAAGTGTAAATTTAAAAAAGCATAAAAATTTGGCTAAATCAAATATGACCAATGGTGAACTATTTAAGCTTAATTGCCAATAAAGAATTGAAAATCAACTACAGCTTTAGAAATCTTTAGGTAAGAGAATGAAATAAAATTTAGATTTTAATCAGCAATATATCATCTCAAGAATTACTATAATTTTTCCGAAAGGTAATCATGTTGATCTTTAAAAATTTAATATTATTTTCTGTCCTTACCATTCCTCTGAATCTGATGGCACAAGTTATGCTCATGAAAGCTAATTCATTTTCAACATTATCTATATTGCCCTTACCGGGCTCAATAGAATCATTTCGCCAAATTGAAGATCTATTTATCATCAGCCCTCAAATCAAATTTAAAGAAGTATGCGGTAAAATCGTAATAGGCGAGCCACTAGATTCTATAAACTTAAATCAAATTGGTAGAGTCATTGATTTTAATTCGTGTGACTTTGCTTACAAAGTAACAGATGAAAATAGATTCACGCCTGCAATGTGTTCGGCCCAAATATCATGTGCGAATGCAATGTATCGTTCTGGCATATCTGTAAACTTAGAAAGTATTAACGAAACTGAAAAAATTGCTGAAGAAGTAATAGCCTTTGATATGAAAGAAAAGATCAATGAAATGGATTCTGTTAACAGATTAAGAAAGTTCGCTGAAATAAAATATCCTTCACTCGATTTGTCTAAATATTGTAAAGAAGGTGTCTTTGAATCCCCTTCGTTAACAGAAGAAGCTGGACCTGATAAATGCAAAATGAGCATAGTAAATAATGCTTTTAGAATGGCCGAAGGCAAATGCAAAGTTGGAACCGTAAATTGCTTTCCATTTGCAGAAGATATTAAAATTGAACCTGATGCTAACTTACTAGAATCAGTTTTTAAAGAACGTACTGAAAACAGATTAAATGAGAGCATGAAGAATGAAGATTTGATACTTGGAGCATTATCTGCAATTTTTTCTGACAAAAAATTAAATACAAACAAAAAAGTTCAAACAGCTTATGACTACCTTTACAAAAACCAACTAATCTTAGATCCCATCTTAAGTCAGTTTATAAACGGTTATTCTACTAAAATGTTGAATGTTAGTTTTGATGTGGTTTTACGCAATTTAATAGCTAGCTCAGAAAATGATTCTGTCCTGGAGATTAGACAAAAAATTGAGAATTTAAGATTTCAAGAAACACAAAAAACATTGTTAAAAAAATGTAAAACTGTTCCCACAGTTGCTCAATTATGTAAGACCGGAAAAGAGCTAACGTCTGGTGCTGAAGTTCAAGCAAGTCGTGAACAAATTATTGAAACGACAAAGACACGAAAAAATTCTAACTGGAACATAATGGCTAATGAAAAAAAATTAGTACAAGATGCTAATCGCTGTACAACGTTTGGTCTGGGCAGACCTTTTGTGCTTTCTTATCAGCGCGCTAAAGGAGCAACTATTTCTTTTTCCACTTTTGGAACTGATGATGTAACGGAGTATGAAAGTCTCGACGAAATCATTAAGATAGCGGGCAGCAAAAAAACAAGAAAACAAAAAAAACAATATATAATGAATAAGAATGGAAACATTACGCCAGACGCTCCAATATCATTTGACAGTAAAAAATCCGAGAAAACAAACGACCGCGCTGACAGCTTATTATTAACTTACAACTCTGGAACAATACCTCCTAAAAATAGAGTTGAAATGTCCTCAGTAATTGCTCCATCTACCACAAGCTCAGTGACGCCAGCTATAACCGATCATATTGCGACTACAACAACGGCTCCCGAAGCTAAATCAACTGTAAATACGATTCAGCCTAGTAGTAGCACCACTCCCTTTTCAGTGTTAAATGCAAATGAAATAAGCAATAGCAGCAACGCCTTGCCAAAAGTGCTGACATCGAATGTACAAAGTGCTTCCTATATTTCTTCAACTGAAACCAACAATGCACTCAATGATCAGATTACGGCCTTGAATAAAAAGATAAGCACATCCCAAGATCGTTTATCAAAAAATTCTTCAGCCAAAGTAGATAAATTTGAAAATGATTCGAAAAATGATCTAGAAAATAAACTTGCAGACAGTGACAATAGTGAAAAAATAAATGCCATGAAAAAAGAAGTGGCAGAGCTAAAAGCCAGTCGAGATATAGAGCAAATTGCAACTACAAGGAAAAAAGAATCTGAAGTTGTTTCGCCAAAAAATACAGAAGACCAAGCTTTAGCTACTAGTACTTCTTCTTCGGTGAGTACCGCGCCCAATTCCATAGATAAAAATAATTATACGGGAAAAGCTACTGCAAGTTCGAGCTCCTCTCATTCTTCTGAATCATCTGGTGCTGGCGAAATGCGAAGTTCCGCACCTGTTGCTTCTTCTCCGGCCCTGAGCGCCAATGCTCATATTGGTTCATCAAACACTTTAGTTTTAACAAAAACTGATGGAGCTGAAGTCATTTCAAATAAAATTATTCAACAGCAAAGTGGAGAATCTTTTTTCATCGAAGAAGATGGAAAATTTATGGAAGTTGTTCCTTTAATGAATGGATCAAAATTTGTTCTTGATACAGATGGAAAACCGCGTTTTGAAAAAATTATTAAATGCGAAGGTACAGATAAAGTGTGTATTGAAGCAAAACTTCATGCCAGATCGAGAGTTGCCAGTAAAAAGGCTCCGGCTTCAAACATAACTTCTATTGCCGACTTGAAAAAAAGTCAGGAAGAACAGTTGAAATATGACCGGGTAGAGTATTTGAAGTTATTAAATTTAACCAAAAACTACTTCGATAAAAAGTAAACAAGCACTTAGCTTCGCTCAATTATGCGGTTCTATCACTCTGATATTGATATATTTCCCTCTTTGTGATATTCAGCATCATTATGAATAATAATCAAACCAATCCACCAAGAAATGTTTCTATTAACGATATTATTGAGTGCGTTTCAATCCTTGAAACCATTGTCGAAAATAGCGATCTCTTAGCCGAACTTACTGAAGATCAAAGAGTTGCTCTCTTAACTGCTGCAGGAAGAATTTCTCGTCCCGATAAAAAAGAAATTAAAAAACGTCAAAAAGAAGTAAAATTTTTCCGCCAAAAACAAATGGTCGAACAGAACCGTCTGAAACGTGCTTATACTGGAATCAGAAGTGCCCGCGAGGCCTCTGTATTCATGGCACCAGAGCAATTAAAAATTGAAAGCGATAAAGCTTACGCCGATGCACCTGAACTAGATCGTGCTCGTAACTGCTACGTCTGCAAAGCTGAATTTACAAAACTCCATTTCTTCTACGATACGATGTGCAAGGAATGTGGTGATTTTAATTACCATAAACGTTTTCAAGAAACCGATCTCACTGGCCAAGTGGCAATCATCACAGGCTCTCGTTTAAAAATCGGATACCACGCAACACTGATGATGCTTAGATCAGGAGCAACCGTTGTTGCGACGACAAGATTTCCAGTAGACTCGGCCATGCGCTTTGCCCGTGAAAAAGATTTCTCAGAATGGAGCAATCGATTACATATTCACGGTCTCGATCTCCGGCACACTCCTTCAGTTGAAATATTTGCAAGCTTCATAGAACACAAATTTGATCGCCTCGATATTTTAATCAACAACGCCGCTCAAACAGTTAGACGTCCACCTGGTTTCTATAAACACTTAATGGAAAATGAATTATTAAACTTTCATGACATTCCAGCAGACTCCCAAATACTATTAAAAAATCACCAGGATTTTAAGTCAGAATTAAATCAACTTACTTATGGTGATATATCGACTGAGAAGGCGCTGCCTGTAGCTTGGCATGGAGAAGGTCCAGGAATTGGCATCAGAGCTAGTGCTGAACTCTCTCAAGTCCCTTACAGTTACGACAATTCACTGGTAGCTGAGGAAGTTTTTCCCGTAGGTAAACTCGATGCCGATCTTCAACAAGTAGATCTCAGAAAAACTAATAGCTGGCGTCTTCGTTTAGGTGAAATCCAAACTCCTGAAATGCTCGAAGTTCAACTGGTGAACGCTATCGCACCTTTCGTTCTTTGCAATCGCTTAGTCGGATTGATGAGGCGCGATTTCACCGGAAAAAAACATATTGTGAACGTTACTGCGATGGAAGGAAAATTTTATCGCTTTAAAAAAGAAGACCGCCACCCCCATACCAATATGGCGAAAGCTGCCCTCAATATGATGACTCATACTTCAGCATCTGATTTTGCCAAAGACGGAATATTCATGAATGCGGTTGATACTGGTTGGGTGACTGATGAGGACCCGGCGGAAATTTCAAACCTCAAACAACAAGTTCACGACTTCCAACCCCCGCTTGATATTGTCGATGGTGCTGCCAGAATTTGTGATCCGTTTATTGATGGGATTAATTCTGGAAAGCATTGGTGTGGGCAGTTTTTGAAAGATTATATGCCGATTGATTGGTAGAATCATTTTGCTAAAAAAATGCCTCTCTCTCAGCTCCAATTCAAATCTAATATTTGTTATCAAAGGTGATTGGTACTTTTTAAGAACTTAGAATATTGAAGACCTAAAAGGCTCAGTCATAGGTGCAAGTAGCCTTCTGCTAAATTATGGTTAAAAAATCGAGGGTGTCTTATTTAGAGGTCTGATAATGTAATTTTTTTATTCAACTGAACATGAAGCCAGCCCTAATTAAGGCTGGCCGTATCGTGTCTTGTACTAAGTTCATTGATGCTCACTTTCTTGACTCCAAGAGGGCTCAAAATTTAATCGATTGTCCTCTGCTTGAACCTCTGGTTGAGGAGTCTTCGCTTTTTTATCTTTAAGAAGAATATGCCCGACGACTCCAATATCTTCTAGCTTGCTCACATCTTCTTTCCCTAAAGTTGAGAGATCAATGACGTAGCGATAACGGGCTTTTTTACTTTCTATATTTTTAAAAGCGTCGTTAATTTCATGAGCTTCAATCATTTCGATTTCTGGAAAAATCTGGTGTTGAACACAAAAATCAAGTACCTCTTTTGTTTCTGCAATTCCCCCAATAAGACTACCGGCAAGAGTTCTACGATACATAATGATCTGTTGAGGATTCCATTCAGGCTGGGTCATAAGTACTCCCACAATCACCATTGCTCCATCATGATGAAGAAGATTAAGATAAGGCTCAATCTCATGACGTTCTGGAATTGTATTTAAGATTAAATCTAAACTTTTTTCAACCTCTGCCATTTCTTTTTTGCTGGTTGATAAAACAACTTTAGAAGCCCCAAACTTCATTGCATCTTCTTTTTTATCTGAACTAGTGGTGATGACTGTTACATCCGCGCCCATCGCCTTCGCAATCTTAACGGCCATGTGACCTAAGCCACCCATTCCTACGATCCCAACGCGCATTCCAGGCTTCACTCCCCAGTGCTTTAGAGGTGAATAAGTTGTTACTCCTGCGCAGAGAATTGGTCCCGCCACTTCTGGAGGCATGCCTTCGGGAAGTGCTATCAGATAATTCTCTTTGATGACAAAATGATTTGAATAACCACCATAAGTATTTTGTCCAGTAGCAATCAGAGGGCCATTGTATGTGCCAAGCATTCCTGATTCTGCTTCACAGAACTGCTCGTCTCCATGTCTGCAACTATAACAAGTCCCACAAGAATCAGTAATGCACCCAACGGCCGCAAGATCTCCAACTTTAAATGTTGTGACATTTTGTCCAATGCGTGAAACCTTTCCCACAATTTCATGACCAGGAACACATGGCCAAACTGTATTTTTCCAATCGTCATTTACCTGGTGAACATCTGAGTGACAGACACCACAATAAAGAAGTTCCATCTCTACATCGCTGTTACCAGGTTCTTGTCTTTGAAAAATTTTTGGTTGAAGTGTTTTGTGAAACTTCGTGGCGCCGAAACCGATTGTTTTAATCATATATATTTCCTTGATAAGGGTTGAAGGCTTAATGGGATCTGCAATGCGGGTGCCAGTTTTGATTTTTAAAAAAAATGACGCCATAGACTTGCAAATTGAGAAAATGATATCAAGATTTCTTAGGTAAGCTTTTTTAGATGAATGCAATCAGAAAATAATATTATAAAAAATGGATCATCTTTAATTAAGATTTTTTTCAATTAAAGAAGTAATGCTTTGATCAAGTGGCCCTACTTGAGATGCAAAACGATTGAGAATTCTTCCATCTTTACCGATAAGGAATTTTTCAAAGTTCCATGCAATTTCTTTTTCAAATCCTTTTTGAGAATTTAGCCAGGTATAAAGTCCGGTTTTATTAGATCCAATCACATCTTGTTTTTCAAAAATATGAAAAGTGGCCCCATATTTAAGTTTGCAAAACTTTCCCACTTCTTCATTTGACTCTGGAGTTTGTGAGCCGAAATCATTGCTTGGAAATCCAACAACGACAAAGTTTTTAGATTCGTATTTATTATAAAGTTTTTCAATATCATCTAGTTGTCCTGTATAACCACAGCGAGTAGCGATGTTGACAACTAAGACCAATTTCCCTTTGAAGCTTTTGAAGTTTACGACTTTTTTGTTTGTATCTGTATACTTAAAGTCATAAAAGGTCTGGGCAATTACATTAGAAGTAAGAAGTATTAGTGCAAGAGTAAATAATATTTTCATAATATAATTTTACTGCCTATTCCTCGATTTTCAAGCTTGTCTTAATGTTGTCTCGCCACGCCTTCTCACCTTCTTGACCAATAGAGACGATGCATTGATAATAAAAAAATGAATGATTTAGATATTTCTCTTTTTCCCATTCCAGGAAGTGTGTCACTTCCAAAGAGCATAATCCCTCTCCATATTTTTGAGCCACGTTATAGAAAGATGATTAAGGACTCTATTGAACAAAAGCGTCGCATTGGAGTGGCACATACCTTAAGAGTTATTTCACCGGCCAAAATTAATCACAACACGACTCTAGAAGAGCAACTTGGGTCAAACCAAGAAACTTATGAAGCTTATCCCATTTTTTCTGCAGGATTTGCTGAAATTTTAGAAACTCTGCCAGATGGTCGCTTGATTGTTCAAATTAAAATGGATTCCCGCTACGAGATTGTAAAAGAAATTCAGCAAATCCCCTATAAGATTGTCCGCTCTATTGCCTACTTGGATGAAGTCCCGAACATTACGGATCAAACACTGTCACATCATTCTATTGAAAAAATGCGTCGGCATCTCGACCAACTCTTTATCGACCTGGGCCCAGATCACGCCCAAAAAGAAATCATGGAAAAATATGTAACAGGTGAAGAGTGGAGCCGGCTTTCTTTAGAAGATTATAGTTTTGCTATTTATTCTCTGGTCGTCTTTCCTCCGGATGTTTTACAAAAAGTGCTGGAACTTAGATCATCTGCCGCTCGGATAAGTTTTTTAACAGATGCCTTAAGTGAAAAATTTCTTCAATAACTTTGGTATTGTATGCAACAAAAAAATATATACTGGATCAGATCCGATATGCGGATTCACGATAACTTAGCACTTAATGCTTTTCTTCAAAAATCCTCTTTTGGCATTGTTATTTGGTGTCCCACCAAAAGCTATGAAGAAGCCAATCATTTTCGAAAAAAATTTATTGATGACAACCTAGAATCTTTTTCAAAAAATCTCTTTAAATTAGGACACGTACTCATAAAAGGAACATCACACTTTTCTCTAGAATTAGTTGAGATTTTAAAAGCACAACAAATCAAAAGTCTTTTTTTTACACTAGAATATGCATATGATGAATGTTTTGAGGAAAAGGTTGTTTCTAACCTTTGTGAAAACTTTGGTATAGAGTTTATCTCTTTTGATCAGGGAGCGATGATATCGATTGAGAATTTGCCTTTTGAAATAATTGAGCTGCCCTTTATCTTTTCAGACTTTAGAAAAAAAATTGAATTGCAAATAAATATTAACCACACCCAAAATTTAGCCATTGATTTTGAACTCGACGTAAGTCTTGATGGTGAAGCAAAGGCGCTTCAAAGGCTTCGCGAATTTATCTGGGAGACTCCATCTTTGGCCAATTATAAAAATACGAGAAATGGACTGATGAATTTTAATGACTCTTCCAAATTTTCTCCATGGTTAAGTGTGGGGGCACTCTCGCCCCGAAAAATTTATGAAGAATTAAAAAGATATGAAACTGAAGTTCAAGCAAATGAGTCAACTTATTGGCTTTTTTTTGAACTCCTTTGGAGAGATTACTTTAAATTTCTTTCAAAAAAATTCGGTAACCATTTCTTTACGCTCGCTGGTCTACCTGGTGTTAAGACAATACATCACCCCGTTGTACTCGACCTAAAACTTTTTCAATCATGGTGCAATGGAGAAACTGAAGAACCTTTCGTAAACGCTAATATGAAAGAATTAAATAACACAGGCTTCATGAGCAACAGAGGAAGACAAAATGTCGCCAGCTTTCTTGTTCACCAGCTTCATTTGCCCTGGACCTGGGGGGCAAGCTATTTTGAGAAGCAACTTATCGACTATGATCCGGATGTCAATTGGGGAAACTGGCTCTATTTTTCAGGAAGAGGGACAGATCCGAGGGCCCGTCTTTTTAATATCAAGAAGCAAGCAACTGATTACGATCCTCTAGGTGAGTATCAAGCAAAGTGGAATAAAATATAATTTTTGATCGGCAAGGCTTAGATTATCGAATAGATCACTCGTGAGAGAATATAACAGTTAAGCAACATTAATGAAAAAGCTGGAATAATTTCCCAAACTGGATCTTTGGTTTTTATTCTTATTAAAGTACCAAGTAGCATAAGCAAAGTAAGTCCGGCCGATGCAATTATTAAAAGAAATGGATAATAAAACCCACCTAGCAGTCCTATTCCTCCTAGTAGTTCCAAAACACCAATTGTCCTTCTAAAGCGAGCTAGTTGATAGCGTTCAAATTCGACCTTCATATGATTAGTTATCAGGCAAAGAAGACCATAAAAAATAAAAACGACGCCCGAGGCAAAGACAATAATTTGATTCATTACTTATTAATAACATATTAATTGTTGTTGAAGAGGAAAATGAACGTTATTCTTTTAAAAAAAAATAAAGGCTTATATCATGATTAGTGCTTATCCAGATGTTTTAAAAATTATTGTCTTCAGCTCGATCCTATTTGTTTGGGTCATACGATATGCAAATATTGTGGAAGAGTTTAAAAGTTACGGATACCCTGAGTGGTTAAGAGATATTGTAGGAATATTGAAAATATCATGTGCCATCATGCTTATGAATCATTCAGAGCAAGTCGTCAAGATTGGAGCTAGTGGGATTGCAGTGCTTATGCTAGCTGCGGTGTTAACTCATTTAAAAGTAAAAAATTCTTTTCCAAAAATACTTCCTTCGCTGACGCTTTTAATGGCTAGCTTAATTATTATTTTTCAATCGTAAATTTTTTGAGCAATCAGTACAATTGGCGTATGCTTAAGTATTCCAAATTGGTGGCGTAAATCAGTTTTATCCAATGTGCTTACAATATACATTTAATCTGCCGATGCATGCCTAGTTCAATTGAAGTAATATTTTGAGATTCATCACTTAGATTTTACAAACAACTTCTCAAACTCTCCATACCCGCTCTCTTTCAACTTCTCCTTAGGAATAAATTTCAAAGAAGCAGAATTCATACAAAAGCGTTGCCCTGTCGGCGCCGGCCCATCATTAAAAACATGTCCTAAATGCGAATTAGCATGTTTGCTTCTCACTTCCACTCTCGTAGAAAATAATTTTTTATCAGTTTTAGTGACAATATTCTCCGGTGTGATCGGTTTGGTAAAACTAGGCCACCCTGTACCTGATTCGAATTTATCAAGTGAGCTAAATAATGGCTCTCCCGAAACGATATCAACGTAAATTCCTTCTTTATGATTGTCATTATACTCATTACTATATGGGCGCTCGGTCCCTTCTTCTTGTGTAACTTCATATTGAATGGACGTCAGCTTCTTTTTTAATTCCGTGCTGGGAAGTTTTTTGAACGTTGTTGAATCCCATGCATAGAGCTTAGCGCTAAAAAATAACGAAAAAATTGAAAGAAATGTGTAATTTATTTTCATAAAAACCCCTTAATTTAAAGCTACAAACATAAATACTCTCTGTGAATCAGAATTCTCATTGTGCACTAGACTAAAAAAAGCTAATTTGGTAAGTATTAGACAAATAGATTATTTAACAAGGAAAATATTATGATTACTCTTTATGGAAGTCCAAGATCAAGTGCTGGAAGATGTATTTGGGCATTAGAAGAAGCCGGTGTGCCATTTACGACTAAAGATGTCGACATGAGAAATAAAGAACATAAATCAGCTGAATTTTTAAAAATAAATCCTATGGGAAAAGTACCGGCGCTAGTTGATGGAGACGTCACTCTTTTTGAATCAATGGCCATTAATTACTACATCGCTGACGCTTACAAAAAAGAACTTTTGGGAACAACTCCTGCTGAACGCGGTCTCAATATGCAATGGAGCTTTTGGGCAACTTCAGAACTACAAGGTCCAATCATTGAAATTTTTATTCAAAAAGTTTTTATGCCAGATGATAAACGCGACAATAATGTAATTGAAAACAACTTGAAAAAACTTCCAGATCTTTTATCTGTACTAAATACTTCACTAGCTGGAAAAAAATACTTAGTTGGTGACCAATTCACTATTGCTGATATCAACACAGCAAGTGTTGTAAGCATTTGTCCTATGATCGGCGTAGACCTTAAAGCTTATTCAAATATTGAAGGGTGGCTTGGAGCGATCAGTGACAGACCTGCTTATCAAAAATACCAAGCGATGAGAAAATAATTTATTGAAAGATTTAATTCACCAGTTTAATAAGCTGCTACTAAATTGGTGAATTAATATTTAAACGACTTCAGCAAAAACCACTTCTTCATATTTTTCTACAAACTGATTACCGAACTGATCAGTAGTGACTTCAGTGGAATTATCAATTTCACATTCTTTAACTTGTCTCACAGGGGCCGGACGTTTTACGTCAGTAGCAAGACCCACAAATTCAAGGGCCCTAATCATTTGCCAAGTAAGATCGAACTCCCACCACATGCGGCCGTGCGAAGCGCAATTAGATTGAGCGTGGTGATTATTATGCCATCCTTCGCCAGCAGCTAAAAGTGCTACCCACCAGACATTTCCTGAATCATCTTTCGTTTCAAAATTGCGGTATCCCCAGCGGTGAGTTGCAGAATTCACAAACCAAGTTACATGCAACATAAGAGCTACACGCATGAAGAGTCCCCACATCACAAACGGCATTCCCCCCATCCAATATAAAAGTGGAGCAATAGATAAAGCGACCACAAAATTATACTTACTTAAAAAGTGATAATACTTATGGATTGTTAAATCTGGAATGTAACGGCTCCATAGTTTTTCATTGTCTTCAAATTCTTTGTGGTAAAAAAGATGCGTGACGTGTGACCACCAAAAGCCTCCATGTCTAGCACTATGTGGATCACTTCTAGTATCAGAAAAACGATGATGTAAACGGTGCTCTGCGACCCAAAGAAGAACCGGACCTTGTCCTGAGAGAGCTCCAAAGGTTGTTAATACATATTCAAACCACTGTGGAACCTTAAAAGCTCGGTGGCTGAGTAGACGATGATATGTGAGTGTCACGCCGATAGGGCTGATGACAAAAAATAAAAACATACAGACAGCGAAGGCTCTCCAGTTAAAGAAAGGGATAGCAGCTAGTGCTAAAATATGTATGACAGCAATGCCAATAATATTACCCCAATGTAAATGCAAATTATTTGTATCAATTTTTTTGTTATTCATAGATAAAAGCTTACACATTAGAAACTATGAATGGGTAATTTAATTATTACTATTTCGTTAGATTCAATGAATGTAAGAAGAAGACACAATCAGTTAATCATTATTCCAAAATTATTTCATCGTTAAACGTTTTTTTAAAATAAATTTTGTATAATAAACCAATGATCACCTTACTAAAAAAAACTTCTTATAACGAAAGTCGTTGGAAAAATGGCAATGGTATAACTCGCCAAATTGCTATTTATCCAGAGCACGCAACAGTTGCTGCTAATGATTTTCTTTGGCGAATTAGTAGTGCAATAGTCACACAGGCCAATTCATTTTCTCATTTTTCAAATTGTGAACGACAGCTTGTCGTGTGGCGAGGAACAGGCCTTCTGTTAAATGGCACACCAATGCTTCCGAATTCACCAATCACTTTTTCGGGCGAAGACAATATTAATTGTGAACTCCTGGGCGACAAACCAGTTGAAGACTTAGGTATTATTTATCTAAAGAATGAAGTACAGACCACTCTAAAAGTACTAGTCCTCACTGCTCCAACTACAATTGATCTCAATCAGGGAATTCATTTTTTATTTTTTGCTGAGGGAATTGATTGCATTGTAAATGGAATTGAGCTCGAGGTAAGTGACAGTCTTAAAGTTGAAAACGAAGACAAACTTTTAATTTCATCTTCGTCTCATTC
This sequence comes from Bacteriovorax sp., assembly GCA_014377485.1. GTDB lineage: Bacteria > Bdellovibrionota > Bacteriovoracia > Bacteriovoracales > Bacteriovoracaceae > Bacteriovorax. Next base: position 124,091 of record JACMPM010000003.1, on the reverse strand, counting down.
TACTCTAACTATCTATCACTTAAATATTTTTAAAATTTCACTGAAATAGATATTAAAAAATTATGGAAAGCATGGCATTTGGTTTGCAGAGATTATTTCTTAGATTAACTAATCAAGAGGTAAAAACTATGAATCTTTTAAAAAATTTTCTATTCGTCACAATCCTTACTGCGATTATTGCCTGCAGTTCTAAACCAATTGTCCGTGATTTCCCTCCTACGGCCGGACCGGCGGAAGAAATAGCCAATTTAGAAAAGGATTTAAATACTGCTAAAGACAATCAAGTTGATGTTCTCTCACCAGTTAATTTTAAAGAGGCCCAAGATTCACTTGAGGATGCCAAGAAAAAATTTCTTAATGGAAAGGATTCACAACTAACCTTGCATAAAGTTGCAATAGGAAGGGCTTATTTAATAAATGCGAATAATGTTTCTCTGATAGCACGGGAGAATATTGAAGATGTAATAGATGCGAGAGAAGCAGCACTTAAGGCCGATGCTCCAACTTATTTTAGCCTCGACTTTAAAAATGCCGATAAGGACTTTGCTGTTGTCACAAAAGACCTGGAAAAAAATAAAATGAACACTGTGGCAAAAGAACGATCTAGTCTTCAAGGAAAGTATCTAGACCTGGAAGTAAGAGCGATCAAAGAAAAAAATCTGAAAGAAAGTAGAGATATTATCACTCAGGCAAAAAAAGAGAATGCTGAAAAATACGCACCGAGAACACTCACTATTGCTGAAAAAAACTATACTGATACTGAGGCTTACATAACTGCCAACCCACATGATAAAGAAGAAATTAGTGATCGCGTAAAAGAAACAAAAGATGCTGCAGTTCACGCTTACAATATTAATCGCACAGCAAAAGGTACTTCTAAAGTTTCTTCGGAAGAAATAGCCATTTTAATTGATCAAGAAAGAACTAGAGCAATAAATAATGAAAATAAACTTAGCACTGTAAAAGATGAATTAGAAACAACTCAAAGTGCACTTGAAAAAGAAAAATTTAACAAGACCTCACTTGCATTGACCGCAGAAGAATTAGTTGCCGAAAAAGAAAACTTAGAATCTCAAACGAAAAGCTTAGAATCTGACAAAGAGAAACTGGAAGCTGAAAAATCTTTTAACGAAAAATATGAAATTGCGAGAAAACAATTCTCAAGTAATGAAGCGGAAGTCTACAGACAAGGAGACTCTTTATTAATTCGTTTAAAAGGAATAGCGTTTCCAAGCGCTGCTGCAACTATTCAAACTCAAAGCTATCCACTATTAACTAAAGTACAAAAAGTAGTTGAAGAATTCGGGGCAGGGTCAGCAATAATAGTTGAAGGGCATACTGATTCTGTTGGAGGAAAAACTGTCAATAATCGACTTTCTGTTGAAAGAGCAAAAGCTGTTAAGGAATATTTACAAGCAAACGGCGGTGGAATTGAAGAAAAAATTGAAGCTGTCGGCTATGGTGACGAAAAACCACTTGCAAGCAATAAAACGGCAGACGGTAGGGCCCAGAATCGCCGTGTAGATATAATAATTAAACCTGATACTACTAAGCTTTAATATTTCTAAAACCATATGCCTCGTTTTTGCGGGGCATATTGGTCAAAAATAGGAAAGTGGAACTTTTTCCTAACCTGCCATCTAGCAATTTCGCCTAACTGTAAGTAATCTTTTCACCTGAATCAGATATAGAAATTACTTAACTATATGCACGAAACATGATCCACATCATGTTTAATTGGCTAATAAATGTTAGTCTATGTCTATAAAGACAAAAGGCTAAAGATGAAAAAAGCTACTCATTCCTCATGTGAAAACTGTATCTCCAAAGATGAAGGGATTTTTTGTGATCTCGATATTCCTGGAATGGAAGAAGTTTCACATCATAAAATCAATAACACCTATAAGAAAGGACAAACTCTTTTCGTTCAAGGCAATCATCCTTTTGGACTTTATTGCATCAGCAGCGGAAATATCAAACTTACTAAAGCTGGACTTGATGGAAAAGAAACTATTGTGAGAATCGCCCACGGCGGGGATATCTTAGGACACAGAAGTCTTTTCACAGAGGATAATTACTCTGCCACTGCTACAGCAATGGAAGACACAGAAGTTTGTTTCATCGATAAAAAATTTATTCTAAAGGTTATTGAAAAAAATCCTTCTGTCGCACTAAGTATTATTAATAAACTCTCACGCGACATGGGAGCTGCCGAAAGCAAGCTTTCATCTCTTCATCAAAAAAATGTTCGTGAAAGACTTGCTGAACTCATTCTCTCTCTCAAAGCAACTCATGGCGTGAAAGAAGACGGCAGATGGAAAATAGACCTCAAGTTAACCCGCGAAGAAATGGCCACTATGATTGGTACTGCAAACGAAACTTTGATTCGTTTCATGACTGAGTTTAAAGAAGCCGGAATTCTGGAACAGGAAGGTAAAACGATCTTCATTAAAGATGAAGAAGAACTACTGAACTGGGCCAATATCAACTATTAAATAGAATATAAATATATTTTTAAAAACTGATCTAGATTATATTTTCTCTAGGTAAGCTCATTTAGAATAGATTTATGAGCACACCCCAACCAATTAAACTAGAAAACGAAGCGATTGCAGAGATAAAAGGATTATCCCCGCAAAAAAAGTATTCGATAAGCTCTCCCCTGTTTTATGAGGGTCAAGTTCCGATCGTGGCTTATCTTCTACTCGAGGGCTGCATTCAACTGCTCAAAAATAAAAAAATAAAAAAAATCTTGAAACCTGGCTCCTTAATTGGTTTAAATGAGCTGATGACGAACTCTCCGTCTAAACTCAGCGCTCAAGTTCAAGCAGAAAGCACTTTATGTTTTTTAGATAAAAGCACTATTCAGGAAATTATTCTCGAAGAAAGTTCCACACTGGCCATTATACTTAGGGAAGAAACAAAATGAATCTCTGTGTTCACTGTGACGAGAAAATTCTTATCGCAGTCTTTAATGATCAAGACCTAGATCATAATGAACCATTTTGCTGTTCTGGTTGTATGACTGTTTTTAATGTCATCAATTTTAAAGGTCTCGAAAAATATTACGAAATAAAAAAACAGTCTGCGATTTTTAAAAGAAGGTCCCCTGCTGAAAATAAATTTCAGAAATTTTCCTATCTAGATAATAAAGAATTTTTAGACGACTACTCATACGAAAATTTAAATAACAGAAAAACAATGGAATTTTATCTTGAAGGAATTCATTGCCTGGCCTGTCTTTGGCTCATAGAAAAATTGCCAGAATATTTAGACGACGTTGAACAATGCCGACTTGATATGCAAAGATCTGTTGCTACCGTTTCGCTAAAAAACAATGGATTATTCTCCAATGTAGCCAGAGAGCTAAATAACTTAGGATACAAACCACACCCTTTAAAAAGAAACCAGAGCATTCACGACTTGAAGATTCTCGAAGAAAGAAAGATGCTGCTGAAAATTGGAATCGCAGGAGCTGCTGCCGGTAATATCATGTTGTATGCCGTTTCGATTTATGCCGGAGCTGATGGACTATACGCAAAAAACTTTAATTTGCTATCTATAGCGTTTGCTTTACCCGTGCTCTTATACTCCGCTACTCCCTTTTATCAAAATGCCTGGAATGCTATCAGAACCCGAACACTCTCTATAGATATACCGATCTCTCTGGCCCTCATCATCGGAGCGATATCCGGACTCTATAATCAATTTATGGGAATCAATGAAAACTTTTTTGATTCGTTAACCGCTTTAGTATTTCTACTTTTATTATCGAGATATTTTTTAAACAAAATTCAAGAGGAAGGGCTAACTGCCAACGACCTCAATTTCTTTTATGAAGGAAATAGCGTTTTAAAAAAAGTGGATGATCAATTCTTGGAAATTCACCCTCAATTTCTTAAAGTTGGTGACATTATTAAAGTGTCAACCAATGAAATGATTCCAGCAGATGGAGTTATTATTGAGGGAGAGACTCTAATCAATAACTCACTTCTAACCGGTGAGTCGCGGCCTCAAAACGTAGGCATAAATGAAAACGTGTTCTCAGGAACAATCAACCTGACCAACGCTATTCTTATTAAAATTGAAAATGTAAAAGAAAATTCACGCGTTGGTAAAATTTTAAAACAAATTGAAAGCGGATGGATTCAAAAGTCGCCGATCGTTGATCTAACCAATAAAATCTCAAAATATTTTATTGCAGCAGTTTTCATGCTTGCTACAATTTTATTTATCACTTTTTACTCACAGGGAAAAACCAAAATAGCATTAGAGCGCTCCTTCACTCTTCTGATTGTCACTTGTCCATGTGCTCTTGCTCTGGCGACACCACTTACCCTCACGAGAACACTCTCTAGAGCGTCAAGAATTGGTATCATTATTAAGAACAATGAAGTGGTTGAAAAGCTCTCTTCTATTAAGACAGTGCTTCTCGATAAAACGGGAACTCTGACTTACGGAAATTTAAAAATTAATCATTTTAAAATTTTTACCAATCCGAATTATCCAATTTTTGAAGTGATCAGCAGTCTAGAAATTTATTCTACTCATCCGGTTGCAACGGCGTTAAAAGAATTCTCGTTTGAAAGAGGAGCACGCACTACTCATTCAGTGGATAATTACAAAGAATTGATGGGCACTGGGGTCTGCGGCGAAATCGGCAATCATTTTTATGAAATAAAAAATAGCAAAATTTTTGAAGATAATAAATGTATCGCAGAATTCACTCTTGAAGATCATATTAGACATGACTCTCTTGCATCTGTCGGAGAACTTAAGTCTCTAGGATTGACGGTAAAAATGATTTCTGGAGATCAAAAATCAATTGCAGAATCAGTTGCTTTGCTTGCCGGAATAGATAAAGAGAATGTTTCTTCTGAAATGACTCCTGAAAATAAACTGTTAATGATTGAAAAAAATCCCAATGCTCTGATGGTCGGAGATGGTGCCAATGATGCAATGGCATTAAGCAGATCTTATGTAAGTGTCGCGGTACTAGGAGCTTTAGATATTTCCCTCAAGGCTTCAGATATTTATTTAACGACTCCTGGGATTTCACATGTTGCCAACTTAATCACAATATCAAGAGAAACGATGAAAGTTGTTAAACGCAACCTGGTCCTTTCACTCATTTATAATTCTGTTTCAGTTTATGCTGCTTTCAATGGAACAATTACTCCTCTGGTAGCAGCTATTATTATGCCCATCTCCTCATTAACTGTTTTGGCTTCAACCATGATTGGAACCAAAAAATTAAATGCTCGTTTAAAAACAGGGAGCGCCTAAATGGAAGTCATCACAATTCTTATTCCACTTGCCATTCTTCTCGCTCTTTCTTTTATCGTCGGATTTATCTGGATGACAATGAAAGGACAGTACGATGACATGGAAACTCCCGCACTAAGAATGCTAATAGAAGACGAAAAAATAAGTCCAAGAAAGAATATTATCTCTACCAAGGAAAAAAAATGAGTTCGCCATCTGCTGTACATCGAACAGGTCGACTGGAGACCTATTCCTACGATGATCAAATCGTAAGAATGTTTATTGTCGCTACAATTATCTGGGGTGCTGTTGCCATGCTCGTGGGAGTTACAATTGCCTTCCAGCTTGCCACCTGGAAAATGAATTTTGGTCTCCAGTGGATAACCTTCGGACGCCTAAGACCACTCCATACTAATGCTGCTATTTTTGCTTTTTGTGGAAATGCGATGTTTGCCGGGATTTATTACTCTCATCAAAGACTACTAAAGGCGAGATTGTTTAATGATGTTCTTTCCCGTATTCACTTTTGGGGATGGCAGGCAATTATTGTTTCGGCAGCTCTAACACTACCTTTCGGTATCACCAGAGGAAAAGAATATGCCGAACTTGAGTGGCCAATTACTATTGCAATCGCTGTTATTTGGGTAGTGTTTGCAGTCAATTTTTTTGGAACTTTAATCAGAAGAAGAGAGCGCCATATTTTTGTCGCCATTTGGTTTTACATTGCAACCATTCTTACAGTTGCAGTTCTTCACATCGTAAATGGTCTAGGACTTCCAGTAACAATATTTAAATCTTACTCAGTATATGCCGGAGTTCAAGATGCGCTAGTGCAGTGGTGGTACGGCCACAACGCTGTTGCCTTTTTCTTAACTACTCCATTTTTAGGATTGATGTATTACTTCGTTCCGAAAGCTGCCAATAGACCTGTTTACTCTTATAGATTATCAGTCGTTCACTTTTGGTCACTGGTATTTATCTATATTTGGGCAGGACCCCACCATCTTCTCTACACTACTCTACCTGAATGGGTCCAAACATTAGGTATGGTTTTCTCGATTGCTCTTTGGGCACCAAGCTGGGGAGGTATGATCAATGGTCTTATGACTCTAAGAGGTGTTTGGGATAAAGTTCGAACTGATCCCGTTTTAAAATTTATGGCCCTGGCCCTAACTTTTTACGGGATGGCGACTTTTGAAGGCCCACTTCTTTCTATTAAATCAGTTAACTCAATCGGACATTTCACAGATTGGATTCCAGGCCACGTTCACGCAGGAACTATTGGTTGGAACTATTTATTGATCGCAGGGATCCTGTATTACATGGTTCCAAAACTTTGGAACACCGAAATTTTTTCTAAGAAAATTGCCAATACCCAGTTTTGGTTAGCAACTATCGGACTTGCACTTTATTATGTTTCAATGGTCTCGGCCGGTATTACTCAATCTCTTATGTGGAGAGCGATTGATGTCAACGGAAAATTAGTTTATCCAAACTTTATTGAAACAGTTGTTAAAATTGTTCCTATGTATTGGGTACGCGCTTTCGGTGGTACTTTTGTATTCATTTCATTTCTTCTTATGACCTACAATCTTTTCAAAACTATGAATCAAGGAACTATCGGCGAAATTGAAGTGTTTGAAGCATACGCTCTCGATGATTCTTCATTAGAAGAAAATGCCGGTCATCACCGCAAGCTTGAAGGCCTGCCTATGGTATTTGCCGTTCTCTCTCTTATTGCAATCCTCGTCGGATCTGCAATTGAAATTGTTCCTTCATTATTATCGAATCAATACATCACCAAAATTGATGCTGTTAAACCTTATAAGCCACTTGAGCTTTTAGGCCGGGATATTTATTTGCGTGAAGGTTGTTATCTTTGTCATTCTCAACAAGTTCGTCCAATGGCCCACGAAGTTCTTCGTTATGGTAAAAACTCTGAAGCTGGAGAATTTATCTATGACCATCCATTTCAATGGGGATCAAAAAGAACAGGTCCGGACTTAGCCCGTATAGGTGGAAAATATCCAAATATGTGGCATTACCGCCATATGATTAATCCGCGCGACGTAACACCACAATCGATTATGCCGATTTACAAATGGTTAGTTGAACAAAAATTAGACTTATCAACTCTTACCAAAAAACTATCGGTCATGAAACAACTTGGTGTTCCATATAGCGATGTAGATATCGCTTCAGGTGTAGAAAATGCACAAGCTCAGGCTAAATTAATTTCAGCAGACTTAATGAACCAGGGTGTTCCAAAAGAAGTTGAAGACAAAGAGCTTATCGCCTTAATTGCCTATCTTCAACGAATGGGAACTGACTACGGCAGTTTGCCCGTAAATAAATAAGAGGAGCTGATTATGGATAAAGATATTTTTAATCACTTCAATCAACCATGGCTGCCAATGACGGCATTGGGGATTTTTGTGACTTGCTTTATAATTTATGTCTATTGGACATACAAAAAATCAAATAAGAAATTTTATGAAAACTCTTCTTATATGCCTCTTCATGATGGAGTAAAACATGAACGATAAAACAGATCTTCACCTTGAAGATGACGAAAAACACATTCTCTTAGATCATAAATATGACAATATTCAAGAATTAGATAATCCTCTTCCTTCTTGGTGGAAGTTAACTTTTTATCTAGGAATTATTTTTGCCATTTTTTATTTTATTCTTTATTCAATAATGGGAGCTCCCTCTTTGCGTGATGACTTTAAAAAAGAATGGGCAGGAATTGAAGAACTCCACGAAAAATTCAATAGACTAAACGGAAAATATGACGAAGTAAAAATGCTAGCGATCATAAAAGATGGTGGCGTTAAGAAAGGGCAAGTAGTTTTTGAAACCAATTGTATTCCATGCCACAAAGCAAAAGGAATTGGAGATATTGGACCCAACCTGACGGATGAGTACTGGATCAATTCAAAAGGTACAGTTGATACTAATTATCCTGTGGTCTTTAATGGTGTACCCGATAAAGGGATGCCTACTTGGTCTCAAACTTTATCTAATGATGAAATTTATCAAGTTGTATCATACGTACAAACACTTCATAATACACATCAACCTGGTGGAAAAGATCCTCAAGGAAATAAAGTAGAAGATGAAGTGAAAAAATAAGCGAATAGGAAGCAATACAAATTTTATGTCGACAAAAAACCGATTTGAACTAGACCCCGAAAGATTAGCGACGACTGATGAATTAGGTCGTCGCGTTTATTTATATCCTGAAGATGTAGAAGGTCCTTGGAAAAATAAACGCACAATTTTTTATTGGTTTCTTATAATTGTTTATCTCGTTTTTCCTTGGATTTATATCAAAGGAAAACCTGCTCTAATGATGAATATTTTTACCCGTGAATTTACTTTCATGGGTAATACTTTGCACGGAGTGGAGCCCATTCTCCTCTTTTTAGTCGTGATTTCAGGTTTATTTTTTATTGCATTTCTCACCAGTGTTTTTGGAAGAGTATGGTGCGGTTGGGGCTGTCCTCAAACTGTTTTTATCCAAACTATTTTCTCCAAAATTGAAACTGTGATTGAAGGTAGTGCTCGTGCCAGAAGAGCGCTGGATGAGGCTCCCTGGACCGCCAATAAAATTATTAGACGAAGTCTTAAGTGGATTTGTTTTACTATTATTTCTCTGCATATCGCCCACACTTTTATCGGATATATTGTAGGCCCTCGCGAACTTTTGGCGATGTCACTTCATAATCCTACACAAAACCTAGGTCTCTTTATTACTACTATGGTGGTAAGTGGAATTTTTCTTTTTGACTTTGGTTGGTTTCGTGAACAATTTTGTATCGTTGCCTGTCCTTACGGTCGAATGCAGTCAGTGATGATGGATGAAAACTCGCTAGTAGTCGCTTACGATCCAATGCGAGGAGAACCAAGACGTGGACTTGTACCGCGAGAGGAAGAAGGCGATTGCATTAATTGTTACGCCTGCGTAAAGGTTTGCCCAACTGGAATTGATATTAGACGTGGAACTCAAATGGAGTGTATCGCCTGCACTCTTTGCATAGATGCTTGCGACGATATAATGGAAAAAGTTAAAAAACCTCGCGGTCTTATTCGTTACAGTACTGAAAACGAATTATTGGGAAAAAAACATAGCTTTATAACTCCAAGATCGATTATCTATTTGACCATCTTCCTGGCTTTAATTACGGCTTTCTTTTTCTTTCTATCCAAATCAACTGAATTATCCTTTGTTTTCATGCGCGGGACAGATAGTCCATACCAAGTCGTAACAGAAGCTAATGGAAAAACAATTATTGTGAATCATTTTACGGTTAAACTCTCACATCAAGGTGAAGTTAAGCACGAACTATTTTTTCAGGTTAAAGAAGCAGACCTCAAAGATAAAATTGAAATCATCACTCCAATGAAGCCCTTAAAAATAAATGCTCCTGAAGTGAAAGCATTAATGTTTTTTAAATTTGATCCTTCAGTCCTGATAAATGGTTCACGAATCATTCATATGGAAGCGTTGGAACATGATCACGTTCTCTCAACCCAAGAGGTAGTACTTGTCGGCCCTAGTAAATGATCTTTCTTTTCTTCCGTGGGTTTCATTCATTGCAGGACTTGGTGGAAGTCTTCACTGCGTTGGTATGTGTGGAGGACTTGTCACTGCTACTTGCCAGAAATCAAACGATGTCGCCCGCTATCAAATAGGACGCTTAATTGGCTATCTCTTCCTTGGTTTTTTTGCTGGTGTACTTGGAAAAATATTTACCATCCAGGAAGCAAATCCCAAAATGACTTTAATACCAGGCCTGGTTCTCGGAAGTCTTTTTTTATATTGGGGAATTCAGAATTACAGAGGGAAAAAGGCTGAATTACCAATGCCCAAATTTTTAAATCAATTTTATACAAAACTTTGGTTGCGATTAGTTCACAAAAATGAAAATGCAAGTAAGGCTTTTTTTACAGGTCTAATTTCACTTTTTCTTCCTTGTGGTCTCCTCTATGGAGTGGTTTTGGGAGTTGCGACATTTGAGCATTCTTTTCATGCACTTTTCACGATGTTCTTTTTCTGGCTTGGTACAGTTCCCTCAATGGTATTGGCCCCTTCAATAATTCAAAAATTTTTGAAACCAATAAAATTAAAATTACCAAAAACTTATGCAATAAGTTTAATCCTCATAGGATTAATGACAATTTCATTTAGAGTTTTTCGATTTCAAGAAGCTAATGCCGGTATAAAAGCTTCCAATGAAATTCATCATTGCCACTAAAATCTATTTAAATGTCAGTTAAAAAAAACATGATATTGAACAGGTTAGTTCAATTATACTAATAAATGCCTCAATTCATTCCGATAACAAACCATATCTTACGAAGTAAAAAGGAATTGTTATGAATTTTGTTATGTGGGTTTTAGTTGTTGTATGTTTTTTGCTCGGCCTGCTGGTATTAAATTTTTGGCAAAAAAATAAAAAAATAAATAAGACCTTCGACGTCTTAGCCGATATTAGTTTTGATCTTAGTGGCTCAGCTGAACAGGTAACAACTGTCAGCCGCGATTTAAAAGATGCTTCTCTAGAGCAACTAGACACTCTTGGCACTACTATGTCTACCAGTCATGAAATCAATGCCATGATGAATAGAACCAGTGACAATACTAATGGACTAAGTAGTGAAGCTAACCTTTTAAATGAAGCTACAATTCGTGGTTCTGGTATCGTTGAAGAAATGGTTCAAGTAAGTCTGGAGATCAAAAAAGGGAATGAATACTTTATGTCTGAAATGCAAAAAAGCATGGACGAGCTTACTCACTCCTTAGAAATCATCAAACAAATTTCTGAGAAAACAAAACTGATAAACGATATTGTTTTTCAAACAAAGCTTCTCTCTTTTAATGCTTCAGTGGAAGCGGCCAGAGCTGGGGACGCAGGTAAAGGCTTTTCGGTGGTAGCTGAAGAGATTGGAAAACTTGCACAGATGAGCGGTCGCACTTCCGATGAAATTTCAAAGATAGTAGTACTAAGTACGTCATCAGTCGCCTTGGCCATTAACTCAGTAAAAGATAGAGTTGTAAAATTAACAATTGAGTCCGCCGAAAAAAATGAACGTGGTTATCAATCGACAAGAAATTGTGAAATAGTCTTTAAAGAAATTGCTGAAAAAATTTCAGAAATAAATAACTCAATTGAGGAAATTAGCATTGCTACCAAAGAGCAGGCAATTGGGGTTAATCAATTGGATATTTCAGTTATTAAACTCCAGGAAGTCGCAGATCGCAACGGACTTGTGGCCAGCCAGTCAACTGAGCATGCTCAAGAAATTGAAAAACAAACACAAAACTTAGCAAAGCTTTATCAAGGCTTGTCAGCAATAAATAATCAAACAGGCCACCTTAAACCACGATTTCAAAAATTTATCTGGACTGACAAACTTTCTTTGGGTGTCAAATCCATGGACGAAGAACATGTCCTTTTGATTGAAAAGATTAACAAACTTGTTATTCAAATGGAGCAGCAATATATTAAAAAGGACAATGCGAGCTTGTATCTTTGTTTTACTGATTTAGCTAATTACACCGTCAAGCATTTTGCCAGTGAAGAAAACTATATGAGATCAATTGGATATATGCAGCTTTCATCTCATAAAAAAATTCATGAAAAACTTTTGAGCCATGTTGGAGCTTACGGATTACAAATTAAAAACGATAATATAGATAATCAGAAATTAATTTCTTTTCTTCGCAATTGGTTGTTAAGCCATATAATGGGAGTTGATATGCAATACGCGAATAATTTACATAAAATCCCAACTCACAAAAAATCTGCTTAATTTATTTTATCTCAGGTGCAGAATAGGCATTAAATGTTGCAAGCAATGTTAGCAATAAAAAAAAGATTTCATTTTGTTCCTCCAAAAGAAGGCCAAAAATACTCGTCCTAAATCTTGCGATCAAGGCTCAAATAGTCAAAATTTAATTGATAGGTTTTTCCTAACAGTTACTGCACTCTTTGTAATATTTGGAAATAATATCAATTGCAGATTGAGCTTTTGTTAAAAAACTTTCATTGCTCGCAACTTCTACATACCTTGGGTGATTTTTCCAGATTTTTGCAATTTTTTCGTCTATCATAAGAGATTGAGCGGCGGATTCTATTCTTAGGGGGTTTATATGATTATAGCCGAATAAGTCTGAGGGAGAACGAAGATGAATGACGGCATAATATTTACTTAATTCTTTTTCCATTGTCGTATTACTTATTTCCCAAAATGATTTATCACCATTAGGCCAATAAGCTAATCCATCTAATGTTCCTCTATCACATAGTCCCATTGTCCATTTTTTTTCATCACATACTAAATTCTCCATTTCAGTCTGGACATGAAAAATAGCTCTTTGAGCAGCAGCCTTTGCAGATATACTTGGCAGTCGCCAAAAACCTCCACCAAATATAATTGAAGCAGCTTCAGGTAAAATTATTGCATTTTGATCTAATAACTTTTTTACCATTTCTAGAACTGCAGTTTTTCCTGCGCCCGGCCCCCCTGTAATAACAATCAATTTGGTTAAAGATGATGCTTCAGTATCGCTCATAAATATCCCCTACTCATTTAATCTAAAAATATTATACTTAAATATTTAAAATTTAAGCTGATACATCTCAGCTTTTCGATCCATATTTTATAGTACTCTTACATGATTACGAATAGAATTATTAGAAGAATTTTCTAACCCTGGGTTTTAAATTGATAAATATGAACCACAGAACTATCGGATCCAAACCACATATTTTTAAGTCAACCGGTGAACTTGAAAAATTTTCAGCAAAAAAACTTGAACGCTCTCTTCAGCGAACCGGATTGCGCCCCAAATACTGTAAAGAAATCACCAAAGAAGTTACAGAAAAAATTAAACCGGGTACAAGCACCCGTGATATCTTCAAACACACAATCAAACTAATAAGGAAAAAATCTCCAATCGCTGCTACTCACTATTCTTTAAAAAAATCACTTCTCGAGCTTGGTCCCACGGGATTTGAATTTGAATATTTTGTTTCGAAATATTTTAAAGAAATTGGATTCACTACTTATGTTGGAGTTATAGTACAAGGTGAATTTGTACGGCACGAAGTCGATATCGTTGCAAGTAAACCAAATTATCAAGCCTATGTTGAATGCAAATTCCACAATACTGTTGGCAGATCAAACGATATCAAGATTGTTTTGTATATAAAGGCCAGATGGGATGATTTAAAGAACGGGCCTGATGGTAAATATCTTCGGGAATTCTATGTTGCAAGTAATACTACATTTTCCAAAGATGCGCTAGATTACGCACAAGGTACCGGACTACAACTTCTTGGAGTCAATGCTCCTGCAGATGAATCATTTTTGGATAAAATTAAAAAACATAAACTTTACCCAATAACTTCTCTCAAGCGTCTTAAAAAAATATACTGTCAGGAATTATTATTGCAAAAAATAATTTTATGTAAAGATTTACTAACAGAGAGAAAACTTTTACTAAAAATGGGTATGAGCGAAGAAGAAATAAAATCATTATTTAGCGATATATATAAAATAATTCAATAAAACCAGGGTATGCAATGAAAATCAAATTTATAGGTGCGACGGAAGATGTTACCGGTTCAATGACGCTTCTTGAGTGTCCGGCAGGAAAGATACTTATTGATTGTGGTCTCTACCAAGGAACAGATGATGTTGTTAAAAAAAATTTGAGACCTCTTCCTTTTGATCCAAAGGAAATCGTCGCCATTATCTTAACTCATGCCCATCTCGATCATTCCGGCCATATTCCCAGGCTGGTAAAACTTGGATTCCGAGGAACAATTTATTGTACTAAACCCACTTTAAAACTCGCGCGATTGATCATGACCGACAGCGCTCATATTTTAGAAAAAGCTGAAAATCATATTTTAAAGTCTTTTTATGAAATGGAAGATGTGATGATCGCAACATCATTATTCAAAACGAAAAATTTTCATGAAACTTTCGAAGTCTTGGGAATGTCTATTTCCTTTCAGCCGGCCGGACATATTTTGGGAGCTGCATCAGTATTCATTAATGGTGAAAAGAAAATTGTTTTCTCCGGCGATGTCGGACGATTCAACGACCCATTAATAAATCCTCCCGATAAATGCCCTCTCACAGATGTTTTAGTCATCGAATCTACATATGGTGGAAAAATTAGAAAGGGCAATATTGAAGAAGAGTTAACCTCATTCATAAAAAAAATAAAAAAAGAATCGAAGGTAGGAATAATAGCAAGCTTTGCCGTAGCAAGGGCACAGCTCCTTATCACATTAATTCATAAGTTTTATCAACTACACCCTGAAGAAAAAATTAGATTTGTCATTGATGGACCTATGATGACTGAAGCTAATAAAATCTATAAAGAATTCTCCCAAGACACAAAACTTCCTGAAGACTTAAGAAATGCACTCGAAGAAGTTGAAGTCATCGACCATGTACGGGAGTGGGATTCACTTAAAAAAAAGGAAGGTCCTTTAATTATCATCACCTCAAGTGGCATGGTTTCTGGAGGGAGGATTTGGCGTTATTTAGAAAATTGGCAAAACGACACGAATGCATGTCTCTTCTTGCCTGGATATCAGGCAATCGGCACAGCTGGCAGGGCCTTAAGTGAAGGAAAAAGAATAATACATGATGAAGAAGGAAAAAGTATTCATTGGTCTGGAGAAGTTCTTTCTTCGCAAGCCTTCTCCTCACATGCAGACCAAAACGAATTACTTTCATGGATTAATGATATTGATAAAAATACAAATATATATCTCAATCATGGTGAACCTTCTTCAAAAGAATTATTTAAAGAAAAGCTTATTGAAATTGGCTTTAGAAATGTAACAATTGCAAATAATAATAAAGAACAGAAACTTTAGTAGTTTAGCCTTAAAGCCATAATTCATAAAATTTGCGTTCTAGATTTTCTCTATGCTCGGGAGCGGCAATGGCAATCAAGGCCTTTGCTCTTTCTTCCAGAGTAAGCCCATGCAAGTTAGCCACACCAAATTCCGTAACAATGTAATGAACATGGGCGCGAGTTGTAACGACTCCTGCTCCTGCTTTTAAAAAAGGGACAATTTTACTTTCCCCTTTAGAAGTTTTGGATGGGATAGCGATGATTGGTTTACCTCCGCAAGAAATAGCGGCTCCACGAATAAAATCCATTTGACCTCCAACACCTGAATAAATTCTTGAGCCTATAGAGTCAGAACAGACCTGTCCTGATAAATCTATTTCAATAGCGCTATTGATTGCTACAACTTTTTGATTTTGAGCAATAATATGAGGGTTGTTGGTATATGAGCAATCAAGCAAGAGCACTTCGGTGTTATCGTCGATGAAATCGTAAATTTTTTGTGAGCCAATGACAAAACTAGAAACTATTTTTCTAGGATGCTTTTTTTTATATTTTCCAGTTATTACACCTTTTTCATAGAGAGAAATAATACCGTCAGAAAACATTTCAGTGTGAATACCTAAATCTTTATGATTGCCTAACATTGAAAGAACCGCATTTGGAATTGATCCGATTCCTAATTGTAGAGTCGATCCATCTTCAATCAGCCCTGCAATATTCTTTCCAATTGCCAATTCTGCCGAAGTATTGACCTCCGTCAAGCATTCATAGATTGGTGCCTCGTGATAAATTGCCTTGGTAATTTTGGAGTAATGAATTTGCTCACCAAAAGTTCTTGGAAGTAAGGGATTAATTTGTGCAATGATTTTTTTCGTTGTATTAAGAGCAGCAATTGAAACATCGACTGAAGGGCCGAGGCTGCACATTCCGTGTTTATCAGGTGGAGTCAGTTGCACCAATGCCACGTCTAGTTCAATTTTCTTATTATAAAATAAGTGTGGAATATCGCTTAAAAAAATCGGTATATAGCTTGATGCCAAGTGATTATTTTTGGCATGACGTATATTGCTGCCATTAAAAAAAGCGTGAAGTTTAAAACTTTCTTTATATTCGTCTTTGGCGTAACTGCAGTCGCCTTCAGTATGGATATGATAAATATCGACATCTCGCAATTCACTAAATCGTCTCACCATTGCACGAACCAGCTCTTCTGGAGTTGATGCTGCAGAATGAATAAAAACCTTATCATTAGATTTAATTTCTCTTACAGCTTCATCAGCAGTGACATACTTAAACATTGCAAGTTCCCCTCATTTTTTTATTGAATCATACCTTGATCAATCCAAATAAACCTAAGATAGATCATGTTCTTTTGCAATTTCTAAGATTATCTTCATTTTATGACTTTCTACAAATTTAAAGACATTACTACTGAGCACCAATTTTTAGGCGGAAAGGCATATGCCTTAGGTCTGCTAAGTAACGCCCATTTTTCAGTTCCGGACGGAGCAGTCTTATCAGCACTTCCAATTACTGAAGCTGAATGGGAAAATATTTTTGATTGGTGGAAAGCTCTGGGACTTCCCAAACTGGCCATCAGAAGTTCTGCCCAAGGTGAAGATTCTGGAGAACAAAGTTTTGCAGGTCAAAATTCTACTTTTTTAAATATCCACGATCAATTGAGCATTAAAAAAAGTGTTGCTAAATGTTTTGAATCAATAAATAAAAAATCAAGTGCTCTCTACCGCGAGCATTTTCTAAAAGAAAAAAGTCAATCCGTGCAAATGAATGTCGTTTTACAAGTGATGGTTGATCCTCTTTATTCTGGTGTCTTTTTCAGTGTCGATCCAAGGTCAAATGAAAAAGGCTGGGTCCTTGAGGCGATCGAAGGTTATGGAGAGGATCTTGTGTCGGGAAAAAAAACTCCCTTTCATTTTGAAGAAAATAAATCACATATTACTTCGCTCTTTAATTTGGATGAAGTTGTATCAGTTGGAAATAAAGTAAGAGATTATTTTGGATTTGGAATTGATATGGAATGGGCCATCGATAAAAATAATAATTTTTTTGTCCTGCAAGCTCGTCCCATAACAGCTCTCTCGGGTAAATCTAATGAAAAAAAACTAATTCAACAAGAAATCGAACGATTAAAAAATTCTCATGCGGCCGATACTATATGGGATGGACAAACTTTTTCTGAATGGAGTGGTCCACCAAGCGAATTAACATTTAGCCTCTGGAGAGAAGCTTTTGCTGCTAATGGTGCTTTTTCAGTTGCGCTTAAAAAATTGGGATATTTAGGCCTTGATCAAGAATTAAATAACGAAACTCATTCTTTACTTGAAAAAATTTTTGGCAGAGCTTATGTAAATATTTCATTAATGGCTCCATTATATTTTGGATCTATTCCTTATAAAATGGTTCCTCGTCCGCAACCTCATTTAAAATTTGATTTTCACAAGATGACTTTTTCAAATTTTGTGAATACTCCATTTACTATGTGGAAAATGTTAAAGATAGGTTGGCGACTTTCCACCGAGCGAAGGGTATTTCTCGATGAATGCGTTAAAGAATTGCAACTTTTTAAAAATAAATTAGTTAGTGAGAATTATAAAAATCTTGATTCAATTAAACTCATAGAAATGTTTACTATTGAAAGCCAAAATTTTTATTCTATGGTCTTGGTCTATCCATTAGTTTTAATTATTTTGATTGAATCAACCAATCAAAGTCTTAGAGCAATGCTCAAAGGAGTACTGTCTTCTTCAGAAATTGAGCAAAAGCTAAAACTGTGGATGTCTCATGGTCTTCACACCGTTACTATGAAAATGAACGAGGATTATCAGTTGGCCTGTCTTGATAATACTAAACGAAGCTCCTTTTTAAAAACTTACGGTCATAGAGGTCCTGGTGAATTAGAATTAAGCCATCACAGATGGAGTGAACTTTCAGACAAAATTTTTTACAACATCACGCCTGGTCTTCTTAAAAAAGATAATAGCCTGAATGTTATCCAGGATATCAGGGATCTCAAAACTTATAAAAAGTTGGCCATTGAAAAAGAGTGGATTCTTCTAAAAGAAATGTTGGAATTGCGAGAAGCCTGGAAAATGACTCTCTTGAAACCTTATGCTGAACTACGCTCCATTGTGCTTGAAATAGCAGAGAGAGAAAGCTTGGAAGAAACCATTTTTTGGCATGACTGCAAGGAAATAGTTAATCATGATTTTAATAAAGAAAGAGCAATTCAAAGAAAAGAAAAAATAAATATTTTAAAAGCAATTTCACTTCCTCCAATTATCAGCTTAAGTGAATTAAAAGCAATTACTGAAGAAAAAACAGTAGATAAATCAAACGTTTTAACAGGTACGCCGCTATCTCCGGGATTTGTTTTTGGTGAAGTCCGAGTGGTCATTGATCCGGAGAATGTCGATACAAATTTATGGCCAGATAATGTTATCCTTGTTGCCGAATCTACAGATCCAGGATGGACGGGGCTCTTTTTAAAATCAAAAGCAGTCATTGTGGAAAAAGGTGGAGTGCTCTCTCATTGTGCCATAGTCGCTCGCGAAATGAATCTTCCAGCTATTAGTGAAATTAAACAGTGCCATTTACGTTTGAAAGATGGCGATAAAATATGGGTTGATGGAAACAATGGACGTATTACCTATTCTTAGTGCAAAAATGACGGGGCTAAATTATAACATGGCCATCATTCCCACTGTATTAATTCCCCTCACCGGCCTTACTGTTATATTAAGTTCCATTGCCACTGTAGTAGCCGGTTGGTTTGGTATTAAATTAAAAATGGAAGGACCTAAGCAACTTCTTGAAGTGCTTTTAACCAAGAAGATTTTAATCAGCGCTGTTATATTAAATTTCGCAATGATTGGAGCTTATCGAGCCTATGGTTTTTTAAAAACCCTTCCTAGTCCAATTGTCGCTCTAAAATACCAATCCTCACAGCATGCAATTTCATCATATTCAGTTTATGAAAATGCCCTAGGGCGAGTTCATTCATTTAATCTCTCAGACTCTAAAGATAATAAAATAGTCACCATCCATGAATTAAAAGAAGTATGGACTCAGAAATTAAAAAAAGGAGCTTTTCGCTCTGGCGTAATTAGCGGTAATTCCATTTTTTTTGGAACAGATGATGGTCTGATCCATGAGCTTGATCTTGATAATGGAAAAACTAAACGCAGCTTTTACATTGGAACTCAAGTTACAACTAGACCTGTTATTTACAATTCTCACCTCTATGCCGGTGAAGGTAATCACAATACTCATCATGCAAGAATTTATTCTTTTGATTTAAAAACTGGAAAATTTGCTGGATCATTTCAAACCAAAGGACATACTGAAGGTCAACCTCTGATTGAAACTTATAATAATGAAACTCTGCTTTTCCTGACAGCAGGAAAAGATGGGCTCTACGCAATTTCTCCCGATAGCTTAAAAGAAAAATGGCATGCTATAGACGGTCACTTGGATGCAACTGTGAGTATTGAAAACGGGGTTATTTACACTGGAAGTGGAAAAGAAAAAGGTAATATTCAAGATCGTACCTATGCCACAGCTTATGAATTTTCTACCGGTAAAAAACTTTGGCAAAAAGAACTTCCACTTTCAAATTGGATGCATCCTGTAATTGGAAGTAAGGACGTATGCTACACTTTAGGAGAAATTTATTTCACTTCAAATATTGGAATGCTTCATTGCCTCGACAAAAAAACGGGTATCGCTGATTTTACAATACCATTTGAAGCTCCGTTAATTGGAAAGCCTCTTATTATTAAATCTCTTAAATATGAACTGGCGGTTATCTCTGATTATAAAGGGAACGTCTGTGCGATAAACATACTCACAAAAAACAAAGATTGGTGCTTTAAGACAGGAAATGAAAAAACTTCATATGCCTTTAGCAGCGTGGATTATGATACAAAAAGAAATTTACTTTGGTATGCTTCATTAGATAATGGACTCTTCGCACTCGATATAAAAACAGGGGCAGTTAAAACTCACTGGAATCCTACCCAATCGACATATAAAAAATGGAACGAAACCGATGCCTCGGTGACGATTAAAGATGATTCGCTCTTTGTTGCAGATATTGAAGGTGTCATCAGAAAATTAAATATTAAGTAATTTAAATAAGCCCTAAGAAATATTTCTTGGGCTTATTCATATATCAAGGTTTCAAAAGACTCTTTAGTTTCATAAGTTCTCTTTTTTCTCCAACTGGAATATCTGTTCCTGAAGATCCACTATAACCGGCCTCTATTGAATCTGCATACTCCTGATAACATTTTTTGGCGTAAGGAGAAGCTGGATATTTTCTAATACAGTCTTTCAGATAAAGATCTCCCAATGAAAAGAAATACGACTGCCCCATGCGATGCTCGGCCAATGACAACCAATAAAGTATTTCAGGTGCTAAATCAGAACTTGGGTTCTCAACTAAGTAATTAAAGAGAACACCCGAAGAAATTAGAAGAGTGATATCTTCTTCGCCAGTAAAAATAATTTCTTTCTTCATGTCTAATGGGCTTAAGTTTTTTTCAATAAAATTCGGCATTGACTTAATTGAAGCTGGATCAAATCCTTTCCATTTTTTTAAATCCTCATCCCATCTATTAATGATTTTCTTATCATTGATAGAGAATCTTAAGTCTTTTTCCCATTTTTCAATAGAAGAGCGGGCTTTTTCACTGTCAAATTTAATTTTTGTATCCATAGAAATAATCTTTCTTAAAGAAGAAATTACTTCTTGATTGGGTCTAGCGTTTGGAGCCCCCAATGCTGAATCTATTGCTTTTTCAAAATAATTTTTTGATTCATCAAAGCGACGTACTAAGTAAAGATAATTCGCATAAGAAAAATCAGAATCAAAGCGATCTCTTTTCTCCTTTTTAATATTGTCTCTAAAAGCATTCTTTGAAATTGATTCCGGCAATTGAGAGTGGCAGGTTACACAAAGTGCGCCAATCACATTTAAGCGCTTTTGAGCAAAGACATAACTATCTGCCTCTACCGACATTATAGTTTCATCCAGATGATTAGTAATTGCTTCAAGGCTCGGTCTAAAACCTGGACGTTGAAAAAATTCTGCATGTTTAGCACTTTTAAAAAATTGTGATAAATCGGTGAGATTTTTTAGCAGCTCCTCTTTTTCTTTTTTATTTTTAAAGTTACCAAAATTATTTCTTGTAGAGTATGCATACGGAATAATCTTTAGGTATGAATCATAAACATTGCTCATTACCGCCTTCGCCTGAGCTTCTGAAGGCTCAACAGAAAATGCGTCAGATGAAAATGTTCCAAAAACCATCGCCCATAAAAATAAAATTCTAACCAATTGATCCTCCATGATTAATAAATGTATTTTTTAATATACCAACTATTTTTTGCTTGGGATATAAAGATGATTAAAAGCTGATAATTATCAATAATAATTTATCTTTTCATCTTCTTTAATTGTTCTTCAAAACTTATTGCAAGTCCTCTGGCCACTTGAAGATATTCTTCTTGATTTGCCCAGGCATTTTGAGGAACGAGGATCGATGAATCAACAAGATCTATGCCCTTAGGAATTTTTAATTTAAAGATGTCGTCATTTACAAATTCACTATTATTCAATTTTCCTGCCTGAATCTGTCTGATAATATTTCTCGTTATCTTTAAGGGAAATCGTGTCCCCTTGCCGTAACTTCCACCAAACCAGCCAGTATTAATTAGCCATACTTTAATTTTATATTTAGTAATAAAATCGTTCAACAATTTTGAATAAACTTCTGGATGTCGAAGCATAAATGGAGCCCCAAAACAGGCTGAAAAAGTAGCAGTTGGCGTTTTTACTCCTACTTCAGTGCCGGCAAGTTTTGCACTATAACCTAATTTAAAATAATCCATTGCCTGCTCAGAATTTAGCAAACTCACAGGTGGCAAGACTCCAAATGCATCAGCACTGAGATAGAAAATATTCTGAGGAATACTTCCTTCACCAGATTCAACCCGATTTTTTATAAAACTCAAAGGATAACTGGAACGTCCATTCTCAGTTAAACTATCATCAAAAAAATCAATTGAACTTCTATCGGCAGCTAATTTTACGTTTTCTAAAAAAGAAGAATATTGAGTTGATGCCTGATAAATTGAAGGCTCTGTCTCTGGAGAGAGTTTATACGTTTTTGCATAACAGCCTCCTTCAAAATTAAAAACTCCTCTATCTGATAAACCGTGTTCATCATCTCCAATAAGTTGTAGTCCCTCATCGGTCGAAAGCGTAGTTTTACCTGTTCCCGAAAGACCAAAAAATACAAAACTTTCTTTATCAGGATTTTGGTTTGCACCTGAGTGCATTGGAAGAATGCCCACATCAGGAAGCAGAAAATTCATTATGGAAAACATGCTTTTTTTGATTTCACCGGCGTACAATGTTCCAATAATAATAGTAGTTTTTTCCTTAAAACAAGTTGCAATTACTGTTTCAGAACGCGTTCCATATTTCTTTGGATCTAATATAAAATTTGGGGCATGAAGAATTTTGTAGTGATCATTATGTACTCCTTTCTCAAACGGCTTGAACATATACTGTGTAAAGAAGGCAGCCGAAGCTTGAGTTGAATAAAACTCAATTCCCAGTGAAAAACTTTTATTTGAACCTATCGAGCGCTCTGTGAAAAATAATTCCTTTTGAGACTTTAAATAATTCACAATATCTGTAGTTAATTCTTTAAAGACATCTTCATTCATTTTATTAACATTATTTTCCCACCAAACTCTATCTTCTGTCTTTTCACTTACAACAACATATTTATCGTTGGCAGAACGTCCTGTATGGGTCCCTGTTTCTATAACCAACTCTCCTTCTGGTCCCAATGTTCCTTCCATATTTAGCAAGGCTTTTTCCATTAGAAGAGATTTATGAGAATTTTTGTAAATTCCGGGATGGTTAATTAATTCTTTAAAAGTATTCATATTCAATTTTCCTTTGAACTCATAATATTTAATTAATATATAAATTTTCAAAAAATAACATGACAAAGATCATATTTATTTAAAAACTAAACTTTTAATACGAGGGTAGGCAGTAACGATTCACGAAGAATCTGACGTGTTATGCTACCGCCCAAAAATGCAGATAATTTATTCGACTGGGCTGCAACTGCTATTATACTGCCATTTGTTTTCTTTGCAATATTCAAAAGAATATCGGAGATAGGCATAACTTCATACTCAAGATAAATTTTGTAATTAATATCTTGCACTTGCATTGATTTTTCTATCTTTTGAACTTGCTTTTGAGTCTTCTCATTAAAATCTTTTAAATCCATACCAATTTCTGGAACAGGAATATGCACAATGGTTAAAACGGAATTCCATTTTTTAACATATTCAACAACCCTCTCAAGACCGATTGTTCCTTTCGTTGAAAAATCGTGTGCATAGACAATATTCACGGGCGCCTTTGAATCAAATTTTATTTTTTGGTGATAAATAAGTAAGTCACATATTGCCAAATGCACAATAGATTCTGCAAAACTCCCAAGTACAAATCTAGGCAATAATTTTTTGCTATTGGTTGCAATCACTATCAGGTCAATCTTTTTTTTCTTGGAATATTCTACTACTTTTTTTATTCTTGAGGTTAGGGAGAGGCTTTTCTCTGATAGAACTTCCACTTTCATATCTTTTAAAGATAATTTATTAAGTTGATCCTTTATTAATTTCTTTGGAAAATCTGAATATCTTTTGTTTGCAGGAATATTGTATGATGTTGCAAGCTTTACTTCTGCATTTGAAGCTACGTAAACAACTTCTAAAATATCTTTTTTATTGAATAAATTATTTAATATTTTTTTCCCAATCTTATGCAGCTCTTTACTTTTATCGAAAGGGTCAAAGGTCCATATTACTCTCATCAGATGCCTCCAAATAGAACTACCCAAATTTATACTACATAAAGGAAATTGTTAGATCAATTATCAAAAAAATATCTCTTGAAAAAATTCTTGAGTTTATCTTTAATATTTTAATAAAATAGACATGAACACAGATTGGAGCTAAATCATTAACTTGCGTGGAACCATTTTTTGGAGTCAGATTAATGGAAAGTGATTCTAAAAGTGAAATTGTTAAAGGTAATAATTTACTTGCAGGTGGAGGGCTTTCATTAGCTCTTATTCTTCAGCGCCAGGAAAAAGAGGGATTAAATGAACTTCCTTCAAGTAAACCCAAAAAAATATATTCTTTTTTCTTTGAAGTTTTAAAAGAGCCGATGGTTTATTTACTACTCGGTTGTGGAATCGTCTATTTTTTCTTGGGCGATCATCAGGAAGCAATTATGCTTCTTGCATTTTTATTCCTTATTATTGGTATCACTATCATTCAGGAAACCAAAGCTGGAAGAGCGCTCGAAGCCCTTCGAGAACTTTCAAGTCCTCGTGCCCTGGTCCTAAGAAATGGGAAAAAAATACGTATCGCGGGACGTGAAGTTGTCAGAGAAGAGATTATTTTTCTGAGTGAAGGAGATCGTGTTCCTGCGGACTCAACCTTAATTTCAGGTACAAATATAGCAATCGATGAATCGCTTTTGACTGGAGAATCAGTTCCTGTCGCAAAAAAAATCGAAGAAAAAATATTTGCTTCGACGACAGTTATTCGTGGACAAGGTATTGCGGTGGTTGATGACATTGGTTCTAATACCCAGATAGGAAAAATTGGCAGCTCTATTCAGCAAATTGAAATTATTTCGACTCGACTAGAGCAGCAGACTAATAAACTTGTAAAACGTCTCGCATGGCTGGCGTTTTTTCTATGCGCGCTTGTCGTAATAGTTTATTCCGTTACTCATCACAATTGGATTGAAGGCTCACTTATTGGACTATCCTTAGGTATGGCAATATTGCCAAATGAATTACCCGCAGTCCTGACAATTTTTTTTGCAATGGGAGCATGGAGATTGTCCAAAAGATCCGTATTAACCCGTAAAATTTCTGCTGTTGAAAACCTAGGTTCAATCACTGTTTTATGTGTTGATAAAACTGGAACTTTAACTCTTAACCAAATGGCCATACAGAAAATTTATTCACAAAAAAAATTAATTGACCTCTCAGACTCAAATGTACTTTCTCTTCCAGAAGAATTCCACGAAACTCTCGAGTTTGGAATTCTTGCCAGTAGAAAAGATCCTTTTGATCCAATGGAACTTGCTTTTACTTCAGCAGGATTAAAATTTCTAAAAGGATCTGAACACCTGCATCACGATTGGAATCTTGAAAAAGAATATCCACTTTCACCCGAGTTACTATCCATCACCCATGCATGGAAGCCAAATTCAGGCGGGGGGTTTGTAATAGGAGCAAAGGGTGCACCTGAAGCTATTATCGATCTATGCCATATGAATGAAATTCAAACAAATATAACAAAACAAAAAGCGGAAGAAATGGCATCTCTTGGATTGCGTGTTCTAGGTGTGGCCAAATCGCGAATAGAAACATCGCAACTTCCATCTAAGCAGCACGATTTTGAATTTTCTTTTCTAGGATTAATTGGAATTACAGACCCTATACGAGCTGGTATTCAAGAATCAATTTCTGAATGTCACTCTGCAGGTATTCGAGTAATAATGCTAACCGGTGATCATCCACTCACTGCCAGCAGTATTGCCAAAAAAATTGGATTGCAAAATCCAACTCAAGTCATTACTGGCACTCAGATGGAAAGTTTGTCTGACGTAGAACTTGTCGAATTGACAAAAAATATGTCCGTTTTTTCAAGAGTAATGCCTTCCCAAAAACTTCGTTTGGTTGACTCTCTTAAAAAGGCAGGTGAAATCGTTGCCATGACCGGCGATGGAGTCAACGATGCTCCGGCACTTAAAAGTGCACATATTGGAATTGCAATGGGAGGAAGAGGAACAGATGTTGCGAGAGAATCTTCCGCTATAGTATTGCTCGATGACGATTTTTCTTCAATCGTAGAGGCTATTCGCACCGGAAGAAGAGTTTATACAAATATTAAAAATGCATTAATTTATTTATTCGCAATCCATATACCGATAGCTGGAATGTCAGTCCTTCCCGTCTTACTTGGACTCCCGCTGGTGTTACTGCCAGCACATATTGCTCTACTTCACTTAATTATTGAACCAGCTTCTTCAATTGCATTTGAAGTTGAACCGGCCAGTTCAGATAGTATGACAAAAAAGCCACGATCTCCAAGTGAGCCTTTATTTAATAATGAGATTTGGCATTCTAGCCTTTTGCGAGGAACCACATTATTTGCAGCACTTGCTTCAGTTTATTTTATTGCTCTTGGAAGAAATCATGGAGAGGAGGACGCTCGAACGTTAGTATTTTCTACCTTAATTCTTTCAAATACTTTTTTGATATTTTTAAGCCGTGGCTCGAATATATCTTTGAAATCTAAGTTTAAAAATAAACCAAATAACGTTGTAATGTGGTTAACAGTCGCTTCGATAGTAATGCTGGGCTTTGCACTTTACCTACCCGCTCTTCGCGCTGTATTGCGATTCTCATTCTTGCATCCAATAGATGTTTTAATTTGTACGCTAGTTTCTATAGCCAGTACTTTTTTTAGCGAATTATTATTAGTTGGATTAAAAAAAATGCAACCTGCTCTTTGAGCTAAAACATTTCTCTGACAAAATTTTTAACAAAAAACTTATGAAGAAATTTGATCATTAAACTATTATCTTTAATTTCATTTTCAATTTCAGGAATTGTAGCCAGTGTCGTTTTAAGGCTATTTGTTCTTTCTGCTTCAAAAACATCAATTAAAGTTTGAACCACTGGCTTGGAGTAAAATTCTATTACAATTTCACTGCTTACCGAAGTACTGCCACAACCAAAATTATGTGATCCAATAAATCCATGATCATCGTCAAAAAGCATAACTTTTTCGTGAAGATAATCGATATGATCCTGTCCTGGTTCAGGCACCCCATCTTGCCACTGATAAAGTTGCAAACCACGCTCTACTAAATTATGCATTTCTGGAAGTCCGTACAGATACCCTTTATTGCTAATTGAAGCAGCAGTCGTTTTGCTATTAGTGATCATTTCAATAATTTTCCCATCAGCCAGATTTTTTTCTAGATAAAGTTTATAGCGTTCTGTCGGAAGGATAAAATAATTATAAGCACGAAGTTTGTTGAATTCAATTTTAACAACAGTATCAATAATATCATCTTGAGCAAGAAATCTTTTTTCGCCCCAATAATTGTTTTCATATTGTTGTATTAAAATTTCATTAGTCAAAATTCGGGCCTTTGTCCCATTGGCAAATCGAACTTGTTCAGGATAAAAACCGGCATTCTTCTCTGTGAATTTAGTTTTGTTCAAATCTTCAGCGCATAGATCATTTGGATTGAAACATACATGCTTAATTTTAAGCATGACCATAAACGAATACATTTTTTCAAAGTGTTTTTGAATCTGATTGACTACTGGACCTTCAATCATGACTTCTAAATCTTTAGCGCGGTAGTCATTTTCCGAAATATTTCTGCCACCAAGTATAGCCTCCTCACCATCAACTAAAAAAATCTTTTCATGAATATTATTTGTGATGGCTTCATTATTTCCCGGAATCAGTTTTAAGTATGAGAGCACGGCTTTAGATTTTTTATCTGCATTTTTATAAAGTATTTTTTTTGATTTACCAAAAATATCCATCGTTACACTTGGTATATAGGTTGTGATAATACGAACATCGACACCCCGTGCATGAGCATTATTTAATTCTTTCATCAACTCTAATGGATAGCCATTGTTGTCCCAATAATAAGTCATAATGTGAATATGATGTTTTGCATGTCTGACTAAATCGAGTTTTAATTCGACGGCTGCTCTTGCATCTTGGAGCAGAGTTAATTTATTGTCCTCAGTAAAATCATAAACCTTGGCATTTAAAGGTATAGTAAGTGGCATGCCGATTAATAAACCGGTCAAAAAAATCTTAAATAATTTAGGCATGAACTTTGACATGACTGAATCTTAACAGATCAAAAATTTTTTAGGGATTCCGAGAAAATTTTATACCTACAAGTTCACTAATTAAAATGTTCAAGGAAGGTCCACATCAACTCTCTAGCTTCTGTGATGACCTTTGGTATGGCGCTGTAAGGAGGGACCTTCTGGTCAGCCAGTTCCACCGCAATAGCCTGGGTATTTTTCTTCCAATAGAAGTAATCAGCACTGCTTCCTTTGGCCACATAGATGGTGGTGGAGATCTGACCGGCCTTGTATTGATTTTCTCGGGCCATCGCCTGAACTAAGTCAGATAAAAGCACTTGATCCTTTGGGACGGGAGGATTCTCAGTATATCCCCAGGGAAACATTACAAGTTTTCCGTAAGCATGTAGATCAAGAGATCCTATAAACTTATGAGCATTGCTAAAGTCCATAATTCCCTGGATGCAGTCTACTGTTTTATTATTTATATTTTCAGGCCATGGAAAACTTCGGTTAGGGTCAAGACCTTGGACATATCTTTCTCGGGCTTCAAAACTATCAGGGCTAACGACAGGAACAAAGTAAATATTTCTTCCATCAATCATTTTAGTAAATCTTGGATCTTTGCCATATCCTGCAAGCATTTCATTGATTAAAGAAAATAAAACTTCCACAGTAACCAGTTCATCGCCATGAGTTGCGGCCGTAATCATTATTTCAGGTTTATCTGACAAAAAAAATTTATTTGGTGATGATATTTTTAGCGCGTAAAGCTTTCTTCCGCCCTTTGTAGTCCCATAAGTTTCAAGACTAGCAATGTCTTTGTAAGTACTGACGATAGTATTCAGGTCTCGCTCAACATCGCTGAACTTGCGATACTTAGCAAGATTGAGTTGAGCTGATTTATCATCAGAATTAAATTCGGAATGAATATTTTTTAAAAGAAGTTTAGCCTGTGGAGCTAGTTTTAAAAATTCCAATACATCATCTTCTTTAACATAAACTTCATAACTGCGAGCAAGTTTTTTGACTATTTCAAAATGATCGGCGATTTGATTCATTCGCATAGGATTGGCAGTAACTTCATAACTTCTAATAGACTCTAATGCAATTGCATTGAGTGACAAAAGAAATAAAAAAGATGTGAGTACTAAACTTTTGAACATTGATCTCCTCCCTGAGAATATGCTCTAAGTCTGACAAATAAATGAGTTTATGAAAAATGATTAATACTCGACTGTTTTGCTTATCTTCGTCTTTTTCCCCCAAAGCTATAGCCAACATTTACAAAAACATATTTTTCGCTTCCATCAAATTCAGAACTTGAACCATTTGCATAAGTCTTTGGTGCAAGCACTTTGTTATTCATTCCAATACCTGTTGAAACATAGAGTCCAGATTTATGAATAGCTCTTACACCTACTTCTGCACCGTAGCTATATCCGAGAGCACCGTTATAAATATCACCGTTAGTTTTATTTGTACTGTTCAAGGTAATAAGCCCTGCATTTGCCGAAGCTACCAGATCAAGCCTGAAGCTTTTAGAATCGACTATATTTGCATTAGTCACTAAACCGATTTTAAAATATTGGAAGTCATTTTTGATTTTTGTATTTGCAATTGATGACGAATTTGTTGTCAGCGATCCAATAGTCGAGCCTGCTAGCGAACTAATCCCCATTGTTGAACTAGTACGTTCATAGGATGTTTCAACTCCTAGATTGTTAAATAATTGATAACCAATTTTGACTGAATTTAAAACATTTCCTTTTTCATTCTTCTCTAGATTAGAAGAGCTGGTGATTTGCATTCCATTTGAATTATAGGTTATCGATTCATTACTTGCCAAAATATCTTTAACAGACCAAGTAATAAAAAGTCTGCCCTTGAGCCCTACACCTTCAGCACCGTACTCTATAGCAGCTGGAGCTATTTCAAATTCTTGAGCGTTTAGTCCCAAAGTTCTAGCAATTTCTTCCTTCACTTCAAATTCATCAAGGGATACATTAACCTCAGAGGCCAAGAGAACTTTTGAAGAAATTATAAGTAATGCTAAAAATAGGTATTTTGCAATTTTCATTTTATTCCTATGTTTGTTATTTTTTTACAATTCTAGGCTGGATTAAAAATGAAAGGTGAATGTGTGAATATATTTCATACTCACCAAAAGTTGGGTGTAATTATCGAGTTCTTTTAATTAAATGAAATCCAAACTGAGTTCTCACGATTCCAGAGACTTCACCAGGCAAAAGCTGAAAGGCTGCTTTTTCAAAGCTCGGAACCATCATACCTTTTCCGAATTCTCCAAGACTGCCTCCCTCTTTTCCTGATGGGCATTCAGAGAAATCACGAGCGAGATCTTCGAAAGCCGCTCCTTCTGATAGTTTTTTCTGAAGGTCTAGAATTTCGTATTCATGATTTACTAAAATATGCTGGGCTGTAATTTTCATAACTTTTTTTCTCTTTTTAAAAATGTAATCTAAGGAATTTTCTAATTATTTTTTTAATAAATCATATTTATTAATAAATAATTTAACAAGACTATCAACGTCACTCTCCCAGTCACTTTTTTTCATATTCTCCAAATCTGCCAGGTAGTTTTTCGTATTAACGCTTCCGGCATGTATTCTACCTAACACGTAAGCTTCAAATAAAATAATTTCCTGATTATCATTTGAATTAGAATCCGCAAGCGTTATCCCTAAGTTTCCAGCAAACTTTGGTCTTAAAAGCATGGATTTTCCACCAACAATAAACACATTATAATAATGAGAAAAACCGTTTCCCTGTGTAAACTGCAATCCTTTCTTAATTCTTGACGACTGATCAGGAATAATGGCCGTTTTTACGACTGCTATCGAAGGCTCCACAAGCTCTTTAAGCTCTAGCAATATAATTGAGTTCTCATTATTCTTAATTAGTACCTCATAGCGCTGAAGCCCGCCTGAACCACCGCCAACTTTTGAAGTGGCAATGATATCTAAAACCTTCAATTTTTCATTACTAAACGTTGATTCAAGGCGTGCCACAATAGTTTGCTTTAAAGTAGAGTCAACTTCACTTGAATCTTTATTGCGCTTTAGTTTATTGCCATCTAGTTTGCTGGAATTTATATCAGTCCCTTTTTTTATTGCGTCCTTTGAAAGAGAAATAATAGATGAAGGAGTGTTGATTTTATTTCCAGCCAATCCATCTTTATAAGATTTTACAATATCATCAATATTTATTGAAGGAAGATAAAGCCTTGAGCTTACGAGAATTCGTAAAAAATCATATGCAACCGGGCAAGGGCCTGAGTCGTCCAGATCATTCATGGTGAACATTACAGATAAATTTTCCTGAATCAAAATTCCATAATTTTCAGCGTGTGAATCCCCAACACACCAACCCGGAGTACGTGAAGTTTTGGTGGAAATATTTAAAATTGCGGAATTTTTTGAAAGAAGTCCATAGTAATATCCAACGAAAGATCGAAGAAAATGAAATGAATCTTCACTTGCATCAACTTTAGACTGATCAAATGAAAAACTGATATCACTTAAGTTTGAAGGTTCATTGCTTTTTGCAAACGATGAGAAACATAAAAAGTTAATGACGAGAGCAAGTGTTAATCTTTTCAAAATATAATCCTGTTAATATTCTAATTTAGTCTTAACTTAGATTATAAAAAACAATGATTACGAGATCATTTTCAAGTATTTTTTACATTGTTTTGTAAAAAACCTGCTCTTTGAATGTCCTCATTAAGCAGGTTTGATTGAATTAAAATTTATTTTTTATAAGGCATCTCACCAAGATAATCTTTTTTGCCAACATCTACCCCATTGTTTCTTAAAATAGCGTATGCAGTTGTGATGTGAAAATAGATATTTGGAAGTGCATGTTGAACAGCGAACTCAGATCCAGTAAGGTATTTTCCATCCCAACGGGGTTGAGAAATTTTTCTTTCATGTGCCCCTTGAAAATCTTCAGCTTTAAAAGTGCCCAAGTATTTAATGACGTCATTAATACGTGCTTTTAACTCAGGAAGAGTTTTTTCATTGTCTTCATGAACAGGAGCTTCCTTACCGGCCAATCTTGCAGCTCCAAGTTTAGCTGTATCGCAAGCAATTTGAACTTGTCTAATAAGATTGAATTGATCAGGAGCAAGTCGCGCGTTTAATAAAACATCAACATCAAATTTACGAGCTTCAGCAGACTGCGCTCCTTTATCTAAAATATGATTTAGGTTATTAAGCATTTTTGTGAATTGAGGAACGGTAATGTCGTAAAGCATAGACTCTCCTTTAATTAAAACATTTTGAAATATAAATGTAGCTTTTTTTCTTCCACTGTCAAGATAACGAAAAGCTCCAGATTATTAGTCCTTAAAGCAGAGCAAAATACATATTTTATTTCTAACTATCACTTAGGGATTTTATATTATTTTTGACACTTCCACCGGCTTTAAAATTATGTCAATAGCTAGTGTTACCAAGGAGGGTTTATGATTTCAAAAAAAATATTATTACTCATTGCACTTTCACTAAGTTCAATTTCAGCTTATTCGGCAACTTCGCAAGCCTATAATATGAAACATCAACAAGCGCTCACAGCAGATAGCCAAATGAAAGGCACTGCCCGTGACGTGGAAATTACTCGTCAATTAAGAGAAGCGATTATGGCCGACAATCAACTTTCTACCGATGCTCATAATATCAAAATTATTACACTTCAAAAAGCTATTACTCTAAAAGGACACGTAGCTTCAAAAGAGGAAAAAGTTAAAATTGAGAATTTAGCTAGAGCAAGAGCTGGGGATAAAAGAGTTTATAATAGACTTACCTATTGATTAAATAATTATGTTTTAAAACGCAAACAAGGATGGCTTATATGGGATTTGTAAAAAAAGAAGGAAGAACTTCTGTATTTGGAATTTTTCGCGATCAAACTGCTCTGGATAGAGCGGTTAATATTCTAAAAACACAAAATTTTAGAAGCTCAGACATTTCAGTTTTAATGCAGTCAAAACAAGGAACTAAAGATTTTGCATTTGAAAAACACACTAAAGCTCCAGAAGGAGCAACGACAGGTGCTGCCACTGGAGCGGTGGCCGGTGGTATATTTGGATGGCTAGTCGGAGCAGGAGCATTAGCAATACCTGGGCTTGGACCATTTATAGCCGCTGGGCCAATCATGGCCGCAATAGCTGGTGCAGGTGTTGGTGGTACAGTTGGCGGCGTGGCAGGAGGTCTGATCGGATTGGGGATTCCAGAATTTGAAGCCCAAAGATATGAAGGATACGTCAAAGAAGGTGGCTTACTGATTTCTATTCACGTTGATGATGCGAAATGGGAAGCAAAGGCCCGTGAAATTCTTGAAGAAAATGGAGCAATAAATATAGCAACCACTTCAGAGAAAAAATCTTCTGAAGAAACACCTTACTATCGATCAAATGTAGACCAGGATTTCGATGATCTAAGAAACAACCCAAGCAGATAAAATTAAAAAATAAACTTCGATTGACTCGGGGTTTATTTTTAATATTTTTTAGCATTAATATCGTTTATTATTTTTTGGCAATTATCAACAAGTGGATTTTTAGTGCACCATAAGACTGCACCAACACCACATATTTTTCCTTGGGTTGATGAATCTACACATATATTTGGCGTAGTCAGATTACCAGATTGTTGAACATCAGTTGCAGGCACTTTTATAGCTGTAACTCCAATAGTCCCCCCGGTAGCTGTTGTATTAGTTGCGCCAATCGTTCCTCCCGTTGCAGTTCTTCCTGGTATCACTCCAATCGTCCCTGGATTTTCAGCTGTTCCGGTGGTTGTAATGATATCTACTGGAGGAGTAACAACTTGTCCTTCGCTATTATATAATACCTCTTGAGCATGCAACGCCTTGAGAGACATGGACATAAAAAGAGAGAGAACAAATGCAGTCAGTAGAAGCATGGGACTAAATTTCTTTTTCATACTTCCTCCTTGAGTAATAAAAATAGAAAAAAAGGAAAAAAAAAGGAAAGAAGAGTTTCACGTC
Organism: Bacteriovorax sp.; assembly: GCA_014377485.1. Lineage (GTDB taxonomy): Bacteria > Bdellovibrionota > Bacteriovoracia > Bacteriovoracales > Bacteriovoracaceae > Bacteriovorax. The sequence goes on along the minus strand of JACMPM010000003.1, from coordinate 89,924 downwards.
TTCTTTCCTTTGTTTCTTCAACTTTAACTCTGTAGGCTTTACTTAGCTTTTTAGACTAAATAACTACAGGTGTGTTCAAGCTGGAGAGACACCCTGATTTATTTTAAAAGCTTTTGTGATATGTATCTCGTATCTGCTACGGATACTTTGAAGGGAATCGGCATTCGTTTTCTGCGGACGATTCTCTTAAGATAGAGATTGCAATTTTTTTCACAATTTAAAAAATACAAAATTAGCATATATGGTATAGCTAATTATTATTGAAGATTACAGCCCTTGAATTATTTAAGAAATTTTTTCCATTCTTCATTTACGGTGAGAATGCGTGCAAGTTCAGCGCGCTTTGGACTTCGTTCAATTCCGATTCCAGCAAGTCCAAGCCCATTCGCCACAGCGAGCATGGCGCCTTGTCCACAAAATGGATGAACCAACGTTTTAGTCGTAGTGTTTTCAGTAATAAATTTTCCAATCATAAGACAGACTTCAAGTCCCATTCCCCTCTCCCAGGTTTTATCACCCGTTTCAGGAATTACATCTGGAGTAGAATTCCCTAAATCATGAATGCGAACACCTTTACTAAAACACAAAACATGAGAATAGGCCGGTCGACCAAAAGTACATTTACCTGGTTGAATTCGGCAGACTATTTTATGCCATAATAATTCATGCCCCAAAGATTCTGCTGCTTTTTGACAAATAAATCCTTTATCAACCCATACACCGTCAACTTTAATATCAGATTGATAAAATATTGTTACCCCTTCAGCGGGAGTGCGAGACAATACAAGCCTGGCCGTTTGAAAAAACCAATCTTTCCAGGCCGCCAAGGTAAATCCGTGAAACTCAGAAATATCCGGCATGGAAGCAATCAGCGAACATCCATCTAATACAGGACTGTTTTCAAGCCACACCAAAGCATCTTCACAATGAACAACTCTATTATTATTTTCCATGGGATTAAAATTCACTATATTTTTTTGAATTACCCTTTGATTTATCAACTGGATATTTTACTTCATTAAGATCTAATTTCTCAAGAGCAGCTGTCTCTAAATCAATGTCCATCTTTGAAGCAATTTTCAACAGGTAAATAAAAATATCTGCTAATTCCTCACGGGCTTTATTTTTAATAATCTCGTTGCTGATATCGTTTGATTCATCCTCTGATATCCATTGATAAATCTCCACCAACTCTGAACTCTCTACACTTAAGGCCATAGACAAATTTTTGATGGAATGGAATTGATTCCAATCTCTTTCATTTGAAAAATCATTTATTCTTTTTAATACTTTCTCTACGTCGATTACTTGTCCCATGGCTTACCTCTGCTTTAAATCTATTCCATCTTGCCTCAAACTCCAACGAATAAAATCCCTTTATGCCTCATAGCTTCCAAAATTTTTTAATTTTTCTACAAACTTTTCAACATTTGTCACACTTATTCTCTTTGGCATTAAACATGCTAAGCCTAATGTTGTTCAACTAACCACGGAGGAAATTATGGTTCAAGAAAAAAAGAAAAGCATGGATGACACTAGTGATAAAAAAGGACGCTTACAAAGTAGAGACGAAGATGAAAGATCTTCTTCTAAATCTAATGTAAAGACTCCTTCTTCTACACCAAATAAAAATGATTCTTCAAGCTCTAGAAAGTCGCGATAATCATCCGCATTTTCTTCAGCTAAAGTGCGCAACCTGGTGTTGCGTACTTTCTTTTTTTATTATTTAGATGGCAAATTGTCTCAAATGCTCTCCCAAAATTCCACATAAACAATTCTCTATAGATGTTATATCAATATCTTTACCTTTCCAATTTTTGGCATTCAATCTGCAACTACCTATGTAGGAATTAAATCGATGGAGGGACTATTGTGGAATCCATTGAAACAACAGCAGGGATGAATAGACAACATGTGCTATGAGAGGTCAAGAGGAAGCTCATGACCGTAGTAGGCATCTAGTTAAATAAGTTGTGAAATACCGATTTTTAAATATTCATTTATCAGGTCGCGGTTGCCTTCTAACCAACAATAAAAGCCATCCACCCGGGTGGCTTTTTTTATTCCCTGGATGAGATGTATGTCAGTGAAAGCCAGAAGCCGTAGCGGAAGATTTATTAATAGGAAATTATTCTTTCCAACAACACACCATAATCCGTCGCACTCGAAAAACTACCAGTTGATTTCTGGACAGAACTATCTATATACCATCCCTTACCCAATGACCTTCTCACTCCTGCAGAATTTAGCCCTCCACTTTCAGTAGAAACTCTTAAAGAGTTTTTTGCACCTAATCCAATCTGTGCGGCCAAAGCTTTTGATTCTGGATCATATCCCAAAGACTGAACTGGACTGCCCGCAAAATAATATAGAACCGCTAAAGATAAAATTCCTTGAGAGAGAATTTGCCCTGCACTCTTGGCCGCAGTTTTATCATCAGTGCCCAGACCACTAAGAGGCTGTCCAAAGAGTAAAACTGCATAAATATCATCTTGAGACAACGGAGGCGAGCTCCTAAAAGCTTGCCTAGGCTTTGTGATTGGGCCCTCAAGATTTAAAGTAATTAAATACTGCGGAAGATGAAATTCAATCAGTGCGGTAAGCTCGGGCACAAGTGAATTATTAAAAACTATTTTGACTGATTGAAAGATAATTGGTCTTTTAAAAATAGTTGTTTTTAGAGGTAGTGCATGAACAAAACCTTTTGTAGTTCCATCTTCAATTTCCAGATAAAATTTTAAGCGTAAAATTTCATCTAAAAGATTGGTCTTTATGAATAAGGCCTTGTCTCCCAATGCCTGCAAATGCAACTTAAAATCAATCTTCTTTTTTTTACGATGAGATTTATTGACAACGATCACTTCAGGTAATTTAAATCTCGGGTCAGGTTTCAATTGAGGTGGCATTCTATTTTTTGCAAGCTTTGGAAGAAGAATTGATACTTTTTTCATATCTACACCAAGCGTGATTGAACTAATTTCCTTAGTTTTTAAATTAAATGGTACTTCTGTTTTTAAATCTAAATTTATAACTTGTTTAACTCCTACTAAATCCAGAGAAGCAATTATTTTAAACAAAACATTATCTGCTCCTTCAATGTCCTCTACTTTTACATTCATTTTAAAGCTTCCTTCCAGTGCATTTAAGGGAGCAGGGAGAATATTATAAGGAGGTTTTAGAAGTTTACCCAATGTTGCTTTTACTTTCTCAATTATGAGTATTCCATGGGCAGGAAGCAAAATCTGTTTTAAAAAGTGTGGCAAAATAATTTTACTTTTTAAAAGTTCATGAGAAATTTTTGTTGTCACTTTTAATTTTGCCGAATCTATAGAACCAGTGATTAAAATTGGAATAGAATTATCTGTGATATGCCCTACTAATTTTAATTCTTGAAAATATAGTGGGATTTTAGTTTTAAGATTTACTGACAGCAATATTTTACGAGGGGCAATTATAGTTATTTCTTTCTCAGTTCCAATTAATTCGTACCCCATGGCCCATACATTTAAAACCTTAGGGCTTTTCATTAATTTTAAATCAAAAGTGAAATGAGACCTGGGTTTTATGATATCAACTTCTCTAAAAGAAAAATCTAAATTGGGAATAATTTTTTTCCATATCATATTCCAATAAGATAAATAATCTTTTGCCGGCGAGTCTTCAGTATTATCAAACAGTGTTAATTTGGTTTTCCTAGAATCAATTATAAGGGGTCGATCAATTGTATAAATAAAACCTTTCCCCGGCATCCATTTTAGATCCAGATTCCATGAAACCTCCTCCATGCAAGTATCAAGAGCAATATCAATATTCTCATAACTCAAACACAGGTCCTGGAAATGGCCGGAAAAATAACGATGATTCCAGCTAATCCATTGATGATTTATTTCTCCTTTTTTCCAAGACCATGATTTTAGAAATGAAGTTTTTTTCAATGCGTAGTTTATATTTTTCGGATTGACAATAAAGATTGGATTAAAAAAAAGCATCAATGCTAAAGAACCAAAGATAATAACTATCAATCCCGTAATGCTAAAAAATATTCCTAAAATTATTTTTAAAAATTTTTCCATTAAAAGACTCCTCCTAACCCTACGAAAAAGAAGATGCCATCATCAATAGAATTAGAACTTGAAGATTTTGTTGAGAGAGATCTGGCCAGATAGGTTTGAACCAATCCAACGGGAGAGTGCCATCTCACCCCATAACCAGGTGAATACCAAAGACGAGATTGAACGCTCCATGGACGCTCTCCAAAAAAAGCAGAATCTATAAAGATAAAACTTTCCAAAGTTGGAAGGAAAAAATAGGTTTTTCTAAACTCTAATTTTGCTTCTAATTTAGTCAAAGCTCCCAGACCGGTATTGTCGGGCAGAGTGTTTAATTTAAAACCTCGAAGATCATCACTCCCTCCCCCATATAATTTGACTGAAGGTGGAAGAGCTTCTCTTGAAACATTTTTTGGAACCCAGGTGGTAGAAGGATTAAGCCTGAGCCCCCCGATGAGACTACCTTTACCAACATTCGCGAGCCAAAAAAGTTTTAAATAGGATAAATCTAATTTTAATAATGGATCATCAAAACCAAAAGATGGATGTCGATAATCAAAATTAATTTGCGAAAAATCTCCTTCTTCGGGATGCACATCAAAGATTTCAAAAGTATGAGATTTTGTCTGCACAAGTCCCTCTATGGCCCCTGTTTTAAAGCTGCGATTATCTGTATTAACTTCAGAAGTATATGTACCTGCCACGAGTGAAGGCCCCAGGGACCAAAGCCAAAAACGAGAGGCTGTATCTTTTGTCCATTGTAAATGTGGTTTTAACTGAGCATTAGATTCACGAAAGGTCACTTGATCATTTCTCTCTAAAATCAATTCAGACACCAGTGATTGCCTCGGATGTGTTGCCCAAATATAATTATCTGCTCGTAACTTTAAAGATTGATTTTTGAATGAAGCTTGAATATTTGCTTCGAGTACCGAGGCCATGGCGCCATAGCGCTGATTGCTCCATTTGGCCCTAGTCATGAGACCTAATTCTGTACTTGCCCCCACTCCAAAACGAATGGTTCGAGGAGGTCCAGTGATAAATTTCTGTACAAGAGAAATTTTATCGTTGGGAAGGTCACAACTTTCCTGGAAAAAAGTTCCCTGAACAATTCCTTGTCTCAAAAATCTTTTTTCTGTCAAATTCAATTCTGATTCTTTGAAAGAATTTTCTGGTTTAAAAGAATAAAAACGGGCAAAGGCCCTGCTATCAACACCTTCAATTGGCTCAATTGTCAGTGGCCCAAAGTTAAAACTTTCTAAACCTGTTAAGTTCAGAGTAACTTTGCCTAGCAGTGGTTCAGTAGTTGAAGCAACTTTTACACAAGGAAAACCATGATTCCTTAAAATAATTTTTGCCCGAGCTTCAATATCATTTAAAAGTTTTGGAGTAATATCTTCTTTTTTATAATAACGAAAAATATCTTTTTCAATTAATTTAGACATTTCATCATTCAATGAATTGGCAACAACGCTGGTGAGATAGGATTTATTTCCTGTATATACTTCTAATAAATCTTTATTGAAAATATATTTTGGAGAAGAAAAGCCTCTTGATTGTAAAAAACCATCGAATGAATATTTTGCTTGATAAGAGGGTATGACTCTATAGGCTTCCTCATCAGGGTCACCGCATACAAGTTGTTTTTCAGTGTCGGTTAATTGAATTTTTTCTGGCGAATGCAAAGTAATTTTTTCACATAACTGAACGTTTGTAGGAATAGTTCTACAAGAAGAAGATAAACATAATAACGCAATAAGGGGGGTACATGCCCCCCTCTTATATTTACGTGTCAACTTAGAGTTTGAAAGAAGATTTCAAACGACTAGAAGCAAGGTCTTGAGCAGAACGCGCATCTCTTAGGATTGGTGCCATACCAAAAAATTCGTGAGTAACACCTTCGTAGTTTTTATATCGAACAGCTACACCTTGTTTTTTCATATGCTTTGCAAGCTCTTCACCTTCACTTTTTAGAGGATCAACTTGTGCCGTGATAATAGTTGCAGGTTTTAATCCTTTGAGATCGGCTGCTACTAGATTTATCCGTGGATCGTTTTTTTCAGCAGGTGTATTTAAATAATTATCCATAAACCACACCATCATTGGCTTACTGAGTGGTTTTGCATCTCCATACTTTTTATAAGAAGCCGTTTCCATATTACTTCCTGCTACTGGATAAATGAGCAGTTCATGAATGGGTAGTTGAAATTTTTCATCGCGAGCTCTTACGGCAACATTAAGTGCTAAATTTCCTCCAGCACTCTCTCCAGCAACCGCAACTCTTTTTGGGTCTCCTCCCAAAGATGCAGCATTATTCACAACCCATTTATAAGCAGCAAAAGCATCATCGTGTGCTGCTGGAAATTTAGATTCAGGAGCTTTTCGATATTCTACTGCTACAAAAATAGCTTTTGTTTTATTGGCAAGAGCTCTTGGAGTAGCATCATAAACGTCATTATCTGCAATAACGAAACCACCGCCATGATAATAAACAACGATCGGTAGTGGTTTTTTATCTTTGGAATATGGTTTATAAACGCGAGCTGGAATCAATCCTGCTCCTCCATCAACAGTTATTTCTTTAACTTCTGCCAGTTCTAAAAAATTTGTCGTAGCATCTTTAGAGTTCGCCATAACTGTTCTAGCAGCATCAGTTGGTGTCGGTTGTAGTCTAGCTTCATCTACACTTAAATTTTCAATAGGCTTACCGCCTTTTTTATCTAACTCTTTTAATACTTTATTCATTTCTTCATTTGGCATCGTCGATTGCACAGCATGCGCTGTCTCGAGAGTCAGGGCAAATAATAATACTAATAATTTTTTCATAGGTACTCCTTAAAGTCGATCTACAATGATCTCAGTGCTTAAAAGCACATTGGTTTATTAGTGAACTTGCAATTAACAAGCCTAGAAAAAATTGTGGAAAAGTTAATTACTGCAATGACTGAGAATAAATTTTCCCCAAATTATTCCCTAATTGCCTCAATGAAAAAATGACTCAGGCCGGTTGATTGAATTTTCAATTTGATCTGATCTTAAGTTTTTGGCATGGACTATGCTCTAATATTTAGTAAGGAAGTAAAATAAAGACGAAGTTTTATCGTAATAATCTTTATTTGGGTAAGCCCTTTTCCTAACAGACGATAAAATTGGAAAGAAAGGATTTAGGCGTATTGTTAAAAGTCTAGATCGCGAAAAACAGAAGGTTAATAATTAACTAAAATTGTGAAAAATTTTAAGTAACTTAACTAAAGATTCGTTTCCAGGTAACAATAAAGCCACCTTCGGGTGGCTTTATTATTTTGTTTAACTCAATGAACTATCATAAATAACGAACTACCTTATTCATTTTATGTATTTTCTTTTTAGATCATCTAGAGGCATCCTATTCATAAGAGGAAGATTATAAAGCAGGAGAAATTTTATGGTCGATTCAACTAACAAAGGAAATGATTATACGATAACAAACAACGGTTTGAATAAAGACGACAAAAAACAAACTCAAGCTGTTCTACAAGGTCAGAGTGACCGGGAAAATGCTAATGGAGGCAAACTCCAACCAAGAGATAGTTTTGTTCGGGATATATCGGATAATCAGATAGCAGGAGCACCGGGATATAAAAATGATAGATCAAATTCTTCATTAGGTTCTGGGGCGACTCCAAAGAAATAAATTCATTTTTTCTAATATTTAGGGAGTATTAATTACTCCCTTTTTTTTTATTTTGGGAGGAGAATCATTTCCATCATCCAAGCTATCAAGAGCTTGAATATTACTTTTGTTGTGCGCATCGATTTTGCTTTTAGCATAGAAAATTCCGGCAATTGCCAGGATCATTCCAAAATATTTTAAGATTTTCATCTTTTAATAATGCCATTATCAGATAATTTGCGCAAAGATAAAAACGGCTGAATGGTGTATAATAAACGTTATGAAAGCAAATCAACTTAAAATTTACGCTATTTATGAAAAATTAATTAATGAAAATATTCCCAAAGAATCTTTGGTCGCAATTGGCAGGGCCTTTAAGGGTTTTGATGGCAATGATATAAAAGAAATTGGATCTACACTTTTAGACAAAGATTTAATTCCAGCCTTTAAAGATTTAAAAGTGAAGGCTTCTAGTCTCAAAATTTTTTTTCAGAATTTTAATAAAACCCCCAAATTAATCTATAAAGATATTTATCACGACACTAAAATTCTAATCCCTGAAACTAAAAAAAGAATTACAGATTTTCTAGATAATATTTCTCGCGATTATTCACTTCTTGAGTCTGATGAAGAACGAGGGAAATATATTTTGAAACTAATTGCCTACTCATCTATTTTTATCCTCGCTTTTCAGGCAGGGGCTGAATTTCCTTACCCTAGTATTCAAAGAAATTATTTAACCAAATCTCTATTACCTGTTTTAATGATTAATGGAAGTTTGTTAGTTATGAATCGATTGCTCGAACAAGTTGAAAAGAAAATAACCGATAATTCAAATGCTTTAAGTGTCACTTCGGAAATCAGAAATTTCATAAACGTGATCAATCAGGGATTTAGCTCAGGAATGACGCTTCAAATGGTTGCCGATGGCGTGGCAAAAACTAGCATTAATCCTAAAAATAAACTTGATAGATTAGTGCATTCTACCGTCCTGGGATTATTTTCAAAAAATGGTGACAAAAGTGACTCTTAGTGGCATAACGAAGAAAAAAATTTGGTTATTCAATTAGGAGCCTCATATGACAGATCATATACCAGCAAAACCGGCCAATTCGACACGTATAGTATTAAATTTAGAATATCCAGAAAGTCGTATGGATAATGTTCTTTTAAAGGCCTGTAGAGATCAAGCAGAGAGTGCAAATCTAAAAATTATTTCACGTGGAGCCTTAAAGGCGCTTTTTACGGCTGGAAAAGTAATGATTAAGGGACAAAGAGCAAAATCTTCATCGGCACTTGCTAAGGGAACTACATACGTTGATATCATTGGGTTCTAGTTAGAGTTAGAGCCAAAAAGCGAGCTTATTAGAGCTCGCTTTTTGTATAAATTATTAATCTGCTTTGTGAATCACTTCTTTTGTTTTATCACCTACAGCATCAGCACCTTCTTGAACTCTATGTTTTGCTTTCTTCGCAAGACATTTAGCGTCCCCTTCAGCACAAACCATTTCTTTCATTCTATTTACGCCTTTTTTGGCAGCACGATTAACATTATTACTCTTTACTTGAACTTGTTCACCTACAGTTTCATCTGCATGAACAAAACTAAAACAACCTAATACTAAAAACATACTGATAATCAATTTCATAAAAACCTCCTCGAAAAATTATTATTGGCAAAGCTCATCAAGAGTCTGCCCCTTATCACGTCGAAAGATCGATTTATTTCCAGTCAAAGCAGTAGCTGCGCAACCTTTTATCTTCAGAAAATCCCCATCAATTGCTAAGCGCATAAGTGTTAATCTTTGCATTTTTAAATCTAGATCAGATTTAATATTTGAAACATAAGAATCGGTTAATTGCACTTGAGTTTGAAGCAAAGATTGAAGTGGGATCAATCCCATGGCGTATTGTCTTTTTTTGGCCTCATAAACAGATAAACGATCTTGTAGTGCCCTGGCGCTAAGTTCTTGCTGTTTTTTCACTTCAACAATCTGGCCAACTAAAATTTCGGCTATTTTTTCGTTTTCTTCCTTCAATTGCTCAACGCGAAGTTGAATGGACTCAACATTATTATTGCCGATTTTAATATTTACTAAATTATCAGCACCGAAACTAAATGCTCCACCTGCTTTTAGTCCACTAAAAGGTGAACTGTTATTGGTAGATGTTCCAGCAATACTGGCAGAAGACATAAATCCAAAAAGTTTTGCATATTTTCCAGCTTTAGCGGCTTTAATTAAATAATTTAACTGAGTAACTTCAGGAGCAACCTGTAATGAATGATCTGCAATTTCTGTGGCCGATTTTAATTCGTAGTCCGACGGTGCTAAATCGATATCTTCTACATTTAATTCAGATCCTAAAGGCAGACCCAAAAGAGTTCGAAGTCCCGCCCTTTCTTCAACTAATAATTCCTGCAATTTTGAAATGCGTATTTTCGATTCTTGCCATTGGGCAGATGCCATTCCTAATTCATCACTAGTGACGTTCCCAAGGATATCAGATTTCTTCCTTAAATTTGTATAAATTGTACCCAAAGTATCGCTTTGCTCAGCTATAATATTATGAATTTTTTGATCGTTAACAAAAGTATAATAAAGCGAAAGTGAGTTACTTAGAATATTTAACTGCAGGGCCTTATAAGATGCTTTATCCGATTCGAATAATTCTTTCTCTTGCTTCAGAACAATCCAATTAGAAGGAACTAAAAAGGGAAATAAAATTGTCACAGAAGCCAACAGAAAAGTTGGGTTCGCAAGTGCTGGAAGTAAAGCACCAAGGTTGAGTGTAGGAAGAAGCTTTGCTCTTGCCATGCTTACATTAAGCTTTGAATTTTGAACGTTGTTGAGTGCTTGCAATAATGAAATATTTTTTGTGAGCAGTTGTCCGCGTATTGAATTGGGATTAACTACAAAAATAGTGTCGGCAGCTATACTGACTGAACCATTTTCAAAAAAAACACAAACTAAAATGGTAATTATTATTTTTTTCATTTGAACCTACTTTTTTGCAATTAAATGTGTTCTTACAAGAACTGCTTTAGTTTGAATTTCACAATCCCAACCAAAATCTGCTCCAAGTTCAAATCTTTTACACGTTAAATTAGCTCTTACCGGATGTCCTTGCTCGTCTGTGGGATCATGAGAAACTAATGTTCCTGCGTTATCATCCAAAATGGTATTGGAAAAATTTAATTCGAAACCGTTAAAATCACAATTGACACTGACTTGTCTAACTGGTGAAAATAATTTGTACAGATTTTGCTCTGGAAAAATATCTCTATTAGTAAAACTTAATTTAATCGGAGAAGTGACACCAGCAACTTTATAAAGTCCTTCGAATTTATAATCCAATCTTCTAATTTGTTCTAATCTCATTCCACCAACTTCTATAGCAGAAGTATTTGAGGCAGGAGCATTTTTCAATAGATTTAAATCAGCACCGTTTAGAGGCTGGCCCTTAACTTCGATAGATCCAATCCATCTATCACCATTAATATTTCCAATAAGAGAAATCTTCGCAACTGCACCACTTTCTTGAGCTATGGGTATAGTGACTTGAAAATCTCCAGATACGTCATCGTAATATCCATTATCAAATGTAACTTCCGTCGTTGATAAACTTTTTAAATTTATTGATCCGCTCACGATTGCACTTTGATTATTCGTTACACTGCCAGAGTTGGATTGAATATCTGTGCTCGCTTTGAATTTTAAAAGAAGGTTTCCTAAATTACTGCCATCGATTTTCGAAATAACCGGCCCAGAATATGACCCTGAAATTGAAGTGATTCTTGCTATGCTTTGCTGAAGTTGATCACGGCGATAATCATCCATATTTTTATCTTTTGAACATCCTAACAAAAGTAAAATAGAACAAAGACCAATAGACAGATATAGCTTTGAAATTTTCATACTGATCCCCTCAAACATTGGTAGCTGTATTGATACGTCGGACCACTGAAAATGTAAAATTTTGATGTATATTTTACACCATTAAAGTGCTTGGAATTACAGCTATTCGTTTAGGATTGCTAGATTTTTTTGTAAAATTATTAATCCTTGAATGACAGACTCTACGTCTTCATTTGATAGGGCATCAAGTTTATTTTTTAAGCGCTTGCTGGCATCGGCCCTAATAAAATTGTAAAGTTTTTGCCCTTCAATAGTTAGAGTAAGAACTGTTTGGCGACGGTCAATTTTATTAGTACCTTTTTTGATCAAACCATCTTTAACCAAAATATCAATCATTCTAGAAATGGCCGCTTCACTTACGCCTAATAGATCTCCTATTTCTTTGTTATGACAAACACCGCGATTAATAGCGGCCAGTACACGGAATTGAGGAACAGTTAAGCGATCCCCCCGCCCTTTTCTCATTTCTTCACGAATGGATTGTAGTGCTTTAGGCATGACATCCATCATAAGTTCTACTAAATATGAGCTATTCTTTTTTTTACTCAAAATTTAATCCTAAACTCAACGCTGTCGTAGAAATTTCATGGCTACCAACACTCCCCCAGCCAAATTTTAAACCAATATCTATTTCATAATTTTTCATTTTGGCTTTATTTAACTGGAATGCAATATCACCTTTCAACATTCCCATATACCCAAGTTCGGAAGTAGAATTTCCAAAAACGCTTTGCTCCGCTGTAAAATACACTGGAGCCAATCCAAGTCCAACAGAGAAAAAGACAGAACGTGAAACTAGTGAAGTAACATTAAAATTTTGAAATACATTAAATTGGTAGAGATCAAGTTTTTGAAAAAATAGTGTATTGCTGCCAAGAGCAGACTCGCGTTTAAATCTCTGCCACTCTCCGCTTATTTCATAAAAGCCGTCATATAAAAAAAAATGATCTTCAATTTTTTTTCCTACTGTTAAACCGAGAAACGCAGGGGAAAATGAAAGCGAGTTGGCGGTTATTGAAGGCAAGTGGTAATTAAGGCTTGAACGAATTATGGCCACGTACCAAAGATCTGTCGGTCTTTTATAATTAGTATTATTTTTTTCTGCAAGCTCTTCACGCTTTCCAATAATAATTTCTGGTGAAGTTTTTTCCACAGAATAGATTTTGTCTTCTATCTTATCTACCTTTTTCTTTTTCACGACTTTTTTAGTTGTATCAGCAAATGTCCATTGGCTAAAAGCAAGAAGGATTATTATGCATAATATTTTCATTATAGTGGTCCTTCTTTAGTTAAAATATCCACCAATAGGGGGAGAGGTTGTCCCGTCGCCACAAAATAATTAGAGTAAGCAATAATGCTTTGAAATTTTAAAAGATCAAAACTTGATTTGGCCTGGAGTGCAGCTTGTTGAACTAATAAAAATTGTAAAAAATCAATTTGAGATAATTTATAAATTCTACCTGCCTCATTTTGAGACTCCTCTGCTAATTTGACTGCTGATGCTGCTGAGACAAGAGAAGTTTCAGATGTCTCAAGATTTTTTAAACTTGTTACCTGCTTAAGACTGAGGGCATTTTCAAGGTCCCTTCTGGCAATTTTTAGCTGTGAATTTTGTGATGCTATTATGGATTTTTCTTGATTAGAAGAAAAACCGGAGAACAGTGGAATTGACAATTGCAATTGAATAGACCAGGCATGAGAGTAATCAGAAAACAGATCCGATTTTTTATAATTATTATATAAATAATCCCCCACTAATTTTAATGTTGGATATTCTTTCCCAAGAATCACATCGCGAGTGTATTCCAATTGGGTCAGTTGCAATTGATTTACTTCATATTCTGGAAGATGATAATTTTTTAGATCGATATACTTTTGCACATCTTTTAAAAGCAAAGTTCTTAATTGTCCTTTCAATTTAAAATTAGAATGTTCTTTTTCACCCATAAAATTAATAAGCTGTTGGGCTGCAATTTCAAATTGATTTTTTGCTTGTTCCACTTGAGGCTGGATTAGTGCTAATTGCGTTTTAACTTGTAAAATATCTAAGAGCTGCCCTCTTCCTTTTTGGTATCTTTGATTAGAAGTGGCCAAAGATTTTTGAATTATATCTTGATTCTTTAAGAGGTTTTCTAAACTCTGCTGATTAAGAATGAAGCGATAGAAGGCTTCTATAATACTTATCGTCAGCGTTCTTTCAGTCAGTTCAATGGTTGCCGATTGAATTTTTTTATCGTAATCGGCCACATCTATCGCCGAGAACAATCCCTTAGTGTAAAGTGGCTGAACCAGTTTCAAATCGCTGGAATATTGGTTATAAGAATTTCCATTAAATTTTGGACTGCCTGTATAGACAGCATCTTTTAAATAATTCCCTCCAAGATTCCAAGACAGGTTTGGATAAATGGGAGAAACGCTAAGTTTCTTTTGGGCTTCAAATTGATTGAGCTTTTCTTGGGCAGCTTGCAAAGTAGGATTATTTTCACGAGCGATTTTTATCACTTCTTTTAAATCAAGAACGAGACTTTCAGATGCCTTCAAAATAGAACTCATTATAACTAAAAAACTAAAAACATAAAAACGCATTGATATTATCCTTATAACTTTCTCGGTTTACTCTCAAGTGGAGACAAAATTAAATAGAGTGCCGGCACAACAAATAAAGTAAGTAATGTTGATACGATAGTTCCGCCGATAATTGATAATCCCATTGGCAATCTAGTCTCAGCCCCCATTCCATGACCAATGATCAACGGTGTAGCCGCAGCAACTGTTGCTGCCGATGTCATTAAAATTGGTCTAAGTCTAACCGGACAGGCTTCTAGCAATGCTTCTGTTACCGGCTTCTTCGTATGTTCACGAACTTGATTTGAGAATTCCACCAGCATGATAGAGTTTTTCTTAGAGATACCCATTAATACAATGAGACCAATAAAACTAAAAAGATTCACTGAAGCACCAAACATCCACAATGATACAAGCGCTCCACTCACACTAAACGGAAGTGCAACCAAGACGGCAAAAGGGTGAACAAATGAATTAAACTGAACTGCCAAAATTAAAAAGGCAACGAGGATACCAATGGATAGGGCATAGCTTAAACTTTTAAACGAAGAAGCAAATCCTGCAGAAGCTCCTTCCAAGGCAAATGTATATCCAGGTGGAAGAATTTCTTTCGCTATCGCCTTAGTGCGATCAAGAACGCTCGATTGTGATTGCCCAGGAGCCAGGTTTCCAAAAACCGAAATTGCCCGTTGACGATTGATTCTTGAAATTCCTTGAATGGCTCGGCCTTCAGAAATGGTTACCATTTCACTCATTGGCACTAAATTGCCAACATTATTTCGAACATAGAGGTGTTTAAAATCGTCTGCGGATTGAATCAATTCATCTTTAATTTTAAATCTAATATCATAACGTTTTCCATCCATCGTAAAACGCCCTTGGCGAACACTTCCAATACCAGATGATAGAACATTACCCACTTGTTCAACCGTCACACCACGTTCGGCCATGGCCTCTCGGTTAGGTTTTAAAATTAACTCAGGGATACCTTTCTTGAAATCGCTATCCAAATCTACTGCTAATTTTTCAGATTCCAGGCGCGCCATTAACTCTTTAGTTTTAATATCGAGAACATCTAGATCAGGACCACGTAAATTAATCCCAATTGGATTTTGTCTTCCTGAAGAAAGATTTCTAGCCGAGTTATCTCTAAGAGTAATCTTGAGTCCTTTTAATTGTTTAAACTCTCTACGCAATTGATCCATAATAGCTATATGCCCAAGTGCACGCTTTTCTCTTGGATAGAGAATAACTGGAATAAACATCTGGTTTACAGTCGAAGCTCCACCACCTGCACCAATCGAAATTAGATAACTCATGACACTTGGATTCTTCTTAAGAATTGCTTCAATCTTCATGGCTTCATCACTTGTAGCATTCAGTGATGTTCCCGGTTTTGCAGTAGCAGACATTAAAATTAAATTTTGATCTTGAAGTGGAACAAATTCCTGACGAACTTTAGCCACTAAAAAAAGAGAAAGAACAAAAAAAGCAGTTGAAATAAATACTACGCTGTATTTCCATTTCAAGGTAAGAGAAAGCAATTTACGATAACGAGCTGATATTTTTTCAAACGACTCATCTAAATAATGTTCAAAGCGCGAAATTTTTGGTTCTGAACTCAAAAGGGCCGCTGCCCTCATTGGTGTTATGGTAACGGCTTCTAGCAATGATAGTAAAACGCAAGCACACATTGTTACGCCGAATTGAAAAAAGAATTTACCAATAATTCCTTCCATGAATATAACTGGAAGAAATACCGCAACAACGGCCAAGGTCGCAGCGATGGCCGCCGGTAGAACTTCTTTAGCACCATCGCTCGCAGCAGTTACCGAATCTTTTCCCATACGGTAGTGACGAACAATATTTTCTAAAAGCATGATGGCATCATCAACAACAATTGAGATTGAAAGTGTGAGGGCTAGAAGTGTGAAGAGGTTAAGAGTAAAACCAGCAAAATAAATGATGGTAAAAGTTCCGACAATGGATGTGGGAATTGAAAAAAGAATATTGAGAGCAGCTTGAAAGCTTCCTAAAAAAAGAAAACAGATAATAATCGTAATGATCGCGGCTACCCATAATTTTTCGATGGTAAGGTCAACTGTCGCTTCTGTTGATTTGGTGTAATCAACAACAACCTGATACTCGTATCCTTTGGGAAAATTTCCTTTAATCTCGTTTAGTTTTGCTCTAATTGTTTTGGCAACTTCAACTTCATTGGTTCCACGTTGCTTTCTAATTTGAATTCCAATAGCTGGTTTGCCATCGACTCTTGCGATTCTTCTTATATCCGAGAGTCCGTCTTCAACATCGGCGACATCGCTAATAAAAAGTTTTTTTCCAAAAACCCGGTCGCCACCTCTTTTGAGTATGCGAATATTTTTCACTTCATCAATGGTGCTTGCCTCTCCCAGCCAGCGCACCCGCAATTCACGGAGCTTTTCGGTAAATTGTCCAGCCGCACTTTCAACGTGCTGGGCTTTGAGAGCCTCGACTACATCTGAAATAGTTAATTCATATAAATTAAGTTTTTTAGTATCAATCCAGATTCTTAAATTTCGATCAGAGAATCCTCCAACGCTGACTTCGCCGACTCCTGGTAAAAATCTCAATTGATCGAGAAGATAACGATCAGACCAGGCCAACATATCTTTGAGCTCTGCTTTTCCCGAGATAGAAATAATGACGATCGGATCTTCTTCTGGGTTTTTCTTTTCAATAATTGGAGGGTCTATTCCTGCGGGCATACGCAACTGACTAAGAGCAGATTGAACTTCTTGAAGCGCCACATCGACGTTTCTATTGATATCAAATTCCAGAGTTACTGAGCCCGAACCTTGTTTCGCTTGTGAGCGCATATCTTTTACACCTTCAATAGCTAAAAGACGTTCTTCAATTGGATCAAGCAGTTCAGACTCAACAACTTCAGGTGCTGCACCTGGATAATTTAGCGAGACGTTGATGATTGGGAAATCCACATCCGGTAATTGACTGACTCCCATACGATTCAAGGAAATGGCACCGAAGACAATTAAACCAAACATTAAAACCCAGGCAAATACTGGTCGGCGGATAGAAAGATCAATTAAATTCATATAGTTCTCAGTTAGTGATTTTTAAAGATAATACTCAAACTACTTAACAATGTTAAGGAGTTTCTTTGTTACGATTTTATTAAAAATAGCGGTGTTCATTGGTATGTAAGAAATGCCTCGAAAAATTGCCGTTTTACTTTAAAATTCAGACCTGTTAAATAACTAATATTTCAAAAATTAGTTTTTGAATTACAAGACGGATACACTCCAGCTATCTTATGGGGTGATTACATGTTCATTAAAATTTTGTTTTTATCAGGTGCCGTTTTTCTTTTAAGTTCATGCTTAAAACAAACTGAATCCATTACACCTATTGCAAAAACAGAAACTCTTGCAGACCTCCAAAGAGAATCTCTTATGAATACGGCCAACCTTGCTGGCAACGCCGAACTTTCTTCTGCGGCCAAAGCAAGCTTAGAGTCAGGTAGTGATCCGAGCGTTTTCTATTTAAATTTAAAATATAATATTAATAATATTGATGTTTTTGAAGCGGCAAACGTGCCAAATTCATTTGAACAGATTGGTCATTCATTTTTATCTACAATCGCTAAACTTGTTCTTTCCATTAATGGACCTCGCCATATTGACCTGTCTCCCATTGATTTAAACATGCCAGACTTGAATCTTGATTTAGCGGTAATAAAATCGATTAAAATAAAAAAAATATTTCTTCAATATAATAAAACAGTAGATGCAAATAGTGATTTTGCTGCAGATTTTTCATTCATTGATACATTAGAGCTGGCACGAGAAGTGACAGTTCCCAACGTCGGCAAAGTGGATACTCTTCTTTTTAGTTACCGTAAAATTAGAAATCTTTGTCTTTCAAAATGCATTCAATTTGACATTGTCAGCGATAATATTTTGGGACTTTTAAAAGCCAATACAACGCTTAAGTTAAAACCAACGCTCACAATAGCCGGTCTGCCTGCAGTTACTGATTTAAAACTAGATGGTGTGATTGAGATGCAAATTGGATTGAAACTGCCTTTTTAAAAATTAAAAAAATAGTCGTATCTCAAAATCAGCGCGCTCATATTTAGGTACGTTTTTCCCCGCAAAGATTGATTGGACTGCGAGGTTAAAACTTACAGGGACAAAAAACTTTTTTTGCTGATAGAGAGAAAGAGTCGAATATCCTAAATTTAATCTGCCAGTATGAGTTATTTTTTCGGTGTCTGCTTCTAGGATAGTATCTGCTATAGGGTCCGAACTTTTATAATCAGAGGGTTCAATATATTCGAAAGAATATGTAAGTGAAGTCGTCCATTCTTCTGATAATTTGTAATTTGCCTGAAGATTAGTTTGAGCTTTATTTCCAAGCTTGATTTGAGCTAAACCTTCGTTAGCCGTGACAGGGAAAGTGCTTGAATCAGGAGTACGTATAGTAGTCGAATAAGGAAATTGATAAGTGTACCTTGTCCAGTTATCCAAGCTCCAATTGCTCGATAAAATTATTCCTCCACCCCATTCAAAAAATGCATCCCATTGTCCATCGCCAAACGCAATGTCTTGTAAAATATCCGGATTATCTTTTCTTCCTGTAGGTGCTACTGTTCCAATATTGATTAAGGCCCCAGCGTTGCTCCATTTTTTTAACTGATACATCATTCCTAATTCGGTATCACCAAAATCTGTAGCCTTCCATCTTCCCAATGGTTGATAATGATAATAATTAACAAAAAGTGACTGAATTAGTCGGACATCAACATCTGGAAGATTCTCTAGTTGAATCGCCGTCCCTACATTGTTTCTGCCTTTTTGTGTACGCTCGATTTTTAAATCAACCTGCGCAGAATAAAAAGGTACAAATCCGTAAACAGTGAGGCGATTAGTGACACCATAACCTGCTCCTATAGCTTGGGCCGAAACTTTTGAAGTTGCACTTCCTTGAAAAGTGCCAAAACTAAAATTTGCATAATCAGTTGCGCTTAATGTTCCAAGATAAGTATCAACGGCTGCATTAACGCCTTTTATTGAATCGGCATTGATATTGGCGTTGACGTTATAGCCTTTAAAATTTCCTGAGCTGCCATAGCTTCCTGTTATTTCTCCAGTTTGAATATAGCGGTATGTGATATTGCGGACACCTGCTGGAAGTGTATCGTAGTAAGCTGCATTTGAAATATTCAAATAAAGTATATACGTAAAAAATGTTAAAATGAATTTCATGATATCCATAATTTTCTGAGTGAGCTTTAAAAAGTTTAGCATCAAAAAATTTGGCTCCAAAGATTATAAAAATATATCATTTTTACCGGTGTCATTATTACCCAAGCTAATTGGTTTTGCTGTCTGCTTGGTATCGTCTTTGCAAATTCTAAAGCATTAATCGTTTACATGAGGAGGACGACAATGGATTTAACTACAAGCTCAGACAGACCACTTGCGGTAGTCACAGGTGCATCAAGTGGAATAGGTTATGAATTAGCAAAGCAGTTTGCTCAGCATGGCTTTGACTTAGTCATTGTCTCAGATAATCCGGCCATTGTTGAGGCAGCTCAAATATGTGAAACCCTCGGTGCCAATGTCGAGAGCTTCATAATCGACTTAGCCGATTATGAAGGCGTTGATGAACTCATTGAAAAAATTTCGGCAACAGGAAGACCCGTTGAAGCCATTGCCATTAATGCAGGCGTAGGGCTTGGAGGAAATTTTGCCAAAGAAACAAATTTAGAAGATGAGCTTTATCTCATTCATTTAAATGTGATTTCCAGTGTGCACCTGGCAAAACATATTGTTAAAGATATGGTTAATCGAAAAAAAGGGCGTATTCTTTTTACGTCTTCAATAGCCGAAGTAATGCCTACACCGCTTCAAGCAGTGTATGGAGCTTCTGAAGCATTTATTCAGTCGTTCTCGGAGGCTATAAGAAATGAATTGAAAGAAACAGGAGTTACAGTCACAACTCTTATGCCGGGGCCGACTGATACTAATTTTACTCAGGGTCCGGGCTTAGAAAATTCAAAGGCTGCCGTCTCAAAAAAAGACAGTCCTGCACTTGTGGCGCTACAAGGATTCGAAGCGATGATGGCCGGAAAGGGACATGTCGTCACAGGATCATTTATGAATAAAGTTGAAGTAGTTCTTAGTAAATTTAAAACCGAGGAAAGCAAAGCAGATACTCTACGCAAAGACGGTGAGCCTGCGAGACTTAAACACTAAACATGCTGATAAAAATTCTTTCTTATAATATCCACAAAGGTTTTGATTGGAATAATAAAAATTATTTTCTTCAAGAAATGAAAGAATTTATAAAATACTCTCAGGCAGATGTTGTTTTTTTACAAGAAGTCGTTGGAAAAAACAGTAAATATCAGGAACAGGGAATGGTTGATTCTCAATTTGAGTTTTTAGCAGATCAATTATGGCCTCACTTTTCTTACGGACACAATGCAGTTTACGATCATGGTCATCATGGAAATTTAATTCTGAGTAAATTTCCCATTGAAAGTTTTGAAAATATTGACCTCTCAACCAATAATTGGGAAAAAAGAGGCTTATTGATTTGCAAGATCTCTCTGCCAACTTCTAATGATTCTAAAGACTCAAAAGAAAAATATTTTTATGCCGCTTGCTCGCACTTAAATCTACTACATACTGGTAGACTTTTGCAGTATCAACAGATTAAAAAACATATACTTTTAAAAAATGAAAATAATGAAATACCATTCGTCCTGGCCGGTGATTTTAACGATTGGAATAAAAAAAGTGCCAAAGTATTTGAAGTAGATCTTGGAATGAAAGAGGTGCATAAAACGATTCATGGAAAATTTGCAAAAACATTTCCTGCTCTCTACCCACTACTATGCCTTGATCGGATTTATGTGAAAAATCTCAAAATTAAAACATCAACGATTATGGAAACGAAAAACAAGCATAACCTACTTTCTCACCTCTCGGATCATCTACCTCTCTATTGTGAGGTCGAAATTTAATGGAACATAATTTTTTTACTCTCAGTAAAAATAATCTTGCTATTTTTTATCGCGATGGCCAGAAGTATCATGAAGAGTATTTGAATCTGATTCAAAATGCCAAAAAAACTATTCACCTTCAGACATACATTTTTATGATGGATGGTTTTGGCAGTCTAGTTCATAATGAATTAATGAACGCCGCTCTAAGGGGAGTACAGGTCTATCTTTTGGTAGATAGCGTGGGCTCCAGATTATTGGATAAACGTTCTGAGATGAATCTGGTAAATGCAGGAGTTCATTTTTTGCGTTTCAATGAAATGCAAATGAAGTGGCTTTATAGTTGGGGCAGAAGGCTTCACCATAAAATTTTACTGGTTGATGAAGAAGCCAGCTTTATTGGAGGAATCAATGTTCTTGCCAGTGTTGATGCCGAGTCTCACACTTCTCAATTAGATTTTGCTATTTTTTTAAAAGGCCCTGTTATTGTCAGGCTCACTCAGTACTGCCAAATGATTTTTAAAAAAGCTTCTCAAAAAAAAATCAGCTTTCCCCCTACACAAGACTCTCCTTCCATTCAAGACGGAGTTGATTTAAAAATTTTAGTAAACGACTGGGTATATAGACGTTGGCAGATAACCAGGCAGTATTCCCACCTCACTCAAAAAGCAAAACACGAAATAACAATTATAAATTCATATTTTTTCCCTCGAAAAACTTTTATGAAGCAATTGGTAGAAGCAAGAAAAAGAGGAGTGCGAGTACGTTTGATACTACCTAAGTTTTCAGATTGGCCTAGTTATATACTTGCCTCTGAATTCCTTTATGCCTATTTTCTTAGAAATGGAGTTGAAATTTATTTGTGGAAAAAATCTATTCTCCATGGAAAATTGGCTACTATCGATGAAAACTGGGCAACAATCGGTTCATTCAATCTCAATTACACCAGTTATCAGCAAAACCTGGAAATGAACGTTAATATTTATTCTGAAAAAATGACTACATATTTAAAGGCAGAAATAGAAGAAATTATCCTCACTGGTTGTGAAAAACTTGATGCTAAATATTTTATAGAAAAGTGTTCACTTAAAGTCAGAATACTCAGGCTGTTTTATTATTTGGTATTATCTGTAGTCGCAAATTTCTCGATTGGATTAATTTACCAGGAAGATAATAACAAAGAAAATAAATTTTATAATCTTCTGAGAATAGTTGGTTCATTATTTTTTTTCATTCTAGGAATTATCGGCCTTATTCTACCCATAATTCCCGGAATCCCATTCTTAATTATAAGTTTTTTGCTTGTCTTTAAGCAAATTATCTCAAATAAAAAAAAGGAGGTCTTATGAAATTTAAACTCGCTTCATTCTTTACTCTCGCTATGCTTTTTGCAATTAATGCCAATGCTGCTGCAGTAAAATACATGCCGGGAGATTATAAAATTGACCCGGATCACTCGCGAGTCTCGTTTGTCATCAAACACTTTGTAGTCTCGGAAGTGGAAGGACGTTTTAACGAGGTCAAAGGAGATTTTGTCCTGGCTCCTATATTTGCCGATTCAACGGTAGAGGCAACAATTGATATGAATTCAATAGATACTGCTGTTAAAAAAAGAGATGATGATCTACGCTCAAAAAATTTTTTTGATGTTGCCACTTATCCGTCCATGACCTTGAAATCAAAAAAATTTATGGGAACCCCTGAATCATTTACACTCATCGCTTTTTTAACGATTAAGGATGTAACCAAAGAAGTCAGCTTCGTTGGTAAATACACTGGATCAGTAAGAGATCCTTGGGGAAATGAGCGAGTGGCCCTTCAAATGAAGGGTAAAATTATGCGAAAAGATTTTCATATCATGTACGACGAAAAAGTTTCCATAGGTCCAGCGGTGGGGGAAGAAGTAATGATTGAAGTTAGAACTGAAGGGATTAATAAAGTCGATAATTCTAAAATGTAAAAAAAACGGCAAGATATTTTTAAAATTTCTTGCCGAAATTATATATTTCTAGAAAAAGTATTTAAGTGCTAAGGCCGAAGCAAATAAATCCGGAGTATCTGTATTAGTAATAAAAAGGTACTTCGCTTCTAAGCCCAATGATAAATAATCATGAGATTTACTGCTTAAAGGAATATCAAACCCAATGATTGGAGCTCCTGCCCATCTTACTCTATTAGGAATAAAAACTGGACCAACTCCTACACCAATGAAACTACTTTGCAATACAGGAATATCACCGCCCAAATTATAAACTGATCTTAGTAAAACGTTAGTTTGTCTAACATCATTGCTGTCATTCAAACGTGTAGTGTTTGCTTCAATTCCTGCGGTAATAGGAACAATAGGCTGAAATCCAATAATAAGTCCAAACTCTGCACTCGAAGTTGCGGGTCCCTTAGGTGAGTTGATCCCTGAAGTCACACCAGCAGACCATTTTTGTTCATTAACGCCCGAAGCTCTCAATTCCGGAAATGTTCCTTGAGATTTATTTTCCATTGATGAATCGTCCATACTGTATTGTGCATAGCTTGCAAAAGAGCTTGTCAGAAACGCTAATGCAAATAATATTTTAAACATAACTTTCTCCCATGTTTGCCCTTTTTTTAAGGGAATTAGTTATTGTATGAATTGCAAGGAATGTACCGGGCTAAGAGTTGTAAACGGTTATTGAACAATTATAAATGTACATTTATGTCCATTCAATAGATGCGGATTGGGGCACAAAAGTTAAAACTATTTACCGAAAACAAAACAAGTGTGCTTTTATCAATTTTAATTTTTTGGCACGGTCCATGCTTTCACAATGGAGTTATTAACCTTGGAGAATTTATGGTACAGGAAGCTAGATGTGTAAATTGTGGTTTTAATATTGAAAAAGATTATATTCTTTTTATCAATGGGACAGAGTTCACTTTTGACAGCTTTGAATGTGCAGTCAATTTTGTAGCTCCTCGCTGTGCAAATTGTAATTCAATTATTATGGGTCGTGGAATTCAACAATCTGGTGATATGTTTTGTTGCTCAACTTGCTCCAAAGAAGGAATTCATTCCGCAGTCGTGCCTTAACAAAAGGAGTTGATATGAATTATCACGATATTCTTGATTTTTGGTTTGAACAATTATCCCCTGATGATTGGTTTATAAATGATGATGTGCTCGATTTAAAAATGGTAGAAAAATTTATAGTGATCCATTCTCAAGCTATAGCGGGAGAGCTTTTTCGCTGGAGAGACGAACCGCTCGGAAGGCTGGCCGAAATAATTCTTATCGATCAATTCTCCCGAAATATTTACCGCGATGACCCCAAAGCTTATTCTTCTGACGGCATGGCCTTGATTTTGGCCGAAGAAGGAATCAGAAATAATATTCAAAAAAATTTCGAGACAAGTCACAAGCAATTTCTCTACATGCCTTTTATGCATAGTGAGTCTAAAAGTATCCATGAAATTGCAGTAAAGCTCTTCTCGGAGCCAGGTTTGGAAAAAAGTTTAAGTTATGAATTGGCTCACAAAAGTATTATCGAGCGATTTGGAAGATTTCCCGAAAGAAATAAAATTTTTGGAAGAATTAATACCCCAGAAGAAGAAGTTTATTTGATGAAAACAGTTCCACCGGCTGAGAAAAATAAAGGTATTGATGGATGGAGCCTGCATTGAGATTATTGCTAGAATTTTTTTCTTATATGTCTCTGCTGGTGATCGGAGTGCTTTTTTCAGAAACAATCAACCTCCCTCCTCCCAATCCAAATCATAACGTAGTCAATTCTAGTAAAGTAATTGGTTGGAATGATCATAAACCCATTGCACCTGAACATTTTATCGTTTCAAAATTTGCCGATGGATTAAGAAATTCAAGGTGGATATATTCCGCTCCTGATGGAAGTGTTTTTCTAGCTGAATCACAGGCCAGTCGCATCACTCGTTTTCACAAAGGGAAACAAGAAATTTTCTTGAGCGGTCTTAATCTTCCTTTTGGAATGTTCATATTAGATAAGTGGTTTTATGTAGCAAATTCAAATGCGTTATGGAGGTATCCCTATAAAAACCTGCTTGCCAAAACAGAGCCGAACGGACAAAAAATAATTGATCTACCTAATGGGGGAAATCACTGGACTCGAAATATTATTGCCAATGTTAAAGGCGATAAAATTTATATTGCAGTCGGATCTTCCAGCAATATTGGCGAATATGGAATAAAAAGAGAAGATCACAGGGCAAATATTCTTGAAATTAATCCCGATGGAACAGGCGTAAGAATCTATGCCTCTGGTCTCCGAAATCCTGTCGGTTTAGGATGGGCGCCGGGAACCGATACACTTTGGACGGTAGTAAATGAGCGCGATAATTTAGGAGACGATTTAGTTCCCGACTTTCTCACAGAAGTAAAAGAGAATGGTTTTTACGGATGGCCATATTTTTATTGGGGACCCAATGCAGATCCGCGTATAAAAGCTCCACAGCCTGAATTAGCAAAAAAATCACTAGTACCAAGTGTTTCACTTGGTACTCATGTCGCGCCCTTAGGGCTGGCCTTTTATCAAAACACTAAAGGGTCAAACGCATTCCCATCCAAATACCAAAACGGAGCTTTTATAGGACAGCACGGTTCCTGGAACCGTTCAACTCTGACCGGATATAAAGTAGCCTTTGTTCCATTTAAAAACGGAAAAGCAAGTGGGCCTCCAGAAGATTTTCTAACAGGCTTTATTGCTGACTCTACTAAAAGCGAAGTCTATGGCCGTCCTGTAGGTGTTGCCGTATTATCTGATGGCTCACTGCTTGTTGCAGATGATGCAAGTAATATTCTTTGGAAAGTTACTTATAAAAAATAACTAAAAAAAGGATCTGCCCCATGGCCATTAGTACAGACGATACAAACATTGCATTATTTTGCGACTTCGAAAATATTGCCCTCGGTGTGAGAGACGCCAAATATGCAACATTTGATATTAACAAAGTTCTTGAACGCCTTTTAATCAAAGGTTCTATCGTTGTGAAAAAAGCCTATTGTGATTGGGATCGCTATAAAGATTTTAAGCGACCTATGCATGAAGCTAACTTTGAATTAATTGAAATTCCTCATGTGCGCCAGTCAGGAAAAAACTCTGCCGACATTCGCATGGTAGTAGATGCACTTGACCTTTGTTACACAAAATCTCATGTCGACACTTTTGTCATCATAAGCGGTGACTCCGACTTCTCCCCGCTTGTATCAAAACTCCGCGAAAATAATAAAACGGTTATCGGTATCGGTGTAAAAGATTCGACTTCTAATTTACTGAGTGCCAATTGCGATGAATTTATTTTTTACGATGATTTAGTTCGCGAACAAAAACCGGCCAGAAAACCTGTAACAAAAAAATTACCGCCCGCTAAAGACACCAAAGATTTAAAAGAACCCAAAGAAACAAAAGATGCTAAAGAAACCAAGGCACTCGATAAACGGCAGGAAGCTCTAGATTTCATCGTAGAGACGGTTGAAGGCCTGGCAGAAGAACGTGGTGACGATGCAAAGATGTGGGGCTCAATGGTTAAACAAACCATGAAAAGACGACGCCCAGGATTTAATGAAACTTACTATGGTTACCGCTCGTTTAGAGAGTTGGTGGAAGATGCACAAAATCTTGGACTCTTGGTGATGAATAGAGATGAGAAGACTGGGCAGTATACGATTCGGTTGCCGGCAGAGGATGAAGAATAACAATTACATTTTTAAAAAAATGACTTTTTCAATTCGATCGCTTCTCCATCATCATACTTCCAACATCTTTTCTCACGGCTTTTAGCATTAGCAGATATAAACTTGGGCGATATTAATTTAAAAACGAAATGAATAGAAGAAAGTTAAACCTTTTTTAGCAAATGCATGTCTTTCGATCCAAGACAAAAAACAAGCCCCTTTTGAGGGCCTGTTATTTAATTCTTTGGTCATAGTGACAAAATATTTATCGATGACTAGTGGTTTAAGACTGATTCGTTGTCATCAGACTTAGGAGTCTGTATCACATTTTTTGAAATGGACGTGCATTCATTGGCATCTGAATAAAAAAAATTGTTCCCTCATCTAAGTTACTTTTTAATTTTACAGTTTTAAACTATCAAGGATTTACTACCTTTGTTTATCAATAATTCTTGATATAGATTTTTCTACATCGATACATTTCTTAATAAACCATATTTCATCCATACATTTTTTTAAATATTAATTTCTTATTTTTTTGCTACATTCTTGATTACTTTTTACGTTTTGTTGCAATATTTTTCAGTAATGAATGACGTTTATTTCTCTATGTTTCATTGCGAATTGCTTTCAAGTTTATTTCAAGCGAAAGTTTTTTGTGAGATTATTTGGGAGGCTAAATGAGTCGTTTTTCCGAATTGATTAAAAAAAATAAAAGTTCTATTCTCGAGATTTGGGAAAAACAAGTAAGATTACATCTAACGGATACCAAAAGCTTGTCTGGGCCTGCATTAAAAGATTCAATACCTAGTTTTTTAGGTGAACTTTCGAAAGCACTCGATCCACTTGTTGCAACTGATGAAAATGCAATAATAGCGAAGGGAGTTGAGCACGGCGAAGAGCGCGAAAAAATTCCTGACTACACATTGGAAGAGGCTATTTCTGAATACAAAATCCTAACTAATGTATTGTTTGAAACTATTGATCCAGAAGGCAAAATGACTTTAGCGGAAGGTAAGATCATTTATTCTACAATCACCGAAGCTTTAAAAAATATGGCCGTTAGTTTTGCAATTAATCGCCAAAAGCGCGAAAAAGAGAAAGAAATACTAAATGTCAAAAACCTTAGAGAGAGCGAAAACATATTTAAAAAAATCATTGATGGCATGCTTGATTATGCAGTTTGTATTTTGGATATTGATGGACTTATTACATTCTGGAATGCAGGAGCTAGCAGGATGACTGGGTACACGGAAAAGGAAGTTCTCAATAACAATTTCTCGTTGATGTACCCGTCAGATGCTAAAAAAAGAAACGCCCCTATGGAGCATTTAAGAATCGCAAAAGAGAAAGGATCATTTCGCGGCGAAGGAGTCGGTGTCAGAAAAAACGGCGAATTGTTCATGTCTGACATATATATTATCCCACTTAAAAGAGATGAGAAAATTTTGGGGTTTGCCAAGATAGTTTCAGATCTGACAGAGAGCAACAATCTTGTTCGAGAGCGTGACAATTCAAGAACAGAGGCCATTAATTGGCAAATTGAAAATGAACTTAGAGAAACATTTATCGCCAATCTTTCACATGATTTAAGAAACCCGCTTAGTGCTGCCAAAATAAATATTCAGCGCATTTTACGAAATTCGCTAGACGAAGAAAATAAAAAAAAATTAGCAACGAAGATTTTAGTTGGTATTAATCGAACGGATATGATGATTAAAGATTTTTTAGATGCTAATAAAATTAAGGCCAGTGAAAAAATGAAACTTGAAAAATCTAATTGCAACCTAATGCAAATTGTCGAGGGAATAGTAGATGAAATGTCCGAAAGCGGAAATAATATTCTCATTGTGTGCCCTAAACAGGTGACGGGTTTTTGGGATTCTGAAGGAATGAGAAGGGTAATTGAAAATCTTCTTAACAATGCCATTAAATACGGTGATCAATCTAAACCTATAACTATTAGTTTTGAACAAGTTCTTGATCGAGCTATTCTAAAAGTTCACAATTACGGTCAGGTGATAGAACTTCCCGAACAACTTCTTTTGTTTGACAAGTTTCATCAATGTAAAAAAGATCAGGATAGAAAAAATATTGGTTGGGGGATTGGTCTTACTGTTGTGAAAGGCATTGTTGAGGCCCATAATGGAATTGTCAAAGTTGAAAGTTTTCCTGAAGAAGGCACAACTTTTACAGTTGATTTGCCTATCAATTCGACTGATGAACAGGAGGTTTCAAGTTTTCTTCATTAATTTTTATAGATAACACTTATTCTATTACTAAGCGGCCCCAGATATTTTGCGATTTACAAATCTTCTAGTCGTGTTAATTTTAAAAGAGTCTTTTCTTAATTCAAAAAACTCAAATCCCTTTTCTGTTTTACTAATCCCCATTATTGTCTCCTAATTACAGGCGACAACTACTTTGACATATAGGGAGTTCGGCCATGACAAGATAGATATCAAGCTTAATTATTTCTTTGAGAAATTATATGTGTTTCATGTGCCTATGAGTAATGGTTGAAAGTAGGCCCATATATAGGATTTCTTAGCTTTGGCCAACAAACCTAAAAAAAATGGCCGTGTCATTCCTGTAATTATTTCAACCTTTCAAGTGAGGCATCAGGTTAAGCGCCATTGATAAATGTTTATACAATGTATATACTCTTCTTGACAGGGAGACTCTAAATGAGCGCAAAAATTCAAAAATGGGGAAATTCTTTAGGCATTAGAATACCTAAGGCAATTATCGAAAAAGCAAATTTAGATGAAAACTCTGAAGTCGAAATTGAAACTAAAGATGGTACGATCATAATATTCCCAAGTAAAAAAAAGCAATCACTCTCAACCTTACTCGGACAAATCACAAAAAAAAATCTTCACAAAGAAGAAGAATTTGAAGTTGAAGGAAATGAGGTCTGGTAATGGCATACATACCCAAAAAGGGCGATATCGTTTGGCTTAACTTTACCCCTCAGGCCGGACACCAGCAAAAGGGTAAAAGGCCCGCACTTATATTATCTCCGACCGAGTATAATAAAAAGACAGGACTTGCAGTCTGTTGCCCTATTACATCTAATATCAAAGGTTATCCTTTTGAAGTTATCCTCAATGGGAAAAAGATTAAAGGTGCAATTCTTTCTGATTATTTAAAAAAAGTAGATTGGAAGGCACGAGAGATTCAGTTCATAGAGAAGACAAATTCGGAAGTTATTTCCGAAGTCATTTCAAAGATAGCTGCATTAATACTTGATTGAAAATATTAAACAGTCTGAAAAATTCTATACCCTAGTAGCAATCCCATTAACAAAAGCACACCCCAGCTCGTAGCATAGAAACTCATTCGCACTATAATTTTATTACTCGTTAAATGAACAAACGAATGAACACAACGAAGTCCAACATAAAGCCAGGCAGCTCCATACATTACACCATCAACATTTTTAGTAATCAATGCAAAAGCACAAACCATATAAAAAAGCGTCGGCACTTCAAAAAGATTGGTGAAATTTCTCGAGGCTTGAGTCATTAGTATCGGTGCATTTGTCTGTAGGTCGTAGGTCTTAAAAAAACGAATATCTACTGAACCGTTTTTCACTGCACTGACTCTCATCAAAAACATTCTAACCAGAACAAGGGCCGTTAAAATCATGAGTCCCAGACAGGGAAAGAAAATTAAATTCTGATTCATGTCTCAAATCCTTATTGCAATTATTAGCATAATAATAATTATATTTTTATCACACATTACAATAAATTTCATTAAAACTTTGTTTACTGAATATAGGCCAGATTCGGAATATCCAATGTTTTTCCATCCGCTTTAAACTGATAGCCTCTCGGCTCCACTTTTTGTATTTCAGTATTTTTTATTTCTTCTAAAAACTCATTGAGAGATTCAAAAGTAATAACTGTTCCAGAATTATGGTTAGCTTCGTATTTATTTTCGTTTAGTGATACTGCCGCAAGCATAATGTTCTCCGGTGAAAACCATATTGTTGAATATTGACCACAATATAATAGATCACCGGTGAGCTCACCAGTCAGGAAATGGTTAAATTTTCATTTTGATAATTAGTATTGTCTAACAACTTCTAAAAAAGCTTTCCCGTAATTCTCAAGCTTACTTTGCCCAACTCCGTAGACCAGTAAAAACTCAGAATCATTTCTCGGCATAATCATGCACATATCATGAAGTGATTTATCATTAAAAACGATATAAGAAGGCATGCCTTTTTCTTTCGCAATTTTGTTTCGAAGATCTTTTAGTGAATCAAATAAATCATTACGCCCATGAACACTATCAGTAGTCTTGGCCACTTTCTTTTCTTTTTTGTCTTCTTTGCCAATAGCAAACGTCTGTTTTCTAAGTTCAAGCTTAATGACACCCGATAAAATTTCTTGGGACTTTGAAGTTAAACCCAGACTTCTGTATTCCCAATTTTTGATTGTTATATAATTTAAATTTAAAAGCTGGCGCAAAATACTATTCCAATGATCGCGGGGCTGATTGGCCCCAATCCCATAAACCGACAATGCATGATGATTTCGATCCGTGACTTTGGCGTTTTTACTGCCTCTTAAAACTTCTATAATATGCCCGGCCCCAAAAGTTTGATTGGTCCGAAAAATAGTTGAGAGAATTTTTTGAGCATCGATCGTTGCATCCCATAATTGCGGAGGAACTATACAGGTATCACAATTGCCACACTGGCCGCTTGATTCTTCACCAAAATATGAAAGCAGATATCTTCTTCGACAACTTCCGGCCTCACATAAGGCCAGCATACAATCTAATTTAAAGCGCGCTACTTTTTTATAACTCTCATCAGCTTCAGTCGTCTCTAACATTTGAGAGAGCTTTACGACATCCTGGAGGCCATAAATCATCCAGGCATTAGATGCTTTACCGTCTCGTCCCGCTCTACCAGTTTCCTGATAATAACTCTCGATACTTTTTGGTAAATCGAGATGGGCCACGAAACGAACATCCGGTCTATCAATCCCCATTCCAAAAGCAATGGTGGCAACTACGATAACTTTTTCTTCAGTATTAAAAAGACCCTGGTTGGTGCTTCTTTGCTCTTTTGTAAGACCCGCATGATAAGGGATGGCATTGTATTTTAATTTTTTAAGCGCCAACGCCACTCGATCGACTTTATCGCGAGAGAGGCAATAAACAATTCCCGTATCATTTTTATGGTTGGCCTTGATAAACTCATCAATCTGTTTCATTTCATCAGTGCGCTCTAAAATCATATAATTAATATTGGGGCGATCGAACGATGAAACAAAAATATTTGGATTGTTTAATCTCAATTGCATTGAGATATCATTTCTCGTTTTGGCGTCGGCCGTTGCAGTAAGGGCCACAACAGTGACGTCCGGGAACATTGATTTAAGTTCTCCGAGTCTGGTGTAATCTTTTCTAAATTCATGTCCCCATTGCGATACGCAGTGAGCTTCATCGATAGCGATCAAAGATATTTTTATCTGGTTAAAGAATTCAGAAAGAGCTGGGCTTAAAATTCCTTCGGGAGAGACGTAAACAATTTTAACACCGCCCTCAAGAATCTGGGCTTTTGCTTTGTTACTTTCTTTATACGAAAGCGATGAATTTAAAAAAACAGAATGAACTCCATATTCTTTTAAGTTCATAACCTGGTCTTGCATGAGAGAAATAAGCGGAGAGATGACGAGTGTGACACCATCAAGAAAAAGTGCGGGAATTTGATAACAAAGGGACTTTCCCCCACCTGTTGGCATAATCGCTAGTGAGTCTTTTCCATCTAAGATAGAATTGATAATGTTTAGCTGCTCGAAACGAAAGCTTGAATAGCCAAAAGTTTCTTTTAGGATGTGTTGAAGTTTTTGTTGTCTCATTTTAACTATATTTTAAGGCTTGAATTTACAGATGAACATATAAAAAAATATATTTATTCTTGTTTCATAAGAATCTAGCTTTACAAAAAAAGAAATACATCCAAAAATGCAACTGATTGATATATCTGGTAGGAGTAAAAAACTTTGCTAGATTTGCTTTCCCACACCTATATTTTTCTAGATGAAATCGGATAAATTACCAAAAAATTGCGCTACACCATTTTCTCCTTCAGATAACGAAGGCAAAGTCTATGAATCTCGACTTAAACTCTTCACTAATCACAACTCGTTCAACGGAAAATTCAAAAATCGCCCAAAAGATTTATCATGAGATTTTATTCGATAATACTTTTTCACTATTTTCTCGCCATTTTTATAATTCCTCAATTTTAATTTTATCAGAGCCCGTGTTTTACAATCACGGGTTTCGAAATATTATTGAAATTCAGAAATCTCACAAATTACTGGCTCCACTTCTAGGAGTAAGACTCACAGGAATTTACTTTGCTCTTGCACTTTTTGCCGCCGGTCAAGTTGTACTGGAAGGGATTTAAATTTATAAATTCCAAGCTGGCAGTGGCGGATGATCGCCAGAGGCTTTGCGATCATACCAGCGTTTATTGGCGTTAAAATTTTACAATGCATAGATTAAATAATTTGCATTCTGATAACAATTGCTAATATCTGGGTGCATTTTCAAATCCTATCTTAAAAAAATATTTAATTGTTTAATTATATGAATGGTATAACGCTTGCATGATAAGCATGGAGGAATGAACAAAAAAAATACGGAGGTCATATGAATTCAAATTCAATTTTAACAGAAAGTGGACGCAACAAGTCAATGAGTGAAGGAAAAGTAACAAAAGCCATTGAAAAACAAACTGCAAAAATTCCTTCATCTATATTCTTAGTATTGGCCGGGGGCGCAGTCGCTTTATCGTTAGGCTTTGCAATGAGTAAAAAGAAAAAAGACTGGGCAACCTTTGTCGGACAATGGGTACCAACTATTTTATTATTAGGAGTATACGATAAAATCGTGAAAACATATGGCTCTGACAAATCAGAAAACAAATCCCTGCTTCATTAGTTAAAATTCTTTGATGAGGAAAAATGTCCAATTAAGCGGGCATTTTCCTCTGTTTTTTAATTATTAAAAAACAGAAGATTTTTTAGTTAATGAAGATTTATTAAGCTGTTCAACTCTGTCTTTCAGAGTTTTTGAAAGACGCTTCTTTTGTTCGTTGCTCATTTTATTTAAAATGACCGATATGAGTTCAAAATATTTTTGTTGATCTTCATCTATTACCTTTGCATAACTGGGTTCCCGCATAGATTCATAATTATAAAATAATTGATGAATAAATTTCTTTCTTTTTTCTGTATTTGGGAAAGCCTCAAGAAACTCTCGAGAAAGTTTATTGCGATTTAAAACTTGCTCTCTAAATGGAAATGGATTTGCATTACAAAAAATTTGTATATCTTTTCTTTGTTCTGGGTATAAAATTCCCAGCCAGCCTTCTAACTGTTCTCTAATCTTGTTAAATCTTTTATCCTTAGCAGTGACAGGCTCGCTAGCTTCAGACTCTATATCTTTTGTTTTTTTATCAAATTCCTTTTTAAAGGATTCTAATTGTGAAGCATTAAGCTGATTAACAAATTCCTGAGCACTAGGTTCGAAAATAATGAGTCCTTCGTCAAAAGTTTTTCTTAAATTGACCTTATAGGACTCTAGTTTCTGTACATTAAAATTAGTAGCTCCTTCAACATCTCCATCAATTCTCTCTAGATCTAAAGCAAGTTTTGGGAAAATAATTTTTCGAACTTCTTTAATATCCTCTTTTAATGATTTTTTTAATAATTTTGACTGAAGACTATTCATATCAAAATAATGATCTATCTGATGTGAGATATAGGTATCGGCCCAATTCGCTGCCAAATCAATTCTTGAGCAGGCAAAGAAAAGTAATAGGAGTGAAAGAATAGAGACCAGTCTTAGATTTTTCACTCCACTACTTGATCAATTTTTAGTGCAAGTTTCAAGGGCCTTTGCGGCTTTTTTTTGGACAATTACTTGCAATTAATTTTTTCAAGATGTTAAGTTGAACAAGGAGTTTGGCGATTAAATCGAAAAAATTCATACCCTGGACTACATTATTGGTTTTTTCTATATTTACTATAATTGTTTTCTCAGCGGACATTCCCACTGATGATCAAATTGCAAAAATAATGACTGCTCGTTAATTATCGATTTCCGTCCACCGGACCTCTAGGCTTAACATTTTGTTGAGTTTTTATATCTGCGGGATTGAGTGTCGCACCGTACTCTCTACGGAACATTTTTCTAATTGATGTATCACTTTGAGCAGTTTTTCTAAATGTATCTGGAATTTGTAATTGATCGGCACAACGGACGCAAATCCACTCTGCTTCTGTTGTTGGGTTTCTATGTTTATATAATTCAACGTCTGGGCGGACCTGGTCGCAGGCTTCACAAAAATTTCGTTGTTCCTGATGAACAACATCTTCTGTGACTTTCTTTTTTGCGATTTTAGATCTTTCGTTAGGAGCAATTGGCTTTGCAACTTCTTTAATACCAATTTTAGCTAACGCGTCTTTCATACTTCCCATGATTTCCTCTTCCAAAAAATTTGTATTCAAATACTAGCAGAAATATTTCATAAAAAAACCTGCTAAAAGGGATCTTTGGTATATTCCCACAGGTTGTCTTTGATAAAGTTAGGCGCAAAAAAAGCGATAAAGAGAGAAAAACGTCTAATTCGGGCAAAACTCTTCATTCCCCACGGATAATGACTAAGCAAAAGATTTTGATCAATCACGCCAAAAAAATAATCCAAGACAATGCCTATTAAAAAAAGAATATCTAAAATTCCAAAATATGGGATCCAATCTGGAATAAATAAAATCCTGAGAATCAAAATAATGAGTATTCCCATCACTACTTTTTTATCTCTTAAAGGAATACGCGGATCTCCCGCTGATTCA
Source organism: Bacteriovorax sp. (assembly GCA_014377485.1). Taxonomy (GTDB): domain Bacteria; phylum Bdellovibrionota; class Bacteriovoracia; order Bacteriovoracales; family Bacteriovoracaceae; genus Bacteriovorax. Next base: position 54,161 of record JACMPM010000003.1, on the reverse strand, counting down.
GTGATAAATTCTTTGATTTGGTTAAAAAACATTTTCATATTTACTTCTAAGAATAACTTTTATTACGCAATGCGCACATACTAAGAATGAGCTGATTTAATGTAGATAATTGTACATGAAATATTTGAAAGAGATAGAGAGAGACTGGTGCATAAAAAGAAGGCCGATATTAAACCGGCCTTCTATTAGGAATAAAAATCATTTAATTTTTTAACTATTGCCAAGAACCAACATAAGTTTGAACAGTTGCTTTTAATTGTGTAATTTCATTTTGAACATCAGTAGTTTTCACACTGCTTCCTTCGACAACATTTCCATCTTTTAAGTCCTGGTCAAAACGCTTCAATACTTTCTTCCAAAGTTTTGGGGCATTCCAAGAATCTTCCATTTTTCCAGCATCATCATAAAGAGAAGCAACAATAGGATCTCTCGCAATAAAAGTATCAATATTTATTTTTACTTTATCTTTAAACGGTGACTTTAAGATTGAGTCCATTGCACCTAAGCGCACTATTAACTCTCGCATTGCTTCAACCGTATCAAGTGGTTCTGCAAAAAGAGTTTCTTGCAAATAAGTTCCAAGAAATTGAACTCTTGCCATTAAAAAAATATAAGCCGTTCTTTGGTATCTACCACCACCATAAATTTGTTCGTTGATGATTTGATCTACTTTATCCTGAGGATAAAATCCCGCGATTGTATAGATCTGGCTCAAATTAATCATTTTTTTATGATCGTAAGCTTCCACTACGCTGGCTGGATAATTTCCGTTGGTATCCTTGAGAGCTTCATTAGGTTTTACATCTTTAATCTCTAACAATAGCTTGTAAGTATATTTTATAGTTTCTTCTGTAGTTGCCGCTTTACCAAATTCTTCAGCACCAGCGATCATTCCAATTGCAACTGGCTCTAAGTCTTTAGTATTTTTATCATCGAGCATATCATTTATAGACAAGATCAATTTTTGCTTTCGAACAGAATCATTCGTTTCTTGAATGCCTATATTGGTTTTATCCATTTTTTCATTCATAGAATTTGTAGCAGACTTCATATCTTTTGTTGCCTTCATCGCATCGATTGCATCACAACCAACAACGAACGACAAAAGAGAGATTATAATTAAAGATGATTTCATAAATTACTCTCCCTTAAGGATAACAGCTCTCAAAGTTTCAAGACCAGAATCAGCAGGTTCACCTAACCAAATAGAAAGAATTCCTTTGAAAAGAGTTTCATCACCTGTAATTGTTTTTTCAACACCAGCTGTATTTTCATAAACAACAGTTACAACACCTTTATCATCTTTCGCGAGAGAGATGTTCATTGATTTTCCGTCTTTAGCGTCAGCGCCTTCTTTTACAGCAGAAAGGAAAGCCACGATGCCTTTGTTATTTAAGTCAATATTGTTAGCATCAAGAGCGTCTCTGAAAGAAACTTGTACAGTTGCAGCGTCAACACCTCTTAAAAAAGTAAGGTGAATTGCACCAGCTTTCATGTCAGCAAGAGATTTTACAGCTCCAGCATCTGTCCGAACGAATTTACCAATGTTATCAAGAAAAATTTGAGCTACATATACTTTTACATTAGCTACAAGAACTTTTTTAGTTCTAAGACCTGCACCAATATAGTCTAATTTTTGTGTTGAACTAATAGTTACTAGATCAGCAGATTTACCAACATTAACACCTTCAATTGAACGGTTTCCTTTTTCAATTGTAAGCACGCCTGCGCTAGCAATTTGCGTAACAAGTAACAAAGATAAAAATAAAGCTGATAGTTTCATAAAATTCCCCAGTTTTTGGTTGATAAAAAAATATATTAAATACGTGGAGTTTATTAACAAGATTTAGACAGAGAGGAAAGACGCCAAGTAATCCGTGTAAAAAAGAAAGGGACGCCTTGTATTTCTTGAGGTTGTGTTGAGTGAGAAAAATAGAAAAACAAGGGATTAGAATATTATTCATCTTTTTTTAAGATCGCTTTCATTGTCAATTCCTTAGAAATCGTTCGTAATTTCTTTTCCATTTTTAAGGAGTAGAATTTTTTTGTTTGAATAAGTTTACTATTTTTAACAATGGAATATTTTATGAAACATACTGCCTTTTGTGACGAAATTATAAAAAAAGCAAATCCTCTAACAGGATATAGCGATCATAGTGATTTAAGACCACTTATTGATTCAATTAAAAACAAAAAAATAGTTATGCTCGGAGAATCTTCACATGGAACAAAAGAGTTCTATGAATGGAGAAGTACTATTTCAAAAGAGCTTCTTCTCAATCATGGTTTTAATTTTATTTCTGTTGAGGGCGATTGGCCGCCATGCCAAGAAGTCAATAAATTCATTCATGGTAAAAATGAAAACAAAAAAGACATAAGTAAAATTGGCGAAAGCCCGGCCGATCAAGTTTTATCCCATTTTTCCCGCTGGCCGACCTGGATGTGGGCCAATAGTGAAGCTGCTGAACTAATCACCTGGCTTAGGGCCCTCAATTCGGGAAACCAAAATCCATATGGATTTTATGGATTAGATGTTTATTCATTGTATGAATCAATTGACCGGGTAACAAAGCTCTTAAATCAAATTGATCCGCAACTAGCAATGAAGGCAAAATCTTTTTACTCCTGTTTCGATTCTTATCGTCACGACGAAAAAGCTTATGCGCGTTCGTTATTCGCTATCCCGGAAGGATGTAAAAAGGAAGTGCTATCGGCCTTAAATGAAACACTTGAATATAAATTGAAAAATATTAAAGACCAGGATGAGGCACTATTCGATGCCATTCAAAATGCACGTATAGTTTGTAATGCCGAAAATTATTATCGCGCCATGGTCTTAGCTGAAGAAGATTCATGGAATGTAAGAGACACACACATGATGGATACTCTGAACATGTTGCTGAAACACTATGGACCAGATGCAAAAGGAATCGTCTGGGCACATAATACTCATATTGGCGACTATAGAGCTACAGATATGCTCATTCATGGGCAAGTCAATATTGGAGGACTAGCTAGACAAAAATATGGAAAGGAAAAAGTCGCTTTAGTAGGATTTAGCACTTACACCGGATCGGTCATTGCTTCGCACTCGTGGGATGGTCCCGTTCAAGTATTGCCTATACCTAAGGCCATTGAAAAAAGCGTAGAATCAGAATTCCATAATGCCATTCCAAAAGTTGGTTCTCAGGATTTCTATGTACTTTTTGATAACGAACCTGAATTCTCTCCACTCGTTGAAACCCGCGGCCAGCGGGCCATTGGAGTAGTTTATCATCCACCTTCTGAGCATCGGGGAAATTATGTTCCAACCATTTTATCGGACCGCTACGACGCTTTCGTTTTCTTTGATGAAACTCGTCCCTTAACGCCGCTTAAAGTTGAAGTTGATTATGATAAATTTCCTGAAACTTATCCGTATGGAACTCACGTTTAATCTTTAAGGAGATTTTATGCAATTTCGTGATCGTAAACATGCTGGAATGTTATTGGCACAAAAATTTGCCGAACTTTCTTTCGATAAAAAAAATACAATTGTTATAGCACTTCCGCGGGGCGGGGTTCCTGTCGCTCATGAAATCGCGAAAGCGCTTCACCTTCCATTGGATATTATTTTGGTAAAAAAAATTGGTGCACCAACATACCCAGAATTGGCAATTGGGTCATTAAGCGAAGATGATGAAGAATTCTACAATAAGGATTTGCTGGCGGAATTAGGTTACAAGCTTTCTGATATTGATCCAATAAAAGAGCAGGCCTTGATCAAGTTGCAGGAAATCGGAACAGCTTTAAGACAAGGTCACAGGCCCTTATCACTCACCAACAAAAATATAATTGTAGTTGACGATGGAATTGCCACCGGAGCAACAATGGAAGTTGTTATTCAAGTCTTAAAAAAGCGAAAAGTAAGAAAAATTATAATTGCAGTTCCCGTATCATCCGCTGATACCATGACCACGCTTTCAAAAGAGGTGGATAAATTTATTGTTGTGATGACTCCCACTCCTCTTTATTCAATCGGAGAATGGTATGAAAATTTTATTCAAGTAGAAACTGAAGAAGTTATAAAAATATTAAAAGAATATTCTTCAGCTTATAAAAAACCTTCTAAATTCAATAAAGATCATAATCACTCTGATATTAGTTAGAACTTACTCAGGTATTTCCTCCACCAATTTCAATACACTTAGCAATTAATTTCTAATTTTATTTTTTTGAATTTAATGCTGATTTTTTGTGCCTACTTGTTTTTAATCTTGGGACGTTTAAGAATAATCTCCTATGAGAAATTTATTTAAAATACTTTTACTGGCCGCAGTTGTTGCATTAGCTTCATCATGTTTGAAGCAAAGCGAATCAATTACTCCCATCGCTGAAGTGAGAACACTAGCTCAACTTCAAAGAGAATCTATGATGAACACTGCACTACTTGCAGCTGGGAATAATGAACTATCAGCTGCTGCTAACGCGTCTTTAGAAACAAATACTGCAGACCCTACAATCTTTTATCTCAATTTAAAATATAATATTGTTAATATGGACGTCTACGATACTGCCAGCATTCCCAACAGTTTTGAGCAAATTGGAAATTCATTTCTTAAAGTATTTGCTAAAATATTTTTAAAGCTCACTGGATCTCGAACTGTTAATATTGGTAACGTTGATTTGCCAATTCCAGATCTCAATCTTGATTTTAGTATTGTAAAATCTTTCAAAGTCACAAAAGTTTTTGTCGAATATAATAAAGCTTACGATGCATCTACTGGCAACAAGGCCAGCTTCTCTTTTGTTAATACATTTGATTTATCGCGTGTGAGTGGTGTAAATCCTTTGCTTATCAGTTATAAAAAAGCAAAAAATAATTGTCTTCTAAAATGTCTAAGCTTCGATATTGTTGATGGCGATATTTTTAATTTAATTAAGGCGAGCAAATCTATTCCTCTTAAGCCGTTTCTGACAATAGGCAGTCTTCCTGCTGTAACAGAGTTAAAACTAGACGGCCAAATTGATCTACAAATCGGCTTAAAACTTCCTTTTTAGAAAAAACGATCGTTATAAAATTTCTTTGAAACTTTCGACGACTATTGGTTCTTGCTTATCTTCAAAACTATTTTCATATTCAATTTCGCTATCAAATTCATTATCAATGATTTCTTCAAAGACGTCAGCCCCTCTAATTTTTTTACGAAATATTAAATAAAATAAAACACCGCTAAGCATTCCAAAAAAATAACCTCCAAAATGGGTCATATAACTTATATTTGCCTGAAAGGTATCTGGGACAAAAAGGATGGCTGAAATCCCAATTACTTTAACCAGGCTCTTACCGATAGATTCTCGACGATCAATTAAAAATGAAAGCGTAATCCAAGTTGCTCCCATCCAGTAAACAACACCAGATACTCCAATTAACCAAACATGATCCGGCATGGTTTTTAGAACAAGCAAGTTAATTAATCCTCCAACAAAAAAACCAAAAACAGGAAAAAAGAAATATCCAAAATATCCGGTTAAAAAATAAGCAAAGGGAAAAAATAGAATTAAATTACTTGAGATGTGCCCGAGATCACCGTGAGCAAAAAGAGTCGTCCACGCTCTCCAATACTCTCCCTTTCCAAAAACAGATTGTGCTGAAGCAGGCATCCACTGATCTGCGTGCAACAGTCCATTGAGGTAGATATAACTTCCATAAAAAAGCATAAGGACTAAAACTAAGGTCGAGTTCAAAGCATTTGTTCGAGGTTTTTTTGTTAAATAATTTTCTTTCATTTTTGCTATTTTATTTTCCATGAAAGGAATATGGGATACTTTGCTTAAAGCGCAAGAGCTACTAAACCTTAAGATTTTAATAAATTTGATGATTACAATTAACTAACTAAGGTAGGGAGTGAATACTAAGCAGCAATGATTGTCTTAAATGGAAGTTTATTTGGCAAAAACAATGTAAAGCAAGTTCCATTACACCCCGAATTGAGTTCCAACGAACCGCCAACACTCTTTATAAAATCCTGCACTTGAGAAAGCCCCAACCCAGTTCCTTTTCCTACACTTTTGGTGGTAAAAAATGGATCAAAAATTTTCAATTGAATATCTTCGGGAATTCCTACGCCAGTATCTTTAATAGAAATTGAAACAAAATCCTGATTATTTCTCACTACTGATTTAACAGCAATGCCTATTTCTCCGCCACAAGGCATAGCATCCCGAGCATTTACACATAGATTAATAATCACATTTTCAAAAGTCGATGCTTCGACAAGCACCATATTTTCACTGCCATCAGTTTCAATGTTTAATAAAATATCACCACCAATAGAAATTTTAAGAAGGTCATGCAAGTCGACAAGACTATTGTATGGATCCATTAATACTGCTTCAATTTTTTGCGTTCTTGTCATTGATAGAATTTTCTTAATTAATGAATGGGCCCTTGATGTAGCTTTTCTAATGGCTTCTGTCTGTTTTAAGTCTTCTGGATCAGAAAGTCGTTTATCTAAAATTTTTGTCTTTCCATTAATAATCATGATCAGGTTTCCAAAATCATGTGCGACCTGTGAAGTTATCTGACCAATGGTTTCTAATCTTTGTGATAAAACAATTTTTTGTCTTTCTTTTTCTAACTGAATTTCTATCTCAACTCTCTCTTCTTCCGATTTTTTCTGCAACTCAAACGCTGTCTTAAAATTTTCTTGAAGTAATTGAATGTCTCTATATAAAGTGTCAATTTCAGACTTGGTAGATTTTTCAGCTTTGGTTAACTCTCCACCTAGAATAGGAATTAAGTGCTTTTCATTAAATTCATTTGTCATAGATTGAATTTTGCGAACTGGTGAAATAATTTTTTTATTAAATAACCAGACAATACAAACAGTAACAATAAGAAATCTAGCCAAGTTTTGAATAAAACCTAGAACTATTTTAGAACTCAGCTCGCTAAAAAATTTACTTTTTGATAACGATATTTTCAATGTCCCTAGATTCTTTATATTATTAGGCATCTTTGTGTATGAAAGTGGAAATTCGAGAGTAGTCCAGTCTTTAGGAAGACCAGAATATTCATCGCTATATTTAAAATCCGCATTTGTGATACTAGCTTCAGCAACATTGGGATTTTTAACCAGTACTTTTAAAAGATCTTGAATCGTTTCTTTATCCATTCCCCACATTGAAATTTCCAACTGATGTTCCATGGCATTTTCAATAATTGTGACTTCTTTTACAATTTCAACCTGACTTTCTTTATAATAATTATAAGAATTGAATGCCGAAAAAACCACAGAGATCATGGCGCTTACAATAAAGGCAAATAAAACAACTTCTCTCACTAGGAGTGAGTTGGAAAAAATTAGAATTTTATTGTTTCCGAAATTCATATTCAGCGCATCGGTTACTTTTCTAATTTCACGATGCATTAACTGAGAAAAAATTGAATCGGCACCTATTAACCATAAATAAAAATCAAGAAACTTCTATCGGAGAATTATGATAAGACGGTTGTGAAATATCCTTAATCATTGCAGCTGTTACAAATACTTCCGACTTCCTTGCAATATCTGCCAAAGTCACCATTCCGCAGCAATTTTCTTCCTCGTCAACAACCGGTACCCGACGAATCTGCTCTTCCTTCATAATAGTACAACAATCATCAATCGACATATCTGTCTTTACCACTACTGCTGGAATTGTCATCGCCTCCTCTGCCGTCATCTCAAGGGGATTTAGCCCATGTGCAATAGTTCTGCAGACAATATCCCTATCAGTAATCACTCCGACAATTTTTGGTTGTTCAATGCTATACACCACCGGAATTTCGCCGCAATCGTATTGAAGCATTAATTTTGCAACAACTTTTAAATTAGTGGTGGGTAGGCAGCAGACAGGATCTACTGTCATAAAATCTTTTACCTGATTCATTAGATTCTCCTATTAAGATTTATCACCATAAAGCTTTTGCATGCAGTTCGTAGTCTCTTCAGTCGAGACATCTTCTATATGGGTACCAATAGACCAAACATTACCAAATGGATCTTCAAACGTTCCTGTGCGGTCTCCATAAAATTGATCTTGAACTTCTTTAACAACTTTCATTCCGGCCGCAATGGCCGTCTTCGCTGCAGCATCAACATCGTTGACGTACAACATAAAGCAAACATCTCGACTGTCTCCAGTATTAGGCGCCAATTTCATTTGAGGAGTTATTCCGGAAATCATAATGACAGAATTCCCTATTTTAAATTCTGCATGAGCAATTTGCCCTGGCTTCATCTCTAGCCTTAAAAGCTCTTCTGCACCAAATGCTCGCTTGTAGAATTCTAAAGCCTTTGGAACATCGTTCACTAATATATAGGGAGTCACCGAATGGTATCCATCTGGTATTGGTTTAGCTTTTGAATTCATAATTTTCTCCTATACGCTATTAACGTCATAAACTTTCATACAAAAATGATGCCATAACAAATATCTATCTTGAGTACTTATGGAAACGAACTTCTCGCTCTGACATCGAAATTAATAATATTGAAGATGCCAAACATTATATGGTCGGTGGAGTTTTTGAAGATGTTAAGTCTCTTCATCTCCAGCAATTAGGATTTGTCATAGGTAAAAATATTGAAATGGTCAGGAATGATGAAAAAAATACGGTTTCGATTTTACCAAACTTACTAAATTAATTAAATTAGATAAGTTATCAGCAGATATTTATCTAGCTGCGAGTTCAACAACATCAGATCAATCGGTAAAAGAGTTGAGAAAAGGCCCTTAACACCTACAAAAAATCTGAACGTTACAAACAACTCAGAAACAAGTATACTAAGTAACTAAAAATTAAATCCCAGGATCTTAGTATGTCTTATTACGCTGTTGATTTTGGAACATCAAATTCCTTACTGAACCACGTTTCTAACGAGGGTGTCATAACTGCAATTCCACTAGAGTCTGATTCCAATATCGTTTTGCGCTCTCTCCTATATACTCCTGAACCTAATGTTTGGTTTTTTGGAAAAGATGCCATTAAGGAATATGTAAATCGCGACGGTGAAGGACGATTCTTTCGCTCTATCAAGAAATTTCTTCCCGAAAATAATTATAAAGGCACAACTGTTTTTAATAAGACTATGAATATTTCTGAAATTGTTGCAGTTTTCCTTACTACGATGAGACAGAGGGCCAATAAAATAACCAATGAAAATGTAGAAAAAATTGTTCTTGGAAGACCGGCACTTTATTCTTTAAATAAAGAAGATGATCAGATGGCCCAAGATAGAATGCAAAAAGCTTGTGTGCTTGCAGGATTTAAAGAAGTCATTTTTTGTCCAGAACCAATAGCTGCGGGACTTGATTATAATACTAATACAACAACTGAGAAAATTGTTCTGATTGCAGACTTCGGTGGAGGTACTTCAGATTTTACTTTGATGAAGATTCATCAAAGAGCCTACTCACAAGATGATATTCTGGGACTGAGTGGAATATTCTTGGCCGGAGATGCACTCGATGGTGTAATGATGAAAGATTTTATAGCTCCTCATTTTGGTTCGCGTTTTGAATACAAAATTCCAGGTGGAACTAATATTCTCACTTTTCCAAGACAACTTTTAAAAAAAATATGTTCTCCTGCTCACATCACTCACCTTCGGGACCGCGATACCTGGGAATTTCTTCAACACATTCAAAAATTTGCTTTAAATAAAGACGGTGAAAAACATATGCACCAACTTTTTACATTAGTTGAATGCCAATTAGGATTTCCTTTATTTGACGAGATAGAAAAAACCAAAGTACGACTCGGTACAAACAATAAAACACTATTTGACTACCATTATCCAGGTATAGACATAAGTGAAGAGATCACCAAAATTTCTTACCAAAAGAGCATAACACCGGTCATTGAAGAAATCATGGCCACAATGATGGAAGTTTTTAAACAATCAGGACTTGATATTTCTGCTGTCGACCAAGTTTGTCTAACAGGTGGGACATCTCAACTCCCCAAAATTCGCGAGAGCTTGGCAGATATTTTTGGAAAAGATAAACTTTTTGAATACAATATCTACCAATCGGTCGTTAACGGCCTAGCCCAGTACGCAAAAAGATTAGTGAAATAAATACTGCTCTCTGAGTAAAAATTACACTCCTTTCACTTCCTTGTAATTCTCTGATACATTCTGACTCATTCAATAGTGCGGTTAGAGGACTTTTTTTATGCAAAAATTATTAATACTACTTTGTGCCATCTTCTCGTCCACATCGTTTGCTGATACAAAACTTTCAGTTGACGTCTCCATTGATAAACTTACTTTCCAAAAACCACCTAAGGGTGTTGGTAAGGCAGGTGCTTTAATTTTTAAAACAGCGAATGTAAATAATAATGGAATTGTCCTCAATATAAATAACGTTAATAATTATTTTGATTCGCAAATTTTTGTCAGACCGACCTTCTTAGGTTTTACTACTCAATTTGGAAATTACGGTTTTGCTATTGAACCAGACAGCATTATCAATTCACTCAATCAAACTGAATTACAAAATTCAAAATTGGTTTTAGATGACAACCAAATAAATCTTTCAGGTGAATATTTCAGTTTCATCAATCCAGATTCAAGTGTGAAGTTAAAAACTTTCAGATTGTATTGTCAAAGTATGACCAGCAAAAGTCCTGGTTCTAATATGGATGCGCCATCTAGCGATATGATTGCGAATTGTTATAATTTTTTAACATTAAACGGTAGTTATGCTCCGAATAATGAATCAGCATTTCTTGAGTATGAAGGAATGGATAAAGGTGAAAAAACATTTTTGCAGGCACAAATAAAAAGTTTTGATTTAAGAAAAAATCAAATTAATGCCAATTTAATTTCTGCCAAAACAGTGAGCAATGATTCATATTTTATCAACGCAACAGAACTGAATTTAAATTGCGCAAAAGATGAAGATTTAAAAACGTTAGATTTTGATAAAATTAAAAAAGCCTGTTTAAATCGATTAAAGATCGCTCCACTTAAAGCGAGCATAATCGACAAGGTTGCCAAGTCAACTTTCAATCTCGATATCAAAGACGTTACAGTGCAAAATAAAGTCGTTTATTTCACTCTTAATAAAGGCGCACTATCAGATGCGACCTCTACAACTTTTATTAATAATCTTTTGCTCAATTGTAGAAAAGAAATAGATACGGATCTACTAGATCTAAACCAGGTGCTGAGAGACTGCATAAGTTATGCACGAGTTTCTATTGATGAAGTTAAAAGTACTAAGCCAGATCAAAAAGACAGTTCGATAAAAAACATTGCAGTAAGTTCAGCTAACGGTGCACTTATAATGCAGGCTGAAGCTAAATTTCTCGGAATTAAAGCGCGTGTGGCAATTTACGGCAATGTGGCTCTAAATGAAGCTAAAAAACAATTAATTATTACAGTTACTGACACTAAACTTCCTTTGGGACTTAATTCAGTAAAACTCTTGATGTATTTTCTAAAAAAGAATTTAATTTCTAAAGATATAGCTATTTTAAATAACTTTATAACCATTCAGCTCTAAGGAATTATTTATGAAAAAAACTTTATTGGCCTTTGCTCTTCTTCCCACTTTATCTTTTGCATCAGTTTACAATTGCAGTGGATCGGGATTTATCATCGATGTTGCTGGAAATCCTCTCGAAATGAAAATAGTTGGAAACGGATTTAACTCGATGGTACAAAACGTAAGAGCAACTTCAACTTTCGACACTATTATTTCAGGGAATACAACTACTCCTGCGGCAACTCTTAAATTAACAATTAAAGATTCTAGCTTTGGAAATCCTGGGGATAGTTTTAAAGCTGGGCTTCAGGTTTCTTCATCTGCTGGGATTAAAGAGTTCTCGGGATTAAATTGCATCAGAGGAAATGAGTAAAATTATTTTTTGAATCGAATCAGTTTTATAGTTTTGGGCAAGCGTTCAATTAAATCAGTTGGGCGCAAACTTAAATGATCATTTCCTTCCTCTCCCCATTCCCGGGCAGCTTTTCCGTGGATATAAGTTGCAACTAGACAGGCTTCCCTCGTATCTAATCCTTGGGCCCTAAGGGCCACGATCATCCCTAACAAGACATCTCCAGTTCCGGCCTTACTAAGCGCAGGCGTACCTGTTTGAATTGAAAGTATTTTTGGTGAATTTGGAGTTGCAATTAATGTCGCTGCTCCTTTGAGCAGTACCGTACAATTAAATTTTGCTTGAGCCTCTTTGATGGCCTTAAGACGATCTTTTTTGATAAGACTCGAAGTCGTTTTTAAAAGCCGCGCTAATTCACCTTCATGCGGAGTCAGTATCCATGTCGGTGGCAGAGACGGAAAATTAGAATTTGCAATTAGAGTGAGTGCATCGGCATCTACCACTACTTTTTTAAAATTATTTTTTATCAAATAATTTATTAATTTTTTATTTTTATCTTCAATTCCTAATCCTGGCCCAATTCCAATGGCAAACTCTTCTTTATTTTTTAATTCGCTTATTTTGATTGGATGAAGAATAAAATCTGGAAATTTAATCCAAGGAAATTTAGTTAAATCAGTCATCAGATGAGTATAACCTGCACCTGTTCTTGTTGCGGCCAAAGCAGATAAAATACCTGCACCATAAAGTCCTTTTCCTCCTCCGATAATAAGAACCTTACCTGCACTTGTTTTATTGGAAGTTTTAGTTCTATTTGGCAGCAATTTTCTTATTTGCCGATTTGATAGCAAGTTAGATCCCACAACACTTTTTAAATTTTTTCTGACTTCCACATGGGCATGGATCATTTCGACCTACTTTCGGAGCTTCTCTTGTTATGGGTTTTAAAAGGGCGTTACCGTGGCCATGGCTGCAATTTGGTCCGTGGACATGCTCCTGCTCTTGTTCCATCTTAACTTCGACTGGGGCAGTATTTTCTTTATGCGAACTCATTTTTAACTCCAAATGTTTTTTTATTTTGTATAACAAAATAATAGCAAACACTAGGAGCTAATGGTTATTTTTAGTACTCACTAGAGCCTTGCACCGATAAAAAAGATTGGACATCGATCATATCTCTTGGTTTTAAGTCTTTTAAATCTAGCTTAATCTGTTCACAAAATTCGAGATAGTCTCTGTATCCTTCCCAATTAGGTTCTGGTTGATCTTTATAATCAAAGCCATAATTTAAAGCTGCATTTTTAGTAACTATTGGTTTTAAGTAAGCATGAGTTTCAGGCTGAGCAATAAAACCAAATGCTGTTACCATCGGCCAGGTTAATGTTCGCATTTGTTTTTTAAGCAAACTTCCAACGCATTCTACCCATAAGTTAAATCTTATTTCCATACTTGCGGTTCCATAAAGTAATTGATAAAGCCCCTTTGCAAAATGCTCTGCACCTTCTGGAGTTTTTACCCCATTATGCAATGCTTTTTCTTCAGAAGAAAAAAGAAGAACAGTACTAGATTCAACTTTTAATGCTCGTAATGCTATTTCTTGATAATTTTTTTTTGTCATTAAACTTCTAAATTCTTTTTTATTTAAAACTTCCTGCCATTTTTCATGTGCGCTCCATTTAAAGTCACGCTCCTTTGATTTATAATTTTCATCATAAAAACCTGCTTTATAAGACTTCATAAATTTATTGCGGGACTTAAGCCTCAAATCCTTTACCTCACTAGTTAAACGATGAAATTGTTTCATTTAGTCCTCCTTGACCTAGATACATATGTGAGGTGCAAATCAGATACCGCAATAGTCAACTCTTAAGCTTATAATGCTATAATTAACAAATTATTTGCATAGCACATAGTTATCCTCGACTTTGGGAACCCATGATTGGTTTTTTTAAATAAAACAAAGTAGTCTCGTGGAAGACCTACATCCTGAAGGATATTTAAGTATGAATAATTGGATCTTAGCTTTTCTAATTAGCTTCACTTTCTGGGGACTTTCTTTGACAAATATCGGCCAGCCTCAATCTTATAATTTTGATGAATTTCATTATATTCCTGCGGCCAAAGCATTTTTAGATAAAGGTCCCATCTTAAATACAGAACATCCTCCTCTTGCCAAAATAATTATTGCTCAAGGAATTTTGTTATTAGGTGATAATCCAATGGGGTGGCGTATGATGAGCAGTCTATTTGGAGCACTTACTCTCGCAGGAATTTATCTTTGGTCTTTAAATTTATTTGCTTCTCAACGATCGGCATTGTTTGCTGCAATTATAACCGCTGCCAATCAAATGCTTTTTGTACAATCTCGTATTGCAATGCTGGATACATTTATGGCGGCTTTTTTAGTATGGGCAGCTTATACTTTTTCTTTTTGGTGGAGACATAGAGAAAAAAATTATGTTTTATTTTTAAGCAGCTTTTTTTTTGGTCTAGCAACTGCGACCAAATGGTTTTCAGTAATGCCTATGGGAGTCGTAGGTTTACTTCTTCTTGTTGCATTTTTTAAAGATAAAAAAGTACGACTATCTGCTGTCATCGGATTTATCTTAATCGCCTTCATCACTTATGCAATTACTTTTTATCCAAATAATTTTCTTCACGCTCAATTCGTAATCTGGGAAAGCCAGCAACGAGTTACTGGTACCCATCCATATGCTAGTTCCTGGTGGACATGGCCGTTGCAGATTAGACCTATCTGGTATTCTTATGAAGCAATTAATGGAAGTGATCTCATACGGCCGGTAATTTTAATTGGTAATCCATTAATTATATGGGGGGGAATAATTGCTCTTTTTTATTGTGGATGGTTGGCATTTGCTAAACGATCTTCAGTCGCACGCGAAGTCCTGCTCGCCTATCTAGTCTGTTTATTTAGTTGGGCAATAGTCCCTAGGAAATTAGCCTTTTTTTACTATTACTATCCAGCTGCTTTGATGTTGAGCCTGGTCTTAACAAAAGCACTCGAGAAAACCAAACTGCGGTGGATTTTTGCTGGGGTATCTGTATTGTTTTTTATATACTTCTATCCGGTTTTAAGTTCAACTCCTGTCAAACCGGAAAGCTTAAGTCGGTGGACTTGGTTTTCCAAATGGATTTAATTCTTATTTTTTATATTCTGACGCCCTTGCATAGGCTGCAATGACTCCTTCTCTTAGGGCAATATTATCAAACCATCTTTTGACTTCTGGAAAGTCATTCAAGTCCTGACTTTGCATTTGATAGGGAACGATCCAAGGATATATCGCCATGTCGGCAATTGAATATTCACCTGCAATAAAGTCTCGCTCTTTAAGAGCTGTGTTTAAAACTCCATAAAGTCGTGCCGTTTCTTTAATATATCTTTCTTGTGCATAAGGAATTTTTTGAGGAGCATAAGTATTAAAATGGTGATTTTGTCCGGCCATGGGTCCGAGTCCACCAACTTGCCAGAAAAGCCATTCGTTCACCTCTGCTTTATACCTAATATCTGTTGGGTAAAACTTTTTTGCTTTTTCTGCTAGGTATAATAAAATTGCACCAGATTCAAATATAGCAAGCGGTCCAAGTCCATCATTAGGATCATTATCAACAATCGCTGGAATTTTATTATTGGGAGAAATTTTTAAAAAATCAGGTTGAAATTGATCATCTTTGGTAATATCAATCGGATGAATTTTGTACTCAATATTTGCTTCTTCTAAAAAAATAGTAATCTTGT
The DNA here is from genome assembly GCA_014377485.1 of Bacteriovorax sp. GTDB lineage: Bacteria > Bdellovibrionota > Bacteriovoracia > Bacteriovoracales > Bacteriovoracaceae > Bacteriovorax. The sequence continues at coordinate 38,532 of JACMPM010000003.1, read as the reverse complement.
GTCCGTTTGGAGTTGTCCAATAATAAAGATCAATCATATTAACTCCTCAAAACTAATTTTTAATTTTTGCTTTAGCTTCTGGTTTAATTTCTTTCGCGCTTCTTTCCACTATTCCACAAATATGCCCTCCGCCATCAATAACTGGAATTTGGGTGAGATGATTAGAATCCATCAACCTAAAGCATTCATCAATTGATGATTCAGCATACACAGTAATTGGATTTAGGGTCATACATTGTTCTGTATTTAATTCTGAATGTTTGACTCCATCTTCATCTGCTCTTTTTGTAATTTCTTTTTCAGTTATTATTCCTAAGAAATTTTTTTCGTAAAGCGTATCTACAATTGGAATTTCTTCAGTATTTTGCTCTTTCATAAGGCGTTCGATTTCTTCAATACGTGTAACCGGAGTGCAGCACACCGGATTGGCACTCATAATTTCACTAACTAAATCCATATAGTACTCCTTGGTCACTCTCACCTTGTTAAAATGCAATCTATGTACCAACAACATCTTGCGCAGAAAAGGTGGCTTATGTTTTGCTCTATATACTGTATAAGAACTTCAATGAGGCTTTATGCCTATAGGAGAGAGTCATGAAAAAAGAAAAACATGATATTATTTCGGAAAGCGATTTTACTAAATTGAATCAACCTAAGATAAAACATCATTATCCATTGCCCAGCGAGGTTATAGACGATGATGAAAATATAGATACACTTGATGAAACATTACTTGGAATGGAATACGATGTTGATTCTGAGGAAGAGATCGAAAATGCTATTCCTGACGAAGACATGGAATACTTGATGTCTGAATCCGAAAAGGGGTCAGAAAAAGAAAATAGCGATGAAGATAGTGTTGATCGTGAAATTGAGCAGGAGGAAAAAGGGCCGGCACATTCGACCCCAAATGCTCACCCATAATGCGTTGAATGTAACTTTCAGGCCAATAAATCTCATTTATAAATCATATTTGTTAAAATATTTATTTCATTTATGCATCTGTTTAAGGAGAATAGGTCGAATATTAATAGAGGCTATTATTCAGATATGTTTGATAAGATTAACTTAAAAGAGAAAAAATTTCGTCCCATTAAAGCCAAGTTAATCTTTGCGGTTGTGGCCGTAAGCTCATTTATAACATTCATAATTATAATTTTAAGCTTTAACACACAGTACCATAGAGATGTACGATCCTTGGATGAAAAAATCCAGCAGATCAAAGAATCTACCATTTCGTCTATTGCTCGTGTTGTTTGGAATTTAGATATTCCTTACCTCGAAGTACAAGCAGAAAGTATCGCTAAAATTAAAGATTTAGTGAAGGTAAGCATTAAAGATCCCAAGGGCCAAGTGATGGTCGAAAAATATCATGATCATCAAGTACAAGATTTAGATGCTATTGATAGTGACAAAAGTAATTTGCGAACTTATAAGTTTCCACTCTACCACGATGATTCGGCCAATGAATTCATTGGTACAGTTGAAATTATTGCTACTACCATAAATATTAGAAATGAAATTTATAACCGTCAGGCAGTACTTGTTGCCGGCGAAGTTATTAAAACACTTTTTCTTTCATTTTTAATAATTTTAATTATTAATTTTTATATTAATAAAAACATTGATCAAATTATTGAATTCTTAAAAAGATTTAATCCCAACTCGATTGAAACTAATCAATTAAACATCACACGCAAAAGTTCGACTTACGATGAAATTGATATTCTTCAAAATGAGATCAACAAAATGATTCAACAAATAAATAGATTAAATAAAGAAAAAGAATTAAAAATTTCAGAGCAAGAGAAAAAAATTGAAATGCAACAGATAGCCGCTATAACCAGTGCAAAAATGTCAGCCCTCGGTGAAATGGCGGGAGGAATCGCTCATGAAATCAATAATCCATTAACAATCATTCACACTAATACAAAAATAATGGAAAAAATGATTGATAAAGGAATAATAAACAATGAAATATTCCTCAAATCTTCAAAAAATATTATCAAAACAGTTGAGCGAATCGGGACTATCATTAATGGATTAAAAAACATTTCTAGAGACGTTTCCAATGAAGTAATGACTAAGGTTCCCTTTAAAAACATCCTTCTAGAAGTCATTTCTCTTTGCGAAGAAAGACTTAAAGAAAATCAAATAGAAATCCAATGCAATTTAAATGACCCTTTTTTAGAGACACAACTAAGTTGCTACCAGGTTCAACTTTCCCAAGTACTACTGAATTTGTTTAACAACTCTTTCGATGCCATTCGACAATTAGATTCGAAATGGATTAGAATAGAAGCCAGCAAGAATGAAAATTGGTTTGTCATACACTTTATAGATTCAGGCAATGGTATTCCTAAAGATCTACGCGAAAAAATCTTTCAACCGTTTTTTACTACAAAAGAAATAGGTAAAGGAACAGGTCTCGGACTCAGCCTGGTTTATGGTATTATTAAGAATCATAATGGTGAAATTTTTTATGATGATCAATTTGAAAATACTTGTTTTACAATAAAACTTCCCCTTGAAGGATAATTAATGAATAACTTAGTATTGGTAGTGGATGATGAGCCTGGAGTTAGAGAGGCTATTGGTACATATCTAGAAATTGAAGGCCTGAAACCAATCGAGGCAAAAAATGGCCGAGAGGCTCTAGAAATTATAAAACAAAATAAAGAAATTAAATTTGTTATAAGCGATGTTCGCATGCCAAACGGAGATGGTATTTTTCTTATAGACGAGCTAAGAAAAATTGATCCTGTTTTACCTTTCGTTGTTTTAGTCACTGGACAAGCTGATATTACGCGAGACGAAGCCATCAAAAAAGGTGCATTGGATATGTTTATTAAACCGCCTGATATGGATGCGATTATTTCTCTTATTAAAAAATCGATCAATTTTTAATTAAATCCACTTTAATAAATCTTATCGTCTTTTTTTATCTTAATCGATTTTTCTTCGGACTAATCTGCATGTTCAGCACTTTGTTAAAGTTGTTTCATACTTCATCGAACAAAGTTAAATTGTTTTTACTTTGATAGTTCTGGTAAATTTATTTACAAAAGATTGCCTGTTTTTTTAAAAGAGCTCGCACACAACCTCGAGATGCTTTGCAAGTGTATTCCTAAAATGAACTTCATCTTCAAATTTAAATAAATTCGAATTTTCAACAAAGGTTCCTTTCGCAAAATCATGATCAGGGTGACCAAAACTTACTCGGGCAATAACCAGACAAGAGCCCCCATGCGTGGAACTTCTATCAAGTTTCACTCTTATTTCTCTCAAAATAGTTGGACCTTGTTCCTTGCTAACTCTTTTAACGAGTTCCCCTATACCTGCTCGAAGTTCGGGATTTTTAATTTTTATAGCTTCTTTAATTCCCTTTTCAATTGCTATAACCCTCATAACATTGCTTGATAATTGTTCTGAAACAAGTGGATTATCGAAATAACGAAAGGCAAAACTCTCAAGAGTTTCAAGAATATAGTGATTAAAATAATCTTGATGTGTTAATTTTGCTTGAACTTCTTCCAATTTATGCTGAATAATTTCTGCAATCTTACTATCAATTTTATTATTCATAACTTCCTTCAATAAGTTTTATCTCTTCTTTATTTTAAAAAGGAAGGTGCCAAATGACTATCATTTAGATTAAAATTTTTAAGAGGTAAATCTGTATGGAAAAAAGAATAGCTTTAGTAACAGGTGCTAACAGAGGAATCGGAAAAGAAGTTGTTAAACAACTTGCCGAGCTTGGTTATATTGTTTTTCTAGGAAGTAGAGACTTAGAAAAAGGCGAAGAAGCAGTAAAAAAACTAATCCCTCAAGATAATATTTTCTGCATCGCTTTAGATGTAACAAATGAAGAAAGTATTAATAAGGCAAAAAACATAATTGAAAACAAATTTGGTCAACTAGATGTATTAGTGAACAATGCTGGGATTTTGTACGATTCGTGGCATGACGTTTCTAATGCTGATTTAAAAACCGTTCGAGAAGCCATGGATACCAATACCTATGGACCTTTGAGAGTCACCCAAGCAATGCTCCCCCTTCTTTTAAAAAGCACCAGAGGAAGAATTGTGAACGTATCCAGCGAGGCCGGCTCTCTTGCCTCAATGAAAGCTGCACCACCTGCTTATAATTTATCTAAAGTCGCACTCAACGGTCTCACAAGAATGTTTGCTGATCTACTTCGCCCTAAAGATATTTTAGTAAACTCTGTCTGCCCAGGATGGACTCATACTGATATGGGCGGTGGAGGAAGGCCAATTCCTGAAGGAGCAAAGAGTGTTGTATGGGCAGTAACAATTCATGATGATGGTCCGACTGGTGGATTTTTTAGAGATGGAAAGAAGCTCGAATGGTAATTACTTTAATTTTGACTTTTGCAGCTTCTCAAATTCATCCTTAATACATTCCTGAAGTTTTTTTCCTCGTAGAAATTTGTCTTTCATCAAACATATATCTTTAACATATTCTTCATCGACTTTTTCTTTGGTTTTTTCCTCTTTAGTTTTGGCAAAACTTATAACGGTGAATAAGGCTAAAACGATTGCAGTTAAAATCTTCATTGAATTCTCCTTAAAGTGGAAAAGAGCACAGGAAATAGTATTATGATTTTTGAAGGATGAAAAAATGAATTTAATCTTTAGATAAAATTAAATACATAAAGAAATGTTATAATGGTTAATTAAAGCCCAGGACACTTAATCTAGAGTCCTAGGCTTGGTAAATTAAGCTTTAGTATGATGTTTTTTATTTTTCTTTAAGTCTCTATGTCTAGCAATCCTATCATTTCGCAATTCTTTTTTGTCTTTTTTCAATTTAGACTTTTCTTTATTCCTGTCTGTACGAGCTTCTTTCAATGCTTTTTTATCCAGTGAAAGTTGATCTTTTGATGCTTCCGACTTCAAGTCATTTCCCAATCTTTTTTTATCAATATTGACTTGTTTTTGATCTTCGCGAAGTTCTTTTTGCTCGTCTTTTACTTTATTAGTATCTGCTTTAATTATTTTGTTATCTTCTTTAATTACATTACCACCATTTGACTGAGCACTTGCTACACCCATTGCCAGAAAAAAAGACATAACTATCATCATTTTATTTTTCATTATAACCTCCAAGGCTTGTTAACTCACTTAAAGATAATCTCAGATTTGCTTAAAAGGGAGATTAATATGGAATTAAAAATAATTAATTCTAACCTAATCAATACATTTCATCTGTTGAATATCAGCATGTTCTGAAGTAGTTTTAAGTTTGTAGATGCTGACTAGAAAACTTTTTCTCTTACTTCCCAAAAATAGGTCAGCTTCCTTGCTATAACGAACATAGGCATTCTAAAACGTTCTTGGTTTTTAATAACATCTTCAATACTACCAATACATATTTCTTTTTCTGGGATTCGGTTATGCATACGAGTAAAATTAAAATAGAAGGCCTGAAGATTTTCAGGTGAATTCAAATAAAAATATTCTTTCAAATTCTCAGCATCTACATCGTAATAACATATGACAAGCCTTGGATTTCCTTTCTTGTCTCTTCCGACTTCAAAAGTCATCGTCTCTACTCTCATCACATGAGCATCTTTTAACGACATCGCTTCTTTTAATTTTTTATCGTTATCAACTAAGAGGTGCTGACAAGATTTGCAAGATCTTGCTGCGATATCATTTTCATGAGCACATTGATCGCATCTTTTAAAACGAAAGCGATAGCTACACTCTTTTAATTCAAAACTTATAGGATCTTCAAAAGCTCCTTTGCACTTTCTTCCAAAGTGCTCAACAAGCTCACCATCATCGTCTCGAAGTCCCCAAAAATCATTGATCAAACCGCAAGAGGGACAGGTGACTTCCACCATTACGGAGTCAGAAGTTGGTTTGTCTTCACCTATTTCAGGAGAAAATATATTATGCCCTTGCCCAGTATAATCCAGGATTAAACAATTCGTTTTATTGGGACTCAATCGTAAACCACGCCCCACGATTTGCTGATAGAGACTCACTGATTCCGTAGGGCGAAGTATGGCAATAACATCGACATGTGGAGCATCAAAACCTGTCGTTAAAACAGAAACGTTCACCAGAAATTTTAGTTTCTGAACTTTAAAGGCTTCGATAATTTCGTCACGCTCGCTTACCTCTGTCTCTCCTACTACCATTGCAGAAATAAAAGGAGGCAAGCTTCGAAGGATTTCTTCTGCATGTCTAACAGAACTAGTAAATATCATGACCCCTAATCGATCTTGAGCCATATCCATAATATTTTTTATGATAACTGGAGTGATTCTTTTTTGATCTTTTAATATTCCTTCGATCTCACTCATAACAAAATTTGTGCCATTTAATTTCAAGCTTGAGAAATCATAACAAGCAACAGGAGAATCAATTTTTATCGGCGGAGTTAAAAACTTATTTCTGATCATATAACTTAGAGAAAGCTCAAAGATGCACTTGATGAAAAATCGATCTTCGCTGGTTCTCAAAAGGTTTTTGTGACTGTTGTATTGATAAATCCAACCTTGCCCCAGGCGATAAGGAGTTGCGGTGAGACCTAAAATACAAATATCGCTATTTGCATCACGAAGTTTAGTGATCACTTGAAAGTATTGAGTCTCTCCTTCCATCGAAATGCGATGACATTCATCAATAATGAGGAGGGAGAAACTTTTAAAAAATTCTTCAGGCGCGCGAGCTATTGATTGAATACTTCCGAAAATAACTTTTTCGTTAATATCTTTACGGTTAAGTCCTGCTGAAAAAATTCCCGCAACTAAGTCGAAGCTAATATATTTTCCGTGATTTTGTTCAACCAGTTCTTTAACGTGAGCAAGCACTAGCACTCTTCCATGTGCGACTCTGGCCAATTCTGCAATAACTAAACTTTTCCCGGCCCCTGTAGGAAGAACAATCACAGCAGGTGACTTCTCCTGCCGAAAATGTGCAATGGTAGCATCAACGGATTCTTGTTGGTATGGGCGGAGTTTATACATAATTAGAGTAAATTATAACTCTCTGTACTTTGTCTAATAAATAGATAAAAGTTCAGTGTCTTAACTTGCTAATTAAATCTATTTTCTTCACTACCCCTAAACAATGCCCTTCTTCATCTACAACCGGAAGAACCGTCACGTGGTTAGCATCCATTAATTTAAGACATTCCTCTGTAGTTGCGTCTTTTCTGACGGTCACTGATATGCTTGTCATCAGTTTTCCAGCTCTCACATCAAAAGCATGTGGCGTATTTTTAAGTGCGTCGTCAGATACTGACTCCTTGTTTACGATGCCGATAGGATGACGAGTAGAATCCTCAATTACAAGTTCATCATAATCGTATTTTTTTAGTATATATTTTAAGTCCGGAACTCGAGTTTCCGAATTGCAAAACTCAGAATGTTGCTTCATCACTTCACTTACTAGACTCATAAATAATCTCCCTTCAAAATTATATTTTGTTATTAATGTATCTCATTGTCTTTTTTTGCATTTACCTGGCCTATCGCCCAGCGTGGTTTAACCTTCAATACTCCCTAGCTGCATTCTCTCTAACGCCGAACTTGGTATAACTATCATCGTAGAATTTTCTTTTAATCCTTCATAAAGCATATTTATTGCTCTCAAGTGAAATGCAATTGGATTACCCAAATAGGTTTTGGAAGCTTCTCCAAAGCGAATAAAATTTACCGAGACGTAAAACAATTACTTTCTCCCATTGGTTCATAATTTTAAAGGTTGAAGAAACAATATAGGCCCAAATTAACGTGATAAAACTTATAACTATACTGGATGTATTAATATAAGCACCGCGATTTAAGGCATAGGCAAATGTTAATCCACAAAATAAAATGACAACGAAAACTAAAATCGACAATGATTTAGATCTTTTTAAATATTGTTCAACCATAGTATTCTCCTAAGTTTAAATCAATCACCGTACTCACTATAAACAGAAGCAATCTTGAGGCCAATATCATAGGCAATTTCAAGCAAGCTATGAGACGAAAGGACAAGTTTTGGGGAGTGAGTGAAGGAGAATAATGGGTGACAGGAACGTTAAAGATTAACACTCATAGTGTTGCGCTAACTAAGGTTTTCCTTTGATAATTATTGAGTGCTCTTTAGGCAATACTCTAAAATAGGAGAATCGAAATGAAATTAATTTTAACCATATTCACTCTTATCACTTTTTCGATAGGTATGACGGCCAATGCAGTCACTATGACGACAACAAATGATGAAGCAAAATCAACTTATCATGATATTCAAAAAACATTAGGGATAGTCCCTACTTTTATGAAGGCTTATCCTGAGGCAGGAATTAGTGCTGCATGGGAAGAATTTAAAAGTGTGCAACTAAGCTCTCAAACCGAACTAACTGTTAAAGAAAAAGAACTCATAGGCCTTGGAGTGGCGGCACAAATCCCATGTAAATATTGTGTATATTTTCATACTGAAGTCGCTAAAATGAATGGTGCTACAGATGAAGAGATTAAGGAAACTATTGCGATGTCAGCATCTGTGCGCCACTGGAGTACTTATCTGAGTGGAATACAATACGACGAAGAAGTTTTTCAAAAAGAAGCAGACAAGATTTTCGCATTTTTAAAAAATGGAATGGAAAATCCAAACAAAAAATCTGAAATGACTACAATTCAGCCTATAGTTGTAACTGATCCAATTACAGCTTATCAAGATATCGAACACACTTTAGGCTCAGTTCCAAATCTTTTCCGTCTTTTCCCACAAGATGGGATAGTTGGTGCTTGGAAAATGATGAAAAGTGTACAACTCAACCCTAACACAGTGCTATCTGCCAAAGATAAAGAACTCATAGGTCTTGGTGTATCTGCACAAGTTCCTTGCAGCTACTGCACTTATTTTAATACAGAGAACGCTAAAATTAATGGTGCAAGCACTCAAGAGATTCATGAAGCATTGGCCATAGCCTCTTTAACTCGCTTTTGGAGTACTGTTTTAAACGGAAGTCAAATTGACGAATCTACTTTTAAAAGAGAAGTGGGGCAAGTTCTTAAATATGTGAAAGCACAATCTGCTAAACGTGTAGGTATGAATTCAAAACAATCTGAAAGTAAAGAAGAGTAGATGAAGAAAGACTATCCTTTTGCTAGAATATAGCAAAGGATAGTCTTAGATCAATATTATAATTTTAGAATTTTGTTTGAAGCAAGAACTAAAATATCAACAGCTTCTTCTTGAGATAAGTCCGCATCAACAGCATTTACCATCTTAACTTTTTCAGCAAGATAAACACTAAGAACTCCTGCTTGAGAGAAAGCTTGAACGTCATTTTGAATTCTTTGAGCTTCTAATTTTCTATGGACATTTGAAGTCTCATCTGAAAGCTCCAGCGAAGTTACCTCAGTAAAATCAGCCACAATAATGGCCACAGTTTGAACTGTACTGTCTTGAATAGCTTCTGCGGCAAAATCAGAAGCAAAAGCAGTTGTGAAGACGATAGTAATTGCAGCTGCTATAGCGATTTTTTTCATAAATGACTCCCTAATATTAAATAAAAAAAGTTCTATCACTTAAACGCTATAAACTTACCAACTCTGTAAAAATTATCACCTCGTTCGATAAATTAAACAGTTTTAGCAGGCAGCATATTCATCAAAAGAAGCATCATCAATTTAAAAAAATATTTAGTATAATATTAAATTACTTTTTTTAAACACTCGTTATGTGGCACAGCTACTCTTTTAATTATAATATTAACTAATGTTATTCATAACTTATGATGGCATTTTTTATGCACTTTAGAAGGTGTACCTAAAATATGGAGGTAACAAATGAATGCACAATTAATAAAAATTAAAGAAAAAATTAAAACCTTCTTTGATAAAAATTTAAAAAACAAAAAAGATATAAATCTTAACTCTTCTGTAAATGAAGATAAAAAGTTGCATGAAAATATGAAAATGTACTGAAGAAAATACTTAACATAATCCGAACAGTTTCGGATTATGTTATGTTATTTATAGATTACTTCCAAAATTTCGCCTTTCCATACAGTCTGAAGTTCATTGCCTTCGTACCATCCAACTTCACCTTTGCGAGGTACGAGCATACCCCATTTCTCTATTACGTAATCACTATAATGTCCCTCCCATGCAGCTTGTTTATAAACGCCTTCAAATTTTCCCCAGCGCCCAGGTGAGTAAACAGCAACGACCTCACCAATTTTATTAAAGCGAAATTCTAGAGAAATGGTTACTCCATGATCGCTCAATGTTGCTATAGCGCTTGATTTGTCCAACGTATCCCAGCGAACACCGGATTGAGGCAAAAGCGCAGTTGGAAACCATACTGCCTCTGCAAGATAACGATGGAGAGCGCCTGAATTGATCTCTTGATGATCGCTATCTTTTTCAATAGTCCATAAAGAAAGTAATCTAACAAGTCCAGATCCTATTCCCCTATGGTATGAATCCAAAACTCGAATATGAAAAAATGGAATCATAAATATTTTGGCATTCCAAAAAAATCCTGGTGAAAGTGGAGTCGCATAATAATCGGCTTCAAATGTTAACCATTTTTTACCTTTATTTTCAGTAAGTAATTTCCCGTGTTGTTTAAATTTTGCGGATTTAATTATAGGCTGGCCGTCTTTAAGGACATGCATAAAATATTTCTGCACAGGAGCCGGTAATGAGCGCAATTTATTAAAGTCCACCCTGGCGTTAATTGTCGTCTCAAGGGAATCAAGTTTATACCCAATCGAACTTTCCATCTTATTTACAATCTTTTGATTGTGTACAACTCCAATCGTTAGTAAAATGGTTAAAGCAGTGAGAATAACGAGGCTTGTTTTCATTCCATCATCTCTAGAAAATGTTTTGCTTTTTTTAATATCAACTTCATTATTATATCTGACCTCCTCACAACCTCGGAAAAACATTCTTCTATCTCTTCCACTGGGATTTAAAAATCAGAAATAGAATCGATACTTATGACACTAACTGGAACATGCCCGGCATTAAGAACTGGCATTTCCTTGTAATCAAATTTCTGCATAAGATATTTAATTTCTGCACTCGTGTTTCGAGAAAACAAAATTCAGGATTTTCTTTCATGAGTTCTTGTACTCGATTCATTTATTTATCATTAATACTTTTTTGTTTTCATATAAGTATCATTCGTAGGCTCCATCGTAGCTTCTTTCACATCAATCCTTCCCTCTGGAGTAACATAACGACAAGCTTTAAGCATTGCTTGAGAAGTCGCAGTGATAACGCAGGCCCTAGCTTCTTTTAGCGCCGTCATTTGTTGATCTGCGCTGCTGGTTGCTTTAGTCTTCATATCAGAAAGACTATCAGCTCCAAAAAGATTAAGACTTAAAAGACAAAGTGCAGTGGCGATTATTAATTTCATATTTGCTCCTGGATTTATTTTATCGACATGCCATTGTCTTAATACTCAATCTCAAAACTGAGAATGTACATATGCACTGAAAACCTATAATGATGGTTTGAAATATATTATTAATCTATATTTGAAGGCGACTGGCACATTACTTGCGTAGTCTATTGAAGTTCTAAGAAAATTATAAATTATGAGATAATTTTGGGGCAATATTGTAGAGAACACACGGACAAATAAACATATGAGGAAGAAATGCAAATTCAAATCAGTACAGACCACAACATTAAGGGCACTCATGAGTTTCAAACAGAAACAGAAAAGTTTGAAGAAATTGTTAAAGTTGCTTTGGGACATTTCGAAAAACACATCACGAGAGTTGAGGTACACTTCTCGGATATAAATGCGGGCAAAACTGGTTACGAGGATAAGCGCTGTCTTATTGAAGCACGAGTGAGCGGTGTTCAGCCAATAATAGCGACCAATAATGCAAATAATCTTCTTGAGGCGCTTGAGGGCGCAACTGAGAGATTGAAACACTCATTAGAACATACTTTTGGGAAAATGAAACAACACTGATTATGCTTTGTTTGTTTGGTCTAAATTTAGTTCACGAACTTTATCTTTTTTACTTTTTCTTTTACCTTTAATTGGTTCAAGTCCACGGACTTTTTCCGGTGCTTCCCCTGTTAACTCAAACCCAATGACTTTTTCTCGGTCTAATTTTATTTGAGCACGCTTTTCTATTAAATAAAAATGCTCTTGATCTTCATGACTTATAAAACTAACTGCATGACCAATCTCTCCGGCCCGACCGGTTCTTCCAATACGATGAATATAATCTGCCGGAGACCTCGGAAGATCAAAATTTACGACAAGTGATAATTTATTAATATCAATTCCCCGAGCAGCTACATCAGTTGCAATAAGAAAATCAATTCTTCTTTCTTTAAAATCCGATAAGGCCTTATTTCTTTCAGGCTGGCTTAAGTCTCCGTGAATGGTACCTGCATTCACTCCGGCTTTTTTTAGTTTTTCGCAAAGATTATGTGCAGCCACTTTACTTGCAACAAAAACTAAAGCATTTTTCCATTTTTCTTCTTTGATGAGGTGTCGAAGAAGCATTCCACGATTATCTTTATTAACCTCAATTACTCTTTGAGAAATATTTTCTACCGTCGGAGTGACGTCATCTATTTTAAGATGCAAAGGTTTAGTTGAAATTCTTTTAACAATCTCTAAAACTTTTTCTGGATAGGTTGCAGAAAAAAACAGGTTCTGTCTGACGCCAGAAATTTCTTTTAAAACCAAGTCAAGTTCAGCCGCAAATCCTAGGTCTAGAATTTTATCCGCTTCATCTAAAACTAAAAATTTAATATCACTAAGGCTCAATACATTTTGTCCGATCAGGTCTAATAATCTTCCTGGAGTTGCAACGACAATATCTACACCGTTGGTGAGAGTAAGAGTCTGCTGAGCTATACTCTCTCCTCCAATAATCGTTAACACAGAGACTTGATTGGTTAGAAATTCACCAAATCGATACAACGCTCCGGAGACTTGGAGAGCTAGTTCTCTAGTCGGAGTTAAAATAAGGGCCTGAATTTTTTTATGGTCTTCTTGTTTATTGGCACTGATTTGTTGAAGTATTGGCCAGGCAAAGCAGGCAGTTTTACCCGATCCAGTTTGAGCTTCGATCAGCAAATCGAGGCCTTCAAATATTTGAGGAATGGTTTTGTCTTGAATGGGAGTTGGTGTTGTAAACTCTGACCTCTGAATTGAGAGTAAAATTTCATCAGATAAGCCTAGTTCCTTGAACATTACGAGATTTTGCATAGTCATTTGTCTTTTGTAATATATTTAGTTTATTCACTATGTAACATAGTTCGATAGGTAAAAAAACCAATCCATGTAAGTCTTTCAATAGTCCTTGCCGAACTCGACCTTTTTTCATAAGAAGAGCTAATAAATTAAAACGACTTAGGAATATATGAAAAAAAGCTTCAATTTAACAGCCCCCAATAAAACACCGGAACGCCAAACAGATTCTGTTAAGCATGAAATCAAAAAATACATCACTAGAGAACAAAGAAAGTCTGTTCCTGCGGACGTAGATTTTTGGGATTTCGATTGTAAGATTGGTGATGATGCAGAAAATGCAGCAGTTATACACGTTTCAGAAATAAATAAAAAAATCGACGCATTGGCCGTAGAAAAAAAAGAAATATTTTATTTAGAAGTATTGGCAAAACCTGGTCACAGAACGAATAAGAAAACTAAAAAATAACAATAAAAGTTTAAAGCATGCTCCGAAAAAGAGCATGCACAATTTATTGAATTATTGTTTCCCACCTTGGCTTCTTTTTTTCATAGCGCCTTTATTGGTATTATCTTTTTGCTGTTCTTGCTTACGTTGAGATGGTTTTGAAGTTTTATTTTTCATCATATATTTCTCCCTGTTAACAAACAAGTATAGTCACTTGTTGAATAAAAACATTTTATCTCGAAGCTTTTTGCTTAGATAGGGCAATAGATATACAAAATTTCTATTTCATTCAGAGATAACAATTACTTCTGAACATCAAAGTAATAAGTAAGTGCTATTTGTGGTGTTATGACTTGAGCAGGAGAAGACATTTTCCCGAGAAAATTTGAGACGTATTGGTATTCTGCCAACGCTGCTAAAGACAGGCAGTTATTGAGAGCATAATCAACCCCCGCACGACCTAACAGACTTAGTTTAGCGCTTTTTGGTACCCAATATTTAATTTTTGTTAAACCAAGCCCAAACCCTACAACTGGAGTGAACTCACTCGCCCCCCGAAATCTCCAAAAACCAAGTAGATTAATATTATTAAAATAAATATCGGTATCAGAAAATTCTGATCTAGTAAGATCAAGTTCTATTCCAAAAAAGGGATCGCGGTGATATCGAATAAGTGCACCATACCCTAAATCCGGACCTGCCACAGTATTCAGGTCATTACCAAAAACAGGTATTGCATAATTGCCTATAACGCCAATTCCAATTTTACGAGAGAGATCATAAGCCAAGACTGATCCTGAAAAAGCTAAGATTAAAAATAGTGCGACAAAGTTCTTAAGCATTTTTACTCCTCGATGAAACAAAAAGTTAAATTTAGCTTCACATTTGGAACAAACTTAATCAATACGCAAAATTCCTATCCATAGTTTAAAAAAATATAAGAAATGAATTACCAGGATCCAATGTTTTCCATTTCATTCCAAGGGGTCGCTGGTTGTAGGGAGGAACCTTTTTGTAATAACTCAATAGACTGATTATCAGGAGATTTTATAAAAGCCATATGTCCGTCACGAGGAGGGCGATTAATGGTCACTCCTGCCTTCATTAGCCTCTCACAGGTATCATAAATATTGTCAACTTCAAAAGCAAGATGACCAAAATTTCGTCCATAAGTATATTCTTCTTGAGTGTCCCAATTATAGGTAAGTTCAATTTCAGGAGCACCGGGTGCAGTTGCTAAATAAACGAGCGTAAATTTGCCAGCATGGTGATCATTTCTAAGCGTTTCAATTAGTCCAAGCTTATTCACAAAAAAATCAAGCGAGCGTTCAAGATCTTTTACTCTCAGCATTGTATGAAGAAATTTCATTTTTATATCCTGGTATAATTTTTTTATATTATTAATTATTTTTTACTCATGTAAGTGTCTTCTAATAATTCCAGAAAGCGGAGGAAAATATGAATTTGGAAAAAAAATTAGTTATTTATTATTCTAGTTCTGGCCATACCAAAAAACTTGCCAGAGAAATTTCACGAAAGGTAAATTGTGACATTGAAGAAATTAAAACGCCTACTTCATATTCTGGATTATTTGGTTATCCAAGAGCACTAATTCATGCATTTTTAAAAACCGAGCCTGTAATTAAAAAACTAAAACATAACCCTGCTGATTACGACTTAGTCATAGTTGGGGGACCGATCTGGGCAGGGCAACTTTCTTCACCTATTCGATCTTTTCTTACCAAAAATAGAGACAATCTTAAAAATGTCGCTTTCTTCTTAACGCAAAGTGTACAATATGGAAGTGAACAAGTTTTTGAACAAATGGAACTGGTCTGTGGAAAAAATCCATCGGGCTATCTCGCAGTTACTGAAAAAGAGTTAAATGATGGAGCCTTTAAGGAGAGAATTTCTTTTTTTCTTTCAGAACTTCAGGAAAAAAATCCTAAAATTATTAGTAAAAAAGTTATTAGAAAGGTCCCCCCTAAAAGTTCAAGAAGGCTGCAGGTTCGTTCAGTATAATTTGAAAACTAGATAGAATAAGTTAGACCCTATCTAGATTTCGAAATTAGGCTTCTACTACAAATCCGCAGTATGTTCTTCCGGTCCAAATTTTGTCATATGTGGTTCTGAAAATTTTTCTGTTTTTCGCTCGACAATCGCTTTAACTACAGCTTTCGCCAACTCGAGATCAGATGCCGGATTTTGTCCAGTGATTAGTTCTCGGTCTTGAACTACTAATGGTTTAAATACTGCTGCATTTTCTACATATCCTCCAGCAAGAGTGAGTGCATCGGCAACAAAGAATTGAACTTCCCCTTTCATTTCTTTTTCTGCAATTTTTTCTTCGTCATCAGAAAAAACAGTCATGTTATAACCAGCATATTGCCAGTTTTTAGCTAATTCACGAGCTGCAGTTCTATTACCGTCTACAAGTGCTCTTCTGAATTCCTGGGCCTTTGGTAATGAAGCAAGAGCGGCGACAGGTCCGTGACAAAGAAAAGCAGTTACTTTTTTTTCTTTATGAAAATCGCGAAGAATTTTCCCCAAGTCCGGATCTTGCATAAGATCGTTCATCGGTGCATGCCCACCTGGAACATAAACTGCGACATAATCTTTAGTATTCTTGGAAACTTCTTTTAAAGTCTTTGGTTTTTGCATACTAGGATTAGTAACTACAAATTTCACCGCTGCTTTATGTTTTGCTTCATTGTTATCAAAGAGAGCTAATTTATTAGAATTCTCATCCATGATTGGTTTATTTCCATGGGGAGTAGCTATAACTACTGCGTATCCAGCTTCTATAAAATACTGAGCTGGAACAGCAAGTTCATCTAAATAATATCCCGTCGCCATTTTTTTGTTATCTTTTAGTTCGAGAGTGTCGGTACTTGAAGCTACGATAAGAATCTTTTTCATAATTTTCTCCCTGCGTGTTTAACGAGCATCAGAAATTTAAATGAAATAATGTACCCATTACAACTTTATTTGTTCTTAATTTTTAAACTTAAAAAAATATATATTAATTATGAATTGATTTCCAGAGCTATTCTAACGTATTTTTGATTTTTTCTAATTTTTCAATTTCATTGCCTTTATTTTTAACGATCTTTACGGCCATATGATGGACTTCATCACTGATAATTTCTGGCAGCATTTTACTAGTCAACATTATTTCATATTTATTTTGTTTTGCCATTGAGTCCAGATACAATTTATCAAATTCTAAACCCATGGATTTTTTGAGTTCTCCAGATTCTGGATATTTATTAATATTCCCTGAAGACCGTATGTCCGAATACAACTTCGCTCTTAATTTTTCTAGCTGCTTTTTTTCTTTAGTTTGTTCAACAATAATTTTCTTTGCAATTTTTACAATTTCTTTGTTTTGCGTTTTACTTAAAGCTATTTTTGAATTTTCAATTCCATCTTTGTGAAAAAGACTCATTTTTTCCAGGTATTCGGCCTCAACCTTTCTATTGGCTAATAATGGAGTTGAAGTCAGGATGAAGCCTATTAAGAGTAAATTTTTTATCATACAATCTCCTCACTTTTAATCTTGATTGCAGAACTTTTACCTTGCAAGACGGTGTGCATATTTTATTTGAAACATATTTATTTTTAATATGTTTCTGGCTTCTTACTCTTTAATATTTTAGAATATTTACTATGAGAAAAGTATTAGTCTTCCAACATGTGGCCCATAAAATTCTCGGGACTTTAAATCCAACGTTGAAAGATCACGGTCTTAGAATTCGTTATGTGAATTTCGAGAGAAATCCTGAAGAAGCACCAACAATTGAAAAATATAATGGATTAATTGTTCTCGGTGGACATATGGGTGTATATGAAGCTGAAAAATACAAACATATTAAAGTTGAAATGCAACTCATTGAAGAGGCCCTTAAAAAAAATATTCCTATTTTAGGAATTTGTTTGGGAGCACAAATGCTGGCCAATGTTTTAGGAGCAGAGGTCCGACAAAGCACTGAAAAAGAAATTGGTTGGTATGATATTAATCTGACTGAACAAGGCTTGAAGGATCCAGTACTATCCCACTTTCAGCCAACAGAAAAAATATTTCAGCTTCACGGCGATACTTTTGACATTCCTAAGACTGCCGTTCATCTCGCTTCTTCTGAAATCTTTCCCGGGCAGGCTTTCAGGTATGATGAAAAAGTTTACGGATTACAATTTCACCTTGAGGTTGATCAAGCGATGATACGTCGCTGGTTGGATAATAAGAAAAACCAGCATGAGATTGCTAATTCAAATGGAAAATTCTCAATTGATCAAATTAGACTTGAAACAGAACAATATATTTCTCACTCTTTGGATTTAAGCCGACAAACCTTCGCTAAGTTTATCGAGCTTTTCGCATTACGAGAAAGACCCATGCTCTTGGGATCAGATGACGGTGGTAAGGCTCCCAAACATACTTGATACTAAATTGATATTCACTTTATTTTTAATATAAAATTTTGTTGTAATCATAGCAATTTAATATTTAATTATAGAAAGGATTATTTTATGAAATGGATATTGCTTTGTTTATCGCTAAGTAGCATTTGCCAAGCCTATGCTGCTCCAGAAATTAAACTTTGTTACGAAGATGTTTCAGTCTTTCCCTGGATAATAGGTGATAATAAAGGTTTGGTTATCACTGAATTACACCTTGTAGAAAAAATGCTCAATTTAAAATTTAAGTTAATTCGCTTGCCCTGGAAGCGCTGCCAGTTTGAAGCACAATCTGGCGTGCTCGACGGCATAATTGCTGCCAGTTATAATAAAGATCGTGCAGTTTGGGGTGTCTATCCAACGAAAAACGAAAATGAAATCGAAATCGAAAGAGAATATCGCCTTCACACTGATACATTTTTTGTATTTACCCGGAAAGATAGCCAGATAAAATGGGACAACAAGCATTTTGAAAACTTAGGGAAAAACTTAGTTGGCGTTCAATTGGGTTATAGTGTTGGTAGTGATTTAAAAGATGCTGGCTACCCCATCCATGCCTCTTTTACCGCGGCTTTTGATATCCTAAAAGAATTGGATTTCAACGCTCTAAATGTTGCCGTTCTACAAAATCATGAAACAACTAAAACGCTAAACGAACATCCAAAACTAAAAAATAATATAATTCGATTGAAACAACCTTTTAAAGTTGCAGACCAATATCTTCTTCTTACCCGACCTTTTTATGCAAGAAATAAAGAACTTAGCAAGTCTATTTGGCGAGCAATTTCAGAAGCGCGAAAAAGCCAAGAATATCTAAAAAGTGAAGAGGCCATGATTGGAAAACAAGATTAAGAAGACCTAAAAACTTATTGAACTCCAAAATACCAAGTCAAAGTCATTTGCGGAATTAAAATATGAGCAGGCGATGGCATTCTTCCAAGAAACTTTGAAACATATTGATAATCACCTATTGCACCAAATGAAAGGCTGCGATTAATTGCATATTCAAGACCGGCCCTTGCTAGCAAACTTAGCTTTGAGCTGCCCGGATAAAAGTATTTAATTTTTGTTACTCCCAGACCTGCACCAAAAAGAGGCGTAATGTCGGCTGAACCACCAAATCTATAAAATCCAAGAAGATTTAAATTATTTAAATAAATATTCGTATCAGAAAAGTTGCTTCTCGAAACACCAAGCTCTACTCCAAAAAATGAATCTATATGATATCGCATATGAGCCCCATAGCCAAAATCTGGATTTGCAACTTCATTCACATAATTTCCAAAAAGTGGAATTGCATAAGAGCCACTCGCTCCAATTCCATACTTTCGCGCCAGATCATAAGCTGATGCTGCTGTCGAAAAAACTAAAATGAAAATGATCAGAATTCTTTTCATCGTGACTCCTGAATTTGGTATTACCAATAATAATTATGTCTCATCATAAATGAATTATAGAGAAATTCTCTGTCTCGTACTTCTTTAAGCGGGTCTATAATTTTTCGAGCTTCGAGAAATGATTTGTAATCCAAATCCATTCTTTTTTTTCCAAGTTTTTTTATCTTTTTACTTAGTATCGACACCTCTCTTTCATTTACCTTAGGTTCTAATATTGTTTTAATCAAAACTAATTTAGCATTATTCATTTCTTCACTAAGTGCTTTTGACTCTACTATCGTTTTGTCTTGAAGCTTTAAGAGACTCTTTTTTTGTAATTCTGATAAAGATTCGGATTTCAAAATATAATCGCGTGCATTTTCAGCGACATCTGATTGTTTTATGACACTTTCAATGCGAATTTCGTTTTCAACTTTTTTTTCTGCAATTTTTTGAGTGGTACATGAAGATAAAAAAAATGCAGAGACTAATACAAAGTTAAGCAAAGTAATTGTTTTATTCATAATATTCCCTCGAACTTAAGCGTGAGCCGATACGAAGTTTATCTCCGGGTCTTTTGCTTTGATAGAGCAAAAGATATTCATAATTACTATATGAAACATTGAGAAGAAATACACGTATTGTGAATTCACCGCACATTGGATTCCCAGGCCCTATGAATTAAAACCTTAATCAGCAACAAACAAAGGAGCCTCTATGTCCTCCATCCAACCTTACCTTATGTTCTCCGGCAATTGCGAAGAGGCCATTAAATTCTATTGTGATGTCTTTGGAGGAGACGTGCAATACTCCACAAAATACAAAGACGGACCAATGGATGTTCCAGAAAACTGGAAAGAAAAAATCATGCACACGACCTTTATTATCCGTGGAGACCAATTAATGGCCTCTGATAGTTTCCCTGGAAACGATCCAGTCAAGGGAAACAACATCAACCTTTTTGTTAGCTTTGATAAAAATAGTTCACCAGATGAAATATTCAGTAAATTAGCAGTTGGAGGAAAGATCACCTTGGCCCTTGAAAATACTTTTTGGGGCGCCCGCTTTGGCCAATTAGTTGATCGCTATGGTGTGAGCTGGATGTTTAATCAAGAACTAGAACAACCTAAGAAGTCTCATTAATCATAAAAGGAGTTTTTGTGAAATATTTAATTATTCTTTCAATTTATTTAATATCTTCTTTGGCATTGTCTTCAGAAGTATCTATAAACTGTACATTAGTTCTGGCCAATGGAGACAATTTGCCTTTTATAAAAGTAGCAGGGGATTCTACAGATTCAAATTCGGACTTACATAGCATTGAAAAAAAAGTTTTAAAAAAAGTAAAGTTTTTATTAAAAGAAGGACACGGAATACTGCGCTTAGAAGCCTATAGAAATAATAAATTCGTTGCTTCGACTCTTGTCCAAAAAAGCCATTTGACGAAAGAGACTATGATGAATTTAAGAATTATTGATATTAAAAATAAAGATATTGAAACTTTTTGCTATAATTCAGTTGATTTGTAATTATTCGCAATCATTTATGGTAAAAGATTTTGAATAGACGGGAGTAATACCCCCTTCAGAATAATACCCATATTGAATTTTATAAGTAAGCGGTACTCTCTTATTAATTGGCGTTTTCAAATTTTTCTTAACTTCCTTTAAACAACTAGAACTCACCTCTCCACTCCATTCAATACAAATTGGAATTTTATAAATTGTCTTGAGATGATCACCATCCACACAAACTTGATCTACAGGAATGAAGACGTTTCCAAATTGAGCCTTGGGAAATTCACCGACATAACGATCGCTAGCTAAAGTAATGGCAGATAATAAAGCTAGAGATGATAATAATAATGCCTTCATGAAGATCTCCCATTAAAAATTCTTGCATTCTATTGCAAGTGACTTAAAAAGATCTTTACAATATTCTTTGAATTAAAAAAAGGTGTCTAAGGAGATCTTTAGGTAGAATTGAAAAAATAATTAACAATTCTTTAGATAGCTTTAACCTATGAAATATTTACCTACGAATTTACAAGCTTTTACGGAGTAAAAACTGATTGATTTGTAATGGCGAATTTTTACATCCATCAAAAGACTTGCCTCCAATAATTTTTTTAATATAATTGTAGATTTCGTTTTTTGTTTTCTCGTCTAATTCTAAACTTTCTGACGTATTAAGTTTTGCCTTTAAAACTTCAAATTGATCAAACATTCTTCTGGCTTCCGAATAACTTAAATCAAACTTTATTGCATATTGCGGGAGTAAAACATTTTCCCAAATGATGGCAACTTCTTTGGGACGGATGGATGCAGGTGTTTCACCAACTTTGTGAAATAGCTCATCAATACTTTTGATCTTTTTCATCATGAGAGTCCAATTCCAAATATCCTCCCAGCTACTGTTATTTTTAATTGTTATTATATTTTCTGAAAAGCTTTGATAAATTTTACTAGAAATATTTTCATCATTTAAACTTAATAAATGACCTGTTATAAATGCAGTTTTCATATCTTTAGTTAGCTTATTATTTTCAACAATCCAGTTAATATATGGATCTGAAATAGAATTCTCAGATAAAAAGCTTTGTACAGCTTCATAACCAAATAAACTTTTCTTTATTCCGAGTCTCTGCAATAGTCTATTCTCCCAACTCACTTTTGGAACTACGATACTTTTGATCATTCCTTCTGATTCACCAACGGGAAAAATTAAATCATTAGGACTATGCATATGAAGATTCTTTAGAAGGGTTTCTTGCTGTTTTTGATAAGCTTCAACTTGAATTTTTCCACCTAATGAATCACTAAGCATTTTTCGTATTTTTAGCTTCTGGACATTGCCTGGTATAAATGAATATATCGTTGACCAAGGAGTCAGCATTGATAAAGGAATTAAGTGCGCTAATCCCAGGTGAATTAAAATTGCTGGTACTAAGTATTCAGTTAATATTCCGGCCATAATTGCCAGGCCAAGGCCGAATCCTTTTTTCTTAAAAAAGATCTCAGCTCCAATATGAGATTTTTTTAAAATAGGTACTATTTTTCTCCAATCAAATGATAGGAATGTTTTTTTAAATATTTCTTTTTTATCATTGGGAATTTTAAGGGCTTCTAAAAAAAAATACTGATAGATTTTCATTTTTTCTTGAAGGAGTTTGGACAATTGCTCTGGCCGGTTAAAAATCGAACTATCAATCTTTGCATCCCGTTCAAAATCATCGCCCACTTGTAGCATAAGACTTATAAAATCCATTCGAAAATGCAGGTCATTTTCTAATTCAACTAGTTTTTCATCGCCAACGGTGACAATGGCCGGAGAAGTTACCGTTGAGGCCATAGAAGTTTGAAGTATAAATAAGTTGGTCAGAATGAGTATTATAAAAAATCGAAACATTTTTACCATAATTTCGTTTCGGATAAACTTTTGGCAAAATTAGACGAATAGATAAGAATGAAGTGGTTTTTGATAATTAATCTTATTGCCGTATCGTCTTGTTCAGGTATTCAAAAGTCTAAAGGCTTAGAATCAAGAGAGCCGAGTTCAATTGAATCTGATTCAACCTGCGGAGCCTTGCTTGGTCCCTTTTTTAAATCAGATATGAATGATGCTTTTATGGATAAGATGGGACTTGTAGAAAAAGGAATTATCCACGAAGGCGATTTAAAAATACTGCAAGGAAAAGCTCTAATCAAATCTTTGCCACAAAACAATGAAGAGTTAAAACAAATTGAAGTAAGCTACCTACTAATCAAAAAAAAGTACCCACATTTTGATGAAGAACAAATCCTAAGTCATTATCAACTTTTGAAAACTTTTTGTGGGATGTAACTCCAATTTCTAAATCTTATAATTCACAATAATATATTTCCATACGGCATCGAGCTCAACCATACATTCTTTTAATCCTCTAATTTTTTTCATTTTAACTTTAGGGTGCGCATTTTCAACTTCTTGTAATTTATCTACGCATTTATTATAAGCTATTTTCAAATCAACAATTCTGTATTTAAATTTTTCTTTTTCAGTTTTTTGTTTTAACTGATTAAGTACTTTATCAATGTCAATTTTATTTAACTTCTCAGCGAAATCTCTTAACTCGTTGGCTTCGTCAACGGCTAACGAGACTGTTAGTGGTACAGGTTTTAAAACGATCTCTTTTTCAAAATCTTTCCTTGAACAGGAAATTAAATTTGTAAAAAGAATAACGGGTAATAAAAACTTTATCACCAATGGCTTACTTTGTTTCATTGATATCCGCATCGACCCTTGCGAGATTTTCTTTTTCAACTTGATATAAGCTATATAGAACTTCTCTATTATCTTCCTCGACGGCATTTTCTTCAGAATCATTGGTCAAAGGTTTTTTTAATTCGTTTTCAAGCTGTTTAATTCTTTCTTCAAGTTTTTGACGTTGTTCTATCAGATCTTTTAATTTATCCATTTGTATTCTCCTTCGATTGACGATATTCAAAAAATAAAGTCATTAACAATACATAATTCATATCATGGAGATAAAAAAAGATTATAAGTCGAGTAGTCTATGAAGAAAAATCAGTAATCACGGGTACATCTACTAACCAATATAATTTACCGGCCACTGGTTTGATCTGACGTGCAGGAAGAATAGCTGATGGTTCTTCCTGAGATAAAACTTTATGTAAGATTTCGTTTTTTTCTGCCCCAGAAACCAAAAAAACTATCACTTTCGCCAGATTCAGAATTGGAAGTGTTAAGGTTATTCGCGCAAAGTCCTCACGTTCCTTTTGCACGACTATAACCCATCTTTTATTTTCCTCTAATGTCTGTGTTTGAGGAAATAACGATGCTACATGACCATCTAATCCCAAGCCAAGAAAAACTAAGTCAAAACTTGGTGGTGAAGGTTTAAAATATTCCTTTAATAATTCTTCATAACGACCGGCAGACACATGAGGATCTTTGTTACATATGATAGGATGAATTTGCTGAACGGGTATTGGAAGATGAGAAAGAAATGCCTCAGATGCCATCAAATAATTGCTGAGTGGATCGTTTTTTTCCACACAGCGTTCATCACCCCAAAAAATATTAACCATTGACCAATCAATCTTATTCTTAAAAGGTTCTCGAGCTAAGTGCTCATATGTGAGCTTGGGCGTACCACCTCCTGAAAGCAAGACAGTGAAGCGCCCAGAGCGATTAATTGCTAATTTAAATTGTTCAACAAATATTTCTGCTGCAGCTAAAGCTAATGCTTCTTCATCAGGGTAATGGACAAGCACCATGATCCTCCATAGAAGAAGATGTTAAAAGCCATTTCCTCCCATCTCTTTCGATTAATTCGTCAGAGGCAATCGGGCCCCATGATCCTTCAGAATAATTTGAAAAGTCAGAAGGAATATTTTTCTCCCAATCATCTAATACAGGAGTTATTATAGACCAAGCTGCAGTTTCTCGATCAGATCTAACAAACAAAGTTCCATCACCGTTTATAATATCGAGTAATAAAGTTTCATAAGCCGAAGGAAATTTTTCAGGAAAATATTCATTGTAACAAAATCGCATATCCACCGGATGCAACTCGAAATGAGTCCCCGGGCGCTTTACTTGAAAGCGCAGAATTATACTTTCCTCTGGTTGGATTCTAATAATAAGATTATTCGGCATAGACATTTCGCATGTTTTACCGGGAAAAGTTTGGTGAGGGACTGAACGAAATTGCAAAGAAATTTCTGCAACTTGTTTAGGCATTTTTTTTCCAACACGTAAATAGAAAGGAATATCCTGCCATCTCCAGTTATCGACATATAGCTTTAAGGCCGCAAAAGTTTCGGTTTTAGAATTTGGATCAACTCTAACTTCTTCCCGGTAACCTATGTATTGCCCACGAACTGCAAAATTAGAAACTTGATCTTTGGGTATTGGACGAATTGAATGGAGGACGTCTATCATTTTATTTTGAAATTCATTTTTTATAAAATCGACAGGAGGCTCCATTGCGATCAGACAAAGTAATTGGAATAAATGATTTTCAACCATATCTCTTAACGCTCCGGACTTATCATAATAATTCCCTCTGCTTTCAACCCCAATTTCTTCTGCAACTGTAATTTGGACATTATCAATATAATTGCGATTCCAAAGCGGCTCAAAAAGGCTATTGCCAAAACGCAGCGCCAGGATATTTTGGACAGTTTCTTTTCCAAGATAATGATCAATACGGTAGATTTGAGATTCATCCAAAAAACGAGTTAATGTTTCGTTGAGCTCGTTTGAAGATTTCAAATCTTTTCCAAATGGCTT
The DNA here is from genome assembly GCA_014377485.1 of Bacteriovorax sp. GTDB lineage: Bacteria > Bdellovibrionota > Bacteriovoracia > Bacteriovoracales > Bacteriovoracaceae > Bacteriovorax. Next base: position 12,745 of record JACMPM010000003.1, on the reverse strand, counting down.
TTCAATAACTACCCTGCTCTCTTTATTTGAGAATAATTTTGCCTCTCCCAAACAATTTATTATGTTTTTGACTAAGAAGGGAGCCGTTGCCAGATAGAAAATATATTTAGGTGAGCGCTTAAGCTCTTCATGTAATAGGGCATAAGATTCTGGTTTTAGGAAATCAAGATTAAGGTATTTTAAAAATATTGAAAAAGTTCGCCAACTCTCCTCGGTCTTTTTTTCATTCATTTTCCTTTGTCGTGAAAAATCATTAATATTTTCTTTGAAATGATTATTAAACTCTTCTTGTGTCCACCCTTGATGATCTAGACCGAGAATAGAAAAATCCTGGGGAAGTTTTTGGTCTAAAAAAAGATCATAAAGAGCAGGTATAATTTTATGTTTAGTAAGATCTCCTCCAGCTCCAAATATTACAAGTATGGTCGGCATTAGATCATTCATTCTTGGCTCCAGTTTTTATGAAAGACTCCGGCCTTATCAATCCTTTCAAAAGTATGTGCCCCAAAATAATCTCGTTGAGCTTCAATAAGATTTGCAGGCAACCATTCACTTCGATAACCGTCATAGTAAGAAAGAGAGGCCATAAACGCTGGAAGAGGAATTCCAAACTTGCAAGCAGCTTCAACGACGACTCGAATATCGGTTTGTTTATTTGTAACTTCAAGATGTAAGTATGAATCCAAAAGTAAATTCGTGAGTTGTGTTGTATGTTGAAATGCCGACATAATTGATTCCAATAAAGCGGCCCGAATTATACACCCACCTCTCCAGATGCGAGCAATATCTTTGAGTTTCAAATCATAATCATAGACAAAAGATGCTTTAGAAAGAAGTGCCATTCCTTGAGCAAAAGTGATAATAGTACTCGCATAATAGGCATTTCCTAGTTGTTGCAGAAATACTTTACGGTCTCCTTTAAAGTTTACAACTGGCCCATTAAGGTAGAGTCCAGCCATTTTGCGTTCTTCTTTATAATGGGAAAGATCTCGCATACTAACAGCAGCATCAATGGTGGGAATTGGAACTTGAAGCTCCATAGCATCTTGGCACACCCACATCCCAGTTCCCTTCTGTTTTGCAACATCTAGAATAAAATCAATTAAGCGGTTATTAGTTTTATCGTCTTTCACTAAAAATATTTTTTCGGTAATTTCTAAAAGATAAGAATTAAATTCTCCCTTATTCCAGTTTTTATAAACCTCATGGCATTCATCATTAGATAATTTCAAGACATTTTTCATCAAGTGATAAGTTTCAGCTATTAACTGCATGATTCCATACTCGATTCCGTTATGTACCATTTTCACATAATGCCCGGCAGATCCTGGCCCTAAATAGCTCACACATTCTTCACCGTTCACTTTTGCAGATATAGCTTCAAGAATGGGACGTATTCGTTCATAAGCTTTCGGGTCTCCTCCGGGCATAATACTCGGCCCATTTCGCGCCCCTTCTTCGCCTCCGGATACGCCCATTCCAAAAAAATGAATTCCTTTTTCCTTAAGAGATTTCTCGCGCTGGTTTGTTTTTTTAAAATGAGAATTTCCAGCATCAATTAAAAGATCTCCAGGAGACATAACAGATGACATTTCTATTATGACTGCATCGACGACTGGGGAAGGAACTAGTAATAGAATGGCACGAGGTTGACGTAAATTTCTTACAAACTCTTCTAAGTTGCTCGTGGCCTTAATATTAGGATTTTCAGGAATCAGTTTTTGAAGTGCTTCAACTTTTAATTGGTCTTTATCCAGGCCAATAACTCTATATCCATGATCAGATATATTAAGCAAAAAATTACTTCCCATTGTTCCAAGTCCAACAATTCCTATTTCATATTCGTTGTTCATAAAAGCCTTACTCCTAGATCGGCGATAGCCGCTTCTGTTTCTTGCAAATTTTTATGTTGAATACTTTTTATTCCTAATGTTGCCGCCACCTCAACAAGCATAGCTCTATCCTCAATATAGGCAACTTGTTCTGGGGCGACTTGAGCGATATCTAAACTAAATTGAAATATATCTATGTCTGGTTTTCTAAAATGAACAAACGCTGAGGCAATAAAAAAATCTATAAAAGATCCGAGTCTAAATTTTTTTATTCTGTGCTCCGTAAGTTCTCTTCTTTCATTACTCACAACTGCGACTTTAATATGATAGCGTTCGTTCATTTCAACGGCATCTATCGCAAATTTTTCAGCCGCAAAATTCCTTTGCTTGTAATCCCATCCATTGGTTCCTAAAACTCTGCCTATATCAAGAAATAAAGTGTTAATCACCGCTTTCATTTTGAATCTCCATTTTTTCAATTTGTGCAATTTTCGCAAGTCTTCTTATATGTCTTACTTCACCGCTAAATTGAACACTCAAAAACATATTGATTAATTCCAATGCCAATGAAAATGTAACCACCTGAGCCCCCATACAAATAATATTCATATCATCATCTTCCACTCCTTGACGGGCAGAAAATAAATCATGAACAAGCGCTGCTCGAACATTTTTAATTTTATTGGCCGCTATGCTTGCTCCTACTCCACTTCCACAGATCGCAATTCCGCGATCAATATTTCGGTTGGATACAGCACGGGCAAGAGGAATTATATAATCTGGATAATCATCGTCAGAGTTTTTTACGGTCGCTCCGAAATCAATCAGTTCAATTTCGACGTGTTCTAATGCTGTCAAAAGTTTATTCTTTAATTCAAATCCTCTATGATCTGCAGCTATTCCCACTCGCATCTTTTAAACCTCACTCGTTTTACGAATAAACTCTAAGGCCTTCTTCAAAATGTTCTCACTATTAAATCCATATTCATTCATTACAACTTCACCAGGCGCAGAAGCTCCATAATGATCAACGCAAACAACTTCTATATTTTTAGGACCCAAATAGGGATTCCACCCCAAGGATCTTCCAGCTTCAATAACTAATTTTGGAACTTTCTCAGGCAGAATTTTTTCTTGATATTCCTTAGGATTATCCACAAAGATATTCACACTCGGAATACTCACTACTCGAACAGCGATATTTTTGTCTTCTAAACGTTTCTGAACTTCAAGTGCCAGATGAACTTCAGAACCAGTCGCCATTAATATTAATTCAAGTTTTGAATTTAGTTTTGTCTCTGCTAAAACATACCCTCCTCGTGAAGCACCATTTTTCAAGTGGGGAAATTTATCCAGATGTAAAATTGGAAGTTTTTGTCTTGTTAAGATTAAAGCAATAGGAGCCCTTCGATTAGCAATTATAAATTCCCAACTCGCCAAAGTTTCATTAGCGTCAGCGGGTCTAAAAACTGTTAAACCTGGAACTGATCTCAATCCTAATAATTGCTCGACTGGTTGATGAGTCGGTCCATCTTCACCAAGACCAATACTATCGTGAGTGAATATATAAATGACAGGCAATTCACTCATGGCCGCAAGACGCATCGGAGGTCGCATATAATCACTAAAAATTAAAAATGTTGCTCCATAAACAATGAGACCTTTATGAAGCGCCATTCCGTTTAGAATTCCTCCCATACCATGTTCTCGAATTCCAAAATGGAGATTGCGACCAATGCGATTAGCGACATCAAAACCACCACCATCTTTAATATAGGTTTTCGTACTTGGTGCAAGATCAGCAGCTCCGCCAAGCAGTTCAGGAATATGAGCAGCTAAATTATTAAGTGCAAATTCAGAAGCATCTCTGGAAGACATCTCAACTTCATTTTTCTTTATCTCCCCTGTACTCCAGCCAAGTGGCAATTGACTTTTATTTATTCGTTCAAATTCTAGGGCCAAAGTAGGGAAAGTTTTAGAGTAAGAATTAAAGCGTTCCCGCCAATCATTTTGATACTTTTCTCCTCGAGAAAGGGCCAAACGAAAATGTTTTAAGACTTCATCAGGAATAAAAAAGGAGGGATCTGTTGGCCAGGCTAAATTCTGCTTAGTAAGGATTACTTCCTCTTTACCGAGTGGTTCACCATGCGCTTTTTCACTATCTTGTTTATGAGGACTGCCAAAACCTATATGAGTACTAATTAAGATTAAAGAAGGCCTGTCTTTAATCTCTTTTGCATTTTCTAAAGCCTTTGTAATTGAAGCAATTTGATTTCCATCTGCGATATGTTGAGTGTGCCATTCATAAGCTGAAAAACGTTTCTCTACATCTTCAGTGAACGCGAGGGTTGTTTTGCCTTCAATGGTAATTCGGTTTTGGTCATAAAGAACAATCAGCTTTCCCAAACGCTGATGGCCCGCAAATGAAGCAGCCTCAGACGTCACTCCTTCCATCATGTCCCCATCACTTGCAATGACATAAGTATAGTGATTGACGATTTCATGTCCAGGCCGATTAAATTTAGCGCCTAGGACTTGTTCGGCCATCGCCATCCCAACTGCATTTGAAAAACCTTGTCCTAATGGGCCGGTTGTCGCTTCCACCCCAGGAGTTTTTCTATATTCGGGATGCCCAGGAGTTAAACTATTCCATTGACGAAAATGTTTTAATTCGTCGAGAGAAAGATTGAACCCAGTTAGATGAAGCAGAGAATATAAAAGAGCAGAACCGTGTCCTGCTGATAAAACAAATCGATCACGATCAGTCCATTCGGGATCCTGTGGATTGTATTTAAGAAAGCGGTCCCACAGAGTATAGGCCATTGGAGAAGCTCCTAAAGGCAAACCTGGATGTCCTGACTTTGCTTTTTCTACTGTATCGACAGCTAAAAATCGAAGTGCATTTATGCATAATAAATCTAATTCTGACTGATCATCGTTCTTCATTTAAATACCTTTTCGTTTCGAGTAAAAAAAATGCGCACAATTAACAGCTAAGCTTAGGATCAACTATTTAAGAATAAAAATAACTTTTTACGAATTCATCTATTACCAAAGCTTATGTTTCATAAAATTTAATTCATAGAAATTCACTATAAAGACAATAGCCATTTAATATTTTCCTAAGTTTTATTAATTGAATATCGTCTGTTATCTCGGAGGTAAATTGGGAAAAAATATAAACTCCGCCAATTGGGAATTTTTACTTCAACTTCAAAAGGACTCGTTCCAATATTTTGTTGACCTTGCAAATCCTTCTAACGGATTAATTCCTGATACAGATTATATCGAATCAACTGCAAGCATTGCGGGCATGGGATTTGCTTTAAGCTGTTATCCAATTGCTGTTGAAAAAAAATTCATCTCTCGAAACGAAGCTATCGATAGAATTACCGTTGCACTAAATTTTTTTGCCGAAAGTGAACAAAGTGAAAGTGAAAACGCTACTGGATACAAAGGTTTTTATTACCATTTCCTTAACATGAAAACTGGACGACGGTCCGGAGGCTGCGAGCTATCATTTGTTGATACAGGTTTTTTATTGGCCGGAATTTTATGTGTGGCAACTTATTTCCAAGGGACTGCGCCCAAGGAGATTAAAATACGTTTATTAGCAGATTTTCTTTATAGACGTGTTAATTGGCAATGGGCAATGAGTGAAAAATTATCACTCTCACAAGGATGGAAACCTAATTCAGGATTTATTCATTATGCCTGGGAAGGATATAGTGAAGCATTATTACTTTATACATTGGGGCTTGGCTCTCCAACTTTCCCGCTTGCTGAAAAAAGTTTTGCAGTATGGACATCAACCTATCAATGGGAAAATATCTATGATGTAGATTTTCTTTACGCCGGACCACTATTTATTCATCTGTACTCTCATGCATGGATTGATTTTAGAGGTATTCGTGATAAATTTATGCGCGAAAAAAAAATTGATTACTTTGAAAATTCACGTCGCGCTTTAAAAATACAACAAATTTATTGTGATCGAAACCCAAATAATTTTAAAGGCTATGGAAAAAATTGTTGGGGAATTACTGCAGACCTAGGGCCTGATTATCAGAAACAAATTATCAGTGGAAAACCAATCACTTTTTACGCATATGCAGCTCGAGGAGTTCCCTATGGTCCAGATGATGGGACAATCGCTCCATGGGCTTCTCTCGCATCCATTTGTTTTGACGAAAAAATTTGTCTTTCTACCATCGAGCATCTTCGATCAACATATCCTCAAATTTATGGCAAGTACGGATTCAATTGCAGCTTTAATGAGTCAATTATTCCCTCCTGGTTCCCGCAAAGATTTTACGCTCTTGATTTAGGCATAAGTATCATAATGTTAGAAAATGCTCAAAATAATTTTATCTGGGACATAATGAAAAAATGTCCTGTTGTTTCCAATGGACTTCGTCGCGCAGGATTTAGTGGAGGTTGGTTATGAATTCGAATTCAAAAATTTTGATGATGCCCAACGATTATTATAATCGCAAACTACTTAAACTTGTTCATCCAGATAACTGGATAAATCCTGTACCGGCAAAATGTTATAACATTGTTGTCATTGGTGCAGGAACTGCTGGTCTTGTAACTGCTGCGGCCGCGGCCAGTTTAGGTGCTAAAGTAGCACTTGTTGAAAAAAAATTAATGGGAGGTGATTGTCTCAATGTGGGATGCATTCCTTCAAAGACATTAGCAAGGGCGGCTCGAGTTTGTTCAGATATACGCACAGCTGCCAACTATGGAGTTCGGGGTAATATGAAACTCGAAAACTTTGAAGTTGATTTCGAATATGTCATGGAAAGAGTCAGAAACATTCGATCTCAAATCGCAACTCATGATTCTGTCGAAAGATTTTCTGAGCTCGGTATTGATATTTTTTTTGGTAATGCTACATTTCTAGATAAAGAAACGGTGACAATCGGCACCAGCGTTCTTCGTTTTAAAAAAGCAGTTATTGCGACAGGAAGTCATCCAAGACGTCCAACTATTCCAGGAATGGATGAAAAACATTATTTAACCAATGAAACAGTTTTCAATCTCACCAAACTTCCAGCGCGTTTAATGGTCATTGGAGGAGGACCTCTTGGTTGTGAGCTTGCGCAAGCTTTCCAAAGATTTGGTTCCAAAGTTACGATTGTCCAAAAAACGCCACTCTTTCTTCCCCGTGAAGAACGAGATGCCGCTCAATTACTTTCAGATTCATTCGCTAAAGATGAAATACAAATTCGACTTAATAGCGTTGTGACTGGATTAAAAACTTTCGGTGAAGAAAAAATTATCCAGATTAATAATCAAAATGAAATTAATAATATTCATGTCGATGCAATCATAACCGGTATTGGGCGAGTTCCAAACACTCAAGGCTTAAATCTTGAAGCCGCCGACGTAAAATATGAAGAAAAGGGAATAATTGTGAACGATTTTCTTCAGACAAGTAATCCAAACATCTATGCGGCCGGAGATGTTTGTTCAGAATATCGATACACTCATGTAGCCGATGCATCGGCGAGAATCGTTGTTCAGAATGCTCTATTTTTAGGTCGAAAAAAATTTTCTGATTTAATCATTCCATGGTGTACTTATACAGATCCAGAAATTGCACATATAGGAATTTATGTTCGCGATGCCAGGGCAGTAGGAATTCCTATAAAATCTTATACTGTGCCAATGCATCAAGTAGACCGAGCACTTGCCGATGGTGAAGAACAAGGTTTTGTAAAAATACACGTTCGCGAAGGTACAGATAAAATTCTTGGCGCCACTATTGTAGCAAGGCATGCAGGAGAAATGATCAATGAAGTTTCATTGGCAATGGTAGCTGGACTCGGACTCCGGGATATAGAAAAAGTGATTCATTCTTATCCTACTCAGGCCGAAGGTATTAAAAAAGCAGCCGATGCCTATAACAGAACTAAATTAACTCCCTTCCTTGGAAGACTAAGTCGTTATTGGCTGAACCTGACAAGATAAACCTAAATTTGATCAAGTGGATGATAAATTCTCTTTAAAACTTTAAATCCAGTATCAGAAAAAGAATAAATTGTTGTTCTTAAAAAAGATTTCTCTGTCGCCGAACTCAGTATTTTAGTCACCTCTGGTACACTCATTAGATCAGCAGAGATATCTAAATTGATTGGTGCTTCAGCGCTCCAAAGAATATTATCGTTATGTGAATCTGGTGAGAAATAAAGCATTGATCTAATCACTGTATTATTAAACTTCAATGCATTATCCGCAGAAAGAGGAATGACTTCAACGTTTTTATCATTTGGAGCTTCAGAAGTAGCCGCTTGTTTTACTAAAAAGCTGCTTACATAAAGAAAATGCCCAGCTGCACCTTGGACTTCCCCAGTCGCATTAATCGTAAGCGATTGATCACTTTCTAGTTTAGACTTAACATCAAAACTTTTTAAGTTCAAATGATCGACGACAATATCTGCTGGTAATATCAGTCGGCCATTTAATTTAACTGAGATATATTGTCCAGAACTGAAGCGATCTAGAGTTTCAAAAGTCACTGTCCCGTAACCTTTATTTCCCCATTCCTCTCCCCAACTATTCTTAAAGAAAAACACTTTTTTATCAAGATCGTATCCTGTTATAGTTACAGCATGGCCTCCGCAAGCATCAGGTTTCTTCAAACATTCTTCTCGAAGTGCATCGTTGTAAAAAACTTCTCCAGAATCAGGCCATCCATTATCATTGACCATTAGACCAAAAGTTAATGGGCGTTTTTCTGTTGCTAAAAATTTAATAACTTCATTGGTATTGCTTGGAACATTTATTGTTTCAAAATTATCTGCAGAAATAACTTTTTTCATGACTTCGTCTGATGGGCGATTATGAGAAAAACAATTTTTTGGTGCTTTAGCATCCGTACTTTTAAATTGTGAACAAGGTAAACCGTTTGAGAACCATGAAGGTTGATAAGACCAGTCACTTTCTTCCATCACTCCAAATGCTTTAAGAGCTAATAAATTAAAGTGCACATTCGATCCCTCATCATCAGCAAAGTAACCTGCATTTTTCGTTTGATAATTTAAGTATTCTTCTGAGAGATTTGTTTCAATATGCTGATCTTTTTTAATTGAAGCTTCAACTAAGGCCATGGTTGTAAAAAAGGAACAAGTACCGCGGTCCCCTTGATTCTTAACTGACGACATTTCATTTTTTAAGTCAACGATTCTCGGGAGGTCAGCTAATGTATCCATATCTAGCGTGCTTGGATTATTTAAATCAGAAAAGGCACTTAAAACCATTTTATGTTTAGAAATAGAAATACTCGTCACGTTTTTAGGGCCACATGATTGAGAAATACAAGCTACCGTCAGTAGTGCAAAACTGATTTTTTTCATAATACTCTTAATCTGTTTAGATGATAGCCTAAGCCATCAGTTGTTAATAATGATTAGACTATTATTACAAATCTCAAAATTTATAGGTTGGAAATTGCATTTTTTACGTATCTGTATAGAAATAAGACAGTGAAACATTATTTTATGTAGTTGAGTTTGTTAGAAGAATCTTTATTAATATGAATCGGATAGATATTTTTTATTATTTTTCCCAATCATGTAGCTGGTGGTTTACAAAACGGTATAGAAAAAGCTATTGCGATAGGTGCAACAACTATTCAATTTTTTGGATCTTCACCAAGGCAATAGGCCAGTAGATTTCCAGACCAACAAACTATTGATCTCTAAAAAGAAGCGCTCATAAAAAAGGAAGGTCAGTACTGTTTTTCTTCACGAACCTTGCCTGGTGAACCTTGGAACTTGGAAGTTCTCGAATTTAAAAATGAAGGACCTGATAAAAAAATATTGAATTATTAAATTCTTTTTTTAAATGATTCTCTCAAGCAACACTCCACATTCCATATGATCGGTGTATGGAAATTGATCAAACAATGCGAAACGTTTTATTTGATGTGTAATACATAAAGTTGCTAAATTAGCGATTAATGTAATTGGGTTACATGAAATATATAAAATGCGCTCATAGCTCTTAACTAAAGCAAGAGTATTTGGATCAATCCCGGCCCTCGGAGGATCAACAAAAATGGTGTTGCATTCATAACTTTTTAAATCAATTCCTTTTAATCTTGTGTATTCTCGCTTTCCGGCCATTGCATCACTAAAATCTTCAGCAGACATCCGAATAATTTGCAGGTTTTTTATATTATTGGCAGCGATATTAAATTGGGCAGCTTCCACCGAAGGCTTGGCAAGCTCCGTTGCCAAAACACTACGAAAATTGGGTGCAAGGGCTATTGAAAAATTTCCATTGCCACAATAAAGTTCCAGTAAATCGCCATTGCTATTTTTAGTAACATCAATTGCCCACTCCAACATTTTAATGGCAACTTTGCCGTTTGGCTGGGTAAAACTATTTTCAATTTGTTTGTAAGTCAGAATTTTTCCATTAATTGGCAATTGCTCTAAGACAAAGTCTTGATCTATAACAATCTGTTGCTTGCGAGCGCGCCCGATTAAATTGACATTAAATTTTGAAGACAATTTCTCTTTGAGTTTATAAGCTTCATCAATCCAGTCTGCGCCTAGTTGTCGGTGATAGAGCAGTGACACCAAAATTTCGCCATTCAAAGTAGACAAAAAATCCACTTGAAAAAGTTTCTGACGTAAAACTTGATTAGGTCTCAACTCATACATAAGTGCCAACATCATTTCGTTTATCAATACACTGGCCGGTAGAAATTGTTCAGTCCGAATATTTTGATCTTTCTCTTTATCGAACATGTAAAAGTAGAGATCAACTCCTTCGTGCCAAACACGAAACTCAGCTCGCATCCGATAATGAGACGGCTCTGAAGCAAACACTTCTAGTTCGGGAGTCGCAAAAGTTGTGAATAATTCTTTTAACTTTTTTCGTTTTTCTTCTAGTTGAGCGGCGTAGTTGGCTGGGTTTAATAATTCAAGATTCAAAATATTTTATCCGGGTGTATATTATTGATATCTTAGCATTCTAAAAAATAAGATATGATTTGCCACTTAATTTCGAGGAACCAGGTAATAAAGTCGCCCTTTTTGCTTCATAACTCCTGCTTTTTGAGCGGCAGGATCTCCTTTTCCAAAATATAAATCGACTCTTCCACCACCTCGAATGGCGCCACCAATATCTTCATCTAAAACCAGACGAGGCATGCTAACCCATGACTTGGCTTCAATGTCTGTAGGTGTTTCAAACTGAGGTTCTTCAATATCCAAAAAGGCCAGGGCCCCTTTTGGAAAATATTTTAAATCAGTCGCAATAGTTCGCCCATCGCTAACTTCCATCCCCGCATAAGTTATTGCATCACTCTCTAACTTTTTAAAGAAAACATAACTAGGATTAATATTTAGAATTTTTTGTTGATCATCTCGGGATAATGTTTGGAGGTAAGCTTTAATTTTCTGCATGCTCATTTTTTCTTTGGGAATGACTCCCCTTAAGGACTTTCCAAGGGCCGCATATGTATGACCATTTTGATTGTCATAACCTACTCGAATCTTTTCGCCATTTTCAAACTCAATAACTCCCGATCCTTGAATCTGGATAAAAAAAGCATCGAGGGGATCTAGCCACGCGAGCTCAAGACTTAGGTCTTGTAGTTTGTGATCTGTGTCGATTTCTTTACGAGTAAAATAAGGGAGAACATTGTTTTTTTCGATACGCCCTTTCAAAATTTCAGGATCCTCACCTTTAGGAAATTTATTGGCAAAGTATTTCAAGTTAATAGTTAATAAATCTTTCGGCGTAGAGTAGATCGCTTGCGAAAACTCTTTACTTTTTTGGTGTGATCCATGGACTTGCGGTTCATAATATCCCGTAGACATTATTTCTCCCCATCCAGTTTTTCCATAGACTTCATAAAAATCAAAATTTTTACTAATCCATTCTGTCCAATCGTTTTGGTGTTCAAGGATTAATTCGAGTGCAGCAATGTATTTTGATTTCTCAATTTTTCGCTCTCCAAAGACCATTGGATCCATTACTTGCCTGGAAATTTTCATCACTTCAATATGCTTTTTTAGGGCCGAGAAAAAACCCTCTTTTGATAAACTGTCAATCAATGTCGGAGCAGATTTCACAGGGCGCATCGCATCTTCAACACGCTTTAAAGGAGCTCTGGCACAACCTTCAAGTAATATAAATAGGCAAAGTAAATATCTCATTATTGAATGATCGCTAATGACTTATCACATGTCAAAAATAGAACCATTTTGTTGACGATAAAAACTTAAGGCATAGAATTAAAAAGAATAGATTTTTGTTTCGCAATCACGAGGAATTAAAATTATGAAAACTTTAATGTCTTTTTTTCAAACTTATCATCATTCAAAAATTCAGTCATTGTCCCTACTTCTACTTCGCCTTGTAGTCGGATGTGCTTTTTTTATACATGGATCTGGAAAAATACACACTCCATTTAGTTGGATGCCACCTCAAGTTCCAATACCAGCTTTTTTACAGTTTTTAGCAGCCATGTCCGAATATTGTGGCGGGATAGCTTTAATTCTCGGAATAATAACTCCATTAGCGTCGTTTGGAATAGGCTGTACGATGTTAAGCGCCGTCTATATGCATGTGATGATGAGACATGATACATTCGTGAATTTATCCGGTGGAATGTCTTATGAGCCGGCCTTGGGTTATTTGGTAATAATGATTCTCTTCATTGCAATGGGCCCTGGAAAATTTTCGTTGGATAAAGTCATTTTTGGAGAACGAAAATAACGACATTAAAACCAAAACAATTCCCTCTACTAAACAAAATCTCTTATATCGAGTTACAAGTACTTGAAATATTCTTTTTAAAAATAAGATTTACCATTAATTTTTAAAAAGTAATTACGATACAGAAGCCACTTTTGGAGATGCTTTCTAATGGGTATAGAGAATTTAATTGG
>JACMPM010000022.1 GCA_014377485.1 Bacteriovorax sp. | reverse complement strand
CAGCGGCGTGAGCAGCTGTTGTACAAGTAATAGTTGTTGGGTTTACAACAGTTAAGACAGTACAAAGTGAGCCCCCAAAGCTGGCCGTTGCTCCAGCAATAAATCCTGAGCCGGTAATTGTTACGGCAGTGCTACCAATAGCGAAACCAGAAGTTGGCGCTACGCTAGTCACCGTTGGAGCGGCTTGATAAGTAAAAGTTGAGAGACCAGTTCCGAATTGTGTGTCGGTGTTAGTGACGACAACGTTTATCAAACCAGCGGCGTGAGCAGCCGTTGTACAAGTAATGGTTGTTGGGTTTACAACAGTTAAGGCAGTACAAAGTGAGCCTCCAAAGCTCGCCATTGCTCCAGCGAGAAAACCTGATCCAGAAATAGTCACGACCGATCCACCAGCAAGTGCTCCAGCATTGGCCGCTACACTTGTCACTGTAGGTGCTGAGACATATTTATAGGCAGAAATCCCTGTTCCAACTTGAGCGTCTGTATTGGTGATGACAATGTTAATAAAACCAGCGGCGTGAGCAGCAGTTGTACAAGTAATGGTTGTGGGATTCAAAACAGTTAGGGAACTACAAGATGTGCCTCCAAAGCTCGCCGTTGCTCCCGCATTAAATCCTGAGCCCGAAATTGTCACTGCAGTGCTGCCGGTTGCAAAACCAGAAGATGGCGAAACACTAGTTACGATAGGTGGAATCCTATAGGTATAAGCTATGGCTAATTTGGCACTTTGTCTGTTTCGATTAATTACACTTATGTCGTAACTTCCTGGGGCGTTGGCGGTTGACGTACAAGTAATTTGGGATGAATTAATGTTAACAACATTGCAGCTTGTAGTCCCAATTGTTACAAGCGCTCCAGATGCGAAACCACTCCCGGAAATTGTCACGAGATTACCACCAAAGATACTGCCGGAAGTTGGAACGATGCCGCCAATTAAGGGAGGGCTTATTTTTTCGGGGTTACATCCAGCCATAAACAAGACAACGAATAGACCAAATAAAATTTTGTCTTTTAAAAAAAACTCAAATTTTTTTATGAATTCTAGTAAATTATAAAAGGTGACTTTCATTAATTTTTTGTCTCATAAATGATTTATTCTATTGTGCTCGCCATTTTATAATGCTCTTTAATTCTCTTATTCTAAAAGGGTTTGTCTAATTAAACGCTTATCTATACAAGGCAAATTCCATTTTCAATTAGTGCCACACAAAATGGTCTCAAGATTTTCCTTCAACTCACAAGTATCGGAAAAATTATAAATTTGCTTAGAAATTCAGTTGTATTGAGAGTGCAGAGGGGACATTTTTGCCTGAATTTAGAAAAATAATGGCCTTAGTAGACTTTAACGAGGCTTGAAATCTGAACAGGTGAATTATCAAATTTTTGGTTTATCCTTACGGTCGCTTCTTCGGAATCAACTTCAAATATAGTTCCCGTGGCAATCGGGTAACTTTTAGCATAATCATTTGCATTAAATATGTCGACATGATCTCCTTTGGATAATTGTTTTTCAGAGCCTATATTTATTTTTAACAAAGATCCTTTTGTTGAAATTTTTTTAACAAATCCTTCTGCAAAGTAGTTTTGTCTTCTTGTTTCCGTGTTTGTAGAAATTTGGTTATTTTCCCAGCGAATATTAAAAGAAATTGTATTTCCAGTATCTGAAGATCTGGCCTTAAAAATAGTTTCACCTCTTAGGGCCACAATAAAATTTCCGAATGAATATTGGGCTCCAGCAAACAAAGAAGTTTTCTGTCTATTGATTGAATTAAAAAGACGGCTATTGCCTCCGCTAATAATTGGTTTCAATGAGGGCGACTCGGTGTAGGTATCATTTTTTAAAGAATAGATTCCTTCAATTCCAGTAATAAAAGAAATCTTTGTAAGATAATAGATGACAGCAGCGTTGTAGAGCATTTCTGAACTTAAATACGAGGAGGGTTTATTATACCCCAATTTAAAATCATACTTTAAATGATAATCATAATATGTGACTAAATAATCTAGTCCATATTCGAGACCATCATCTCCTAAAACTACTTTATCGGTAGGAGGAGCCGTTGAAGGAGTGTATTGAGAATTTGAGAAGGTCGCTTTTCGGAGACGTAATCCAAGAGCATTTTTAAAGTTTTTGTTAATTAAAAATAAATATTTCCCTTCAAGCCCTATAGATTCTAATCCCGAATGACTGGAAATTGAGGATTGAGGTTCAGGGCTTACACTTCTGAAGTTCCCAAAAAAGGAAGCTTCTACATCAGAATAAAATCCCTTTGTATATTTTAACATCCAATCGTTAACTGTAAAACTGTTGGCATTCGTTGAAACTAATTCAGCTCCTGTTTCATCAAAAGATGATTTTTTGCTAAAAGATTGAAACTGAAGATCTATGGCCTCTGAATCTTGTGACAATATTTCCGTTCCAGTCCGATATCGAAGGGCCGCAAAAGAATCTGTGGCCAAAAATAAAAAAAAACCAAAAAATAAGTACTGTCTTATCATTTTTATATGATCTCAAAAGGTTTCGCTTGAAGCAATGAAAATTCAAAACTTTAACAAAAATACAAGCTGATTGATTAATAAGTGAAATTAAAATGTAGTGAAGCTGGAGGTGCTTTAACTTGAGAATTGAGTGTAAGTAGATAAGCTTCCACTCCTAGAACAACTACTCCCCAAAAATGAATTGCATTTCCATATGAGAGGTCACCATCATTTTTATAGGCGATCATCCCTTGATACAATCCAGAAATAAAAGCACTTGGCCATCCATCTTGACTGTGAGAGAGAGCAAAAACTAGAGAGCTCATGGGGACAGAAAAATAAGGAGAGCGAACCAAATAGTAAAATTCATTTTGGACGAAACCGCGATAAAATGCCTCTTCTGGAGCAGCACTACCGACTGGATACATAACCATCTGGTTAAATGCCAAGTAGGCCCTAGACCTGGAGTTTAATGGAGTAATTTCCTGTTGAACCTGGTT
The DNA here is from genome assembly GCA_014377485.1 of Bacteriovorax sp. GTDB lineage: Bacteria > Bdellovibrionota > Bacteriovoracia > Bacteriovoracales > Bacteriovoracaceae > Bacteriovorax. Next base: position 42,017 of record JACMPM010000022.1, on the reverse strand, counting down.
GAGTTGAGAGCGATAATCAAAAAAGACGAAAGCACTAGTGAGTGCAATGGGAACATAGACCCAGGCACTCGAGAGGACTTCCCAGCGAAAAGGATCTTTGAACATTTCTTTTGCGCTTCTTTGATCAATCCCTTGTCCAGGATCTCCACCTTCAATATTGTATTGATCTCGGTATGAGAAGAAGGCATTCATGATGTGATATTTTAATCCGAACTCTTGAAGAAAAGCGGCGTTCATGGATTTACTAGCGTCTTTTTCACTGTAATCAGTTGTGGAGTTGGTAGTTGTTATTGTCCGGTTTCGATACGCCAGACATCTTTTTTTCACAGGATCATATTTAGAGCAGTAAGATTGTCTTCGCTTAGAAGTGAAGGTGTATGTACCAACCGATGGATAATCGATTGGCGTGCCATCCAGGGTGAGTGAGTTATAGGGAGACATATTATAACCAATGCCAAAGGTTCCGATTTCAATCGCAGCTTCTTTACCTGCTTCAAGGTATTGTCCCATTACTAATCTTCCTCCACCTGGAACAAAGGTGTTCACCCAGCCAACAGTGTGGAAGTTTGCATAAGCACTTTCTAGAAAAAGTAAGTAGAATACAATGGAGAGTATTGGTAATTTCATTTAAGCTTTAGTCTATAAAACTTTTTAATTAAAAGATAATTTTAAGTTCATAAATAAAACACCGCAATGCGCATGCTAGAGTGTATTCTTTCCACCATTGTCTTACAACTTTCAACTTAGGGTTGAAGAATCCCCTTAAAAAAGATTTAATCAACTGATTTCTTTTTGGAGGTTTCATGTTTTTAGCAGCCATCCTTTTTAGTTTTCTCTCAATAAATGCTCAAGCTCAATCCTCACCCTACAATGCCGACTGGTCTGAGAATGCGGTCATACCTGCAGGTACCAACCGCGCCAACATCTATAATCTGGATGCAGAGACGCTAGAGAAGATGAAGACTGAGGGTTATAAACACGCCATGAATTATCCGGTGACTGTTACCGGCCTTTTGATTCCATACCAACCTCTGCTTAATTTTTTTAATACAGATTCAAACAACCCATTGAAGAAACTTATTCTTCAGATGGGGAAAAACTACACTGGATTTAAAAATGAGACCGAGCTTTATGAATGGATAGGGTTAAGTCAAATCAATTCTCCAGACGCTACCGGTATTTATAAAATGCCTTATCCGAACGGAAAAAAAGATCAGTTCTATGTTGGAGCTGGATTAGTGAAGACTGCCAATGGATTAGGATTAACCTTTAGTTGTTTTGCTTGCCACTCGGCCAGTCTTTTTGGAACGACTGTCATGGGATTAACTAACAAACGTCCTCACGCCAATAAATTTTTTCATATGGCCCGCGGAGTTGTTCCATATATTCCAAATTCTATTTTCAAGGCCGGAACCAACGCAACTGCTGGCGAAGTTTTGATGTTTGATCGGACTAAGAAAAATTTAGTGTCAGTAGGAGCATCAGTTCCAGAAGTGTTGGGGCTTGATACTTCACTTCCTCAAGTCGCACTTTCTCTGGCCCGCAGAAATGACGATGACTATGCTACCAAATCAAAAATATTTGAGAGTTTTCCCCGCCAAAATGATTTGGATTCTTTTGTTTCTGATTCAAAACCACTTCCATGGTGGAATTTAAAATACAAAACTCACTGGCTTGCCGACGCTTCTATTGTGGCAGGGAATCCAATTCTTACTAATATTCTTTGGAATGAAATTGGAAGAGGGGCGGACCTTCATGAATTAGAAAATTGGATGAAGACTAATCAAAAAACTATCGATGAATTAACAGTTGCAGCTTTTGCAACAGAAGCTCCTCGCTGGACAGATTTTTTCCCGGCCTCAACTATTAATTTAGAGCGCGCAAAAAAAGGTCAGTTGGTTTTTAGTAATCGTTGTCAAAAATGTCATGGAGAATACCAAAAAGCATGGAGCGGGCAAAATGCCAGCGACTTAAACGATGTAGATGTATTGGGCACAACCAAAATTGTCTATTTTGAAAGAACTCCCACCAAAGATGTAGACACTGATTCACAACGTTTTGAAGCGATAAAAGCTTTTTCTGATTCATTAAACGGACTTTCTATTTCAAAGTGGATGAAGACTACTGTGGTACCTCAAGCAGGGTATGTACCACCGCCGCTGGTAGGAATTTGGTCTCGCTATCCTTATTTGCACAACAACTCTATACCGAACCTCTGTGCCCTATTAACAAGGCCAGAGAATCGCCCTAAAACTTTTGTTCAAGGACCTGCAGTCAATCGTGAAACTGATTACGATAAAGAGTGCGTGGGTTATCCGGTCGGGGATAAAATTCCTAAAGCATGGTTGCAAGATATTGAGGCGACTTTCGTTGCAGGTAAGGGTGGTCTAAGTAATTTAGGGCATTCAAAAGCTTTCATTGGGGATCAAGGAGAAGAGCTGTTAACTCCGGATGATAAACTCAATTTGATTAACTTTTTAAAGACGCTATAGAATTATTTTTTATATTCGTTTAAGGCAATATAGATTTCGCGGCCGATCCAAGCATCGGTCGCAGCGTAGAGTTTTTGGTCGTTCTTTAGGTCTTTGGATTCCCAATTTGAGAGCTTCGCCCTTTTAGAAAGAGTTAGATTTAAAACCTCTTCCGTCATTCCTTTGAGTCCAAAATTATTTAATTTATAAGTCTTCGCCATATCTGCGAGTTCTACAAAACCTTTTGCTTCAAAAGGAAAAGTTTTTTGCAAGGCACGGATATCGTCTCTAATGGCGACACCAATTTTTTTAACATTCTCATCTTCAAAGAATTCTTTGAGTAAAGAAAAGTCAGTTAAACTGTGTAGTCGAAACAAAAGGGCATGGTCTGGAGTTGCGAGTTGTAGCAATGAGACAATATAAACTTCACCCTTCTTAAATGATGGTTTAGTCTCAGTGTCAAAGCCAATTAGTGGGTCTAAGCGCAATAGCTCTAGGGCCGGTGCGATCTCGCTGTCATGATTAATCATGATGATTTCACCAGGAAATTGAGCCTTTACGTATATGTTTGGTTCGTCAAATTTATCATTCATTGTATTTTTACTTAAGACTTTGTACCATCAAGTTCGATAAAAATTAAGTAAAAAGGAATAGCTTATGCCATCTTTTGATCTAGTCTCAAAAACCGACATGATGGAAATGAAAAATGCTCTTCAAATGGCCCAAAAAGAAGTTAATTCCCGTTATGACTTTAAAGGCTCTGATACCAGCTTTGAATTAAAAGAAACTGCCATTGAGCTAAGAGCAGATAACGATTATAAGATGAAAGCTGCTTTAGAGATTCTGCGCGGACAATTAGTCAAACGAAATATTGGACAGCGTTGCATCGACCCTCAAAAAGTAGAGCCTTCGGGAAACCAAATGATGAAGCAGATCATCAATATCAAAAACGGCATAGATAAAGAAAAGGCCCGCACTATTAATAAAATTATTAAAGAGTCAGGACTTAAAGTCTCATCGTCAATTTTGGACGATAAGATTCGCCTTACGGGTAAAAAAATTGATGATCTACAAGTTGCTTTCGCCACACTACGCGCTCATAAAGAAGTGGATATTGAACTGCAAATTGAAAATATGAAACGCGACTAACGAGAACTCTCTATGAAGAAAAAAGTTCTACCAATAATTGTCGTTATTTTTATGAGTGTCGGATGGTTTATTTATCGTGCACTCCATGTTCCGACCGAAAAAGTTGTGGAGACCGATAGTGATTCAAAAGTCATTACCTTTGATTCAAAACTTCCACCCAGTTTAAAAATAAATACACCAGCTTCATCGCCAACTCCAAAAGCTCCAGAAGAAAAAAAGAATTATAGAATACGAGAGACGAAGGACGAGCAGTTTGAAGCCTTTGATAAACTCGATTCAGCATGGCTCTATAAGGCAAAGGAAATTATCGGTGCAGATAAATACGCTCAGTATTTAGAAATGAGAAATCGCAACGATCGTGAAAAAATGCAGGCTTATAAAGAATATCACGATTATCTCCGCCAAAAATACGGAGATAAATTCTCATATAATATAACTGATGATCAAAGTATTAGAGAAAAACAAATCAATCAGCGCTATTTAAAAGATTTATTAAAACTTATCGGCCCTGATAAATTTAAAAAATACACTGCCGTTAAAGACCAGTTCAATGAAGAGATGAGAAGAAGTAACAAAGAATCGATTCAAATAGAATTTTAACCTGAAAATCATAGAGATTGCCTATATGGAAACGTGGCCGACATTAGAAAAAATTGAAGTCTTAAGGGCCCATGTATTTCGTTACTTCAAAGCGACACGACAATCACCAACGACAAAAAAAGTTGGAGATTTTGATATTGTTTCATGCATGAATTGGGTCAATATTATCGCCATCACTCCAGATGACAAAATTGTTTTGATAAAACAATACCGCCACGGCTCCGACAGCATCACCACTGAAATTCCAGGCGGAGCAGTCAATCATCAAGAAGACATGCTAATAGCAGCCCAAAGAGAGCTGCAAGAAGAGACAGGCTATACGTCTAAAAATTGGACAAGTCTTGGCAAGATCGAAGTCAATCCGGCCTTCATGACAAATCATTGTGAAACTTTTTTGGCGATAGATGCAGAAAAGACTCACGATCAAAACCTCGATCCCTTTGAAGAGATCGATGTTTTTCTTGAAGATAAAAATGCAATAAATTTTTTAATTAGAAGAGGTGAAATTACTCACTCGCTGGTTATCGCGGCTTTTTATCTTTATTTGGAGCTATAGAGTTCTGGTTCACCATATAATAAAGTAGCTTACCGACATTTAATCTCTTGGCTTCGATCTTATCCATAACAGATAATCGGCATACATTCCATTGCAGACAAGCATGAAAAGCTCCAAACTTTACGTTATCTAGCCAAGATCCTGCTGGTGGAATTTCCATTTTAGAAATCATGTACAAGAAAATCGATTGTGCGTAACCTTCTTCGCCTGGTTTTAATTTTGCCATCGAAATAATGGCCGCTTTATAAACCTGAAAGGCTTCAACCAATTCTTTATAGTCAATAATATTATCTTTATTGGTATCAAAACGAATAAAGGTTGATTCAATATTTAACAGTGCACCAATGATCAAAACATTATCGCGTTTATTCACAGGAACTTTTGGATCAGAAATGTCGCGGGCAAATCCTTCAACACCCAAAAGAAATCCATCGACTTCTGTTTTTTGAGTATTTTTGGGATCAACATAATCAACTAAACGAGGGAAGAATTTTTTATACCTACTCAACATTGTTTCAAAAAAATGTTCGTTGAAACAAGCTGTTTCAAAAATAGGATCTTCTTTATTAAGTCCACCATCACAAACAGCTGTCAGGTCTTCTTTAAATTTATCAGTCATCTCTACTGCCGTGAGAATCATCTGGATATATTCTGCAGCTTCAGTGACGTTAACTTCTAAATCGCCATTTGATTTATTTTGGAAAAGATCGGCCAGTAATACAGCATTTGTCGCAAATGTTTTTGGATTTGGTGACCATAGTTTAAATTCTTCAAGAATTGGTCTCATATCAGTCAAAAATGCTTGAAATTCGTCTATAGAGACTTGTTGCAGGCCTTGAGCATTTTTATGTCCGTATCCTTTCAGTAATTTTGTGCTAGCCCATTTTATGATTGAAGCTTCCAGGAAGCCAGATTTATTTCTTACGTATTCGTTTCCATAATAAGGAACACCTTCATTCTTCGATCTGTAATATCGAATATTAACAGCGACATCTTGAAAGTCATTATGGAGTTCATCAATTCGTCTTGCACTGAATAGATCGTATTGGTTTGGTAAGTCCAATCGCTGAAGCGAAAAGATTTGCACATTCTTTTCCAAAGCACCGTGATAAATATTATAAGTCACAGTATTGAAATAAGTTTTTTCAATAAGATCATGTCCCATATCCAGGATATTTTTTAAATCACGCAAAGAAAATGAATCTTTATTTCCACCAATCATTCGGCTTTTAACAGCGATGATACTTGGTTTGAATTTTTTAATATCAGAGTCTTTCATGAAGTCCTGAGCCAGGCGCAGGATCTGATCAACAGAGAAAAGGTCAAAATCATCTTGATTAAACTGAATAATACTGTAGATATCACGGACATTCGTCAGGTAAAAACGAGCATGATCGGCATCACTGGCAAAATTGGTGTTTTTAACAAAGTATAAGTCAAAACTTAGCGTTAAAATTTTTGGAAGTTTTGCGATTATATCACTGAGTTCAGCAGTAGTGATCTCTTCTTTATCACCGGCCGCTAATACTCTCTTTAAAAAGATTAAAGAATCGATAGTATCTGGATTAATTTCTTTATTTCCCAGTTTCTGACTGGCTTCGATTAAGAACTTTTTGATATTTAATTTTTGTTGAAGGCCTGGAGACTTTTCAATGATCCTTACCGTGAATTCTGAAAAACGTGTTACAGATGCTGTAAATTGAGCTCTTAATTCCCAGAAATGACCTTGGTTTTTTTCATCATTCATTTGTTGCAGGACTTGAGTGATGATGATGGCCTCTTGATTGACTTTAACGAGAAGATCAAAGAGAGGTGAAATATTGGTTCTCGAAATACGGTCGGCTTCATCTTTTAGAAGAAGCATATTAAGTTGGAATATTAAACTTAGTCCCTTTACGATTGAATCACTTTGTCCTTGAAAGAATTTTCTAATGAAAGCATTTAATTCTCCTTCCGAAACAGAACCTGAATCTCTAGAACGAACATATTTAGTGAATTGAATAAAGTTTTCTTGCAAGCATCTGATCTGCTCTTTTTGATCTGCTTTAAAAATTTCGCCTAATTTGTTGATATCAATCTTGCAGCTCTGAAGAGCATCTGCCCTAAACACATCAAGATTGGCAGGTGGTTTGTCTGAAACATAACCACAGCCAGCGAGGGACACAGCTATAATTAAGACTAAACTATTTAGTAAGTGTTGAAACTTTTTCATATATATAAGGTTATAAGGGTAGACCAAATAATGTCAAAGCCCAATTTTCGAAGACCTTTCTATTTTACAGGGTGCATCTTTCATATTTAACTACTATCAATTACCTTGTGCTATAAGTTCATTTTTCCCTATGAAAACCTATCCGGAGAAACCGTGTTTTTTAACAGGTATTTTTTACACATCTTCTTGTTTTTAGCAATTGTCATGAACCCGTTAAGAGCTCATGAGGGTTTTGTTACGTATGAGAAGTACTATCGTTTGAACAAGCCTCTCTACCGCAGTAACTCTGGGGATCTATTAAATTTTAGTTACGAGACCGCACCCATTGATCCAAAACGTGAGATTGACTTCTTTGCAACAGGCGATCTCCGTCTCTATTTTCAAGACAATAATGCCCTTAATTACTCTCTTCAAGAAGGCTACCTTCACTACAAGGGATACTCTTATCAAGTAGACGTCGGACGAAAAATTCTTGATTGGAATCAAAATGAAAAGTACTGGAGCTTAGGATATCTGAATGCCCTCCAGGGCTTCACTTTATTGAGCACTGAAGAAGAAGGGGTAACTGGAGCTATTTTTTCTAAAGAAATTGGACCGTTTGAATTTGATGTCTTACTTTCTTATCTCTTCATTCCACAGATCAATCCATCAATTGATATAAAAAATGGTGAAGTTAAAAGTAAAAGTGACTGGGTAAGGTTGCCACCAAAAAAAACCGTGATCAATGGAACTGAAGTTCCGATTTATTATAAAATTTCTGATTATAAAGTTTCAAATATTGTTCTCCAAAAATCTCTCGGAGGAAATATTCGTTATAAGTGGAATGAAAAGGGCGGTATTTCTGCTTTTGCCATTTATAAACCTGAAAATAAACTTCGAGCCAATGCGAGCGCCTACTATGACAATATTGTTTTAAATAAAGTTGTAGTTGAGGCCGATCCAACCGTTAATCACCATGCCTACTACGGACTTCAAGTCTTCCAGGCGTTTGGTGATTTACACACTCGTGGAGGATTAAGTTATGTTGATCCCAATGCACGTCTAGGAAAAGATATTCCTCTTTATAGTTCTGAATCGAGAAAAACTTTTACTTCTGATTTCTTCACTATCAATCCTCGTTATGAAAAAGAAGCTTACGCTCATATGAGCGCCAATCTCGATCGTAAATCATATCTGCTTTCTCTAAACTATATTCATCTCCTAAGTAAGAATGTCCGCGCTAGCGATGACTTCTTTAGTGATACGGTAAAATGGAAACGCGCCTTAGGTGGGGGGGTAACTTTCATCTTTAACGATTCATTTAAATTTGCCTTTGACTTAAAATACGACTTCGCTCGATTTGATAATATTGTAAAAAGTGAAATCACTTATAACTTCAGAAATCAGGTTCATGTATCTTTGGGACTAGAAGTCTTGAAGGCACCACAAGACACTTCTTATTGGAGTTATTACCGAGCTGACGATATTTTATATTCATCAATAGGTGTTTTCTTTTAGTGATATAGCTTTTATCTATGAACATGGAGCTCGTCGCTGGATTTTAGCCAATCAAAAATACATTTGATATTCTATACATGTCTTAAAACAACCTCTTTGCGAGGAAGGACTAGTGACAAAAGAGCATGTGTATAACCGAAATATTCTCTACATAATTATTCTATTTATTTTAGTCGTATCAGGTTTTGGTTTAAAGTATTACTCCACTCAAAAAAAAGAGAACAGTGCGCTAAGAATTAAAATTATCACACTCAATAAAACTAAAAAAACTCCTCTTCCATGGAGCCGGCTGACTCAACAATCAATAGAGACAATAAATAAGAAAACTCTCACACCTACGCCTGCTCCAACCTTAATTCCCGTCGCAAAATTAGTTAATGAAATTCCAATTATAGAACAAAGCACCGAGCAGCTTTCAAAAAGCTTAACTAAAAATATGCAAAATCTTAAAAGTCTTGACCTGGCGACAGTTGATAAAAATATTGAGATAGCTGACGAAATTATTTCCAGAGAGCCTGCTAGTTATTCGGCCTATAAGGCGAAATTAATTTCATTGCTCGTTAAAGAAAGTAAATTCGATCAAAGCATTGACGACTACGAAATTAATAAGGTTTTAGACAATATGGCCGGATTTGAAGTTGCCAATGACAATACTGCGAGAAGAGAAGCTGCATTGATCGCCTCGACTAATAATCAATTAATGGCACTTGAAAATACACTCGATGATATTTCAATTCTAAGGGACGAAATCTCTACGCAGAGTTCTGCCGTAGATAGAAGCTCTCCTGAGTATGAAGCGCTTCAAAATCAAAATCAACAATTGATCAATAGAGAAGTGGTCTCTGCTTTGAATTTAGAAAGTCTTCAAAATAATATTAACAACGGAGCTTTGGAGCCAGTCTATCTCAATGAGGATGTTGTCGAGATTCCATTTTTAAGATTAATAGCAAAAAATGATTACGATTCAGTTATAGAAAATGCCGATAGTTTTATCGAGCAATTTCCTAATTCGCCAACGGGTTACTTTTACCTCGTAAAAGCATTAGGGTTTCAGGGACGAGCAGATGATGCGATACGTGTGATCGAAGAAACAAAACTATCTCCCGAGGCCCAAAGCGATCTTATGGACAGGCTAGACGCGACTAGTGGAGATGATCCAAAAAGTTATTGGGAAAAATTGAGATTTTAATTATTTATTTTTGGCAGAGGGGACAATGATATGTACCTCTCCCGCCAAGAACAGTTTTAACAACATTCGTTTTTTTACACATCTGACAGATTTTTTGATGGAAGACGACCAGGTGTTGAACACCTTCACCTTTTTCCCCGAAGGCATCTCGATAGCCACCACCAAAAGTTGTTCCTTGAGTTTTAACTGCGCCAAAAATAATGAGGTCAATTGCTGCTTTGATATTTGAGCAGTCTTTTTTGGAGAGAGTGTTTACGATTCTGGTGGGAAGAAGTTTTGCTCTGGCACAGATTTCGCTTGCGATATAATTTCCAACTCCTGAGAATTTTTTTTGATCGAGGAGGAATGTTTTTAAAACTTTATTGGGTTGATTCTCAAATATAGCTTTGATGTGGTTAGCATCGAAACCAGGCTCGCTAATATCCATTGGATAGGAATTAATTTTTTGGTCGAAGTTTTTTTTACTCAAAAAATAAATATGGCCGAAACGGCGTGGGTCTACATAACTTAAAACTTTTTTATCAGTCACGATTACGATATGTGCGTGTTTGCCGGCAACAAGATCAAGTTTGGAATCGCTTATTCTCCATGAACCGGACATGCCGAGGTGAGAGATAATGAAGTGATCTGGGTTAGCAAATTTTATAATGAGAAATTTTCCTTTGCGGGAAAAGTTGGTGATAGTTTCGCCTGATGAAGGTGTGAAATCTTTTTGTTTTATGAGGCGGGTGGTTTTGTCAGAGAACGTGATGCTGCTTATCTCGAGAGGGAGAAAGTTGGAGAGTTGAGATTTAATTGTTTCGACTTCGGGTAGTTCTGGGATGGGACACCTAACTTGTTAAATTGATTCACATGATACAACAAAAAATGCTCTCATGCCATCCAATGCCATCCTTAAAATCAATTATTCACCGAATTTTTAAATTCTTTTAGTGAAACAACGTTGCTAAAGGTGGCATGGCCTTGATCACTTTCCCTGAAAACATTTCTAATGTGATCCATAATTTTTTCTGAGAACATTCTTTGGTCATCTTCGTTGCATTTTGAATAGTGATCGGCGAGCTTAATATCTTTGTGTCCAGTCATTGCCATGACCGCATCTAGACCTCCACCAACTTGCCTTGCCAGCTTTGCCATCCCATGACGAAGAATATGTGTTCCAGTATAAGGAACGCGAAAGAGATTTTAGCGATTGATGGCCCTAAGTTTGTCCTTGGACATTCTTATGGTGGTTTTTTTGCCGCTGATCTTTCATTAAAAATAAAACTTGATGGAGTTATTTGCATTGCTACTCCTTTTTCGGAAAAGTCGCTTTTAGCTGCTTCGAAAAATTATACTGCAAAAAAATCACATGCTCTTTCTGAGGCTGAGATTGAATGGGAAAAATTGCAAGATGATAAGTCGCTTGCTAAATGGTTTTCAGAATATGGCGAACTTTATTTTATCAATCCAGAAGGAAAAGATTTGCTTTTGAATGATAAAGTCTCTGCTCATTTTTTCTTAGCAAACCGATCAGATGCTATTCAAAAAGAGTCCCTACTTCCTCTTTTGAAAAAAGACGAAACAAAGAAATTGTTCGTTTCTGGAAAACGAGATGGAATGCTACCTGAAGCAATTTTAAAAGAAGATGCAATTGCAGGTGGATTTAATTTTATAAGTGTTAATTATGCTAGTCACTTTGTGACCTTCGATCAGCCTGAATCTGTCGCCGGATTGATCGAGGATTTTATGCGACAAAAAACTTAAGGAAAATAGATGAAACGTATTTTTAAAATTTTGGTAGTTGTTTTAGCACTCGGTGCTTTAGTCCAAACTATTGCATTGGCAAAAGTAAAAACGGGTGAGAGTTCAGATTCCTCTACTTCTAAAGGTACTGATGGTCCGGGAATCTAAACTCATTGGCTCAATTAATCATTACAGGGCCGATTATTCTGGATGGATCGGTTCTGGTGTTATGTTTATCTTTGCTCTGATTGCGGGACATAGATGGTACACATCTGGACTCATTTTTTTTGCGTTGCTTGTTGTACGGGATTTAGCAGCATCTTGGTTTTTGATTTCAAGAAAGCCGAGTAAGGGAAAAACTGATTCGAGACCGGGCGAGCTACTTGCTTATGTTTCTAGTGCGTGTCCACTTATTTATCTTAATTCTTACCATTCGTTGCCACAAGCGAGTTTAGTTAGCTCTTTACTGGCCATTATTGGTTTTACCATCTCAACACTATCGCTTTTTGATTTGGGTGTGGCGTTTGGCGTTTCTCCGGCTAATAGAGGCGTTGTTCGTACTGGGCTTTACCATTATATCCGTCACCCCATGTACTCTGGTTATGTTATTTCTGAATTTGGGTTCATTTTTCTTAACCCTAACAATGTCATTATTTGGATTATTTCAGTTGGGCTTTATATTGCCAGAGCCAAGATTGAAGACCGGGTTTTGAGAAATTAAAAGACAAAGAGTTTCGACATGAAAATAAAAAATCCCCGTCAAGCGGGGATGATATTTTAGTCTTCGCCATTCGAATCGAATTTTGATTATGAAGCTAGTGTTATAAATCTATTTTTTTAAATTCTGATTCATGCCAGAAATAGGTGAAGATATTTTTAGCTGAAGGTTGATCTTGAAACCTTAAATAAATTTTTCTGTCAACTCGAACGACAAAAGGTTTAGCCAGATAAGAATGAAACCTAGACATATCGCCATTTGGAAAAAGATTTTTAACAATAATCTTATCCAAGTTTAAAGAAGTTACTTTGCCATTATTAATAGTATATGCACCTTCTATTCCGCTATAATCTCCAGAACCAGAATGTAAATACGTTAAAAGATATTCTTTATTCCCGTCATTATTTAGGTCATTCAAATAAAGTAAATATGACTCAGGCCCTATAGAAAATACGGCACTGCCTTCTTGCGGAATTTCTTGAAATGTAACTGGCGCATTTTGAAGATTCGTAACTTTTTGATTTATGGGATCTTTTAAGAGATTAAGAAATTTAACAATTTCTTGTTTGCCGAGAGGGTAAACTATCTCACTTTTTGAAAAAGTATCTTTAGCCGCGAATACGTTCATTGATGTTAAAATATTCAAAAACGCAACGATTACAAACTTCATCGATTATCCTTTTGATTTAAATTTAATTAATTGTAACAAATGACAAGTCTGACTGTCATCAAAACTTGTGACTATGACTAATGGTTCTGAAAGGTCTTGTGATCACTTGGCCTTCGCGGTTCGATCCACGATTAGGTCAAGTCCCTGAAAACCTAATGAGGGCATTTTTGTTATCGAAGGCAAAGAGTTCATATAAGGATACCTCCTTAAAACCATTAATTTCAATATGACGTTAAATTTGATTCAAATAGCAAAATTAAGTTATAATTCTTTTATGAAGATTGCTCGTTTTTCATTCATTTTGCTTCTCTCTATGTCTCTTTGGGCAGCTCCCTTTTCATCTTTTAGGGGAGGAAAAATTTATGCCGTAGAGGGAAGATGGTTTCATATTGGTAATCATTTTCTCTTTAAAATAAATGAAGGAAATGCCAATGAAGAAGTGATTATATTCCTCAATAATCCTCAAGGGCTCAATCATCAAATTAAGTACCGCCTTTGTTTTAAAGTTTTAAAAGACTGTCAGCTAAACTGCGAAGCAGTTAGTTTGAAAAATTTAAAAATGTTAAAACCTTGGGACAGTACAGCGCCCATAACTGCTAGTAGTGATGGCCCGTATCCAGAAGAGAGTTGCCAATAATGATGAAGATAGTCATTCAATTAATCTTTTCTTTATTAATACTTTTTCATTCAACAAATCTAATGGCCGAAAATTGTGTCGTTGTTATTTTTGGCGGATCAAAAAGCTGGATATCATTGCTTCCAGGTCAGGCGACTGATATCTCCATCGATGTAGCCTCTCTAATTACATCTCAGGCAAAAAAGACAGGCTGCGAAATTTTGAGTTTTTCTAATGATTCGGAAAAAAGTTTTTTTGAAAAATTAAAGACTCTAAAGAGATCTCCCTATGATAAACCTGGAACTAATTATCATTTTGCTTTTGCCGATCATGGAACTTCAGCGAATGCAAAAAATATTAATGATTCTTATATTATAACTGGACTTGGTGAATACAGCACTTACGGAAAATTAATGGGTGCTTTGAAAGAAGATTTGCCTAAAGGGGCACATATCACTTTTCAAACGAATAATTGTTGGCCGAATATGTCTGAAGCAATTATCGCCAATGATCTTGAAACTCATTTTGATATTTGTGGTGGATCTTCTACTTCCAGAGAACGAATGTCATGGAATATGCATGAGCTAAGCACAAGTAAGAGTGGTGAGAGCGTTGGAGCCTACGGAGTTGTTGGACTATCATTTGCCAATGACATGAAAAAGAATCTATCTCGATTTCCGAGCATGAGCGAGTTTCACTACAGCGCAAAAAAAGGAGATCTTGGCAATCAAAAGCGTCAGGCTGGACTTACCACTTCACTTTCTTTTGCCGATTTAAAACTTAAGGAAATGAAGCAGAAATCTCTTCTCAATTCTCAGGATATTTTTGAGACAATTTCAGGAATTAATTGGAAAAATGATAAGGCCTTGGATACTTTTCTTGCTAATACCGATAGCCAAATCAAAATGCAAACTGATAGTATGCTCTCTGGCATGTGTACAATAAAAAGTGCAGCTCCCTATGATAATTTTCTAAAAACCTTCTCAGCTCTTTATCAAAATTTAATGAATAACAATCCCGATCTTCTTCCTGCTCCTTACAGCAAACAAAGTAAGAGCGCTAAGAATTACTTTCTTCGCAATCAAAAAAATCTTGCTGATCTTTTGAGTACAAATGCGCGTGAGCGCGCGATTTTTGTCAAAAAATATGAGTTTTATCCCAAAGAAAATTATAAAAACGTGGAAGCTCTCTGGAATAAATTAATCAGTGCTCAAAATGAAAAGCTGGCCGATTACGAATTTAATTTACGACTACTGCAAGAAGGAAAGACTATTCAAAATTTTATGAATAGTGCCAATATTAAAGATAAAGAGCGCTTTCAAAAATTCCTCGATTGTGAAAATCGAGCGATGCTTTAAAATAATTGAATGTCTTACAAAAAAAGAAGTCTATTCCAAATCAAAACATTAAATTGAGTTAATATTGACATAAGTATTGATTTATAAATAAATGGTTCCGGCAGAGCATATTTATACGAAGTCTTCGCATTAGCTCCCAAGGGCCCTTCTTTTCAATTTTCAAGCGGTTGAGCCAAGTCCATGAACCGAATGACAAAGGAATGGTGAATCAAGGGCCTTCCGGAACCATTAGTTATTGAAGCACTTTTTTTGCAAGTAATGGCATTTTCTACAATCAGAATAGAGCTTGAAGAGTAGTGAGCATTTCATTTTTTATCTCATACTTTCTGTGGCGTCTGCGTCTTGCGCGCGTCCTATTTTTGCAAGTTATAGGCAATTCTTTTGTACTTATTGGAAGTATAAAAAATTTATTGTCAATTATAGTACCTCCACAGGATTCCCAAAGATGATCATAACTCTTAATGTTGTTTTCTACGCCTTGAATTTTATCATAAACAATATGATGCTTCAGAGAAATGCCGACAATTATATCTAGTTTGAATACGACCCTTAATGCTTGAGTCGCAAGCACCAGCAGGGCCACCGGAGAAATTTCATTATTATGCTTGGCAAAATTTCGGATTTTATCTTTGCTATTTTTTTCACCTTGCACACCTCCTACATATAGTACTGTTTCATAAGGCACGCTTAAGTGATGACCAGTACAAATAGTAAAAGTCATAGAAAAAATAGTTATTAAATTGTAGGAACAAACTAAAAGGAGTTCTCCTTCCTGATGCGTTTTTTCTGGTAATTGAAGATTAATTTGTATTAAATTATTCTCAATTTTATTGGACCAAATAGTTATGCCTGATTTTAATTTTTTAATATTACTATTTTCAGAATATTTATCGAGTAAAAAAGAATGATGAAAGAGCAACATTTTAAATTTGTTAGTGGCCCTTATACAATTGGCATAACGTCTTTGAAAATATGAAAAATCATGGAATGGATCAATATTAATCTGTTTATTTTCGAACGCTCTAACTATTATCTTGCTCAGTCTTTGACGTTCTTTATAATAAAATATGAAAAATATTAATTGACCGCTTCTTCTATCGCAAACGCGTAGAAATCTTTCAAAAGTAAAAGGTAAAAATTTATTCAGACAACTATTAAAAAGTGTTTTATAAGACTGATTGATACTAGGTAACAGACTTATCTCGTCGGCTATTAAGGTTGTCATGTGTCTCTACTTAGTTCTTCCAAGTTATTCCTCTGTAAATTTAAACATAAGTTTCATTAAAATTATAGACTGATAAAAATTGCTTTATTGCTAGCTTGATAAACGAATTGTAAATTAAAACGCGAAGACTTAAGAAATCGGCCATCGCTAAAAAACAATGGCCGATTGTTCATTTAGCTCTCAAGCTCAATAGGATTATCTTGATTGTTAAAATCGAAATCTTGTCCTTGATAATGATTTCCTGCAACTGCAACATTTTTACTGGACGGATGCTCAAGGTCTAACTTTGGCATGAGTGTTTCTTGTAGTATTTTATTTTTTTCTTTAGCCAGTGCCTCTGCTTTTATAGCTCTTACTTCGGCACTAACCGCACCAGTAGAACAATTTGCAATCCTAGCAATCTCTCGATAAGTCATTTTACTAGATAGTAATTTTCTTATAAGGTCGCTATCTCGCATTTTAATTCGCCCAATATGAATTCCCTTGGCTTTCGCATTTGCGAGCCCATTGCGCACTCTTTCGGCAATTAAATCTCGCTCAAGTTGGGCGACGGCTCCTAAGATCGTGAACACGGCTGAACCTAGAGGAGTATTTGTATCGATGCTTTCTGTGATTGTAACGAATCCAACTTCTGATTTTTTGAATTCTTCTAAAGCGCGGAGTAGGTGAGTAACACTTCTTGCATATCGGCTAAAGCTGTAAACGATAACTTTGCCGACAAAGCCATCGCGGACATCTTTCATCATGCGATCGAGGGCCGGGCGGGATTGCTTTACCCCTGATTGATTCTCATCTTCATAAATAACATAATCGGTAATATTATTTCTAGTACAGTAATCTCTTAGTGCTCGAACCTGTGCTTCTAATCCTGAGGACTGATTTCCGGTCGAGACGCGGCAATATAGAGCGACTTTTTTAATCATTGGTCTCCGTTTTTTATAGTGTAAAATTTGAGCCATCTCATGCCACCCATGCCATCCTGAATGGTGAAGAATCGTGAAATAGAATGAAGTAGAATGAAAACAGAATAGACGTGAAAGGCTCGTAATCGTTGCTATGTAATTAATATTAAAAAACTTCTCTTAGCTCGTAACTACTTCTCGGGTAGTTCGGGCATGGGTTTATATCTTGTTAAAATTAAAGAGCAAAAAATAGGCCGGAATTTTTCATTCCGACCTATTCCGACTAAATTATCAGATATCAGTTATTTTTTCCAGTTTTAAACTTTCGAAGACTTAACACGCTTTCAAATTCTGATTCTCGGAAAGGAAAGCTTAAAGAGAATCATTACGAAGTTTCGTTTGATAATAAAATGCTGCAAACATGCTAGTTGATTACGAACCAACGGTTTTAGAGCTGACAGGAAGATTAAAACGAGGGACCTTTCCTGGCCTTCCAAGTTATGAACCAATCAAAAATGACAATGAGATTGAAACCCATTACTATTTATCTTTAGATCAAAAAATTAACGTTATTAAAAATACGAATGATGAATCAATAAGTATTAACGATGAATCTGTTATAAATGTTGATGTTCCTTAATTAGTCATTAGTAATGATTCTGATTGGGGCAAGCCTAAAAAAGCTGGTATTGGAGCGATTGTAATAATTAAAAAAGTGGACATCGCCAGCCCAAGCCTGCATGTGTTACGCCTCCAACTTCGCTTGTTGGTGGATCTGATTTCAAAAATTATTCTAAAAAAAGTAGGGGA
Organism: Bacteriovorax sp.; assembly: GCA_014377485.1. GTDB lineage: Bacteria > Bdellovibrionota > Bacteriovoracia > Bacteriovoracales > Bacteriovoracaceae > Bacteriovorax. The sequence goes on along the minus strand of JACMPM010000022.1, from coordinate 24,319 downwards.
TAAGATAAAAACTACTATGCCTTATCTTGTATCTGAAGAAGATTCAAAATTAGATTGCCGCCATCGTCAGGATCCATTGTTATAGTTCATTTTCAAAAATACCACCGATGATTTTTTACGATGCGATCTTCCCTAGAGCATTGCGCTTAAAGGTAACGGACTCAATTAAATCCGGGCAGAAAATAGAAGGAAGTTCTGAACACCTCTTCCGTAAAATGAACCATTCTCTAACGCTCAGGTGACCTTCTACGTTCAGTACTAGCTGTGAATCCTTCATGCTAAGTCGGAGATCAACTTTAAAACCTAAATTCTCTTTAATCAAAAGCTCTATTTCTCTTGGAAAAAGAGTTTCCGACTTACGTTTCAGCACATCCTTTAATCTGGACTGAAAATATAATTGGTTATTCCGCTCCTTTACCATATCTCCCGTTGAAAGGAATTTCTTTTCAACCAGTTCCCATTCATTTCGTGCGTCCCGTAGATACTTTGCTTGTCCCGGTGATGAAAAATGAAGTACTCCGTCTATGACTGCTGTTTTCACTCCTGGGAGTGGCAAACCGATGAGACCGCTCTGAGGTTGATCTAAAAAATCTGTATGAGTGATAACAGGCCCAGCTTCTGTCATACCGTAGCCGATGGTATGCTTCATCTTAGGGAAAAGATGCTTGAGCTTTTTAATATGTTCGGCAGTCACGATGTCTCCGCCGACAATGGAGACACCTTCAAGGTCACGTAGAGGTTCAAAACTTAGGACATCAATCATTTGAGGCACCAAAGGAAGTAGAACTCTATTTTGTTCTTTCAAGGTAACCTCGAGAGCAGCGGATGAGAATTTATCAAACACAAGATAGTTATTTTTATTTTCTAGCGCCTGGAAAAAACAAATATTTAATCCAAAGGAATGAAATAAAGGTGGAAGTCCGAGGATATTAAAACTCTCATCTAACGAGAGATGTTGCTTAATTGTCTGGACATTAAAACGGCAGGCTTCTTTCGTTAATACCACTTCTCTCATGTAACCGGTTGTGCCCGAGGTACAGAGCACAACCACTTCTTGCATCGGCAATTTACTTAAAGGTGAATCTTCCCAATCAAGAAACCAAAAATCATTTTTATGATTTGCAGGATTCCAAGTGGTATAAAATTTTTCGTGTGACTTTAGCGCTGGATTAAATAAAGCAATGGAAAAATTTCCTTTCCAGGCAAGCGTTAGATTATCCAGTAGAGAACTTTTACTCATACAAAAAGAAACTAAGATTTTCATAAGCTAAAAGGTCCTTCCGATTTAATTTGATAGAGACTATCTTTCAATTTCTTGAGAGGCTCCCTCAGGCTCTGATCTTTGTTGATGAAGGGTACATTCTCCCTGACAGATGCCACCAATTCTGACAATGCAGAAACAGAAACTTGGGCGAGATCTTTTGCTTGAGCAGTCAAGACTAAATGACAGCTAAGAAGTGTCTCAAAGTCGCTCCGAAGTTGCATGACCCTTAGCCAACCGTTCATGCAATTACTTACCACGTCCTGGTTATGCATTTCAGATGATCTTGTGGCCAACGAGTAAGACGTGGCCTGTGGCTGTATTTTCATGAGTAGAGAATTACTCAACTGATGTACCCCTTTGAGTCCATGAAATGAAGCCTCCGGGTTCTGTTGTATGAGGTTTTCTGGCAAATTGTATTGTCCACCTACGAGATGAAAAGTCTGGCGATCCAGAAGCTCTGCCACTTTTGCCATGTTTGTTGCCATTAGATCAGAAGCTTGGGCGAGATAGCCGCCGTAAAAGTTTCCGCCGTTTATAACATCATCGATAGCGATGTAAGGATTATCACTCATGCTTGAAAGCTCCTGGAGAATCCACTGCGAGGATAAGCGCGATGTTTCTATCACAGGCCCCATGAATTGAGGTATGCATCTCAGGGCATAGGCATCTTGCAGATGAGCTTTTCGACCTGATCCTGCGCCTACATAGAGTCTTCTGAGTGAATCAGCAATCAATTTTTGGCCGCTAAAATTTCTCACTGGTTCTGAGTTTAAAATTTCACTCTCGCTTTCCTGGTTAGCACCGAGTGCCAGTTTACACAGCCCCATAGAGTTCAGGGAGATATTGAGAAGATGATTGATCTTCAAGATTTCTGTCATTGCTAATGTTGCCGCTGCGGCTAGACCATTCATCAAGGCAAGACAATCCCGTCCGTCAGCTCCCGGAATTTTTATTTTTGTTTCCTTCAAAGCATTTGCCAGGCTAACCACGGCGCCGCCGTGCCAACATGAAACTTCTTCATCAAAAAGGAGCCTTGCCATAGGGGCCATCGTAACAAGATCTCCACTGGCTCCCAAACTCCCTAGTGTAGGAACTATAGGAGAAATACCGGCATTAAAGAGGTCTATGAGATAGCTTAAACTTTCAGATCGTATTGCACTACCTGAAAAGGATGCTTGCTTAATCCTAACAAGGAAGATTAGGCGAGAAGTTCTTTCAGGAAGCCATTCGCCCTGTGCGCAGTCCAGATAGAGAGCAAGATTTTTTTGAAGACCGGCCAAGTCACCACTCACTGTACTTGAAACGTTTTTTCCAAAACCAGTATTTATTCCATATATTTTTCTATCGGATTGAACATGCTTCAAAAGATAAGAGTGGTTTTGATTCAGACGAGCTCTTGTTATTTCATCCAAAGAGATCTCTAGATCTTCTGTTAAAAATTTAGAAAATAGCTCGTAATTTAATTGTATGTCTTTGAGGGCAATCAGATCTTTCATACTTAAGCCTCATGTAGCTTATCAAGCCATAGGTTGAAATCTTTTCTAGGCACGACTAAGAGTTCCCCAGATTTAAGAAAAAATCTTTTAACTGAAAAGTGACAGAGAGGATGTTTCTTCTCATAAAAAAAGATGCTGGAGTTTCTGAGACAAGCATTCGAAAAAATGAAATAAAATTCTTGTTTCGTAATCGTATCACCAATAAAAATGAAGTCTAAGAGATCTTTCACTGGTTGCTCGTTGATAGCTCCTTCGAACGTAATATCTTCGTATAGGCACAAATTTTTCACCCAAGAAGGAATAAGATTGAAGAGATCTTCATTTACTCTTACTTTCACCCGAGGCAAGCAAAAGTCTCTTTGAGTTACTTCTTTTTTCAAAGCTAACGAAGTCCAGAGATCACCGCTGTTTCCAGTATAGTTTATACCGGTCAGAAAATTGGAGGACTTCCCCCAGTTCGCTTTTACAAGCGATCTGAGGGAAATTGAATCCTGAATCTCAAGTTTCTCAACAATCATCTTTTTTGTACGAAAATAAAATTCCGCTTCGAAGCAGTGTCTCTATAAATCTGAATTACAACTGGTGTAGGTTTCATTTTATAGGTGAAAGTGTAGTTAAACTTCTTATCGATACTATTGGTTTGCACCCCTTCTTTAAAGGCACCAAGGAAAAGACGATTATTTGTACAAGGGGCAACTTCAGTAAAGAAATTTCTACCAAAGACACCTTTCTTTTCAACCCCTGCCAGATCTGCCTCATATTGATTGTAGGTTTTGATAATTCCTGAATCATCAACTTCAACAATTCCGACCGTGCTGGTTGAATCCGCCAGTTCCTGATTAAGAGTACTCAGTTGAGCGAAAACAAATCCTGGGATTAAGCCGTGGTCCTGAACATCTCCACTAGCGATGGCCTTTTGCTTCTGCTCGTGACCTTGAGTCTCAAGTGAGCGGGCGTAGTCAGTCAGAGATCGGATGTTATGATCCGGAAAAACTTTTGTTAAATATTCAATATCGGCATAGAGAGATTCTAGCTGTGCTGTTACTTCGTGATTTTCTGTTGCTTCTGTAGGCACGAGTGTCGGTTTAGCGACGCTCGCTTCTAAAGATTCAACCACTGATTCATCACTTAATTTTTTTGCAAACATAAATGTGCTCCTTTGTTTTAGGCTATTTTAGAAAACGGTTCAGCAAGGACTTTAGTTATTTTAGAATAAGCGTCTTTGGAAATGATTTTCTCGAAATGTTCAACCATCGCTGAGCATGCTGCCGCTTTGTACGGCAAGGATTCTTCAATGGGTTTATCTGCCATAGAGAGATACTGAATCCTGATGTTGAGCATGATCCATTCTGATTTTAAATAAGCGTATTTAATTGTAATACCGTAGTTAATCTCTTCGATATCTTCGACTTCTTCCAAAGTTGTTTCCATGGAGTCTAAATGCGCTGATATATAGTCAATGATTTCCTTCATGACTTTTTGATTGTCCTTAACAGGCTCCATTATTCCTTTTAAGTGATTGATGAATGCTTCATCATTCAAGTGCGCAATGATTTTTTCTTTAGAGAGATCACCAGTACAGAGGGAGTTCAAATCGACAATATTGGGCATGTTAACCTCCAAGGTTATAGTTTCTTCTGAATTCATATATTGATTTAGATTGGTTTCTAGTTCTGTTACATTGATATAATAGACAGCTGAGGAGTCTCCTAGTTCTCCTAAAGCTGTAATGATGTTCTTCTCTTGATTTTGATAAGTGATCGGACGCAAGAAGAGCTCATCGACTTTAATGACTTCATCAACTTTTAGTGAAAACTCCATTCCCGCGATCTGGCAAATGACCACTTGAAAATTTTTACTAAGTTGAGTTGATAGCTTGAGGTCCAGAAGAGGATACTCTTGTCCTGACTTAAGAATTTTTATGACACCTAAACCCTCTTCAAACAAATCTTTATCTAAAAGAATCTGCTCTACAGAAGTAGTAGGAATGCAATACTGATCAAGGCCCTGTCGCCAAATAAGAGTATTTCTCATCTGGAAAGCACAAGGATAATCGATAATAAATTTTGTTCCTTTATTAGGTACCGAATCCAGGAAAATCGTTCCCCCGTTTTTTTTAACTTCTTTGATGACTGCATCCATTCCAACACCGCGACCAGAGATCTCAGAAACCTCGTCCTTAGTCGAAAAGCTCGCTTCAAAAATGAGGAATTGTTTTTCATAATTCGTCATCTGGTGCATCTGTTGCTCAGTGATGACATTTTTCTCTAATGCTTTACGAGCGATAATATTTGGATCAATTCCTTTACCATCGTCAGAGATGATTATGCGTGTTTTGTCGTCAAGGCTTTCAAAAGTTACATGGATATTTCCATATTCTGTTTTTCCGGATTTCACTCTGTCTTCAGAGCTCTCAATACCGTGATCAATACTATTTTTTAAAATGTGAATCAGGATCTCACCAAGAGTCGTGTAAATCATACGATCAATCAAAGTCTGAGCACCATCGATCTGAAAATGAATATCCTTGCCGACTTTCTTACTAATATCTCCCACCATGACTTCAATTCTTTTCACTATTGGAGTGATTTTAAGAAAGCGGGCGCTAGAAATGGCAAAAAGTGATGACTCAATATTTTTTGTTAAATTTTCATTCCCTTTTTCAGATCTGATCTTCTCTAAAAGAAGCTGGAGATTCTCAAAAATGAGCTCAAATTGCTCCTGATTTAGTATATAGTTTTTTAAATCCTTAGCATTTGTGACTTCTTGGTTATTGCCGGTCGCTGGAGCTTGAGAGTTGGTTGAAGGAACAGACTTGAGAGAAGCGAGTTCCGTTACAAAATCCAGATAAAGCGAGGAAGAATCATCATCGGATTCGAGAGATTGAATATATAATCTTAAAGCGTCATTAAATTTGATTAAAGGAGCGATGAGATCGTTATCCGGTAAAATATTTTTTTTCTTAAAGACAGCAAAAGTGTCTTCCACTTTATGGACACATTTTGAAACTGTCACAAGTCCGAACTGGGCCGTAAGGCCTTTGAGACTATGGAGTTTAGCTAGAATTATTTCCAGGTTTTTAACGTTCCATTCTGAGCTCTGAGAAAGACAAACTTCAACATTTTCAACCAAGCTGTTTAAATCGGCCATCACGTCGACGAAAAGCTCATCAAAATCAGATCCCATTATTTCTCTAGCCTGAGCAAGTTCAGCTTTCATTTTGTTACCTTTTAACTTTTACTTTAGAAGAGGTTATTAAAATATCTGCCCTGTCTTTAACCGTGACGACCAAAAGAATTTCTTCATTATTTAGTGTTTTTGGAAAAGAAGTATAGATCTGACCTTTCTGTACGACGGTTCCATTGTGAGAAAATTTTTTTTGTATTGGAGTAATCACTACATCTAGCAATTTATGAGCTTCTCCATCGATAAGTAGCATAGGTTTGGAAGTAAGAGGTTTTTTAGCTATTTTAGTGATTGTTTCTGGAACTGGGAATGAGTATGGACCAGAGGTCAGAAGTGAGCTCCATTCGGATGACCAGGTTTGATATAGTTCATCATTTTGGGGATTAGCAAACCACATCTCGTACCAGACCTTAATTAGGCGAAGACGAAGCTGTTCTTTTTTAATATTCGTTTTACCTAAAAGAAGATTAAGATTTAAGAGAACTTCTTTTGCCTTCAAAGGACTAAAGCTTGCAGTCATTTGTAGTCTCAAGCTCTTCAACTAGTTTAACTAATTCTTCCAGTGCATCTTCTTGAGAACCTTCGTTGCTCAAAAGGGAGGCTATACTTATTAATTTGATCCGAATGCTTTCGATTTCCATGAGAACTCCATTTATGTAGGAAGTATGTGTCTAATTATCGACTAGATTTAAATTATCTTGAAGATTCAAAAGATAGACAAAGCTTGTACGTCTAGATCTGAACATGTTTCTGTGGAATTTTTATTAAACCTTAGAAGACAAAAAAAGACGGTGGTACCTTAATCGTATCTTTACTGTAAATAGTGATGAGATCTTAGCTAGCTAAAGACTCGCAATGGCAGCAGCGTTCAAACGAGAGTCATACCAATTATTTTAGTTTTAACAAACTTCGGATGCAGCTTTTAGCAATCTATCTAGGATAGCTTCCCATAATTCACCTGCGTGCCAATTCATTTCTTTAAAAATAATAATGTGCTCTTTGCCCTGACTTGAAATTCTTAATTGAGAGTACAATTGCCTTGCCGCTATCTCTGGTGAATTTGATAAAGTCATTTCAACATAAGTATTAAAATTAATTTTTATATCTTTTAGTGCTTTTCCTTCTTTTAAAATAACAAGAGGCTTCTTAGGCATATAATGATTTTTCATATTCCCAGGAACAAGAATTGAATTTCCAAGTTTTGCTTTTTTTAATTTAAAACCATTTTCGACGAGAATTTTTTCTATTTCTGAATATTGTATAAATCCTTTTCGTAAAACTTCAACTTCTAAAACATTTTCATTTTCATGAAGAAATAAAATAGTTGACTCTAGGCCCACACTGCAACTTCCTCCATCTAAAACATAAACATTATCAAGAAATTCATCTTTTACATGTTGAAATGTCGTTGGACTGGTTTTTTTAAATTTATTGGCACTTGGAGCAGCAAGTGGACTGCCAAATTTTTTTATTAGATTTAATGCTATTGGGTGATTAGGCATTCTTATTGCTACAGTCGGAAGACCTGAAGTAATAAGATCATTAACCTTGTTAGATTTTTCAAGCACTAGAGTTAGAGGGCCTGGCCAAAATTTATCGGTTAAAATATCCGCTGATTTTGGCCAATTCTTAACAAGAGTTTTTGCCTCTTCAATGTTTGAAACATGGATAATGAGTGGATCAAAAAAAGGTCTCTCCTTTATTTTAAATATTTTCTGCAGCGCAATTTCAGAATAAATAGATCCAGCTATTCCGTAAACTGTTTCAGTAGGCATTCCAACCACGTCATCATTTTTAAGTAATTCTATTGCTTTTTTCAACATATTTATACTCATGGATTACACATATCGCATTCTGCCGGATCACTGTAAAAAACTTGATCGGTTCTTTTTTGTTTTTCTTGTAAACCGCACTTTGGACATTGGAAGACATTAAAGAGAATCCCATTAGTTGCAAATCCACATTCTCGACAAGGGAGTCCAGGTAAGCATTTTACAATTCCGAAACCCGGTGAGTTACAACCAGGACATAAAGTAAGAATTTTATTAATTAAATTCTGTCCAACTGAACCAATAAACTTCATGCGAGTGGGATTAAAATTAGCTCGCATGTCAGTGAAAATTTTAACAGACTCTACATTTGCGTCTTTGAAAATATTCTCAATTGTAGATTTCAAATAATCCATATTATCTATGCCCTTTACTACCAGACTGCCAGATTGCAAAATTAGACCATGACTAGGAAATTTAACATCATTTAAAAATTTTAGATAACACTCATTTCTTTTAATGTTTTTTTCATTAAGGTTAGTTTCTAAAGTTATATCTGATGATAAAATCTCAAGATCTAAAGCCTTATCATAAAACATTAGAGTTTCTTGATTACAATTTGCAAAAAAGATAATTGGATGAGGTCCAAAACTTCCTTCACTTGCTAAAAATAAATTAGCCGAAGGTATTTTATCCATCACTAATTTTATTTTCATTCTTAATGTTTCTTGGACAGATCCAATACGCATGACTTCTCCAGAAAAAGTTCCTAATGAATCAGTATCAATTTCGACCACTTCACAATTTAAGCCAAGGCTTAAAAGTTGTTCCTTTAGAGCACGATCTTTTTTGTGTTTCGTTCCCAAATAAATAGTCTTTCCATGATAAGAATGAAGAGTCATATTTTTAATCATATAGGAACATACACACCGCCGTGTGTACGTCTTTGGCTTGTTAGGTTTACCTGCTCCGGCTCGATATGAATGAGATGTAGCCATTCATGATCTACTAACTGTCTCACCACTTCATGATTAGCAATGATTAATTCAATTTGATCTCGGGGTGCTTCGATGAAGACACTGAGCCTTAGCGGTTCGTGCACAAATTTATTACCGTCATGAACAGACTGAAATGGAAGCCCCACTCTTAAGTCCCCTCCGTTACCTTCATAAACTCCCGTTTCATTGACAAGGTTATGAAGAACTTTATTGCCTGATCCAAAAACCGCTGGTGCCACTGTCGAAGCAAAGTACTGAAGATTAATCCAGTTAGTTACAATCATAGGAGCCGTCATAATGAGTTCAAGCGTTTTATAGCCTTGCTCTTCATCCAACTTCCAATCGTAATCGTGTAAAAAGGAGCGGCTATTTAAATTTTTACCTAGAGTTCGTGATCTAGGTGCAACGATGAAGCAAGCATTGCCAGCAAGGCCCCACTCAGGCCGTACCTCTGACCAATTTTTGGAACGAACTTCGGCGTTTGGATCAATGCCATAAGGTTTGGATGAAAAGCGCTCATTGCGTGTTTTCACAGATGCTATATTTAAGTCTTGCATGAGTGAGCTCAACTCCTCACGTAATTGCGGTGAAACCTTGTCTGATTCTATTATATAAATCTGATCGCTTACCGTTTCATGCACCCCTGCAATGAATTGAGTAGATGATGGGATCGAAATACCCTTTGTCTCTAAACCTTTTCTTATGACAGAATCATTTAAAAGATCAGCTAAAAAACGAGCGTTAATGTCTCCTGCGTGGCCTCCGCATGCGCCACAATCTAATGAAGAGCCAAAAGCATTGTTTGTAGTAACACTCCCGTGACCAATTATGAGTACCAACTTTGCAAATGATTCACATAGGCCCATGTGCCTAAGCACGGCTTCAGCACGCTCAATTTTTTGGTTAATTGTAAAGCTCGTTCCGTCGCTATTGGTGACCTTGGACTGACTAGGGCCCAAACCACGAGGGGAAAACCGATGAGGTATTCGCCTCCCTTTGATTTTTTTGGCTACATTTAAAAAACTACGTCTCATCGACTTTTCGATGTATAGTGCCCCAAACAATTCAACATAGAGAAATGAAGAGAGAGGATTTTTTCGTAAATTTCGGAAATAACCCGCCACCTGCTTAAGAGCTAAAGAAAAGTCTCCTACATCATGACTATTCTTGGGAGCCTCCTCAACCATAAATGCAGGATTAAGAAGCACGGGAAGCCTGTGACTTGGAATACTTTCTGAGTTTGACTTATAGTCAAATGGAATTCCAAAAAATCCAGCAAATCCAATCGTCTTTATAGCAGAGTTTGTTTCTTCAATATTTCTCCTAATCATTTCTGATCGTACATCGATACAAAATAAAATTTGTGCTTTTGGTGGAATTTCCGCATGCGAGGGATTTTGATTGAATTGTTGAACTAGATTTTTTTGGTAACTGAGTTCTAGTGCAAAATGTAAAATTTGTAAATAATTTGAGTCGTCTTTTACAGTTGGCGATTCATTTAAGTTTTTAGCCCATAAAACTTTAAGTTCAAATTGTTTATCGTCTAGACACGTACATACTCCGTAATCGTATGCCATTCTTACAGCAAGAAGATCAACCGAAGAAGCTTTACTTGAAACGACATACCCGAGCTGCTTTTGCCACTCAACATACTTAAATTGACTTGACCAGCCTAAGACACTAGCGAGCAAACTTTGCATGTAAGTCGTTTTAGCCTCTTCTCCAAGAATACCAAGTTTCTCGAGCATCAAATAAATTCCATCTTCGGCACTGATACCATTTAAGCAATCTAGAGATTTTTTGAAATTTTTAAACCCATAGTACTCCATACTTCGGTCAATCTTTTGCGCTTGAGGCCACCCCTCCCAAAATGAAACTGAATTCCATGGAAAAACAGAAATGGCCTGCTTTTCATCGAGATAGGCGGAAGCATACTTCCCAAAATCTATCATTACTTGAGTATGAATATCTTTTTTTTGTGAATAAAGTTGGCTTAGCGTTTTGTTAATAAAATATGGCTTAGTTATAGTTTCTGCCGCGCTCATAAAATCTTCAATAGAAAGAAATGTCTTAGGAAAAATCTTAGTGTTAATATTAATCGATTCTTGGAGAGCTTCTCTATTCATCGCCCCAGAATTAAGAGCGTCTTTATAATAAGACAAAGGCATATAAAGGGTTGTGTTTAATGTTGAAGCCAATTCCGCCATTACTTGATGAAATGGCTTGTGCCTTAAAAACCAAAAAGGATTAACTGCGACAGTGTTTTGAAGAGGCCAAGAGGGAGCGGAAATATGTAGACTCTTTTCAATTATTTTAAATCTCTCTGTTTGCATTAACTTGCTCCTTCTTTTGCAGTCGATTGGTTAAAAAAAGAACTAGTTCGTTGAGCAAAGTAGCCACCATTCCAAAAATAGAGATACAGCTTATTTGTGAAAGCATTTTTAGGTCCGATTAAAAGCACACTTACCCCTAAACCGATTACAAAAATAGTATATGAAATATAACAAGCAACCAGTTGGAGCGAAAAACTGCCATTCTCTCCCCAAGTCATTGGCGTAAGCACTGCGAGCTTTTCATGTAAAAATGATTCAGAAATGAAAAAAATACTTAAACTAAAAATTAAAATACAAAAAAGAATCACAAAAAACTTTATGCCGGTTTTCTCAAATGACTGTTGCCCAAAATTAAAGCTTTGTACAAAGCCAAGCAGTAATATTGCAGCATATGCAAAATAAGCTAGATACTGTTTTTCAAAGTAAACCGAACCTAGCGTGATCAATAGATATCCGACCAATACCCCAAAAATGAGAAAAGCAATTGATTGTTTAGAATCATTAAATTTAGCTTTCTTTGACTCCTCCACAAGAAAACCAGTGCTTAAAAATGCATGAGATTTATAGAAGCTATGTGCAATGATGTGAAATAAAGCTAATGAATAGGCACCAAGCCCACAAGACACCATCATAACTCCCATTTGACTTATAGTAGAGTATGCCAATTTTTTTTTAATATCGTTCTGAGTGATCATCACGAGTGCACCGAAAACTGCTGTAATTGAGCCAAAAAAAGTCAGAACTAAATGCGCAGTCTCTGCATGCTTTAGCATTGGGCTCAGTCTGATTATTAGAAATCCTCCAGCATTGATGATCCCTGCGTGCATGAGTGCCGAAACAGGAGCTGGGGTTTCCATGGTTTCTGGAAGCCAGAAATGAAATGGAAACTGTGCTGATTTACTCATTGCTCCTAAAACAAAGAGGATCCCGATTACTGAAAGATTGTAAGCCTCTTGTGAATTATATGAAATGCCATTGGCTGCGATAAACAATTTGGAAAAATCAAAAGTTCCAAATGTTTGATAGGTAATAACAATAGCAAATAACAAAGCAATATCTCCCAAACGACTCACGAAAAACTTCTTCCATGCAGCGGCAACGGCTTGCTTTCTATCTGGAGAATAAAGGAGGAGTTTATGAAGACCGAAGCTGGATAAAAGCCACATGGCAAAAAACATAATGAGGTTATTAGATAGAACCAGAATAGAAACTGAAGTTATGGTAAGGAAAAGATATTTGTAAAAATAGACTTGTCGTTTTTCACCGTTGAGGTATCTGAGGGAGTATTTACTAATGATAGCCCCTAGTAGCGTAATCATTAAAATCATTAATGATGAGATGGTATCAATCTTGAATGCAAAGGCAGATCTTACTCCTGCTAGTTCAATAGAAAATAAATTGATTATTGCATCTCCTCGAAAAAGCCCCCATCCTGCTAAGGCCAAAGCGATGGCAAAAAAGATCCATAAACCATTATGAACAAAAGAAATACTTGAATTATTTTTAGAATATTTTTTCATAAATGCATTATGAATTATTTTAGTGAAAAACAAAAACAGATAAATTCTTTGCCATTAATCTGTTTTTACGATAAATAAGTATTCATGGAAACACTTAACTATCATCATCTTTTTTATTTTTGGACAGTTTGCAAAGAAGGTGGTTTCACCAAAGCAGGTCAAAAACTAAGACTTTCTCAATCGGCAGTCAGTGAGCAGGTGAGTAGACTTGAAGAAGCTTTTGGTCAGAAACTGATCACTCGTACAACACGTAGTTTTGAACTTACTGAGGCGGGGGGCACTGCTCTTGAGTTTGCAGAGGCCATATTTACGACAGGCACCGAGCTCATGGATTACATGAAACATAGGCCAAGCACAAAAAAACAACAAATTCGCATTGGCGCGATTGGCAGCCTATCAAGAAACTTACAAGCGAAATTTTTAACACCAATTTTAGAAAGAGATGACGTTCAGTTTTCTATAACTGTCGGTGACTCAAAACGCTTGATAAAACTCTTACGTGATCATGCTTTAGATATTGTGCTTTCTACATTCTCCGCAACAGAAGAAGAATCATCTGAACTTTACACCCATCTCCTTACCCATAGTCCATTATGTATAGTTTCCTCCAAATCAATAAAATTTAAAAAAAACGAAAAGATAGAATTCATTCTGGAAAATAACCGTATCTTTCTCCCAACCTCAAGCCTGGAGAGTCGTTCGGATTTTGACCATTATATCGAGTCAAACAAAATAAAACTTAAAACAACAGGCGAGCTTGACGATATTGCACTACTGCGAATTTTAGCTCTTTCTGGAAAAGGTCTAGTTGTCATTCCTCGACTTGGAGTTACCAATGATATTGAGAACGGTAGCTTGGTCGTGCTCCATGAGTTCAAAAACATAAAACAAAGGTTTTATGCGATTACTCGACAGAAAAAATTTCCGAATCCAATTATTAATGAGCTGATACGTTCGCTTCGTTAGACTAAATTGCTGTATTATATACATCCAAAAACATAAGTTTATCTCTTGTTGCAGATGAAAAACTTTTCACAGGCTTTTTGGTAGGCTTTTATTGATAATTCATAGCATCTATAACTTAAGTAACTATTAAAATTAATACCAGCTCATGCCATTGAATGTCATCTCTTGAAATATCCTATGGTCTTTCATTATAACTTCAATGTGAATTTTATATTATTTTAACATTCACATGGAAGTTAAAATTATTTTAGTAAAACAAAAAGGAGGCAGTATGAAGGCAGCTGTATTTCACAAACCACACGATATTCGTTATGAAACTGTTCCTGATCCAATTATTAAACATCCTAGAGACGCAATCATAAGAGTGACGGCTACGGCCATATGTGGCTCAGATCTTCACATTATCAACGGACTTTTTCCACAATTACGCAACCAGGTTTTAGGTCACGAATTTATGGGCATCGTTGAAGAAGTTGGTTCGGAAGTTAAAAATTTAAAAAAAGGGGATCGTGTTGTCGTTCCTTTTCCAATTGCTTGTGGAGGATGCTTTTTCTGTGAACATCAAACACCGGGAGCATGTGAGAATTCTAATCCGGAACACTATGGACCTCGCGGTAAATTAATGAGCGAAAAAGGTGGAGGAATGTTTGGTTACACTGATCTTTATGGAGGATACGATGGAGGGCAGGCCGAATACGTAAGAGTTCCTTATGCAGATTATGGCCCAAGAAAAGTTCCCGATGGATTAACCGATGAACAAGTTTTATTTCTCACTGATATTTTACCGACTGGCTGGTCAGGTGTTGATTGGGCAAATGTTAAAGGTGGTGAAACAGTTGTCGTTTTTGGCTGCGGCCCTGTTGGATTGATGGCACAAAAAGCTGCGTGGCTTAAAGGAGCTGCCAGAGTTATAGGTGTAGACGTTCTTCAATATCGCTTAGATAAAGCACATGAAGTTTGTTGTTCAGAAGTTATAAATAATTCGGAAGGAGATGCCCCAGACAAAATTATTGAAATGACCAATGGACGCGGGGCCGACGTGTGCATAGATGCGGTAGGACTAGAGGCCGATAGAAGATTCATCGATAAAGTTTCTGCTGTCATTCATATGCAAAGAGGGACAATGAAAGTTGTTGCTGATTGCATGACTGCCGTCAGAAGAGGTGGGCATGTATCCATCATGGGTGTGTATGGAACAACTTATGATAATTTTCCGTTAGGGCAATGGTTTGATAAAGGAATAACGATTAGAGCAGGCCAAGCTCCAGTGCATAATTATATTGATTTGCTTATGGATCATGTTGTCGCCGGAAGAATAAAAACCAACGATATAATCTCTCATCGACTACCGTTAAAGGATGTGTCGCACGCTTATAAAATATTTAATAATCATGAAGACAATTGTGTGAAAGTAGTCTTAACACCGTAAGAAATTTCTTTAAAAGCTGGAGGGCATTTACGCCCTCCAGTTATTTAAATATACTTATTTAATCCGATTTTATTTGTACTTATTTTTTCTTATTTTTATCCATTTCAGATCCTGAGCTTGATTGCCCCTGATTACTTTTATTTGGTTGGGATTGTCCTTGTCTAGGTCGACTAGTTTTAGATTGATCACTTCCTGACTGATTTTGTGAGTTGCCTTTTTCTGAATTTTGATTTGTCATATGAACTCCATGGATAAAGAAAACTATTATAGTTTTCAGCTAACTTAAGGATCTAACTGTTGCTAAGGTTGTGAGTATATAACTTTCTAATGATTGATATTTTGACTGATCAAAAATGCTCTATTTATTGTTCATTATCTAGGATTAGTAATTATCCTGACCAAAATCGCCAAAGTGAAAATAAAATTAATGATAAAAATAGAGAATCAATAATTTGGGGTGCTCTAAACGAATATAAAATGTCATCAATTATTGATAAACTTTTTATCCACATGGGGCGATATTGATCTATTACTTTAACCCGTCGATCTATCGCTTTCGCGGCCCTTCTGCCACTTTCCACTGCACCTTCAATGCTCCATACTTGAGCTTGTGTCTTAGTGTGAGCACCTGCCAAAAATAGATTTAAAACCGGCGTTTTCTGGGAGGGGAGATAGGCCTGGGTATTAGTCGTTGTAACCCATTTCGGTTGAAAGGATTTAATTCCTTCGCTCGAGAAAACCCACTCATGCCAAACTTCAATTTTAATAATTGAAAATTCTTTTAAGCCTCTTCCATTATTAGCTTCTTTAATTAATTCATTAAGTGCTCCGCAATTAAGAATTTGAGTTTTAACTTCTTCGATAAATTCTTCTTTCGTGCAATTGTTTACGGGCTTATGATAAATCTTGCCTGGAATGCTGCTAATACAAGATGTGCCAGTCCAGATTGATTTGATATTTCTTCCTAAATCAACTTTTTCGTCCCAAACTTGTTCTTCGGCAAAAAGGGTTAAATTAAATTCGGAATCACTTAATACAACTGCAACTCGCTTTCGAGGAAATTTTATCTCTTCGGAAAATGCCACTCTAAACGACACTTGAGTATGAGGTCCATCTTGAATAAGAGGTTTAAATAATTTTAATTCTTCTTGTTTTTCAAGTGCCGGGGTTTCACTTAAAATATTGGCCATTATAAAGGGATTGATCGCTAGAATATAAATGTCACCCTGAATTTTCTCATCGCCACAAAAAGCGGAGATAATTTTTGTTCCATCATACTCTAATTTTGTTAAATTTTTTTCCCAAAAGAATATAACGCCTTTTTCTTTAAGATACTTCACCCAAGGGTTAAACCAGTATTCACTACTAGGACCTTTAAATAGCAGCCAGCCATCTCCTGCACCTTGCTTCCACGCTGGTCCATCAAGATCTGCAAGATGTTGATGAGCTGGTTTTGTTGTTAGTTGTTTTCTAAAAAAATCACCGACAGTATGTAAGGAAACTCTAGACCAATCTGATCCAACCCACGGACCAAAACAAGAACGCCAAGTTTTATAGGCCTTATCTTTAAGTAAAGGTCTCCAAGCTTGTGCCGCATTGATTTTTGCATATTTTATTTTACTTCTATTGTTGGAAGTCCAAGTTTTAAGCATTAAATACGACCATTTAATTAATTCTAACTTGTTCATCCTAAACATTTTATGAACACTCAAAAGTTTTTTATCATAGAATTGAGCCTTGTCGTCGTTTGGAAAAATGCCAAAATCAACGGAACGTGAAAGAGCTAAATCATAGATGCTTCCTTTTTCACTAAAAGGGATTTGTTTCATTAGATCAAAAGCATTATGGTACCAAGGCCCCAACCCGTGCCACGAATACTCAGTAGGCATATTTTCTTTATTAGTCCTTGAACTTCTAAAGAATCCTCCTGGCCGATCGGTCGCTTCATACACTGAAACAATATAGCCTAAACGGACTAATTCATGGGCAGTACTTAATCCAGCTATCCCTGCTCCAAAAATGACAACTTTGTTAGGCATTTTATTCTTCTGTTTGATGGAGTTTATGCCAGAATAAAATTTTAAAGTAGATGTAATATTCATATTGCACGATCCTATTAAAGTTTACTTTTTATTACTTACTCCGCTGGCTTCCTGTTCGAAGCTTGGAAATATAGTTTTAAAAAATGCATTTTTGATAAGTTCAACGATAATCTGCCAGGTGCTGGTTTCTGGTTTTCCAACTGGGCCAGTGATATTTATTTTAGTGGCTACTTTTTGAGTGGGTCTATTTTTAAGTAGTTTAGCCACTGCGCCTATCATCTTCTCGTAGACTTTATGAAGTATCCCCCGATCTTTATCCTTGCGAGAGTCATAGACTTTAATATTTTTGAAGAATGGTTTGATATAACCGGAAATATTATTATTTTTAAGGTGTAATTCTGAGACGAGTGAAAAGACTCCGGCCGATACATCGAAATTCCCGTAGGCACGCAGCAAGTTGTTCATGGATGTCAACGCCGTGTCCTCAATTTTGACATAGAGATCAAGATCTGGCCCTGCTTTTTCCGGTCGAAAATTTCCGGAAGCGACTATGTTACCATTTCCCATAAATTTTGCTTTCAAGTGTGACTGAGCAGGTCCATGCGAAAAATGGTTGGAAAAATTCTTCAAGAGAAAATCGACATGGCTAAGAAATACACGATATGGTTTGTTTGCCGTCTTATTCACTATGCCGATCGTGCATTCCTTCAAACTTATCAGATCGGCGCTTATCAATATCCCAGGTTTATTACTTAGGTTCTTAGCACTTTTCTTTACACTGGAAGCGCGTATTTTTTCGGCCTGAGCGGTACTATCCTTGTGTACATAATCTATTTCCATTCCCCGTATCATCAAGTCCTCTATGTGTGCAATTTTCACCGTAGGTGCATACTCGAGATCTCCAGTTGTCAAAAGCTCTCCTCCATGAAGTGAAAAATTTTCCCGTGAAATAATCGATGCAAAAAAATCGATTGAAATTTTTTCCAATTTAAAACTGGCCTTAAAGCTTGGATAAGGCTCAGAAAGAAAATTTGCTTTGCCATTAATCATGCCTTTTCCTATACCGAAAATTTCCGTCTCAAGGTGAAACGAGGAAGGATAGACACGCTCGAGTGTGTGAATATTGCGGATGTTGGTGGCCTTGAGATACAAATGGTTTAGGATAAGAGGGGGAGATGAATCTTGGTCGGCATATGTAATCATCGCATTGTTGATTACCAATGTATTTATTTTTAGCGGATAAATATTCTCTATAGCTAATTGCCATCCCTGTTCTTTGAGTGCGACTTTGTTTTCCATCTCACTATGAAGTTGCTGTAAATTTATATTGATTTTAGGTTCATCAAGTAATATTTCGGCGACGATTTTTCCAGCGAATATCTCTCTCCAGTGAATGGAGGCTTTAATAATTGGAAAATAAACAACGGGAGAATTCGGGTAGGCTTGCTGAATCACGCTTAATCCTTTAAGTATCATAGAAAAGCCTATCAACTGGAGATGTAACTTTTGAAGATGAACCGAATACCCTTTCAGATTGTGGTTAATTTTCTTTTCCATATTGGCACGCAAGGGTTCATCCAAAAAATATGATGCTGTAAAAAGCAAAAAAATAATCGCCAGAGGTATGCCGAGTTTTTTTTTCATTTTTGATCCTCATTCAAGCACTTCATGACAAGGATGCTCTTAGCCGTTAATTAAAAACAATATGAAATTGTTATTACTCACATCGAAAGTGATAATGATTTTTTTGGTATAGCTCATTTTTATGTGATTTGTAGTTTTTTTGCATTTATGTTTTTGCCGACGACAACCGGATTGGCAGTACCTAGTCTTGAAGCATTAATCATAAATCATTTTCCCTTATCCCCTGATACAAAAAGACTTCCTCTCTTCGGGCTTGGTTGATTAGCTGGAGTCGCAGGAATAAATCGCGTTAATGATCTTCTTGAAGGACATTCTTCAAATGCTGTGATCCTAATTGCAAATATTATTGGTACTTCGCTTTTTGGTGATGGTTCAGGCGTAGTCTTATTCGTCGGTAAAGATCACCCGATAACCGCGTCGCCAGTTTTGAAATATTAGCTCGGGAAGTAAGTTCTATCCGAATACCGAGCGCCTAATGGGATGGGATATTATTAAAGATGGATTTCAAATTAATCTTTCAACCGATATACCGGCCTTAGTTAAAGAACACGTAGGGAAGAATATTGATGATTTCTTAAGAAAAAATAAAGTAACGAGAGATGAAGTTAGTTATTAAATTTCTCATCCAGGAGAGCCAAGTTTGTCTAATTATGGAAATACTTCTGCAAATTCCGTGATTAATGTTCTGGAGCAAACAGCCCCACAAATATTGTGGGGCTCCGATTCTAGCGTAATGTTTTAGCTTTATCCAAATGCATGGCCACATGCTCACGAGTTGCTGTGAGATGTTTTTTAAGTTCTTCATTGTCTACAGTTTTTAAAAGTTGATCAATCATTGACAATGCCTCTGTGTGATTTTTTACCGTCGCTTTGATATAAGCGTTTTCAAAATCTTTGTCTTTCAGAGGAATAAGCTCAGACAATTCCTGTGCCCCTTTAACTCGCAAATCATCAACTGCTTTCGTATCAATTGGCGTCACTTTGATTTTCTGTCCAAGCATTGCAGTATCAGCAAGATTTTTCCCGTGTTCTAGATGTATCATTTTTGCGTAATCCATCGCTTTCGAACTTAGCTTTTCATTCTCAGCGGCAGTTGCTGCAAGGACCTCATTGTCATCAATCGCGATCACAAAGGCTAGCGCTTCGGCATCACTTCCTGTCGCCTTCATATTATCAGATGCTCTAACAGGCGAGCCAGGAATAATTGGCTTATCCGCAAATGCTGCATTTTTTTGAGGTTCAAACTGAAGCTTGTAGACATACGAAGGATGCTTTCCTTCAACGTCTGCCACCACAAATTCCCCAAAAGCTTTGCGTGCTTGTTCAACACTCTTTTTACCCTTGATAATGTCATTAGCTAGATTAAGAGTTAGAATATTGTGGCCTTCTAAATCACAACGAGCTGACATTTCTCCAGCTGTTTTATTAATCGTCATGCTGGCATCAAAGGCGACTAGGTCACTGACTTTATCTGTAGGTACATTATAAGAAACCGTGTGTTCTAAGAAATCCATATGTGGTTTAGGAAAATCATGTGGAACTTCCATTTTAGTCACCATAATTCTTTTATATAAACCTGCATTATGCCAAACCATTGTTTCACTAGTTGCTTCAAGTGGTGCTCCATATTTTGCCATCATTTCTTGTACTGCAAGTCTTGGCCTTGCCGGCCAATTCTCAACGATTTTATTGACGGTAGAAGAGTCAGGTTTATCTTGTGCCTGTACGATGTTTAGAAATGCACCGATAAGAAGAAAACATATCATTAATTTTTCCAATCGAGATTTTTTCATAATTGTCTCCTGTTAATTGTAGCGCTAGTTGCATTGGTTTTCGAAAAATAAAGCGATGAAGTCATTAACCTCTTCCTTATTCTTCTATTTGTAGCATTTTAAATATGAAAAAACTCATGGAAAATAATTATAGGAAAATAAAACAAGTAAAAAAATTTTAAAAAGTAGCATAACAAAATATTATTATTATCATTCGATTTATTTAAAAATACTGCAGCCTTTTTTATAAAAAATCTTGTGTAAAACACTTTTAATTAAGCATTTGAGTTTTTTAATTTATTTCTTATTCAAATTAAAGGTATGTTTTTATAAAAGGTAATGATCTTTGGTAAAACCAATATCCACCAACGATGGCGACTGCTAAACTAGCTGCTTGAGTAATATAAGTTTTTGAGGATACTTTATTTTTCAAGACGAGTAATAAGGGTAGGGTAAATAAGACAATAATTAATTGTCCTATTTCAACTCCAAGATTAAATCCTGCAAGTGCTTTTAACATTTGAGACATCGAAAGTTTCAACCCTTCTAAAGCGGCCGCAAAACCAAACCCATGTATCAAACCAAAAAATAAAGATACACGCCAACGATGTTTACTCGCTCTTAAAAATACAATTTCCAATGCGACATAAACTATTGTTAAGGCTATTAAAGGCTCAATTAATTGAGGAGAAGCATGTATTATACCCAGGGTTGCTAAGGCCAGTGTTATTGAATGACCTGCTGTAAAACCTGTAACAGTTTTAAGTATTTCTTTAAAGTTTCCTCCTGCTATTACAAGCAAAATTACAAAAAGAATATGATCTATTCCATCAGGAAGGTGAATTCCTTTTTCAGTGATCCATTCGCTGGGGGTTGCTCCAATATGTTTAATACCCATAAAAGCAAAATTAAAGAATTTTTTATTTTCTGATGCAGAAACTTTAATAATTCGATTTTTATGATCAATGTTAAAAGCGGATTCATCTTCTTCATTATTAATTCTTCCGATGAATTGGAAGTCGTTTGTGGTATTTTTCAAGAATTCCAGATTAAGTTCTACTGATCCTAATATGCCTTCTTCACAATGAGAAAGTGCTATAATCCTGATTTGATCATTAGATATTTTTTCAATATTATGTTTGGTCCATGTACAAGGTTTTTGTTTTGAAATCCAATAGGTGTTTCCTAAGATCTCATTAAACGAGTCGTCAGATTTTAATATTTTAGGATTTATTTCAACTACTGTGGTGATCTCTTTTTCTCTCGAATTGATTTTAATTTCTAAGTACCCCAGATTAAGAGGATGAGCGGTGAGAAGCGCTGGAAATAAAAGAAGAAAAGCAAAAGATAATATTTTCATTTTGATGGACTCTGAGAATAAGTTGTCCTTACAATTATATGCGGATTTTTTAATTCCTCTACAATTCTATTTGAAATTATTTCCATCTCCTTAGTTTTCATCTTTTTAGAAAGCATCTTGTTAATGATTTTTTGAGCTTCAATCAAGTTTCCAGATTGTTCATAAGCTTTAGCTAAAAGCAGTAAAGTTTCAACATTTTCTCTGGAGAGAGATTCTTTTTTTGCTAAATCCAAAGCTTCATTAATGTCATTGTACGATCCTCTATCTAGTAGAATCCGAATGAGTTCATTTAAATGAGCCGTGGCAATATCTTTTTTTAGATTATCTCTTAAAATTTTTTCAATTTGCGACGACATCTGTTGAGCAAGTTTTAATTTTCCCATTTGCTTATAGGCGCGGGCTTCTCCGTAAAGGTAAATGAGCTGTTTAGATTGTGAAAAAGATTGTTTGAAATACTTGGCAGCTTCTTTTGGTTTATTTAATTTTAAATCGAGTTCTCCCATCAAAAATAAATTTAATGCTGCATTAGGATTAATAGCTAAACTTTCTTTTAAAATAAAATTTGCCAAATCATACTTCTCATTTTCAATAAGTGTTCTTGCGAAAATTGCTCTGGTCCACACTGCCTGAGTGATGTCGTCTTCTTCAAGTGTGAAAGCGTGATCAAAATCTTTTTTAGATTCATCAAACTTTCCTTGGGCCGATAAAACTATCCCTCTTAAAGTAAAGGTATTTTCGGACGGAATGAGTTGCACAAGTTTATCAGCGTACTCATTAGCTTTAATAATTTCCCCTAAAGCTAAATAAGAATTGAACATGATTATTATTGCATCCGGATGTTTTGGCTTTTCTTTAAACATGAGTGTTGCCAGATCAATTGCTTTTTTGAATTGGTGCTGGGCCTGAGCAACATCTGCAAGTACTTTGAGTGCGGCCGTATTTCCTAATTTCATTTCTTTATGGGAGATAATTGCCAGTTTTTCTGCCTGATCAAAATAATCAGTTCTGCCTGTAAGTTTTGCTTCAGTAAGATAAATTTGCGCAAAAATAGCTTGGTCACTATAACTGGTTGGATCTCTCTTTATTCTTTTTTCATAAAAATCTTTTGTGACTTCAAATTCATTTGAATTTTTTTCTTCGAGTTTCAAATTCAGCGGATAATGATAAGTATAAAGATCAGAATGTATTTTTGATTTATAAAAAGACAGACCCAGCACGAATGCCGGGACTGTCATTAATATGATTAAATATTTTATTTTAAACATGTTAATTTGGACGAGCTAGGAATGGAAATTGAGCTGTACCCAATCTTGTTGCTTGGCCGAATAAAAACTTATGCCCCTGATTTGGATTTCCAGGTGTCCCTGCATATGAAACATTGTCTTTAACAGAAGAGCCTGTTGCGTCTCCTGCAACAAGATAACTTAAAGTAATATCCATTACATCGTCTTCTAATTTTCTTCCACCAGTAAGCATTCCACGAGAACCACTTACGTCAGCATTATATGCAGTTTTTCCTGCAGGAATTGAAACTCTCGTATCGATTCTCATAACGTCAGGAATAAATGCAGCAACAACACTTGCTACTGTATGATCCATTTTTCCATCAAGAGCATCAAAGGCAGCAATTAGTTTTGCAGCTTCAGCTAATACAGGCGCAGCAGCAGGGCTTAAATCTGCTGAAGGAGGAATCATGTTGAATGCGTTTAGAAATTCATTTTTCACAACAAGGCCTTCATTAATTGCAGGGCGAGCAAGTCTTTCAACTTGAACTTTTTCATTATTTGAATAAACAATTTCCCATACATCAAAAACCGAAGTGTCTTGGTTAGAAGTTAGGGCAGAAATTGGAATTTTAAGAACAATAGTATTTACATTATAACCAATAGTAAAATCGACTGCCGTTTCTGGAGATCTAAATCCAACTTTAGGTCCTGTTCCAAGTGCGCCTTGGCGTACTTTAAAAAACTGGTCAACGTCAAAAAAGAAAGGATCTTCGCGAAGACCTGCAAAGAAAGTTACTTCTTGACCTCCGACCGTACCTGTATTGAGATTAAATTTATCGGCCATTGAATCCGTAATATTTGTAGTTTTAAAAGACATTTGTGCATTCTTACTAATTAGTGTTTTTTTGATCCCGTGATCCGTCATAGTCATAGAGATTGCTTGCTCACCTTTGTCGTTGGCAGCTCCAAACGTAAAATCAATTATATGATCTTCAGATCCAGTAGGTGCTTTATTTTTATCCACATTTTTTATTTCTGAAACATGAAATTGATATTTGGCAGACGTACTGAAGTATCTTTGTAATCCAGCTGGTGATCTTGGATTACTGTTCATCACAAAAATAAGGTTTTTTCCGTCGGCCGAAATTCCTGTTTGATTATCTTCTCGAAAAACATAAAGATCTGTAAGGTTTCTATTAAGTGGTTTAAGTGTAGTTAAACCGTCATCATGGTCTGAACTAAAAGCAGCAGTTGTAGTCAATATTATCAGTGCGGCAGTACTAAGTTTGGAAAATAATTTCATTTAAACTCCTT
>JACMPM010000021.1 GCA_014377485.1 Bacteriovorax sp. | reverse complement strand
TCATACCCTTTAGATAAATCCATCGAGTAAAGCATCTCAGGAAACTCCTTACACTTCGAAGGCACCTTGCCAGCATCCCCATGCGCATACTGATAACAAAAAGCATCGACATGAATTCTCGTTAACCAATTCATCTGCTCTTCAGAAAGTTTCACATCAACCACATCATTATTACCCAACTTCAAATCAGACCGTAGCTTATTCTCAGCCGCAAAAACTTTCTGGCCTTCTTCTTCTCGATCAAGAAGTTTGTGAGATCCATCAAAAACAGTTCTACACATAGCCTTCGCTTTAATAAAATGAGTAAAGCGATTATCAATCGCCGATTTTATTTTCTTCCCTTCAGGATTCTCACCATCTACACAAGCAGAAACCCAGACGTCGCGATCTTTTTCAAACGAAACTTTCAAGCTCTCGCTCGCAGCCAGATTGTATTCCTGACGACGTTTAATAGTCTTTGCTACATTATCATTTACTTCAGCAACATTTTTCTCACGCAACTCTTTCGAATCAGTACTCTTATCGTAGAATTGATTTTCAGCTTTCAATATAGCAAGTCTCAAGTCTTGCATTTGAGTTTCAGCACCAAGAAGTTTTCTTTGAAGCTCTTTTAGTTGTGAGCAGAAATAATTTTCATTATTGTTGCCCGAAATATTATGTTTTGCTGCAAACTGTGTGATTTTGTCATATTCTTTTAATTTTTGATCGAGTTCGTCGGCAGCATTATAGAGAACCTTGCGGCAAGCGACGGCCTGATCACCATTTTTAAATTGCTCCATCATCATATCGCGGTCAAAACGCATATCTCTCATGGCGATATTGAGATTTTTTAAATAATTATTATCCATTGTTTTGTCGCTGAAGAAATCAAATGCACCAATGAATTCGTCGACGATTTGTTCTAGTTTTACGAGATCACTTAATTGGTCATCCCAAGAGCTGATAGCTTTTTGGAAATCTTCCCATCCAAGTTTTTTCTTTTTCGTTCCAGTAAAAAGTTCAAATAGATAACTAATTCCGGCCGTCACACCTTCAACAGCTAAGTTCATCGTTATACCGCCTAGAGCAGCACCAGCAGCAGTGTAGAAAGCTAGTTTTGCCATATGATTTGGATCCATCATTTGAGCAGCAATTTTATTACTCTCGGCCCAATTGGTGTTAACCATATCATTAGACTTTGCCCAATTTGCGTTAGCGGCTGTTCCTTGTTTATCCATTACTTTTGTAGCTTCACCTAATTTTGCATTTGTTTCGGCCCAGTTAGTATTTGTATCACCCATTTTTGCATTAGAATCGGCCCAGTTTTTATTAGCATCGGTTCCCATCTTATCCATTGAGATATTGGTATTATTCCAATTGTTATTAACATTGGAATTTATACTTCCAATATTATTATTGGTATTTGACCAGTTAGTATTTACATTAGAACTTACTCCAATGGTTGAATTGGTACTTACAGTTCCGCTAACATTTACATTATTATTGGTAGTTATAGTTCCTAGACTTCCACCGGCGAAATTATTAGTTCCAGCTCCAGTATTAACATTCGATCCACCTAAAAAAGCTTTAAGGTCAGCAGGATTAAAACCAGCGGCATAAGCTTCAGGTATAAAGAAATCAATAAAAGAAGTTTTTGGAGTTTTATTTTCGTCAAATTCTTTTAAAAGAGAATGCAGTTCATTTACCTCTGGCATAAGGGCTTTGATCAATCCAAAACGAGCAAAAGTAGTGACCACTATAAAAGTATCGCCCTTCTTTATTAGATCCATTTTTATATAGCGATTAATTTTTTTCCAATGTCCTTCAAGTTCAATCCCATCTGTAATTGGATGTGCAGTCAAAGTTTTTATAGGAAAACTTTTTTTAATAGTTTCACTTAAAGATTTTAAATCGACTCTCTCTTGTGGGTTTTTCAAGTAAGTAAAATTGGTCTCAGCGATTTGGATTGGTTTTTGATCAATCCATAAATAGCGCTTGAACATTTTAACTTTGATAACAGAGTTTTTATCTGTCTTGGTAAACATCGGGGTGTAAGACCAATTGCGATTGACATCACTTTTAAGACCTAAGTCCTGAGCCCAAACGCTGTTTAAGTTTAATACGAGAGAAAAAATAATTGCTGTTATTTTCATTTTATGAACTCCATTCCCAGGACTCATCGTCTAATTTTAGGAAAAGATTAAAGAGAGAAAGCTTGACCATTTCACTGCGCTTTTAGATAATCACCCACATGACAACACTTGATAAACCTTTGAAAGACTATCTTCTTGATTCTAGTTGGAAAAAACTCTTAAAGAGTGAATTCGACAAATCTTATATGCTTGAACTCGAAGCAAAACTGAGAATTGATTACCAAGAAAATATTGTTTATCCCAAGC
Organism: Bacteriovorax sp.; assembly: GCA_014377485.1. GTDB lineage: Bacteria > Bdellovibrionota > Bacteriovoracia > Bacteriovoracales > Bacteriovoracaceae > Bacteriovorax. Next base: position 3,274 of record JACMPM010000021.1, on the reverse strand, counting down.
CAACTGATCTTTTCAGTGCTTTCAATTTAACCACTTTTGACAATATAAAGGCCGTCATCATCGGCCAGGATCCTTATCACGGTCCAGGACAAGCTCATGGACTTTGTTTTTCCGTCCGGCCAGAAGTTAAAATTCCACCTTCACTTAAAAATATTTATAAAGAAATTGAAAGTGATCTTGGAATTAAAATGCCGAATCATGGCTGTTTAAAAGCTTGGGCGATGAATGGCGTCTTGCTTTTGAATGCCCACTTAACAGTCGAAGCATCGAACCCTATGGCCCACAAAAATTATGGCTGGGATCAATTCACGGATCGAGTTATTGAATTGATTAACGAGGAAAAAGAAAATATTGTTTTTATGTTGTGGGGTAGTCCGGCCCACGCCAAGGCTAAAAATGTAGATCCCGAAAAACATTGTATTTTAAAAACAGTCCATCCCTCTCCTCTTTCTTCTTACCGAGGATTTTTTGGAAGCAAACATTTTTCTAAATGTAATCAATTTCTGATATCAAAAGGCATTGCACCTATTGATTGGAGCATTCCACCAGTGTCCAAGACCTAAAAGTCCGGCGCTTCTTGAGAAGTTCTAAATCATAAAGCCATTTGGGAAATAAAGAAAAATCATTCTTGCATTGAGAGTTTTCGAGAATGAGATCTCTTTCCTGCAGATTCATGGCGAAAAAATAAACTTTTTTATCACTGACCACTAATTTTTTAACGTCACTTGGTTTGTAGATAATATACTTGATATCATTCTTCAAATAGAACTTCGTGTAATCTTCATAGGGGTTCGTAACATAAACTTTCTCTACTAGATCTTTTTTATAATAAAGATGTTCGTAGTACTTCATTAAATTTGAAGCGGGCACAAGAGAGAAATATATTAAAAAAGGAATGTTGAAAACTTGGAATAATATAATCCAAGATTTTTTAACAACTAATTTTAACTCCATTATCAAAAAGGTATAAATGATCGGGAGGAAGAAAACCATCGGAAATATAAAACGAAACTCTTTATGACCGATAAGACTGTGAACAATAAAAAATGGGAGTGTAGTCCACGTAAGCAAACTTTTTGGAAATCTGATCCATAAAAGCAGATAAGTTAAAATAAAAAACAAGCTGAGTGGAGGGACGCCCTCTTTAAAAGCTTGAATGAAATAGTCATACCAAGGAGAAGATCCAAATTGATCTACGTATTTTTGAATAATGTTTACGTAAAAATAGTTATAAGGAGTAAAAGTAAACTGCCCGTAATAATGAGAATCTAGCGCAGTACTAATACCTAAAACAAAAATAAATCCAATGATTAAAACAAATAAGTTCTTTAAAGAATATTTTTTGAAAAATAAAAACCATAATACGGTGCTCGAGATCATTACCACCATTTGAAAGCGTAGAATAAAGGAAATGCCCAGGAGAACACCTGTAATAAAAGCATCTTTTAGTGATATTTTTTTAGCCAAATAATAAAGCCCAAAGATGAAAAAACTCGAACAAAGATTTTCATTTGAAGTTCTGGCATGCAAAAAAGGCAGAAACCATAAAAAAGCCGCAAAGAAAAAATAGTATTCTTGATTCTTAGTCTCCTTGAGCCTTTCTTCAAAGGTTTTGTAAACGAGCCAGAGAGAACTTATTCCAAGAATTGAAGAGATAAATCTAAACAACATCGCCAGGTGGTTTGGATTCAGGTCAAAGAAAATTGAATAAAATTTAGCGCTCCAAACATAGAGCAGGGGCTGAAGCCAAGGTCTAAGGAAGGCGTGAAATTGAAAGGAGAGATAACTTGAATCGTAAAATCCAAGTTGGTACCCAACCGTTTGTAAAAGTTCTCGTTGTTCATCGTGACGAAAAAAACCAATTGAGAAAATAACGGCCAGTAGATGAAAGAGTATACCGACTGCAATATATTTTTTTGATTTTACTGACAGCATCTTAAATTCTCAAGGTTTCAAATTTAACTAAAAAGCATTTCAAAATCTTTCATCGTCAAACGACCTGAAAAGACCTGATCGTCATCATCAGTAGATAAAAGATCGGCAAAAAGCTGTTTCTTCTCTTCTTGAAGCTTCAGTACTTTTTCTTCAACCGAGTCTTTTATAATTGGACGATAGACAGTTAAAGTATTTTTCTGGCCAATTCTATGGGCCCTATCGATTGCTTGAGACTCGACTGCAGGGTTCCACCAAGGGTCCATAATAAAGACGTAAGAAGCGGCAGTTAAATTTAATCCAACTCCACCTGCCTTTAGTGAGATTAGGAAGATTGGATTTTTCTGAGATTGAAAAAGATCAACCTGTTCCTGGCGTTTATTAATGCTCTGGGACCCATCAATACGCGAAAACTTCCAATGTCTCTCTCGGAAGTAGTGCTGAATAATATCAAGGTAAGTTGTAAACTGAGAGAAGATAATGGCCTGTTGGCCTTCTTCTAAAATAGTTTCCAATGTTTCCAACAGGAATTCTATTTTAGTTGAATCAATATTTTTATAATGAGTATCAGTCGTTCTATTTTGCCATAGACAGTTTTGTCTTAACTGTAAGAGGCCACGTAAAATCTCACCGTATTTTGCTGATGAAGTTGAACTATTGATACGAGAGCGGATTGAAACCATATTCTGCTGGTAAAATTTCAATTCTTCTTCATTTAAACTTAGATAAACATTATTTTCAATTTTAGGTGGAAGATCATGAAGTACCTGTGCCTTTGTTCTTCTCAAAATAAATGGACTGGCAGTCCTTCGAGCTATCCCTCTTGTCTTGGCATTAGAGACAGCACGGACAAATTGTAAATCACCCCAAATACCTGGCATCGAAAGATCTAGAATATTATAAAACTCAGATAAATCGTTTTCAACCGGAGTACCTGTTAAGCAAATACGGAAATCTGCTTTTATCTTACGAGCACTAAAAGCTCCCAAGGAACGAACATTTTTCAGGTGTTGAACTTCATCTAGAATCAATATATCAAAATTGATATTGGCAAAGACGGCTTCTGATTCTTTTTTCATAACCCCGTAAGAAGTTAGAATAATTTTTTTATCGAGAGGAAACTCTCTTGAGCCCCCATGATAGATATGCATATCCATTTCTGAGAATTTCTCAATTTCTTTTTCCCAGTTCAATAAAATGGTAACCGGGCATACAACAAGGACGCGCTCTAGTGTAGAGTAAATACTTTGCAGGAAAGTGATTGTCTGAAGTGTCTTACCAAGACCCATATCGTCGGCCAAACAGGCCCCAAGTCTATGTTCATATAAAAATCGTAGCCAAT
>JACMPM010000020.1 GCA_014377485.1 Bacteriovorax sp. | reverse complement strand
TTTGCCTTTAGCAGTTTCTTTACATAATTTTTGGATATCTTCTTTGCAATTTGCATAAATGTCTTTTGCTTTTGCTCTTATTTTTTCTTTACCAGCGAGCATTTTGCTTGTGCAAGCTGGAGCTAAATTTGATTCATGTTCTTTCAAACATTTTACAATGCGACCCTGACCTTTTTCTACACCAGTACAGAATTTTTTAACATCTTCTGCGCAAGGATGATTTTGACCTTCTTGGGCAAAAAGTGATGCATTAAGCATTAGCGACATAGAAAGAATTAGTAATTTCATCGTTTCTCCTACAGGTTTTGAATGTTAAAATTATAAAGTAAATCGTATAAACAAATTGTAACGCTTCCACCACGGATAAGACAATGAGAGAGTCAGTATCAGCAGTTTTTGTAACGAATGAGAGAGTATTTTTCATTAAAAGGCAAAATTACTTGTCTGTTTTTCCCGGCTATTACGCTACTCCTGGTGGAAAAGTTGATAAGACAGATACCCATGACCAACTTTTAGGCCTTATTTGGCCTAAAGAAGTTAAGCCTCAAATTCTCCATGCTCTTATTCGAGAAGTGCGCGAAGAACTCAATTACGATTTATTAGAGGCAATAGCTGCGGGTGAAGTTTTATCGATTGATAATATAGGAATTGCCATCACTCCAGAATTTAATCCTTACCGATTTAAAAATTATTATTTTAAAATTACCTTAACAACTGAAAAAAAATTCGAACTTGATCCCAACGAAGCAGAATTTGGCGAATGGAACACTCCCGCAGGATTGCATAACTTATATAAAGAAGGTTATATGCTTGCAGTTCCACCAGCAATTACTCTTTTGAAAACCTTTGTTGCTAATCCATTGCACTCAACTCCCATTGATATGTCACTTCTTTATGATCCTGAAACAGAAGTTCCAATGATTGAGTCCATTTATGGAGTTCGTCAGTATCTTCCACTCTCAAATACTTTTCCTCCAGCAAATCGCACAAATTCTTTTATTATCGGTGACGGGGGAGATCATGCAAAAAAATTATTGATTGATCCTTCTCCTAAAGATGAAGCAGAATTAAAAAAATTTTTAAAGTCTGTTAATAAAATTGGATTCGATTCGATTTTCCTCACTCACCACCATCTTGATCACTACCAATATGTTCGCGAGATAGCCCTTTTACATAAAGTGGGAATCGAGCTTAGTGCTGATACCTTAATGAGAATAAAAAAAGTTAGTGGTGAAAATTATTTTGAAAATATTGCTATTAACATAAGAAAAGAAGGAGATATCGTTACCAAAAGTTTAGGCCAGGACGTACGTGTTTATGAAGTTCCAGGCCATGACGAAGGACAACTTGCACTGGCACCACAAAATCTAAATTGGTTTTTAGTAGGTGACCTTATTCAAACTATAGGGACTGTTGTCATCCAGGCACCAGAAGGCGATATGAAAAAATATTTCCTTTCATTGCAAAAAGTAATCGCTCTCAATCCCAAAAATCTTATTCCCAGTCATGGGATCATTATTGGTGGAACTAATAAATTGGTAGATACTCTCAAGCATCGTATTATGAGAGAAGAAAGTATAATTAAACTTTTAGCAGAAAATAAAAATGAAAATGAGATTTTAGAATCAATCTATGAAGGATTGGATCAATCTCTTATCCCTTTTGCCATTAAAACCATTCAAGCTCATATAAAAAAAATCAATGAAGAGAGTGAGTAGAACTCACTCTCAATTATTAATCTAAGATTTTTTTCCTTTAATAATATCTTCCACACATTCAGGATTTAATAGAGTGGATGTATCACCGATATTTCCCAAATCGTTTTCAACGATTTTCCTAAGAATTCTTCTCATAATTTTACCTGAGCGCGTTTTAGGCAGAGAGTGAACGATTTGAATAACATCGGGTTTTGCTATTGGCCCGATTACTTTTTCTACAGTTGCTCTGATTTCTTTTATTAAAACTTCCGGAAGAATAAGATCATCGTTGCATGTGACAAAAGCATAGATTCCTTGACCTTTGATTTCGTGAGGAAAACCTACAACTGCGCTTTCAGTGATAAGTAGGTGCTCATTGATGGCCTCTTCAACTTCTGCAGTTCCAATTCTGTGACCGGAAACATTGATTACATCGTCCACACGACCAGTAATTCTATAGAAGCCATCTTCATCGCGCCGAGCTCCATCTCCAGTAAAATAAAGTCCTTTATATGTTGAAAAATAAGTAAGCTTGAATCTTTCGTGATCACCGTAAATTGTGCGTGCTAAACTTGGCCAGGGATATTTAATACATAAGTTTCCACTTGCCACCATAGCGTTTTCTTCCCGACCTTTTTCATCCACTAAGACGGGAACAATTCCAATTAAAGGGAGAGTTGCATGTGCTGGTTTTAATTTTGTCACGCCAGCGATTGGAGAGATCATGATTCCTCCTGTTTCTGTTTGCCACCAAGTATCGACAATCGGGCAACGTTCTTTTCCAACGTATTTATGATACCACTGCCATGCTTCTTCGTTGATTGGCTCACCAACAGAGCCCAGCACTTTAAGTGATTTCATAGAGAAGCTTTCAGGTATATCAGATCCAAATTTTTCAAGTGATCTGATCGCCGTTGGGGCCGTATAGAGGTGAGTTACTTTGTGCTTCTCAATGACTTCCCAAAATCTGGCCGGTGTAGGGTAGTTTGGCACGCCTTCAAACATCACAGTTGTTGACCCATTCAAAAGAGGTCCATAAGTTAAATAACTATGTCCGGTGATCCAACCAATATCGGCCGTACACCAAAAAATATCATTTTCTTTAATTTGAAAAACATCTTTAAAGCTATTTCCTACATGCACCATATAGCCAGCAGTTGTGTGCACAAGTCCTTTTGGTTTCCCAGTTGAGCCCGAAGTATAAAGAATAAAAAGTGGATCTTCTGCTTCGACTTCAACTGCCGGACAAAAAAGTTCACATTCTTTTATAAGTACATCATAAAAGTAATCTCTTCCTTGTTTCATTTGAATTTCAGTGTGAGTTCGCTTCACAACCAAAACAGTTTCAACAAAACTGAGATTTTCAATGGCCTCATCAACCATACTCTTAAGAGGAGTTACTTTATCTCCGCGATAACCTCCGTCATGAGTAATAATAATTTTAGCATTTGAATCTTCAAGTCTTCCTCTGAGAGATTGTGGAGAAAATCCACCAAAGACAACTGTGTGAATTGCCCCGATACGAGCACAAGCGAGAATACCAATCATCAGCTCAGGAGTCATACCCATATAGAAACAAACTACGTCGCCTTTTTTAACCCCCTTACTTTTTAAGAGATTGGCAAAGCGACAAACACTTAAATGAAGTTCACCATAGGTATAAAATATTGCTGCTTCATTTGGGTTATTTGGTTCAAAAATTAAGGCCTTTTTGTGACGCCGTTTTTCTAAGTGCCTATCGAGACAGTTTTCGGTGATATTGAGACGAGCCCCATTAAACCACTGAACATTGCATTCATCGAAGTTTCCTGTTTGCAATGAATCCCATTTTTTTCGCCATTGAAAAGTGTTGGCAATTCCACTCCAGTATTCGTGAAGTTCATCCGATAGCATTGAGGAATCATTCATCTAAGCATCCTTATATTTTGAAATTTTTTATATTGATCAATATTTATTTAAATAAAATATTGTTAACATTTTAAAACACTTCTTGCTCCACTGACAAATATATATGGCATTAAATTTCACGATTTTTCGAGATTAGGTTCGTAATCAATCGATAGTTGGAACGAATTCCTAAAGAGAGTCATTTTCTCAAGAATATTCCTTAAATTCCGATACTATCGGACGATGAGGTTTTTATGAATAAACTGCTTTTTCCATTTTCTATTTTTGCAATATTTTTGTCGCTGAATATTTCGATGGCACAAGATTATAGCATAGGAACGGGAATGTATGGATTTTCCAGTTCAAGCAGTGATTATCTAGATTTTTACGCAACTAAATCTATTAATTCGGGATTTTCAAATAACTCTTACTCAGTTGATTGTCATACTTATCAAAATACGAGCGGAATCAAAACCCAGACAATTCCATTTGCACTGGCCGGTGGCCGGATTGGAGCATTAGCTTCTTGTTCAGAAGTTAAGAAAAATACTGATCGTTTTTCAGTTGGATATTGCAACTCAAGTATTGATTGCAGCAAGGCACTGACCGGTATTGATACTCAAAGTTTATTAGCTTCAATCTCAATTCCGTTATACATAGCAGAAGACTATGTAGGCATATCGTTGGGAAAAGAAATTAATAAAATGGATAAAATTGAAGCCGTTAGAAAATTTGCTGAAAAAAAATACGGCAAAGATATTTTAGGTGACTGTAAATCACCTTTTGATTACGATTCAAAAAATGCTGAAATGAAATACAATTGCGACGCAAATATTATAGATACTGGATTTAATCGGATGCAAGATTCTTGTCAATCACCTAGAGTCAGTTGTTTTAACAACAATGGATTAGACTCCAAGAAAGATTATAAAATTTTTCAATCTGCTTATAAGAAAAGCAATGAAGATGAAAGTGTTACCCAAACTTATTTTAAAGAGCGCTCTGATACTATAGTAAATGATTCGTTAGCAAATGATTCTGAAATGTTGGAGAGTCTCGCCGGGATAATTGTTTCTAATGATGATAATTCGGCAAAATTGCAAAATGTTTTTACTAAACTGAGTGAATTTAAAAAGCAAGGTAAATTAGACCCTATCTTTGGATATGAAAAAGATTACATAAATTCCTCTAGAGAGCTTTTTAAAAAATCTGTTCATTACAAATATTTTGAAAAACTATTGCAACTGAAAAATTTTGATCTTGCATCGGCAAAAAAAGCAATTGAAGAATATAGACTTACAACTGCAAAAACTCTCTTAGGAAAGACATGTAACGAAACTGAACATCTTAGTAATATTTGTAATAGCGCAACCAAACTTAAAAATTCTGAACGCATAAGTGGTTTATATAATTTAAATGCGGCAACTTATCTTCCAAATGAAAAAGAAGATGATAGATATGATCTTTTAAGAGGTATTTATCCTCAAGGTGTTCTAGATTTTGATGATTTCAAAATCGTCATGGATGCAGAACGCTGTAAAGCTTTTAATATTGTTTATGTATTGAATGTGCCAAAGACAAATCCATTTGGTATTACTCTGTTTAATGATTGGACCGTAAGAGATTTTGGTAGATCACAAAATATTGATTCAGTATCAAATAAGCCATCTTCAGGTAATCTTATTCTGGTCGATGGAAAACCTAATTTTAATTCTAATTCTGATTTAAGTGGCGAAAAATTAATGGGTCCACCAATACCGTCGATAATAAAATCATCCGATGCAGCAACTGAGAAAATTAATTCTTCTGATGAAAGTTCGCTCTCATCCAGTATTTCAAATGGCTTTAAAGATGGTTATAAAAACTCTGTGAAAGGAATATCTAATGTCGATACTAGCTCCGCAAGTAGTAATGCTCTTTATAATAACTCGTTTAATAATATCGGTCGCTCATACGTTGAAAATAACGATAATACGCCAAAAAATACTGACGGATCGCTACGCGATTTAAAAAATACAGCTCCAGCTTCAAGCACAAACTCAGCTTTAAACGATAAAATTTCTGAATTAAGTAAAAAACTAGCTTCTACAGAAGATAATTTAGAAAGAATTAAAACTGAGAAAGAAGCAGCAGACAATGAAAAGGAACGTCAAAAAAAAATTAGTGAAGAAAATAAAACTATCGCAGATTTAAAAAATCAAATCAGTGATTTGAAGGCCGATTCTAAAACGAAAGCTGATAATACCGATTCAAAAGACAATGGTCACTCTTTTGCCTCTTCAGGAGCAAATGGATTTAAAACGGCTCAGATAGAAGCGACAAGTAGTTCAGGAGAATCTCATTCATCAGCATCAGTTAATAAGGATCAAGATATCAGCTCAGTCGCTTCCAATCACGCTGCAAGCAGCTCTGCAATCGAGAGTGCAGCTTCAAGTTCTGCATCTCGTACTCCGGCCGCGATCAGTGGAGCAATTTCTGGGTCTAGTTCTGCAAAATCCGGAATCGTTTTAACCAAGATTGATGGAATGACTTCTGAAAAAGCTTCAGAAGCAATTACAGAGAGAATTATAGAAATGGGAGGCCTTCCTTTTTATATCGAAGAAGGCGGTGTCGTAAAAGAAATTGTACCGGTCATAAAAAATGGGAAAGTCATTCTTGATGAAAAAGGTAAACCTCTTTTTGAAAAAATAGTAAAAGGAAAAGTAGGCGATAAGAAGTTTGCAAGAGGCAAAGTGCAAGATAAAGATGGACGAGCTCCGGCAAGCATCAATGACAGTGCAGATTTAAAACGCGATGAAGAAGAACGTTTAAAACATGAACGTGCAGAATACTTAAAATTGAAAAATATAACAAAAAAAGCCTTTGAAAAGAATTAGTATAAATTTTTAGGAATTAATGATGAAGAAAATTATTTGTGTGGCAACTATTTTGTCAATGACAACGCCAACAATCCAAGCAGCAGGTATACCCAAATATAATGCCAGTGTTCCTGAAATGTCGCGTGTATCTAATTCAAGCAATTTAAGCTTATTTTCCAAAAAAGTAGAGTATCAATCTTGCAGTACAGTTGTAGATTTTGCCGCTTTATCGCAAAGATCAGAGGGTAATATAACAGGAATTTTTGATAACGTTGTTTGTAGTAATGTAGGTTCATTTATTTCTAGTGAGAAGTTGGATAAAAATTATTGTACCGCCGCTCTAAAATGCCAAAAATTTGAAGCAGATCAAAAGGATGAAACTTTATTAGATAAAAGAGATAAAGAATTTATTGCGATTGAATCGATGAACTTTTTAATGCAAGAAAATATAAAAAAAGAAATGGGAGAATATGCCAATAGAAAAGCAGATCACCTTAGAGACTTACTCGCTTATGCTGAAAAACTACCTCCCAAATTTGTAAAATACCGTTGTGAGAGTGCCCAAAAACCCGCTGGAGAGTGTCTTGTGAACTCAGAGTGGGATCACATCGTAAAAGGTCATATCACCGGACAATATTTTAGCGATGTTGCCAGAAGATCTGCCATTCCACATGACGCTTCAGTCACAGATATGAGTCAAGTTTTGGAACGCCCAAAGCAAGCTACAATTGATGAAATTTTTTCTAAAATTCAAGTGGGTGAAGTTAAAGACAGAAAATTATCAAAAATTATGAATAATCCCGAGGCCGGCCAAGATGGTCTCTTGGATAATATCATGACGGAGCTTTTGAGTAAGGATAGTCTTGCAATAAGTAAAATGTCTCACGACGACTTACAAAAAGTTGTTCTAAGCAATATATTGAAATTGAATGCAGATGAGAATAGAAAAATTGATCCCATTTTTGCATTCAGAAATTTGACAGCCAATCATGAATTAGAAAATGCGATGAAAGGCATATTCTTTTCTCCAAATGATTTTATTGTCAACACCGATCGCAGTGCACTCTCTGATAAAGTTAATATGATTAGATTAAACTTAGTCAATAAATATATCGAGCAAAATTGCGGACAAGTGGCCACTCTCGCTCATGTATGTAGTAATGTTGCCAAGAGTTTAGAAAACGGACATGTCTACGATATTCTTCTTGAAAATAAGGACGATATTTTTAGAAAGATGATTGCTAATTATGAAAGTGGGAAAGATCCAGACAGATCTGAAAAAATAAAAACATTGAATAGAATGGCGAATGCAAAAAATCAAATATATCAAAAATATTTGGCTTATATGATGGAAGTCAATTCTTGCCAACAAAAGTTTAAAGATTTACAAATTCCTGAAAATTCAACCATCGGCCAATCAGTCAAACACAGCCAAATGCTAACAGATATGTCAAATCGTGCTGATGCTTCATCTCAGGCACTTCGCGATGAAAAAGGTAGGGAAGTTGAAGCGAACATTAAAAAAGATGTGACTCTACAGCGTGAACTTAGAGATGCCGGAGTCAAGTTGAATCCCGAAGTTTTCAAGCCAGAAGTTATCGGGCGCGATACGAGTTTAACTAATGCTTTAGCTCAAAATAAAACAGAAGCACAAGTTATCAGCACTCGATCTGATGATCTCATAACCGCACCAAAAAGTATTTTTCCTGATCCCGGTTTAAATAATCATCCAAGTAAGGGATTTGATCCCAGCATGATTGAAGTAATGAATAATGCAACAATAATTGAAGATAAAAAAAATCGCGATGCTGATACTACAGAGAGCAGCTTGCGGGCACGCATGGCGGAACTTGAGACTAAAGAAAAATCTCTATCTAAAAAAATGCAGACAAATCCTGATGGAGTCAAAGACGGAAAAGATGAGTTAGATGAACTTCAGAGTCTACGTCAGCAAATTGAAGATTTGAAAAATACTCAGGCCCGTGCGACTAAAGATAAAATGACTGCCGCTCCAGAAACATCAAAAGAATCTGAAAGATCAAATTCGGTGATTGCTTCGAAAAATAACGGTTCAAGTAATTTTGGAAATAACAGCAGCACTATTGCAAAAAATGATGAAAATAATAGAGGGGCAGTTGCAGCAAGTGCAAATGCTGGCCAAGCTGTTGACTATTCAAGTGGTACAAATACAGGCGCAAATGCTGCTTCACGCTCAATTGCTTCCGCCAATTCTTCAACTCCAGGTGACAAGGTCAAAATTGGATCAGATAAAATTGGTCCAGGAATTATGTTATCAAAAACGGGTGAAGTTGTTATTGATCCGACAAATATTCCTGAAAATCCAAAAGAAGGTGATATCGTGAATTTCATTGAAGAGTCTAAAGGGCAGCCTTTTTTGATTCGTGAAAATGGGGTTTTGATGAAAGTTACTGTTGAGTTGGACACTAAAGGAAAACCTCAATTGGCAAATAATGGTAAACCGCGCTTTAAGAAAGTTCGTCTTTCTAAAGCACAGGAAGAAATCATCGTTAAAGAAGCAAGTAATGTCCAAAAATCTATGAAAGAAGTTGGACGCGATCCCACACGATTATTTAAACTGAAATCCCTCATTAACGATGCCGTACAACGCAATTAGTAATCGCTTTTGCGGAACTTTAAGACTTGCTACAAGGCCCTAAAATTCTTAAACTATGGTCTGTTATTATACACACTTTAGTTGCAGAGGATTTCATGGACGTTATCGAGTCTCATATCGACGTAAACTCATCTGATTTTAAAGAAAATAAAGCCTATCATTTATCGCTAAAAGAAGAATTGATTACAAGACTTAATAAAATTAAATCTGGTGGTGGAGAAGATCAGGTTAAACGACATCACTTACGCCAAAAGTTTTTACCTCGCGAACGCATTGAAAAAATATTGGATGCTGGCTCTCCCTTCATTGAACTCTCAACTCTGGCTGCCTATAATCTTTATGAAGAAGATGTTCCCGGTGCAGGTATGGTTACAGGGATTGGAAGAGTGCACGGTATTGAATGTTTATTTGTTGCCAACGATGCGACGGTAAAAGGCGGAACTTATTTTCCGATGACAGTGAAGAAACATCTTCGTGCTCAGGAAATTGCTTTTGAAAATAATCTTCCCTGCATTTATTTAGTAGATAGCGGCGGCGCTTTTTTACCTAAACAAGATGAAGTTTTTCCAGATAGAGATCACTTTGGTCGCATTTTTTATAATCAGGCCCAGATGAGTGCGAAAGGTATTCCGCAGATCGCAGTAGTACTAGGATCTTGTACAGCTGGTGGAGCTTATGTTCCAGCGATGAGTGATGAAACAATTATTGTTGCAGGTAATGGAACTATTTTTTTGGGAGGACCACCACTCGTTTTAGCTGCCACAGGTGAAATAGTTACTGCTGAAGATTTAGGCGGAGCCGATGTCCATACCCGCATCAGCGGCGTTAGTGATCATTTGGCAAACGATGAAGAAGAAGCTTTCATCATCACCCGAAATATTATTGAAAATTTAAATTTTAAATCCCCCGGAGCGGCCCAAGGTTTAAAAGCTACTAAAGACACTCTGGCGCCATTGTATGACAGCAGTGAGTTGTATGGAATCATTCCTAAAGATACTAGGAAGCCTTTTGATGTAAAAGAGATTATTGCTCGCTTAGTTGATGGATCAGAGTTTCATGAATTCAAGGAGCGTTACGGAACTACTTTGGTAACAGGTTTTGCTCGCATTCACGGACAACAAATTGGAATCGTGGCAAACAACGGAATTCTTTTTTCTGAGAGTGCGCAAAAAGGCGCTCACTTTATAGAACTATGCGGACAGAGAAAAATTCCGCTTTTATTTTTACAAAATATCACTGGTTTCATGGTTGGTCGCCAATATGAAAATGAAGGCATCGCCAAGCATGGAGCGAAAATGGTAACGGCCGTTTCTACGGTACAAGTTCCAAAATTTACCGTAATCATCGGCGGATCTTTTGGCGCAGGAAATTACGGAATGTGTGGAAGGGCCTATTCACCACGCTTTCTGTGGATGTGGCCAAATTCCCGCATTTCAGTCATGGGTGGAGAACAGGCAGCTAAAGTTTTATCCACTGTAAAACAGCAAGGTTTAAAGGCCGCTGGTAAACCAGAAATGAGTACCGCTGAAGTGGCCAGTTTTGAAAAGCCAATTTTAGATAAATACGATGCAGAAGGAAGTCCTTACTACTCGAGTGCAAGACTCTGGGATGACGGTGTGATTGATCCTGCGCAGACAAGAGATCTTTTGGGATTAGCAATTGCTGCTTCCCTGAATTCAGAAATTGGAAAGCCTTCGTTTGGCATTTTTAGGATGTAATAACATGTATTATAAAAAACAAATCGATAATCGTGGAGTCGCTACAGTTACTCTAAATCGTCCTGAACTTCATAATGCCTTTAATGACGAGATGATCTCAGATTTAATTGAATGTTTTAATAAACTTGCACAAAATGAAAATGTTCGAGTCGTCGTTTTAACAGGAACAGGTAAATCATTTTGTGCGGGAGCAGATTTAAACTGGATGAAGCGTATGAAAGATTATTCTTACGAAGAAAATCTAAAAGATACTGAAAACTTAGCAGAGCTTTTTACGGTCATAAATAAATTTAAAAAACCAACTATTGCCAGAGTCAATGGCTCCGCCTTAGGTGGTGGAGCAGGATTCTTGGCCTGTTGTGATTATGTCATCGCGATTGATACTGTTTCATTTGCTTTTACAGAAGTGCGCCTGGGACTCTTGCCAGCGGTAATCTCTCCCTTTGTCATTGCAAAAATAGGTGAGAGTCATGCCCGCGCAACTTTTATGAGTGGAATGCGCTTTAATGCAAGTAAAGCGATGATGATGGGTCTTGTTCATCAGATTTCTTCTTTTGATAAATTAGATGAAGATTTAGAAGTCATTATTAACGAGTTTTTACAGGCGGCTCCAAACGCTAGTGCTATGGCCAAAGAATTAATTGCAGAAGTTGTGAGAAAACCTAGTATCGAAGAAGCTAGGTCTTATTCATGTGAAATGATTTCAAAAGTTAGAACTGGTAACGAAGGTCAGGAAGGAATGAATGCACTATTAGAAAAAAGAAAAGCGAGTTGGTTATGAAAAATAATTCTAAGGTTGAAGTGAAGAAGATTAATAAAATTCTGATTGCTAATCGGGGGGAGATTGCTCTTCGGATAATTCAAACAGCGCGTGAGATGGGGATTAAGACTGTTACTATTTTTACTGAAGAAGAAAGAGGGCTTCCGCATTGTACGGCGGGGGATGAAGCATTTTGTTTGGGGGCAGGATCTTTAAAAGATACTTATTTGAATCAAGCAAAGATTATTGAGATTGCGAGAAGTTGTGGTGCGGATGCTGTGCATCCTGGATATGGTTTTCTCTCAGAAAAATCATCTTTCTCAAAACTTGTAACTGCCAGCGGATTAATCTTTATTGGTCCATCTTCAGAATCAATCGATTTGATGGGAGATAAAAAATCTTCAAAAATTAAAATTCAAGAATTAGGTGTGCCCTCCATTCCTGGATATCATGGCGACAATCAAGAGATGTCTCATTTATGCAAAGAAGCCTGCCGTTTAGGTTTTCCTGTTTTGATAAAAGCTTCTGCCGGCGGTGGTGGAAAGGGAATGAGAATCGTAAATTTTGAAAGTGAATTTCAGTCGGCTTTTGAGGGAGCAAAACGCGAAGCTCTCAATAGTTTCGGTGATGACACTGTTCTCCTGGAAAAATATATAACATCACCTCGCCATATTGAAATTCAAGTTATGAGCGATAAACACGGTAATCATTTTCATTTGTTTGAGCGCGAATGCTCTATTCAAAGACGTTACCAAAAAATCGTTGAAGAGTCTCCAAGCCCTGCTGTGACTCCCGAATTGCGCGCCCAAATGACGGCAGCTGCATTAAAGATTACCAGTGGAATTAATTATATTGGTGCAGGTACGATTGAACTTATTTTGGACACTGACGAAAAATTTTATTTTCTAGAAATGAATACCCGCCTACAAGTTGAGCATCCAGTAACAGAAATGGTAACGGGACTTGATTTAGTTCGATTGCAAATTTTAGTGGCCCAAGGAGAAAAACTTCCCTTTAAGCAAGAGGACCTAAAACAAGCGGGTCATGCTATCGAAGTGAGATTATACGCTGAAGATCCTGATAATGATTTTCTTCCAAGTATTGGAACCATAAAAAAAATTGGTAAATCTACTTTGCTCCACACTCGACTGGATTGCGGTTATATAGATGGAAACGAAGTGACTATTTCTTTTGACCCTATGTTGGCAAAACTCATTTCATGGGGTGAAACTAGAGATCTCGCTGCAGATAAATTAATACTAGCTTTAAACGAAATAGTTTTTATCGGGGTTAAGACCAATCGCGATTATTTGAAGCGTATTCTTTCGCTTTCTGAGTACCGTCAGGGGATTACATTTACTAATTTTGTAAAAACATACGAAGACAAATTAAAACCTAAAAAGAAAACTAAAGAAGAAATTGCGCTGGCGATTGCAGCGGCCCTTTTTAGCTCTAAAATTAATGGACACAATGGAAATCCTGCCAATGGTGAAATTAAGAAATCTGCAGATGTATGGTCAAGCCTCTCGGGCTTTAGGAATATTTAAATGAAAAAGCAGTTTGTAATTGATGATGAAATTGTCGATGTCGAAGTCGTTGACGAAAGTGCAAGTTTTGTCCTTTTTAATTTTGAAGGTGAAGAGTATTCGGTGAATCTTGGTGCTCTTCAAGACGGTAAAATGGTTCTTAATATGAAAGGCAAAAATCGTCCTGTTATCTTAGCAGATACCCATTACGTTGTAGACGGACAAGAGTTTGTGATCGATGCTCCGAGAAGATCGAGAAAGAAAATTAAATCCGTGGATCACGGCCAGATGAAATCTCCTATGCCCGGAAAAATTTTAAAAATCCTGGTTAAAGTTGGTGACGAAGTCGTTGCGGGTACTCCCATTTTAGTAATGGAAGCAATGAAAATGGAACATACAATTAAGGCCTCTAAAGCGGGCACCGTTCTTCAAATTCATTTCAAAGAAGGTGATCAAGTCGCAGGAGGAGTGGAGCTTGTGAATGTCAAATAAAATTTTAAAAAATTTACCACCAAAGGTTCGGATTGTTGAAGTAGGTCCTCGCGACGGACTTCAAAATGAAAAAACAATTATTTCATTAGTCGATAAATTTAATTTTATAAAAAATTTGAACGCCGCAGGCCTACATGAAATTGAAGCCAACAGTTTTGTTCGAGCTGATAAAATTCCTCAGATGAAAGACAGCGTTGAGCTCTACGAACTTCTTAAAAATGATCCAAGCTTTTCAGGTACTCGCTTAATTTCGTTAGTTCCTAATATGAAAGGAATGGAAGCTGCCCTGAATGCAGGCGTGCAGGATATCGCCGTTTTTACTTCTACTTCTAATACGTTTAATCAAAAAAATATTAATGCGACTATTGATGAATCCCTTGTTCGAATCGAAGAAGTGATGAAAGTCGCCGCTTCAAATAAAATTCGAACGCGCGGATATATCTCAACTGTTTTTGGTTGTCCTTATGAAGGAAAAACAAGTCTTCAGGAATTAAATAGAGTTGCCCATAAACTGCAAGATCTAGGTGTTTACGAAATTTCTCTTGGAGATACGATTGGTATTGCCAATCCTAAGCAAGTCACAGAGGTAATAGAGTATTTATCAAAAGATTTTACATTAGATTTTTTCTCGATGCATTTTCATGACACTCGCGGAATGGCCGTGGCCAATATATTGGCTTCACTGGAAATGGGTATGACTAGTTTTGATTCATCTGCCGGTGGGTTGGGGGGCTGTCCTTATGCCATAGGTGCTTCAGGTAACGTCGCGACGGAAGATTTATATTTTCTTTTTAGTTCGATGGGAATTGAGACGGGGATAGATATAAAAAAATTAGCCGTTGCAACCAGTCTCATTCTTTCAAAGCTCAATCGAGAAAGTCCCTCGAAATACTTAAAAGCGTACCTTAGCTCCGGCCATTAATTTAATTAATTATTGTGGATGTGAGCAAATTCTAGAACTACAGAAACTGCTTCATCAACTGAAAGCTCAGCATTTTGTTTCATGATTTTTTCTACATTACTTGCAAGAAGAACACTCATCTCACCATTTTGGAAATATTCTTGAGAATCATTTTCAATTGCGAGTGCGATTACTTTCATATTAACAGCTGCAAGTGAACCTGCAGTCGACCCAACAGTAGGGTTACCTACAGACGATCCGACAGAAGTCCCGGCAAGACTCACACCAGTACCTTGAGAAGAAACTAGAGGATCAGTATATCCAAGTGGTCCAACAGTCCATGGACCATTTTTTTCCATTCCTGTTTGGTATGAAAAAGCACTCATAGAAATAGTTAAAGTAAGAACGGCTATTAATGTTTTCATTGTATCTCCGATTTGTTGTTTAGTTGGAATTCATTTATCATATTTATAAAAAATAGTTTTAAACTTGTAAAAATTACGGAGTTCCCAATGAGTTTTTATGATCAGAAATTCCCGCATATAGAAGTTAAAGTTAAAAATGCTCACCAGCTTTGGGTAACTCTTAATAATCCAGATCAAATGAACGCCATTACAATCCCTATGATTAATTCTCTAGTGAGCGTTTTTAAACACGGTGATTTTGATAAAGAGATTAGAGTAATAGTACTAACCGGCTCTGGAAAAAGCTTCTGTGCTGGAGGGGACATCAAATCAATGGAAGATAGAAGTGGAATGTTTGAAGGCGAGAGCAATGAGCTTCGCATGAGGTATGTGCATGGGATTCAGCAGATTCCACGCTGTATTGAGGAAGTTTCAACTCCTATGATCGCTTTGGTTAACGGAGCGGCAATTGGCGCTGGATGCGACCTGGCCATGATGTGTGACCTTAGAGTGGGAAGTAATTCATCCAAATTTGCTGAGACATTTACCCGTATGGGTCTCGTTCCGGGCGATGGTGGAACTTTTTTTCTGCAAAGAGTTCTGGGATACGCAAAGGCCATGCAAATGTTTTTAACAGCTGAAGTGTTTTCCGGATCAAAGGCACTAGATTTTGGATTGCTCAATTTCTTATTCGAAGATTCAGAAATATTAAGTGAAACAGAAAAATTAGCAGATCAAATCGTAAGTCTTGCACCTATTGCTCAATCAATGACTAAAAAAGCGATGAAGATTTCTTATCTCAGCGACCTTCATACTTCTCTAGATCTGCTTGCAACCTTTCAAGGAATCAGCCAAAGAACTACTGATCATTTCGAAGCACTCTCAGCTTTCAAAGAAAAACGTACACCAAAATTTAAAGCAGAATAGAGTTTAGACGTCTAAGTTTTATAATTTATTGACATAATAAAATGAAACGATAGACAATTTAGATAAGAAATATTTTTTAAAAATTGGAGTGTGAATTAACTTACGATCTTCTCGTGTGTTTTGTTTATTCATAACCACTCTTTTTTTTACTAGTTGCTCTAGCCTGGAGTTTATTGAGGATGGAAAAACACCTTATAAAATCTCAGCTGGGAAAAACAGTGAACAAACGGTTCAAATAGAATCTACTGCAGATTTTTATTTTTGGGGAAACTCACCGGGTGATTTTACCGTTAATCTCGAAGATCACGGGAATGAGTTGGGGTTAGATCTTCCGTCGGCCGTGACAATTGAACAAACGATGGGATGGAAAAGTTTTTTCTTTACGATTTTAACTTTTGGTCTTTACTGCCCGGTGGATTACAAGATTTCGTTGCTCACTAATAAGGAGCCTTTGAAATGAAGAGAAAAGGGTTGATCCTTGGACTTTTATTTCTAGTCTCATCTTGTGGTTCTTTAAAACTTAGTCCCACAGGCTGTCGAAGTGATGGTGTTTGGGGCGATAAGATTGAAGCTGGAAAACAGGATACGGAATTAAAATTCACGGAAGAGTATTACTTGTGGAATGTGGATTACGAAGTGCGATTGAAAGAGTTTTTGAAAAAAAGAAATATCGATTGCAGTGAGATTAAAAAATTACGCGTAAATATTAAAAGCGTTTTTTTTGTGAAAAGACAGTTAACAGTTTTTATTTTGAAATAATTCAAGGAAGATGCGATAAATGCCAGGGATTGGCACCACGGATGGGTTCAGGGCCAAGGATGGCCCTCTTATAAATACACCACTTATTTTTCTTCTAGCGTATCAAGAAGATTAGAGAAGAAACTTTTCTTATAGGTATCGGCTTCCTCTACAGTTAAATGGCCAAAAGTCGTGCGGTCTTGCTCGATAAACAAATTGCTGCCAACCAGATCATTGATAAAACGCGACTTAGTTCTAGGCATGTCTTTACCGAAAAGTTTTCTTTGTTTAGCATAAGTCATAATTAGCATTTCTTGCGCGCGAGTTATGCCTACATAAAAAAGACGCCGCTCTTCGCTGATGTCTTCACCTTGCGAGATAGTTCTTTTGTGAGGAAGCGTTTCTTCTTCTATTCCAACTAAAAATACTTTTTGAAACTCTAGACCTTTTGACGAGTGAAGTGTCATGAGTGTTACTTCATTTTTTCTTACGTCTGAATCGCCTTCCTCATCCTCAAGTTTATCTTTATCTTGAGAGTCTTGTAATAAAAGGCGTTCACAAAAGATTTTTAGGGTTGCATTTTCTTTATAATAATTAGTAAAACGATTGGCCGATTCAATAAAATACATAACGTCTTTGCGTCTGCGTTCTACTTGTTTGGCGTTGTCGTATTGCTTGTCGATGAAATTCAGATAGTCGATATCTTCAATCAAGACACTTATATTTTCGGCCAGGGTACCCGTTTGAAATTTCTTTTTGTATTTGTTGATCAATTCTACGAAAGTGATTATTCCCTGTGCTCTCTGGGGATCGATATTTGGGTACTTCTCCAGCACGTGAAAGAGAGGGAGTTTGTCTTCTTCAGATTTTTTTAAGTATTTCTCTAAAGTGGCATTTCCGATTCCACGATTGGGAATATTGAGAATTCTTCTTAAGGCCATTTGATCGCTTGGATTTAAAATGACAAAGAGATAGCTCATTAAATCTTTTACTTCTTTTTTATCATAAAATTTTTGCCCGCCTATGATTTGGTAAGGAACTTGCGAAAGCCTTAACTGATCTTCAATTGGCGGAGCCTGAGTATTGCTGCGGTAGAGGATAGCAATGTCGGCCAAATGCCCCCCATTTCCCTGGTGGCGTACAATTTCTTCGACAATGACTTCAGCTTCGTGGTCGGTATCTCCCATGGCCCATAAAAAAGGAATATGGTCACTTTTCTTTTGGCTCCAGAGGGTTTTATCTCGGCGCTTTTTATTGACTTTGATAACATTGTTGGCAAGATCTAAAATGGAAGTAACAGAGCGATAATTCTCTTCAAGTTTTACGATCTTGGCATTATGAAAAACTTTTTCAAACTCTAATATATTGGTGACGTCTGCACCTCTAAAAGCATAGATCGATTGGTCATCATCCCCAACAACACATAAATTTTTATGAGTTGATGTTAAATGCATAATTAATTCGAACTGAAGAGTGTTGGTGTCTTGATATTCATCAACCATAATGAATTTAAATCTTTCAGAATAAGCTTTTGCTACTTCGGGAAAAGCGCGAAAGAGTTTAAGAGTTAAAAAAAGAATATCGTCAAAATCAATAGCATTAAAAAATTTAAGTTTTTCCTGATAATAGCGGTAAGCATACTCAGCAGCGTGGCTATAGGCATCTTCCGGATCAAAATGAGGCGAGTTGGCGAAATCATCTTCATGAATTCCAGCATTCTTTAAAAAAGAAATTTTTGACAAGATATCTTTTTGGTCAAACTTTTTCTCAGCAGAATAATGTCTCATGGCATCTCGGACAATTCCAATTTGATCGGATTGATCATAGATTGAAAAATTTTCCTGATAACCTAGTTTAGTAATTTCTTTTTTTAAAATGCGTACGCCTAGAGAGTGAAAAGTGAGGAGTGAAACACCTTTAGATTTTCTAGAACCTAGCAGAGTGTGAACTCGTTCCCTCATTTCTTTGGCCGCTTTATTGGTGAAACTAACCCCTAAAATGGAATCTCCCTTAATACCTAAATTATCCACCATATGGGCAATACGATAGGTAATAGTGCGTGTTTTACCCGAACCGGCACCGGCTAAAATAAGTACGGGCCCCTCGATAGTTTCGGCGGCTTCGCGCTGTTTGTCATTGAGTCCACTTAAAGAGATCATAGGGAAAAACAGTACTAAACTTGGCAGAGTCTTGCTATAATTTTTCTATCTTTACATTAATATAACGAGAGCTTACTAAGACTTACTGTCCTTTGAGCTTACTTGGAGATTTATCGTGGCAATAAAAAAGAAAATAGCAAAAAAACTTGTTAAAAAACCAGTAAAAACAGCAGCAAAAAAATCTCCGCCCAAAAAAATAATAGCGGCTAAAAAAACAATAAAAAAGGTTGCTAAGAAAAAAATAACAACCAAAAAAATCGTAAAAAAGATTGTCAAAACTGAAAATACCCAAAAAACACTGGAAGCTTCTTTAATTGAATTAATTAAAATCACTTCTGCCGTACTTCCTGACGATGTTCAAAAAGTTATTTTGGAAGCTCTTCATAGAGAAGAAAAAAATACGACTGCGGAATACGCAATGAATATAATCAAGGCCAATATTGAACTTGCAAAAAAGAAATTGCAACCGCTTTGCCAGGACACAGGAACAGTACTTTTTTACATCAGTCATCCAGTGGGTTTTAATCAAAATCATTTCACTTCTCTTATTCATAAAGCAGTTGTGAAATCAACGGAGCTTGGATACCTAAGACAAAATTCGGTGGACTCTTTAACAGGAGAGAATTCAGGGATGAACGTGGGCCCAGGGCATCCATCAATTCATTATCACCAACACGGCAAAAAAACGGTTGAAGTTAAACTGATGCTAAAAGGGGGCGGATGTGAAAACGTTGGAGCTCAATACTCTTTGCCCTACACACCATTAGATGCAGGGCGAGACTTAAACGGCGTTCGCAAAGTTATCTTAGATGCCGTTCATAAAGCGCAAGGAAAAGGCTGTGGACCAGGCGTGCTTGGAATTTGTATCGGTGGAGACCGAGGTGCAGGTTATATAGAATCAAAAGAGCAATTACTTCGTCGTCTAGATGACAAGAATGATGTATTTGAGCTGGCTGAACTAGAAAAAGAAATAGTTGAAACTTCTAATAAGTTAGGAATCGGGCCTATGGGTTTCGGTGGCAAAACCACTCTTCTTGGTTGTAAAATTGGTGTTCTTAATAGATTGCCTGCTTCATTCTTTGTTTCAATTTCTTATATGTGTTGGGCCTATCGCCGCCAGGGAATTGAACTTAGTGAAAAAAATCAAATCAAAAAATGGTTATACTAAAAGTTTTGCCAAAACTTAAAGGACAAAGATGAAAAAATTAAATTATCCATTCACTCATGAACAAGTAAAAGAATTAAAAGTCGGCGATATGGTTCTCATTACGGGGAAACTTTTTACCGGAAGAGATGCGGTTCATAAAAGATTGCATGATGGTGTAAAGCCACCAGTTGATCTTAGCAATCAAATTATTTATCATTGCGGACCTGTAATTCTTCAGGATAAAAAAACAAAAAAATATAAAGTGACTGCGGCGGGACCTACGACTTCAATTCGCGAAGAGCCTTATCAGGCAGACGTCATGAAGGACTACGGAATTGTCGGAGTTATTGGTAAAGGCGGAATGGGCCCAAAGACTCTAAAAGGCTGCCAAGATTATGGTTGTGTGTATTTTCATGCAATCGGTGGAGCGGCCCAAGTATTAGCAGAGAGAATAGATTCTGTTGACGCTGTTCACTGGTTGGATTTAGGGTCTCCGGAAGCTATATGGGAGCTTTCAGTGACTGATTTTCCAGTAGTCGTTACCATGGATGCTCACGGAAACTCTCTACATGCAGAAGTTCAGGCATCTTCAGAAGTCGCACTTAAAAAAGCTTTGGAATAAATCGTTTTTTATCTTTAAACGCATTTTGATATGAAGAGGTTGATGACAACGTCGCCTCTTCAAGTTCAATTCTTCTTTTTAAAATAAATAAGTTCAATAAAAATCCCGCAACCATTGTGAAATGGCATCCTAAAAGTAATGGCAAAAAGAAAAATTCAATTAGGACGGCCAGATAATTTGGGTGACGAATAAATCGGTAAAGACCGCGATTGGTAACTAGAGGAAGATTCTCGATTCTATAAATTTGAACTGTCCAAAATTCACCCAATGTCTTTATTGTATGGAAACGAATCGCTTGTGCCAAAAGTAATAGTATAACTATTGGTATCTCTAAGTAGTTTGGAGCAATGCGACCATGATAAACACTCTCAGTTAAAAGCGAGAAAAACCAGAGAACATGAAAGAGCTTCATTATCTTTACTTCATTAGGATCCACTACCACTGCCCGGTATTTTAACTTTAATTGGATTTCATTTCTGGAGTTAATCCAGATTTCACTGAGGCGTTGAATAATATAAAATAATAAAATCAAGTAATTCATGGTCCCTTTATTATAATCATATTCCAGCAAAAAGCGAATAACTAAGAATTTAGAGCTTTTCAGATGAACGCTTAATTTCATAGAATAATGACAATTTGATGCTTTTGAAAAGGATAGAGAAATATGCCGGCGATTACTAATGATACACCTTTGTGGACGCCGTCAGCTCAGAGAGTGAAGAACTCCCAGATAACTAAATTTCAAACCTATCTGGGGCAATCCGGTGATTATAAAAGTCTGCATGATTTTTCAATTAAAAACAAAACTCTTTTCTGGAAAGAGTTGATTGAGTATTACGGTGTAAAGTTTAGTGGGAATGTTGAGCCAGTTTTACTTGAAGACGACTTTGACAATTACACATGGTTTATGGGAGTTAAATTAAATTTTGCTGAAAATCTACTACACGCCGGAAGCGATGATCATATTGCCCTTAATGCTCAAAATGAATCTGGAATAAGTAGAAAAATTTCCTATAAAGATTTGCGATCAACAGTTGCTTCCCTTAATGATTACTTGAAAGATTTTATCAAGCCTGGTGATGTCCTGGCGGCTTACATGCCCAATATCCCAGAGACTGTTATGGCAATGCTCTCGACTTCGGCCCTTGGAGGAGTCTTTACATCCACCAGTTGTGATTTTGGAATTGAAGGAGTACTCGATCGCTTTTCACAATCAAACCCTAAGGTCTTAGTGGCGGCCGTTGGTTATGAGTACAATGGAAAATACTTTGATTTAACTGAGCGCTTAAAGGAAATCGAAGCGCGCCTTCCAAATTTAGAAAAAATATTACTCGTTGATTTTTTAGGGAAGGGGATTGAACTCGATGGTTTTAAAAAGGCTATCCGTTTTGATGATGTCTTAAAAATTAGTGCCGACTTAAATTTTGTGCAACTTCCTTTTTCTCATCCGCTATATATAATGTATTCTTCGGGAACGACTGGTAAGCCTAAATGTATAGTTCACTCTCAAGGAGGGACTCTGCTAGGTCATATTAAAGAACTGGGCCTACAAACGGATCTAACCAAAGACAAAAAAATATTCTACTTCACTACTTGTGGATGGATGATGTGGAACTGGTTGATGAGTTCACTTTATTTTGGAGCGGAGGTAATTCTTTATGAAGGCTCTCCCGTTTATCCTAGTCCGGAACATTACTTTAAAATGATTGACCGGGAAGGGATTAATATTTTTGGAACTTCACCAAAATTTCTAAAAGCACTTCAAGATACTGAAGCAAATTTTCAGACTGAATTTCCATCTCTAGAAACTCTACTTTCTACAGGTTCACCACTTTTGCCTGAACAATATGATTATGTTTATGAGAAAATTAAAAAAGATGTTCAACTCTCTAGCATTTCTGGTGGGACTGATATTGTAGGCTGCTTTATGTTGGGGGCCCCTGTCGTTCCAGTTTATAGGGGAGAGATTCAATGCCTGGGACTTGCTTTGGATGTCACTGCTCTAGATGAAGCGGGAAATGCAGTGATTGATCGTGAAGGAGAGTTAGTTTGCAGAGGGACTTTTCCCAATCGGCCAATCAGTTTTCTAAATGATGATTATAAAGAAAAAATAAAGGCCGCTTATTTTAACCAAAATCCTGGTGTCTGGACTCATGGGGATTTTATTAAAATAACTTCTAGGGGGGGAGTGATCGTTTATGGTCGCTCTGATGCCACTCTAAATCCTGGGGGAGTACGCATAGGGACGGCCGAAATTTATCGCCAGACTGAAACCTTACCTTTTATATTAGACTCGCTTTGTGTTGGGAAAAGTCGAGACGGCGATGTAGACGTCTTATTATTTGTTAAATTAAAAGTTGGTGAAGAGTTAACTGCGGAGCGAAAAAAACTAATTAAAGAGCAAATTAAAAAAAACACCACCCCACGCCATGTCCCCAGAGAAATTCACGTAGTGGGAGATATACCTTATACTCGGTCGGGGAAAAAAGTAGAGCTGGCCGTAGCTCGGATCCTTTCGGGAAAAGCTGTTACTAATATCGAGGCCATAGCCAATCCTGAGTGTTTAAAGGAATACGAAAGATTCCTCTAAAGACTGTAAGTTTTTCAAAGCTTCAATTTTTTTCAATTTATTTTTTTGATTTGAGTTAAGAGGTGTTTAATTTATTAAACCAACTGGAGAATTTTATGAAAAATTTATTTTTGATTTCCGCTTTAACCGTAGTTTGCAGTAATGCTTTTGCCTTAACTGTTAATGGAAATAATGCACTAAATTTACATAATGCTTTAAAGAATGCTGGAGCTGAAGTGAAAATTTATACTGATGCTTCTTTTCTTTCT
The DNA here is from genome assembly GCA_014377485.1 of Bacteriovorax sp. Lineage (GTDB taxonomy): Bacteria > Bdellovibrionota > Bacteriovoracia > Bacteriovoracales > Bacteriovoracaceae > Bacteriovorax. The sequence goes on along the minus strand of JACMPM010000020.1, from coordinate 58,665 downwards.
GTCTCGAAAGTTAAATGTGTTCAAGAAAGTGGATTCGTTTTACTTCCAATGAAATGTTCGTTCGTGGATAAATCATCAGGTCGACTAGAAGAAGTTAATGGTGCACTTGCCTCTTCTCTTTCTTCAGCACTACTTAAATCTGGATTAAAGGCAGTACTCTTCAGAGCTGGTGAATTATCTACTTCTACTACTTCTGCTAAGGTAATTGAGTGTTCTACTGCAGCAGTTCCTAGATTAATAAATTGCGAAATTACTAAATAATTCCATTTTTGTTTTGAGAGATTGATAAATGCCGGAGTTTCCTCTGGCAATATCAAGTTATGGGGGGAGGCACATGGTAGTTAGATTATTTATCGTTTTAGCTCTTTTTGTAGGAATATTTAATCAAATTTCTTGTGCTGATGATATAAGAAATCTAGACGATCTTATTCAAAGCGATCGCGAAGAACGAATCTTAAAAATTAATCAGCTAACTTCTGAACTTAATCTTTCGTTGGATAAACTCAATACTTTTCATACTGAATTAAAGCGAGCAGAAGACAAGGATCACCTTAATGGTGGATCGAGAATTGCTCTCCGTAATGCAGCTTCTGTAGCGGCCGCGGTTGGATTAATCAGCACTATTTTATTTCAATCAAAAGGAATTAATCCTAGCAAAATTATCTTGGGTGGTGGCTATTCACTTTCTGCACTTGCCGCGGTAATTAGTGTTCTTGAACAACGAGCAATTCATTTTACGAAAGAGGAAATTATTAAACTTACTGCGAGTGTTACCGATCTTGAAAAACTTGTAAAAATAGAAAAAAGAAACTTGGCATCAGAAATTCGTTTGTTATGTTTAGGTGATGGCGGTTCTTTAGATGAATGCACTCGGTAAAATATTTTTAATTAGTACTAAAAATCTTTTGGCGTAATTCTTTGTACTCGCTGGACGTCGGGTCTTCGTGATACCGTTCTTTAAATGATTTCAAGACTCGTTGAAATTGAATTTCTTTTATTTCTTCATCTGTTTTTTCTATTGTGTCACCTGAAGTGATTGCATCAGATAATTTTTTAAAATCCTCCATGAATTTTTTCTTGGCAATTTCATCAGATTTTTCTTCATCTTCACCTAATTTTTTTTGAGAATTCTCATAGTAATAGTAAAAACCGACTCCAAAGGCCACTGGTCGATAGACTTTTCTGAAACGCTCATAGTGATCGATTAAGTTCTGTCTTTTTAACTCTGCAATGAGTTCACTCTCATGTTCATCTAATCCATCCAGAAGAATTTTTTCTAAGAGTTCATCGGATATATTAACTCTGTCAATCCAAGGCAAATCATAAGGGATAATCATAAAACGCCAGACTTTATATTTCATAACTTTTTGAACAAAAAAACGCATCTTTTCAAACTGAGTGATATTTTCATCAACAGGAATTCTTTCTAGCAATCCTTTTAGTCCTTTGATCAGCATTTCTTCTTGCAGGACTCTAATCATTCTCTGATTCATGAGCTTTGTTTTATTTTTGGTAAAATAGTCTAGAACTGAGATAGGAGGTCCTTTTAATATTAGAAAAAAATCACTAGAAAAACCCTGAAGATTTGCTCTAGTAATTTTTGAAGAAATATCAAATTTTTTCATTAACCGTTGAAGTTTTTTTAATTTGTAGGCGTTTAGGTTTTGAATTTCATCTTGAATAGAAGGTGTATTTTGAAAATGGGCGAACTTAATTTGAATTGCCTCAATCAAGGCTAATTTTTGCTCAATGCTGACCGGATTAATTTCTAATAAATTCTTTTGTGGTGTTTTGAATCCTTTATAAATTTCCAATAATCTGAAATACTCATTTTCATCAAAATGTTCAAAATCACTAGCTCTTAATATTTTGCTCCAGATAGAATTTTTAAAACGATAGTGTTTTAATTCCAGTGTCTCTTTATCACCAAAAGTATTTTTTACCGGAATATCCAATCGAATGATGGCCGTCGCAATATCAGCACAATCGCTGCTGGCAACGATACGGCTCCCTTTAAAACTTTGACCATTCATTAAGCCCAGTGCTGCCAAAAGAATGAGAAAAGAAATGTATATTTTAAAAGGTTTATTCAAAAATTCTCCAAATAAAGTACAGGCATGGGCAAAGGCCAGTCCTATCTTATCGGAGTATTTAGGTCGGAATTTAAATTTTTTTACAATTTTTCCAGAGGCTCAATACGTCTAGAATTTAGACACTATTTTGTGCAAAATTGTGCCGCTTTTATCTTATAAGAAGGTACACAATAATCAAGCCATTCGCCTTTATCATAAGTTGAATAGGCATAGAACCAGACTAATTTGTCAGAGTTGCTGGTAAATAAATATTCACCCGCTATAACATCTGGCCGGATATCATTCACTGAAAAACACCAGCCATAAGCCCGCATTTTAGTGTCAGAGAGGACTTCAATTGAATCTAATCCAGTTGGAGTATTAACTATAGAATTGAATCCACTTTCATTGCCAATGTAAGGAATTTTGTTCTGATCAAAAATGGCCACGCTGGTTTGACCAACACTTACTTTTAAATCGACCACATTGAATGTCCCTGAGTGCACAGCTTTTTCAGAACAAGGTCCGATGACTTCGTAATTAATTGCATAGGCATTAAAACTTGCAAAAATTGTTATTATTAGGGATGCCGATGTATTGAATGTTTTCATGAATTTTATTCTTTCCTTTTATTTTAATAGCCGAGATAATGAACTTAGTTGTTACTAATTTCAAGGAGGAACTATGGAACATATAAAGAATTCTTTAATCGTATTAGGCGTTTTGGCGATAGCGGCCCTTACATCCATTACTGCTAATGCCAGTTTGTTAATAGAGCCGCATATTGGTTATAATATTTCAGGTGGCGGAACTACCTCAGGGGTTGAGTATAAATACACAAATCCAGAACTAGGTTTAAGATTTGGTGGGCAATATTTAGGTTTAATGGTCGGATTGGATTACACGGCCTCCACATACACATGGACTCAGACTCCAGGTGGAGATGATAAATTCGATCGTGGAGAAATTGGAGTATTCGTTGGTTATAATCTTCCAATCCTTTTGAGATTTTGGGGCGCATATTATTTTTCAAACACGGCAAAAGACCAAGATTCTTCGGGAAAAACACCGTCAGGATCAGAATTTAAAGGGAACACTAAAGAGTTGGGGGTAGGGTTTACAGCACTTCCGTTCTTGAGTTTAAACCTGATATATAGAAATGTTGTATTTACTTCAAAGCCAGCTGCTGTATCAGGCGGAGATATTTCTAATCATGAAATAGTTTTAGGCGTGAGTTTGCCATTTACCTTGTTATAATTCCACTATTATTTTCAGAGGGCAGACTTAGGTTTGCTCTCTCTCTTTTATAATTTTCGGAAATTGTTTTATCCCAAGTATCCGTGACAGAACCTGTTTCAGAATCAACTAAAGCACGATAACTGTTTATTGCACCATCTTTTAAAACATAAGTCACAATAACTTGTTCAACATATCGGCCTTTTCCGTTTTGAATTTGGATTATAGAAAATTCTTCTTTGATCATGACTTTCGTATCATCATCCTGAAAACGCAAGAGTTCATGGCCTAAAATATCTTTCCAATTTGGATTTATTTTGTTCAACATTTCTAGGGGGACATCTTCATCTTGATAATTTCTTTTTTGGATATCGCCAATTAAAACTCGTTCTTCACGGATAAGAAAATGATTGTCTTTTATAATTTTTGCCTGTTGTTCAAAGCTAATGCGTTCATCATTTGCAAACTGATTATTTTCTTCAGCAATTGCTCTCTTAGGAGTGGGAACGCGAGCTGCTTCAAGTTCCTTTTGGGTTGTCTTATGCCCAGAAACTTCAAGATTAGAATTTTTAACAAAAGTCTTCCATGTTGGATTTGATTTACTAGCGAATACCTCAGAAGACCTTTTACTATAAATGGCTATTGATAAAGCTATAAATGTTGAAAATATAAATAACAAAATTTTTTTCATAATTTAATTAATCAATAATTGGAATCTGTAAATGAATAATCTTAAAAGGACGAGGTCCGTTATAATCTGTATCGGTATAATCGTAATCCGTCCTTGTAATCGGGTTAGTAACATGATCACTTCTTAAAAGTGGATTTGCATCGTGGTAGCAGTCTTCACAGTTAGTGAAGCGTACTCTTAACCTACAATCTACAAGTGTTCCTGGAGGTACATGTTTAGAAACTTCAAATAAAATAACATTTGCACCGCTGAGAATAGGCGCCTTACCTGTATCTGGATTGGCCAGTGTTTTTCCCCAAGTTGATTTTGAATTGATACGAGAATAGATGGCTTGATCAGCACCTTTTATCGCCCTAATAAAACATTCGTTTGGCTTTGTTGGATCTAGACAGAAAGATGAATCCAACGCCATTTTATTTTGGAATTCTTTTTGTGAAACCCATTTAGTCGACGTTGTTTCATTTGATTGAATAAAGCAAACTGGAGCAAAGTCAGTGCTTGCCGTTGCTGCTGTTTTGGTGCATGGTACTCCGCCTTCTGATATGAGAGGCCACTGGTCGTTAGACATTGAAGTAGGAAACTGACATGGTTTTAAGTAGCCTGTTACCGGATCAAGAGAAGCATGATTCCAATCGTTGGCAAGAATTTGAACACCACCCATTGGTGTATTTGAATTGTTATAAAGATTTAATGCCACAGCGACAACTTCGCCGGGGCTCATTCTTCCGTTGTCGTTATTAAATGATAAATCACTTGGAGTTTGAGCTGATAAAGTTAAATTTCCTGAAGTTATTGCTTTTTTGATCTCAGATCTTGTGTCGATTACAAAAGCAGAGCTAGCACTTGTTGTAGGATCAAGTATCAAAAGATTTTTTGAAATAAGAACTGATTTTTTTCTATTAATAGCATTAACGGGTGTATTGTCGCGTGTTCCAGCAGACGTAGAAAGATTTCGATTTTCATTATACGTTCTAAAAAGCAGCAATCCGTATTGATCTATAAGAGATTCAATTTGGTCTCTGGTGTAAATACCGTTATTGCAACGATTGAGTGCCGGCCTTGCTATAGTGTTTGATAAATTGTTCATCAAATTTTTAGCAAATGTTTGCATAAAAGATCGGTAAGTGATTGGGTTGACAATTTTATACCAATCAGAAGAATGTGATGAATTTAAATTAATTTTATCTCTTAAAATTAAGCTTGAAGAAACACTTTGTGTTCCTGTTGATGACAAGTCACCATATTCAGCGAGGGTCTCACTTACTAAGTGAATAACTAAATCTGAAGCATCTCTTCTGGACATTACACATTTATCCTCAAGATCTTCTGTGAGTGCGACTAGGTAATGTGAAATAATCATTCCCGAATAATGTACGTCTTCAGTGGGAAAGCTTGGTTCGTAAGGATTGTAATCAAGAAACTGAGGATAACTTAAACGTTGATCAGGATCAGTTGAAATACCTGCCACATGAGCAGGGTCTCTTTCCGACATAGGTCTCGATGCATTTGAAAATCTGCCAGCTGCCCACTCAGCAAAATGGGTCCTACCATTGACAAAATAACTATAATAATCAGAAAGTCCTTCGCCAATTGATCCTGCTTCATCGTAAAAAAGTGTTCCCATATTAACCCTAGGGCCAATCAATGGGTTTCTTAGGTTGAGTTGCAGTTTTTGGAAAAAGTGCCCAGTCTCATGATAGATAGCAGTATTATCCTGTGCCCATTTCACTGTTGGATTACTGCTTACATATCCCAAACAAATGGATTGAGTTGTATTGTTAAAATTAGCAGCATCCGGTTCATTACAATCACCGTAGATAATTAACGGCTGTGTAATTAGTTTAAAAACATTTGTATCTGTTTGAATACTTTTTGGTAGTGAAGTGTCGTACAAGGTTGTTGCAGAATTTCCCAGATAAGCGCGGCTAAAACTATGAGATAGATTTGTAAAAAATAAATCTGAAACCATATTTAAATGATAAAAAGTATTAACTTGTAAAAATTCACTGGAGTTAGCGTTGTAGCTCCACTTACCAGTTGCAGTTTGCAGGGGAGAAGGATCAACTTTAGTTGCCCGAACTTCAAAACAATAATCCAGGCCTTGGCAAGAGGCATTTCCTTTTAAAAATGAATTTGTAGTAATCGGAACGGTACTCAAAAGTTTATTGAGATCATATGAATCTGATAAATTGGCATTTTTTGAAAGTATAATTGGATTATCAGCAAGTACCCGTCCCTGATACAATCCAACATTAGCACTTCCTGTGATCGCACTTGCTGCTCTTGAACGAGCATTATTTCCTATACTAGGCACACACGCCGATAGCACTAGAGATGCTAGTGCTATGAGTGTTAAATTGAATAATGAAGTTTTAACTTCTTTTTTCATAACATTTCACTACCTATTTGCTCCGTGAATTAGCGCCGAGTACGCCAGCGTCGAAACCGCTTAAGTCGAAGCCCGTATTTTTAGTTATATTAGAATTACTTTGCATATCGCACGGACCAGTCATCTGTTCGCCGATGTTTTTTATTTCAGTAAGTTTTGTACTGGACGCAGTAGGGTCAGGAGTCGCAGTGACTGATGCCAGGTCATTAAAATATGATTTTAGTTTTTTGTTGTTTTCTGCAAAAGCAAGCTTGCTATCTTTTTCAGTAGATAATCTTTTAATATCACTTGCAGCAGAATCATAAATCCCCTGTTGGCGTGCTCTTTCTTCGGGCAATATATCTTTATTGGCCAATTTTAATTCAGCACTTTTTTGAGTACTAACAAAATCTTTTTCTTTAGCCGCACTTGATTTTTCAATAGATGCCGGGTCTAAGTCTTCATCAGCTTTAGCAACTGATTTTAATTTCTCACACACTGATCCAGAAGTTTCTGACGAAATCATTGATGAAATGTTAGAGAAAAAATTGGAATCATTAATATCTTCTGATTTTTTTACAACTCCATCAAAAGAAGAAATTTCTTTAATTGTCGCTTGATCATCTGAAGCAAGTTTTTTAGACGCTGCTGCAATAAAATCAGAATCACTTTTTAGTGATGATCCAGATCCACAGAGTGAAGTGAACGTTAGCCTTTTAACCTTAGGGCCTGAAGAAGAAGAACCTGCATCAGCTCCAGATTTTTTACTTGCTGCTTTCATCTTACTATCACAATAAGCCTTAGTTGCCCCTTTTTGCTCTCCATCACACTGAGGTGGAAGATCATCGTTTTGATTATTCAATCCATCACATGCTGAAGCGTATTGCTCAGAAAGTGCGAGGGATTGATTACTTAATCGAGCTGAAACTTGATCTGCGATATCTGATAGATCTTTGGCCTTGCCGCAAGCACCTAATGGGTTTTGGCTGATACTATTATATTTTTTACAAAATTTAGCAACTTTTTGGTCTTCTTCACCCTGTTTTTTTAGTCCTTCGTTATTTGCTTTTGCAAGTTCACTTGAAGACTTGTCGATTGCACTTTTACAATCACCGGCCAATTTCTCCCAACGACCTCTTTCTTTTTCCATTGCCGTTTTTTGAAGACCAATATAATCATCAGTTGCTTTTTTTACAGCGTCTCTTTGTTTTTGAAAGACTAATTTTAGTTTGTCGATTTTCCCAGGCATTGAATTCTCGCCCTCGAGGAAAGATTTAGTGTCTCCGTTACCTGCCATTTCTACGCCGTAAGTATCTTTTGATAATTCAGGCATTGCGACGAACATATCTTTTGGAATTTCAAAATTAGTTCCAGGAAATTTTGATTGAATCATTTGAGTGATATTTGTCACAGCTGCTTTTTGTTGTTCATACAATGTGTTCGAGCGAGTGATCATGGCCGATACGTTGGCATTATATGTTTTTGCCAAATTTGCCATTTTTGTTTTTCTAGTTTGAACTTGATTGTTGGCTTCAGCATAACAACCCTGAATATCGTTAGCACAAGAGCTGGCATGGGCCACACAAAAATTATCGCTAGTTGATTTTAATGATTCTTCACTGCAATCACTTCCGGCTTTTGATGCCTGGCCATTACAGTTTAGAACTTGATCAGTAATTGCCTGAGTGATCTTAGAGCTAAAACTATCGTTAAGATTTTTTAGTTCCTGAAGTGCTGCTCGTCCGCGCTCAACTTTTTTCTGGTAAGAAACACCGCTTGAGCCTTTGCTTGAAAACTGATCATCTTGAGTGAAGCGTTGCTGACACTTATCAATCGTTTTCATGAAAAGGTTGTAAGGACTTTCAGTAATTCTTGATTGAGTGCTGTCTTTATATGTAATAGTGATGTCTGGATATTGAGATTGAAGGTCCTTGATACTTACCATTTTTTCGTCCATCATGGCATCAGAATCAAGAATTTTTTTAAGGGCTGCACGATAATCGTTTCTTGCAGTCCCTTCACTATTTGTACTTTTTTGTTCTAGTGAATTTAGTATATCACTGACAGGAATAGCTATTCCGCTCGAGGCACCAGTCACACAATCGTTGACATATTTTTTCTTGAAAAAATCTGCTGAGCCTGCCATGAAATCATTCATGTCCACTGTAAAGTTTTTATCCATAGCTGGAGGAGTATATCCCAGGGCGGATAATTCTTTATTGATTCGCGCTCTCGCTGTATTGAGCTCGGCAGCTTGTTTCTTAACAGTTGTTTCTATAGTTGGATAGCTTGTCGACTTGATATTGCTTTGAGTACTGCTATTACTTAAGAAGTCATCAATTCCACTGCCATTGATTGAGGTTGCAATTTTACTTGCTTCACGACGGACATCATCTTCAATAACATTTTTATTTAAATTAAAATCGCTAGCTGCTTTATTTGTAGAGCTTAGTCCTTGTAAGATTCCACTGAGACCGCCGTTAGCTGAACCGGATTTAATAGCATCTTTTCCGATAACAGACAGACAGCTTTGAGAAAAATACTTAGCAAAGTCTTGAGTTTTTATATTGAGATTGTTTTTACTAAGACCACCCGACGAACCTAATAATTCATCGTTGGCAGTGTTCATATCTTCTAATAATTTTTTATTATTATCGCGAAAAATTTGTTTGTCTTGATTCAAGCGATCCTGAAGACGTTGAAGACTATTAACCATCTCAGTTAATTGAGAGTCCATTGCTTTTTGCTTATCACCCAAACAACGGAGTCCAACAGCATAACTAGAGTTCGAAGCTTCGTTACTCATTTGATCATAATAATTCATCCATCCTTGAGAGATAGATTCATAAGTAATCATAGAGCTAATTTGATTAACTTCCGGCGTTGGATTATTACAGGCATTGGCCGGCATGTTTGACATAGAGGCAGGCAGAGTACATTCAGGAAATAATTTAGCTGGAGTTGTATAACAGGCAGTCCCATCAGCTTTGCGGCAAGTAGGGCTTAATTGTGCAATTAATTTTTGATTATTTGCAGAAGTGATTTGCTGTTGAAGCATTTGTTGTTTCTGGCCTAAATAGTTTGAATACACACCCAAAGCACCACTGGCCAAATTAACAATGTCTTGAGCCTCAAAACCACCGTTGGATTTTTTAGAGGTAGCGGCGAATGTTTCAGAAACAAATGGAATTTGAATCAGAGAGAAGACGATTGTGTTAATCATCAAAACTTTTAAAGTTTTTGTCACTAATTCTAAAATTTTTGAGAGATTTTTCATAAAGGCCATTCCATTAGGTTAAAGATAATTCCTCAGTCTTTTCGGTTGATCCTAAAAAACTGTGATAGTTATCCCTATTTTAATGCTAGAACCTTTTAATCATGCTCTTTTTACCGTTTAGATCGCAGGACCAAATGGTCTTTATGAGTAGACACTCTTAAAACGAGCATTTAGATTGAACTTACTCAACAGAATAAGTCGGATGCATCTTTTGGGAGATTGGCTACTTTTGGTGGCAGTTTTCAAAGTCTAAAGTAGTAATAAAGAAGACCTGCAAAAATTCGGTAGATAGCAAAAGGAGCAAGCGAGAGCTTCTTTAACACTGCTAAGAAGCCATTAATGGCGGCCAGAGCAACGATAAATGAAACGACAAACCCTACCAAGAGTTGAAGGGCATCGGCGGCATTAAAGCTCGAATAGGCCTTGAGAAATTCATAGACAGTAGCGATCGTAATTACAGGCACTGAAATTAAAAATGAGAAATCGGCCGCGGTTACAACATCCACTTTTCTCATCATGGCCGTTAACATTGTCGCTCCAGAGCGAGAGACTCCTGGTACCAGAGCAAAACACTGTGAGATACCAATGATAAAAGCATCCTTATAAGTAATTTCATCTACAGTTATTACTGTGGCTTTTGGTTTAATTTTTTCGACAATCAACATGATAACGCCGACAACGACCAGTGAGCAGACCACAACATAGGGATTAAAAAGATGAGTTTTAACAAACTTGCGGCTAAAGTAACCAATACCAAGAGTAGGGACGATCGCTACTGCGATATGAATTGCATTCAATCCTTTTTGATCAAGATTGTCTTTGAGAGATTTTAGTTTTTCTAAATCACAAAGATTACGAAAACGCTTATGGTATAAAAAAACGACAGCTAAAATGGCACCCAGTTGGATAATGATATTGAATGAAGCAAGCTTTTCTTGGTCAAGGTGAAGCAGATCCGTTGCCATGATAAGGTGACCAGTTGACGAAACTGGAAGGAATTCTGTAAGGCCTTCAACGATTCCTAAAATAACAGATGTATAAATTGCTTCCATTGCAGTCCTTGCATAAAATATTTTGTTTTCAAAATATTATGAAAGTGTCGAGGACCTTTGTAAAGATTGGGGAGTTAATTTCCACAAGAAATAATTGTTAAATCTGCATTACTAGTTGAACTCGAACCACTAGGAAAACAATAAGCATGGTTATTGAGTTTTAAGCCTTTATTGTAAAGAGTGAGGAGGCCATTGAGATCGTCAGAAGCTGTAGTTGACTGCATAAATCTAAAATGTTTTTGGTCGATATTTTCTTGTCCCGGTGTTCTTAATTTAGAAATTAATACACCATAGGCCAAGACTCCTGAAGCACACATACTTTTTTCACAAGCAATTTGAGCAACATATGAAGGATCTTTGATATAACCATTTTGATCAAATAGATTGATGCTTATTTTTTTAGCTTCGGAAGAAACATAACGATTGGTATAAATACTCACGTCTACGAAATCTGGCAGCTGACATTTATTATTTTTGGAATTGATAAATCCAGAACAACAAAGATTTACATCAGCTCCAACGGCCATGGTTGTCCCTGCAGGAAGGCAACTTGCAACTTCATCAGATTTAAATATTTTCTTCATTATTTGGAAATTTGATTCATCAGCACCTGAAAAAAGTTGTTTCATGATTGTAGGTGTACTGTCGAAATATTCGCGGCTTTTTCCCGTTGCAAAAAGCTCAGAAGGATAAGCAAAATTGTTTGAATTACTAGTTTGTGGTCCAATACTTCTAGTCAAACAAGCTGGATCAGGGTTTCCAGGGTAACAGGCCCCTTGATCACTTGGAAATGATCGACAAGAGAGATCACCTTCTGATGTCGTATTAAAATAATCCTGGGACTCAAGAGCAATTTGCGGAATCCCCATCAACTCTAATTTTGCCAGGTAATTCATAACACCTCTGGCTTTTCCGGAAAAAGGTGAAGTTTGAATTAATGAACATGACGGATCATCTTTTTCAAGTCCAGCACAAGACCAGTTATTAGCTCCAGGAAGCCAGTTCATACATTTAAACATCGAAGGATTAAAAGTTTGGAAGCGAGTGCTGTCCCATTTATGATTTCCATTATCGAAATTTCTTATCCAATCACCTGAACAGCTGGTTCTTTCTGCATAGGCAGAAAAAGTTTTAAATTGATTGGTTAAGACAGATGTATCGACACATCCAGCAGCAGTTGTCAGATCAGTACATTGATCTTTGATTGCGGTGTGAAGAGAAGGGAAATTGGTAGGATCAGATACTTGATCTTTATACACAGTAGCCACTCGAGAGTAGCGGTATTTGTTGTCAATTGCGATATCAACACCTGCAACTTGAGTATTTAAAATAGGAGTATTTAAATCACTGTTTGCAATTGAGATGGTTTTACCAACTTCTCGGCAACAACGGTTGGTGAAAGAGCTATAAGTCGGATCGCTTTTGGCCGTTGTTTGAGAACATACCAGATCTTCCTGCCAGAATTTTACTTCGTATTTATTAAGTTGGACGGGGATGCCGTTTAAAAGATCTCCAACTATTGATGTGTCGACGGCACTAATCATTTTAATTTTGTCCGCAATAATTTTTGACGGAGCACAATCCAGGTCAGAGAAACAACTTGCTCCTGGAGCTCTCATACAGCGGTTTTCTGTAAATACTTGAGACGTTAATACCGTTGTATTATTTGTGAAGATACTAAAACTTATTTTTTTTGTATTTTCAAAAATAGATTTAAAAATATTTAGAGAATTAGTCGAGATTGCTTGAGTTCCAGAGCTTGATTTCAATTCGGAATTCGCAGCATTGCTTGAGCTTGGATCACCCTTTGCGTAAAAGTAATTATTAGTGCTATCCATGATGGAGCATGATGAAAGATATGTTGAAACAGCAGTTGGGGTATTTTTTCTATAACTCATTCCAATGCCTAATATTTTATCACCCATATATTCAGCAGGAGGAGTGGTCGAGTTTTGACCTACAAATGTATCTGACTCAGGAGTTCTCCCAGGAATACAAAGACCGGCCATTTTATTGCTATTAAGATTTCTCGCAGTTTCAGAACGCATCGGCTCGATCGCATTAAATTCCATAGGGCGGCCGGGTACTTTTACTCCTAATCCAAAGCTGTCAGAACTTGCATCAGTTCTAACTTTCCCATAACGGGCAATGCGATTATTGAATTTTGAATTGAGCGTGTTATTCGTTGTGATAGTCTGACAATAATTATTAGCACTGCATGTATGAAACGTTTGAGTTTGAGTTTGGTTGAATGTTGAATTCAAGTTAATGGCGTTCGATAGATAATTCTGAGTACACGCAGCCCCTCTTCCGCGGTATACGCAGCGTTTTCCTGAAGAAGCATTAGCTAAAATACTAGTGAAACGATTATCGTCTCTTTGGGCGTCTGGAATTTCTTTGGCATTATCATCAAAGCGCGGCCACGAAGTTGTAATTTCGTTAATGTTTGCACAGGCATAATCCCAACCCAATGTTGTTGCACAGTCATTATCAGTAGAGCATTGGTGAAATTTTTGGCATTCGGCGCCATCTGAATCAAAATCAGTTGTAACCATATTCGATCCAACAGGATTTAGAGAGCCATCATTAATAGTAACAGTAAAAGTGCTCTCAAGTGCGAGATCACCAAATGGGCCATTCACGGCAATAAAAAGTTTATTACTATCGGCTTTTATTCTTCTATTTGTTCCAATCGCAAACCATTTCACACCGTCAAACGATCCGATGACAGCACCGTAGTCAAAACCAAACCAGTCGTGTTGGTAACCATTGGCATAGAGAAAATGCTGTGCACGCATTCTATTGAGTCGTTGCTCTTGTGGATCAGAAGCAATTGCATGAGAAAAAGGGAGCATTGTTGCTGGAACAAAACAGGCGCGGCCAAAACTCATATCATCGGCACGAATTCCATTGAACTGTGCCCGATCTGTACGTGCTTGAAGAGGTAGAACTCCGCCGCCAAATTGAGTGAGTGGAAAAAGTTTATTAAGTTGTGAGTAATAGTCATTTCCACACTGAACACAGTTGGAATAAGTTCCACTATCGACATAAAGGTCATAAGTTTTCCCTTTAGTCACCGCCACTTCTTTGGCAGGTTTTGCAGCGTTATTGGCGTAACTCAATGATCCGTAAATTTCATTAAACCCAATATAAGTATTTTCACCAACAATTGGATTAATGATATCTGGCATATTAGTTGGATTTAGTAGATTATCTTTTCTATAAGAAAAGATTGTCCCTTCCTGAGGAAGTGTTTCTCCAGTTACTGATGCTTTAGAAGTACCCGTCGTATCGTAATAGCGAACTGGAACCGTTTTAGAACTCAAGAATATTTTTTGTGATATTGGAGGAACGACAGGAGATGGATCCGGATAAACACAAGCGTAATCTGTAATGGCTCCGGCCGTATTTTTAACTGGAGATAAGGCACAATTTAAATCAGCGCAATGACAAGTATCTTTAATTTTTGATAAGGCAGCATTCTTAGAATCCATGACATGATTAATAGTAAGATCTACAAAAAATGTAATTTTTACTTTTTGGGTATCAAAAACTTTAAGTCCGCTTGAAGTCGATAAAAATTGAATGCTCGCAGGGCTAGCAGCATTTAATTGCCAGTCGACATCTTGGCGTTGAGTAACTCCATCAACTTCCACCGCAATCGTTTTACTTGTGCTGGCATAATAGGGAAGTTTAAATATATTTGAGGCAGGGTAGTGATCTGTTACACGTCCTCTTCTATTGAGAATAACTGTATCACCACTTTTTTGCTGACCTTGAATATAATACTTTTCACATTTTCCAAGATTTGAATTTAATTGAAAACAACTCGCATCTGTGCGGTATTTGATGACTAAATCATTTGATACGGCACTGGAAGGTCTATTCGTTATTAAAATTGAAGCTCCAGTTGCATTGTCATCGTTATGATGACCGTTAACTCTTAGATAGCTGGAAACAATAAACGGATCAGGTCTCACTACTGCTTCGCTTGTAATTTGATCATAACTAAAAAGAGTGACTTCACCATAAGAAATTTCTTGAATGCTAATAAGATCTTCTTTGGCAGTTGGTACGTAGCTTGAACTCGATTGATTTGTATATGTATTAGAAAAATTTCGATCGTCTACGCCAGCACTATAACTAACATAGGGAAGACCGGCATGTGCATTGGGAATAGTTACAGTACAAATTCCCATTTCACCTTCAATCTTTGTTGTACAATTATAAAGGTCAGTGAGATTTTTCAAACGAGTGGCCGCTTGATTGGCAGCGTTTGTTGCAGGAGTAGTCGTTCCTGGTTGGGTTACTGGAGTTGAACAAATATAATAATATTGAGGATAATTATAAATATGATTGGGATTATTTAAAATATCTTGTAAGGCCTGTACATAATTTGTAGAGATCTGGTCAACTCCAGGCTTGATGGCCAGGTCTTTTACACATTGACCTAAACTGCAACAGTCATATCCGATGGCTGTACAGTCAGATTTTCCAATACATGTTTGACCAACAGGTGTTGTGATATTTGGTTTATTTGTGATGTTATAACTTAATTGAGTCGTTCCAATTTGAGTTAGAGCTGAACCACTTTGACTATAAATTTCCAAAGGCAGACTGGTGTAAATACTGCTAACACAAACACCACCTGGACAGAGCGCACTCATTTTATAGACTGGAGTTAAAAGTGGATAAAGAGCGAACAGTTTGTTGATCAGACCACTTTTTTGACAAAAGTTTTTATTACTTACATCGTCCGACGGAGCGATACTGTAGTAGTATTCAAGAGTCAGCGTTGTAAAATTATAAACGGAGTGAGGAATTGCTGCTAAAATATTAACTTGATTAACGGTGCCAGAAAAACGACCTGTAAGACATGAAATAATTTGAATGCCGTTATTTCTAATATAACTATTGACATCCTTCCCGCGCAATTGAAGAGTGTCTGCAAAACTCAAATCAAAATTTACTGCTGAAGTGTAGACTACTCCACCATTTTGAATAAAATTATTTCCTTCCGTAAATGTTGGAAGTTTCGTTTCCGTTTTTGTGGTGCTGTTTGAACTGCTTAAGAGTGCTTTTCTAGTGTTTGATGGAGTGGGCATACAAGCTTGCATGAACACCAGAGTGCTCAACATTATCAACTTTGATAATGACTTCAAAAAAATTGGTTTCAATTTTTTTTCAGTTCTCATTACTTCCTTTTTTAAAATTGCAGTCCTAATTCTTTCAGGCCTTTTATTTATCGGCATTTCAAGTCTTTGATTGATTTTATTTTAATACTTGATGGGTCTAGTTAGATTTTATAATCACTAGCTTATGGGTTTCATAGTCTTAGAGCGTTTGTGAGTTGGCAGTGATAGAGATCATCTGCCCATTTTTACAGGCTTCAGCGATTTTAAAGCGGTTTTAAAATATTCTTCGAACTCCTTGAGAATACGACCTTTAAACAGTTATCCGATGAAATAACTCAAGATAATAGGACTGAGCCCCGATAATCTGAATAGATCTTCGGGCTATAATATTTTTGAGGAAGAACCATGAAATTAAATTTGTATTCTCTTCTGTCTGTTCTTGTAATGATTAGTTTTAGCTCTCTAACAATTGCAGACGACCAGGTTGAGACAGAATACAAAAATATGGAACAAATGATGGGATCAATTCGTTTAGAGAAAAAACAAGTTGAGAGCATGCTTGATAAAATGGTAGTAAGTGGACGAATCACAGCTGAGGAAGGCTCAAAAGCAAAACGCGAAATAGCCAGTTTGAAAGATAATGATCTCGAAAATCTTAAAACTCGTGCGATCGCAGAAGTAAAAAGTAAAAGATTACTTGATCGTTAATTAAATTTCATCATTCATCAATTTTAATAATGTCATTAATGCCATATCAGAAAAGCGTTCTTTTCTTCTAATGCGATCTCCAGGAAATAAAAATCTTCGGGCTTGAGTTTTATTTTTTGTTGCAAATCCTATAATTACAGTACCCAGCGGTTTATCAGCAGTTGCTCCTGTCGGTCCGGCTATTCCCGTAATGGAAACAGCATAGTCTGTTTTAAATTTAAGGATGGCACCGGCCGCCATTTCTGTTGCTACTTCGATACTCACGGCACCGAAATCCTCAATAGTTTTTGGTTTCACTCCTAATAAATCAATTTTAGTTTCGTTTGCATAAGTCACAACTCCCCCCATAAAGACAGAAGATGATCCGGAGAGATCAGTAATTTTTGAAGCAACTAATCCACCGGTGCAAGATTCGGCGAGTGAAAATGTCACCTTTTTTTGAATTGCTAACTCTAAGACCATTTCATTAAGAGGCTTATTTCCATATTGCCATACGTGTTTAGCAAGAGCAGAATTTTGTACTAATTTTTGTATATCAGCTCGTGTTTTTTCATGTTCGTTCAGATTGCCGTGGTAGCTGATTACTATATCTATTCCAATAGTGTGAGGAAGCGAGCTAACTTTTCCAAATTTTTCTAATTCAGTCCAAAGCGTCGGGCAGAGTTCAAAAAATATTGTTTCTTCTGCAACTCCTATCGTGCGAAGAACTGTTTGATAATTTTCCTGGAAGCGATCACTAAAATATTTTTTAATTAGTGGAAAAAATTCTTTTTCAACTATTTCAGTAAATTCTCTGGGTACTCCAGGTCCGGCCATCATTAGTTTATTTCGAGATTTCTCAAAATAAACGATTCCCGGTGCCAAGCCTCTTGGGTTATTAGTTGCAATAAAATCTTCTGGAAAAAAATGATAATGATTTTGAGAAGGAAGCCATGACCTTCCAAACTGGATATAATTATTTGTTACAATGTCTGCAACATCTTGCCGTTCAATTATTTTTTTCTGAAAAAAATTGGCCAGAGTATTTTTAGTCTTATCATCTAATGTCGGGCCAATTCCACCAGAGGTTATGACAATATCACTTTCATCTAATGAAGCGCTTAAGGCCTGATTAATTTCATCAATATCATCGTGAATAAAGCGCAATGCTTTAAACTCCAATCCCATTTTAAAAAGGTATTTGGCGAGCCAGCTACCGTTTAAATCAGTCGTTCTTCCATTGAGAATTTCATCTCCAATAACAATCATTGAGACTTTTAAATTTTTTCTAATAGATGCATTTTGGTCAGACATTTTTAAACCTACTTCTAGAGTATAGTGCTATGAATTTTGTCACAAATTAGTTAAACTTCAAACTTAGATTATTTAAGACAAAGCTATGACAAAAAAAGTTCAATTTACACTCGATTTCAATGATGACGTAGACACCCATCTGGAAAAAAATTATCCGGAGATGACGGACTATCGCATTTTAAATCAAGCCCTCGATGCCAGGGGTGCCAACCGTGGAAAAGTTCCCCGCTACACATATAATATTGAAATATTGCTGAAGGGTGAGCAATTCGAAGCTGCTCAAGAGGTTTTTACGAACGTAGGATCTTTCTCTGAACCCCCAATTATCATTGGAGGAGGACCAGGTGGATTATTTTGCGCCCTTCGGTTAGCTGATTTCGGAGTGGCCTCGATTGTGATCGAAAGAGGAGATCGTGCTCATACCCGCATGTTACATATTGCAAAGTTTTGGCGTTACGGAATATTCGATTCCGAAAATAATGTTTGTTATGGTGAAGGCGGTGCCGGTTTATTTTCAGATGGAAAATTGATTACTAGAATCAAATCGCCATATGTTCAATATGTAATGAATCGTTTTGTGGATTTTGGCGCACCTAAAGAAACAGCGTATATTTCAAATCCCCATTTAGGTTCTAACAAAATTCGTGGGCTCATTAATCAAATGACGGAGTATCTGCGTTCAAAAGGAACAGATGTTCGTTATAATACCCGAGTTGATCGCTTAATTACTGAGAACGGCAAGGTCATTGGAGTCGAATTAAACAACGGCGAAAAACTTTTTTCTAAATACATAGTTTTGGCCACCGGACATTCGGCCAAAGAAATTTACCACCACCTTCATGACATGGGTGTGGAGATGAAGCAAAAAGATTTTGCGGTGGGCGTGCGAATCGAGCATCCTAGAGAACTTATAGATCAAATCCAATACGGAAAATTTGCGGGACTTGAACTAGGTGCTGCTAGATATCGTTTAAGTTATGAAGACGAACAAACCAAAAAAGGAACTTATAGTTTTTGTATGTGCCCTGGTGGATACGTGCTGTCTTCCGGAACAGAGGCCCAGGGAATTGCGGTCAATGGGATGAGTAATTATGCCAGAAATTCACGGTGGTCCAATGCGGCGCTGGTGGTTAGTGTAAAAGCGGGAAGTGATTTTGATGGAATCAATCTTCTGGCCGGTCTTGATTTTCAACATGGAATCGAGCAAAAAGCCTATGAGGCTTCCAAGCAAAATGCGACAGGAAGAGAGCTTCCGGCCCAGACTTTAAAAGAGTTTATGGAAAATAGAATTTCTCCAAACAGCGGCGTGATTAAAACGTCTACCCCGTCAGGTCTAGTCAAAACATCTATCCGAGAAATTTTACCTTCTTTTGTGACTAAACATTTAGAGAATGCTCTGCTAAAATTTGACGAAAGTTTAAAAGGCTTTGTTTCTGATAAGGCGCTTTTGATAGCTCCCGAAACCAGAACAAGTTCACCTGTAACAATATTGCGTGATAAAGAGACTCTGGAGTCTACAAGCCATCAAGGATTATACCCTTGTGGTGAAGGTGCCGGTCACGCTGGAGGAATTACCTCTGCGGCCGTTGACGGTGTAAAAATCGCGATGTCTCTTATTAAAAAAGAAAAAGGATTTGACCAATGAATTTTATAAAGTCGAAATGTGTTTTAAGTTTATTTGTATTAATTATTCATACTTCTGTTTACGCGTCCATTGCAGATTATAATGCACCCGAAATTTTAGCTCGAGCTAATATTAACGATGGTTATAATATTCCTCCGATGAGTTTTTTAAATAATACTTCACCGGTAATCAATAACCGTGGTGACGTGGCCTTCAAAATCGTTGCAGTCGAAGGTGAAAACAATCAAGTCTTATGGGTTAAGACTGCAGAAGATACGGCCGGAAAAATTGTGTATACCGCTCCTGAAGAGCGCTTCTTAACTGATCCATCTCTAAGTGACTCTGGAAAAATTGCTTTTAATTTATTTGATGAAGGTGTGACGGATGGATTATTTCTTTACGACACAAAAACTCTTGAAGCTTCTCAAGTTTTAAGTCCGGATAATTTACCAATTCAGTATTATACTTATCCCCAGGTCCTCAATAACAATCATATTTATTTCCGCGCCACAGATGATAATAACGACCGCATTTTTTTCGAGTGGAGTGGAACAAAGCTGAATAAAATACTTGCTGAAGGAGTGGAGAGTTTAGGAATTAAATCTTCTTACCTTTTTCGACCATCAGTTAATGAAATCGGTCAGATTGCTTTTAAAGCGCGCATAGGCGAAAGAGGACAATGGGATGAAAGTAATCCCGATTCTATTTTAATGTTAACTCCATCAACTGATCCAAAAGTTCCAGGAATGAAAGTTATTACCATCGCCCGCGACCAAGACAGTGATTTACATTCTAAGTTTATTAGTTTCGGAAATTCAGTTTCATTATCAAAACATGGAATGGTGGCATTCATGGGAGTTCTTGTTGACTCTAAGAAAACAATCGTTATTTCAAAAGACAGTGTCTTAACTAATATTGCGATCGAAGGAAAAAACGATATTTCAGAAATTGAAATGTTTGCTCCCAAAATTAATGACCAAGGTGTAGTTCTTTTTCGCGCAAAAGACAATAGTGGAAAACGGGGACTCTATCTTGCTGATGGAACAACTGTTAAAAGAATTATAGGCGAAGGCGATGAGATTATAACTGATCTTGGAGTTGGGAGTATTTTATCTAACCCAAACTACCCGGGTTTTGGTGGTGAAGTTGATATGAATGATCAAGGCGAGATTGTTTTTTATTGTTTGATCGTATCAAAAGACGATAAAGAATTAGGCTCTGCTGTTTATAAAATCAAACCTAAAAATTAATTATGCTTTATTCATCTAAAGAAAAAATTTCAAATTCATATGATGTCATTGTGGTAGGTGCAGGTCTGGCCGGCATGACTCTCGCAAATAAAATGGCACGCGATGGACGTTCTGTACTTCTCTTAGAATCCCACAATAAATTGGGTGGCTTTGCCACTTGGTTTAAAAGAAAAATAGATTCTACAAATGAAGAACACATTTTTGATGTTTCTCTTCATGGCTTTCCGGTCGGTATGATCAAGACTTGTCGAAAATACTGGAGTCGAGAAATCGCAGAACGCATTCACCAATTAAAATCAGTTCGCTATATTAATCCTCAGTTTGAAGTCGAAACGGATTTCACTAAAGAGCATTTCATCAAAGTACTCACAGATATTTTCGGTGTGACTCTCGAGACAGTGCAGGCTTTTTTTGATGAACTCACCAATATGAATTTCTACGATAACTCTAAAATGACTAATAGAGAGTTGTTCGAAAAATATTTTCCCGGCAGAAACGACATCACTCGTTTTTTACTAGAACCGATTGTTTATGCTAACGGATCAAATCTTGAAGACCCTGCCATTTCTTATGGAATTGTTTTTTCTAATTTCATGAGCAAAGGTGTTTATATCTTTCAGGGTGGAACTGACATGATGATCACCATGATGAGAGATGAGTTGATCAAAAATGGTGTCGATATTCAAATGCAAGCAAGAGTAGAAAAAATTTTAGTCAACGATAATAAAGTTAACGGTGTCTTGGTCAAAGGCCATACCATTCATTCTAAATCAGTCGTTTCAAATTCTAATTTAAAAGCTACCGTTCATAAAATGGTTGGCGATGAATTTTTCTCACCTGAATTTGTTAAAAAAGCAGATGCTGTTCGTTTAAACACCTCATCATGCCAAGTCTATATGGGGATAAGAGCAGGGGAGAGTATTCCCTATGTTGGCGATTTAGTTTTTACCAGCGAAGATAAAATTTTTTCTACAGATCTTATTTTATCACCAAAAGTTGGAAGCCAAACTTTTTCTGTCTACTACCCAGACACCAGACCTCATCTCGATCCTAAATACGCAGTTGTCTCTTCTTCAAACGCCCGCTTCGAAGATTGGATTAATTTGAATGAAGAAGATTACCAAAAACAAAAACAATACGTCATTGAACGGGCCCTCGCAGGTCTTGAAAAAATCATTCCTGGTGTACGGGCAAAAATTGATTACGTCGATGCGGCAACACCTCTCACAGTTCAGCGCTATACTCTTCATGAAAAAGGAGCGAGCTTCGGGACGAAATTTGAAGGCCTAGATATCTCCATGAATATACACAAAGAGATTGATGGTCTTTTTCATGCGGGATCAGTTGGAATCATTATGTCGGGCTGGTTAGGGGCCGCTAATTATGGTGTTATTCAAGCGCATGAAGTTGATAATTACTTGAGTCGGTTGGAAAAATCAGCAGCGAAGTAGAATTAGTCTGGAATCCACAAAATTCAATCCATACATTACATATCTCCATTTCAAGGAGGTAGTTGATCCAAGTTGCAAATTTTGAAAAAGATGATCTAATTTAACTATAATCATTTTTATAAGGATCATTCATTTAAGTTTTTAAGGAGATTTTATGAAAGTTATATTATTTTTTCTTTTGCTGATTCTCTCAACTCAATCTTTCGCCCAAAACGAAGTCCAAAAATTATTGAATCAAAAATCGGGTTTAACTCCTTTTGTAATCCTCGCCGAATTCCACTCAAGAGATGACGGAGTTGCAGCTGCCCCGGGGGATATTAATACTATGAATCTCGATAGCAACACCACTGCGATCGTTTACAATCACTGTGCGACTGCAGTTGAGCATTCTCCTGTGCCAATCTCCGATTCAAAATTATTCCTCTATCAACAGACTTTCGTTATTCCGGGAACTCCACCTAACGGCCCGCTGTTTCCTGGCACTCCTGATGAAACCGTCAATAGGATGAGTCTGACTGCTTATCCGGATGATGTGGCAACTACAGGTTCAAATAATTTGCAAGATTTTTTAAGTCATGCTCACTGGCAATCGTCGGGTAATTCAACTACATTTGATAATGATTCCAGCACTAATTATGTTCAACTTAATTATTATAATAGTGCCGTCATAAGAAAACATGGTGATCTACTTTCTTATTATATGGTTCATCGCGATGGTGGAGCAGAAGAAGCTCGGACTTATGGATACTGCTGGAACGAATAGATTTTTTGACAAAAAATAGCCTGTATTTCAGCGGATCTTCATTAAAAAAAAAGTTCTATATCAATAAAGTGTAAAGATTATAAATTAATAAGTATCAAATATTC
Source organism: Bacteriovorax sp. (assembly GCA_014377485.1). Lineage (GTDB taxonomy): Bacteria > Bdellovibrionota > Bacteriovoracia > Bacteriovoracales > Bacteriovoracaceae > Bacteriovorax. The sequence continues at coordinate 35,641 of JACMPM010000020.1, read as the reverse complement.
CATCTTGACTGTGCTGCTTGATAATCGATAATTATTTATGATTAACATTTTGATCTTGATGATCTTATTTAATTTCTCAATCGCTTTTAATTCTCAAGAATTATTCCATAAGAGTTTGGAATGAAAATCTTTTTAATTATTTTTCCCATGTTAATTCTTTTTACTTCTTGCAAGCTGGCAGTTAAAAAAGTTGCTGGTGGTATCAATACGACTAAAGTTAGTAATGAACCAGTTCTTCCTACCGTTGCAACTTCTATTACACTTGTGACACCTGGAACTTCACCAAACTTTATTTCAATGCCTACTGTACAAGTAAGTGGAGTTATTAGCGGGGAAGTGATTCAAATTTTTTCAAATGATAATTGTACTGGATTGATAAGCAGTTCTGTTGCGACTAGTTCGTCGAAGATTTTTGCGATATCACCACTTACTGTTGGAACTCATAATTTTTATACTAATTCTACAAATGCAGTCGGCACTAGTCCATGTTCAGCTTTATTATTAAGTTATAATTACCTTGGTGTAGCACCGACAGTTGCTACCTCCATAGCTTTATTTTCACCTTCGGTTTCACCAGATTTTGATTCAACTCCAACATTATTATTAAGTGGAGTGGTTAGTGGAGAAGTCGTAAAAGTTTATAAAAATTCTAGTTGTACTCTTTTAGTGGGAAGTGCCAGTGCAACAGGTTCTAGTGTGCAGGTAACATCTTCTGCTTTAGCGCCGGGAACATATTCTTTTTACACCAATAGCACTAATGCAGCTGCAACCAGCATATGTTCATCTCTTTCTGTCGGTTATCAATACCTAGGAGTGACACCTACTTCTGGCACTAGTATGGTGTTGGCCTATCCAACATCATCTCCAAATTATGTTTCTACTCCATCAATAACGGTAAGTGGAGGAGTTGCTAATGGTGATACGGTGAAAATTTTTACTAACCCAATTTGTACAACTCAGGTTGGAAGTGCCCTGGCTTGGGACACAAGTGTAGTAGTGCCGAGCTCTGCTCTTGGGTCGGGAATTACAAATTTTTATACCTATTCAACCAACATCATAGGCAGCAGTTCTTGTTCAGGTTTGTTATTGAGCTATAATTATTTTGGTCCTTCTCCTCCAGTAAATGTCTCATGGACAGCTAATCGAGAAACTGCAGTTAATAAAGTAGGTGGTGGTTATCGAGTATATTATAGTACAACTTCAAATATCAACACTGCGGTTGCCAGTTATAAAAATGTACCATATGTCTCAGGTCCGAGCGCTCCAATTTCAACTGCATTTAGTAATTTATTAATAGGATCCACTTATTTTAAAATTGTTGGGTACTCATCTCTTAATCCGGTAGGTGGAAGTAGTGGTTCTCACAGTTCACCTTCATCAGAATTTTCAGTGAGTTTACCATGAATGCTATTTTAAATAGAGAGTCGTAAATGTATAAAATAATATTTGGATTAATTTTAATTACGATTTCAACCAAAGTTTTCTCTGTTGTTAGAAAAGAAACATATGTTCATAATGAAATTATCGTAAAATATAAATCTTATATTTCTTTCTCAGCTCAAAAACAATCAATGGCAAAAAGCGGTGGCTTTAAAATAAAAAAATTGAGCTCAAAAGGACTTTCACATATCACTTTAAATAATAATGTTGATTTGTTGAAATCCATTGAAGAGTTAAAAAAAGATCCCGACATTGAATTTGCCCAGCCGAATTATATTTATCATTTAAATACTGTTCCTAATGATAGTGCGTATGGAAGACTGTGGGGACTTCATAATACCGGACAAGTTGTAAGCAATAATGGACTTGGTGGACCTAATGCTGCAATTGAAACTAATAATCCCGGGACTTCTGGAAGCGATATGAAACTTGAATCAGCATGGAGTTTAATTACTGATTGCAGTTCGGTCATCGTTGCAGTTGTTGATTCTGGCGTAAATTATAATCATAATGATTTAGCTGCAAATATGTGGGATGGAGGCGTCTCTTTTCCCAAGCATGGTTATAATTTTGTCGAATCAACAAATGATCCCATGGACAAGAATGGTCACGGAACTCACGTTGCCGGCACTATAGGCGCAGTCGGTGATAATGGAATAGGCACTACAGGTGTTTGTTGGAAAGCAAATATAATGGCCGTCAGAGTAATGGATGCTTCCGGATCAGGGACTACTTCAAACATTATTCAAGGCGTAGATTTCGCCGTAGCAAATGGCGCAAAAGTCATTAATATGAGTATTGGTGGATCGACATTTGATCCTGCCTTTAATACTGCGATTACCAATGCTAAAACAAGTGGTGTACTGGTAGTAGTCGCGGCCGGAAATAGTAACGAAAATGTAGATAGCGGATCGACTCCTTCATACCCATGCAATTATGCACAATCAAACGTACTCTGCGTGGCAGCTCTTACACAAAATTTTTCACTGGCAAGTTTTTCTAATTACGGCACGACTAGCGTAGATGTTGGAGCTCCAGGTACAAATATCGTGAGCACATGGCCTGGTACTCATACAACAACCACAGATGGCCTGAATTCTGGATGGAATTTTTCTAGCACTACCGCAACTGGTTGGGGTTACAAATCTCTTAACTTTGGTGTTCCGACTAGTTGTTTAGTTAGTCCTCCAACTTATAATCATACCTCGGTAAATTATTTAAATAATACTGATGACCGTGCATGGAAATCATTTAACTTAACTGGAGCAACGGCCGCGAAGTTAGATTATTACTTAATGTTAGACTCCGAAGAATCAGCAGATTTTTTTAGTGTAAAAGCAAGCTCTAGTAGTGGAGATCCAATTCCTGGAGGAATCGGGTTGGTCGCTTTTAGTGGATCAAGTGGAGGATCCAGGGATCCATACAGCAGTGATATTAGTGCTTACATAAGTGCGAGCACTACTATCGGATTTAATTTTGTTTCAGATGCAACAAGAACTGATTTAGGTGCAAATCTCTCACTGTTTTCAATAACGTCTCTTGTTCCAAACAATACGACTTACAATACAATTAGTGGTACTTCGATGGCATCCCCCCATGTAGCAGGTCTGGCTGCAATGATTTTTGCTTATAATCCGAATTACACATACGCTGATGTTGCCAATTCAATTAAAGGTGGAGGTATTCCTACAGCTTCTTTATCGGGGAAAACAACAACAGGAAATGCTGTCAATGCAATGAACTCTTTGGCCTTTATAAATCCACCGACAGGCGGTGCAGCTGTCAAATTACCATGAATGACACATGACAAACTCATATACAAGGCTCAATTCCATCTTCTCAAAGCCCATATCTGCCTATAGAATTCCCTCTGATTACCCAAAAGATAGGATTGAATTTTATGAAGTTTGAAAATCAAACAGCGATAGTTACAGGTGGCACGCGCGGAATTGGCAGAGGAATCGCAGAAGCCTTTTTAAAAGAAGGTGCAACTGTTGTTGCGACTTATGCCGGCAATGATATAGCAGCAATGAAATTCAAAGAGGAGAGTCTTCATTACGGTGACAAACTTATTATTAGAAAATGTGATGTCAGAGATGAAGACGCTATTATAAAATTCTTTGCCGAAATAGAATCAACGCATCCAAAAATTGAAATCTTAATAAATAATTCCGGCATCAGAAAAGATCAAGTAACCGCCATGATGTCACTTGGCGATTGGAATGACGTTATTAGTACAAATCTCACTGGGACTTTTTTAATGAGTAAACATGCAGTCTTGCAATTCATGAAAAATCGCTATGGAAGAATTGTGAATATGTCATCAATAGGTGGATCTCTTGGTCTTCCCGGACAAGCTAATTACGCCGCTTCAAAAGCGGGACAGATTGCTATTTCGAAATCTCTATCAAAAGAAGTCGCGAAACGAGGAATCACTGTTAATAATATCTGCCCGGGATTTATCGATACTGAGCTTTTAGCTGATCTTCCTGAAGAGCAACGAAAAGAATATATGAAAGACGTTCCCATGAAACGTTTTGGCAAAGTTTCAGAAGTGGCCGCTGCTGTTTTATTTTTGGCAAGCAAAGAAGCAAGCTATATCACTGGAGCAAGTCTTGAAATATCTGGAGGCCTCTAATAATGTTTCCAGACATCAAAGACTTAATTCCTCAACGCCCGCCTTTTTTATTTGTCGATAAAATTACCGGTCTCGAAGAAAAAAAAATTTCAACTTCTCTGACACTTACGGGTGAAGAAGATTTTTTTAAGGGACATTTTCCAGGAAACCCCATTATGCCTGGAGTGCTTTTACAAGAAGCACTTTTCCAATCAGGAGCTGCATTGATGGCCGGAAAAGCTGGTGCAGGTTTAGGAGTTGTCACCAGAGTACAGAATGCCAAATTTAAAAATATGGTTCACCCCGGTGATACTTTAGAAATGGAAGTAGAATTAATTGATAGCATTTCCAATGCCAGTTATATGAAAGGATCAACAAGGGTCAATGGCAAAGTTGTTTTAGTAATCGAATTTGCTGTCGCCAGTATTTAAAAAATTCAAGGATTGATAAATGAGCTTTCTCGATTTAGAAAATAAAACTTTTTTAATAACAGGTGTGGCCAATAAAAAATCAGTGGCTTATTTTTCTGCGAAGATTTTGCAAGAAAATGGTGCCGATTTAATATTCGCAGTTCAAAACGCAGAAATAAAAGAGAGAGTTGAAAAACTTTTTCCCGAAAAAAAGATTTATCTTCTCAATGTAGAAAGCGAAACTGAAATTAGAGAATTTGGAGAGTTATTAACATCAGATGGTGTTAAGCTTCACGGCTTTTTGCACTCTATTGCTTTTGCCAACTATTCAGAAGGGATGAAGCCATTTCACGAAACTAAATTACAAGATTATCTTCAAGCAAGCACTATTTCTTCTTTTTCCTTAATTGCTCTCTCAAATACCATAAAAAATATTCTAGACCCTAATGCTTCTGTGGTTACAATTTCGATCTCAAGTACTCGCGCCACTAACTATGGCTATATGGGACCGATTAAAGCCTCTCTAGACGCTACTGTAGCATTCCTTGCTAAATCTTTTGCAAGCATTAGCTCGGTGCGATTCAATGCGGTCTGCGCTGGACCATTAAAGACTTCTGCTTCGGCAGGAATTCCGGGTTATATCGAAAATTATCTCTACGCTGAACAACTTACGATGAGAAGACACGCCCTTGATACATCGGAAGTGGCCAATACTGTCGTTTTCCTTTTAAGTCCTCGCTCAAGCGGTATAAATGCAAGTGGCGTTTTAGTGGACGCTGGAATGAGCGCAAATTATTTTGATGAAAAGGTGGTTGCTGCTTATTCTAAGAATTCTTAAGTAAGTTTTCTCAAAATCACTACCACTGAAATTAAATACAGAACTATGGCGCCAAAAATCATGGATAGGAAAATTTCACCATCATGGGCCTTAGAATCTTGAGATTCTTTGTAATATTTTCCAACGATCATCAATTCATTATTAATTGAGATGTCTTTATTAAAATTTTCAGTCAAGCGGTCAATCTCTTTGGTACGTTTTAATACGATGTCGATATAAGCACTAAACTTTTGAACATTGGGGTTGGGAGCTTTGGCAAAGCCCAGGATTTGACTAAGAATTTTTTTATCTTCAGATAAGCGAATTTCGTTATCATTATTAGATAACGAAACGTAAAAAAGTGCATCAACTACGCACTCTCGATAAAAATCTCTATTATCAACCGAGAATTTAATTTTGTTTCGACTTAATTCATTATAGGCAGGGTTAAGTGAGTCCACGGCTTTTTTTAATTCTTTTAAACCCGTTTGAAAATTATTTAAATCAATAATTTTTTTATCAAAATACAATCGAATTTTAGTTATTGAGTTACTTAGTTCAGGTGTGCTTTTGTTGACATCAGTGACAATATTCATCAATTCTTTTAGCCGAGTCACTTCATTTTCGAGCATGGTTGAATCAGCACTAAGATTTTTTCTTAACATCGCGGCAGTGGCATTAATTTGCAGATCAGTGTAACGAAGTTCTTCGAAATCAACTTTTCCACCAGAGCTGATGGATTCAAGCAGAAAAAGATTCTTATAAAATAAAAGTCCGCTACTAATGGTTAATAGCAGAATTGATAAGATTAAAACGATAAGACGTGTTCCTTTCATAATAAGCATTCTAACAGCTTGGACGGAAGTGAGGAATATTTATGGCATATTTTCTGAATGTTTTATTGCTAAGTTCTCGATACTGAAACTGTCAAGTAATGCCTTTGTTTAGCCGATGAGTCTGTCATAATGGCGTTCAGAGGCATCAATATGAAAATAAAATTCACAAAATTTTGCTCGATCGCCGCTCTAAGCACGCTAGCAATATTTTCTAGTGCTACTGCTCAAACTACCAACGACTCTTCAAGTAGTGCCTTTAACTATTTAAATGTTGTTAGTCCCTTAGATTCCAAAAGTAATCTTTATCAACAAATCCTTGATGAAATGAATTTGGAATATGATCATATTGGCCAGAGAGAAGCGGCAAGAGTACTTCAAAATAGTACAACTTCCGTAACCGGAGGCCTTAATAGTATTGGATTTTCTTATAGAAAACCCTTCATTGACTTTTCAATCAGCGCTGACCGAAACCTTGCTCCAGATTTATACGACGCTAAACGGTGGATAGTAACAGATACATTTTCTATTTTTATTGATGCTTCTAAAGTAATGAGCAATCTATCTGATCATAAAGTTATTGATATATCTCAAAACAATCTAGCTGCTTTTGCGGGAATAGTTTTTAAAAGAACTTATACATGGGTTCATTATGCTAACTCTTATAATGAAGGCCTGACCACGCATATGGAAAAATTGTTTTTACCGTTTAATGCTCTTCAATTTAATAAAATTATTAATATGCAAACCAACGAGATGGTTTTTAAAGAAGACTCTCTTTCAGTTAAGGCCGGAGGAATGGTTTCCGCTCCTCTCTATTCTGGTATCACCGCCATGGCCGGAGTTCTTGCGAAGTTCGAAAAAATGTCTCGCGTAGAAGTTGTCTCAAGTCCAAGTACTACCGGGATTGGAGACGATGTTCATATGTCTTATGAAAAATCTAAAATGGTAATGGCGGGAGTTTCTATTGGAATCCAGGCCGACTTTTTAAAAATTCTAAAACTTACTCTTCTTTCTTATGATTTTAGCTACGAACTGGCCTCTAGCTATAAAATCTATTTGAATTTTAATCAAAATAATTTGCGCGAAATGGTTCCTGGTAATCCAGTCGTTGAAGAAATTGCACAATTACTTAAGAACCGCGAAGGGGATTTAAACATTCTTGGTCCTTATATAATTTCAGAAGAAAAGAAAATTGCCCAGACCATTGAACACAAATACAATTTTCTCCTTTTGGGTGGATCAAAAAGTTCAAAAACTCAACAGATAGAAGTAACGACCGATGGAAGAGTAAAAAATTTCTTCAGACATTATTATGAAAAAGTTAAGTACACTGAAGATTTAGTCTCAAGACTTTTTGCAAGTGTCATTTATGCCATCACTAACTCTGAAGCGAGTGCTGCCAAAATGGCAAGTGACAGTAAAAAAGTCACTATTGAATATGACAGTGAAAGAAATCTTCTTGAAAACCACGAAGATTTAAATATTAAAGACAATGAACAAAAACTCTCTATGACTTTCATTGCAGAATTTACGACCAAAAAAAGCACTGGTACATTTGGAAGAAAATACCGTGACCGCGCAGTATTTATTCTTGAACGCTACTCTGGTATAGATCCATTGGCTGTAGGCATGGTTCAAAATGATTATCTCGTTGCTCCTTTTAATATAACCGGGCAATACCAGGTCAACACCGAAGGAATTCGCTATTTAAATTCATTAAGCATGGGAGAAGTCTTTGATCATATAAATGGATTATGTGACGAGTACCCAAGAAATAAGTTTTTTAATTTTAGAAATCTATTTGATAACTGTCGACGATCTTTGCAAAATGATTATATTGAATATTTCAAAGACCTCTCACACGAAAAAATTACTGCAGATACAATCAATTCTTGTGAATCTCAAGCGAAGAAGGCTATTTTCTCAGCGGCCAAGTCCCGTGCATTCTTAAAAGACTGTCTCTCTCAAATGACCTTTAAAGATAAGGCCGATTGGGTAGAAATACCATTATGGCCTTTAAAGAACTTAACCAATAATATTGTTAACAATTCTAACAGCAAAGTTCATTACTATAATTTGTTTGGTGTTCAAAATGTTTTCTTTTACGGCAGCTTCGATGCGATGACTCCAGATGGTCGCAATTTTACTACAAGCTTTCATGAAGGAGCATTCAAGGGCCTAGGCGCCGTTGACCATTATATGCGACTTGAAAACCTGCGTGCTCCATCTTCGGTTGTTGTGGATCAGTAATTAGCTATGATTTGTGAGAAGCAAATAATCTGTCTATGCCTTCTTCAATGGAAATAATTGGGAGATATCCCAGGTCGACTTCAAGATTATGATGACTAAAATAATGTGATTTTCCCAGCTGCAAGGCCACAAATCTTGTCATGGGTGGATGGACATTATAGATGCGGAAAATTTTTAAAATAGACTCAATAATAAATCCAATCGCATAAGCTTTTTTAAGAGACATTTTTTTTGTTACAATCGGTAGTCCTGCTTTTTTTAAAATCGTATTGGTAAAATCCCATAATTTAACTGGTCCCTGTCCTAAGAAATAAGCACGACCAGCAATAGGGTGATTGAATTCCAATTTTTCAAGTGCCATTACGTGAGCCGCCGCTGCATTTTCCACGTAAAGAACATCAACTAAATTCTCACCATCACCAATAATCTTTAAACGCCCCTTTTTTTGAGCTTCAATTACTCGTGGGACTATATTCATATCTCCCGGCCCAAAGATCAGGTGCGGTCGCAAAGCGACCACACACAGGCCATTGACACCATCGTCCCCATTGGCCCTCAAAACCATCCTCTCAGCTATGGCCTTCGTCAAAGCATAATATGTAAGATACCTTCCCGGATACGGAGTCGACTCATCCACCCCACATAAACTTTCTCTTCCAAAAACTACACTGGGCGTACTAGTATAAACTAATTTTTTAATTCCCAATTCTTTCATCGCCTTTAAAATATTCTCCGTCCCCGTCACATTGGTAGTATAAAAATCCTTATAATGCCCCCACATACCAACTAAAGAAGCAGTATGAATAACGGCATCCATGCCTGCTAAGGCATTTTTAACATCATCATAATTTTTCAAATCGCCCTGGCGTTGGGTGACACCGAGAGTTCTCAAATGAGAATACTCAGATCTTGAAAAACTAAAAACCTGATAATTTTTTTTAATTAATTCGCGGGCGATATACCTTCCAAGAAAGCCGCCAGCTCCTGTAATTAAAACTTTAGTTGATTTCATGATGTTCAATTTCTTCTTTTAATTTTAAGCGGTCAATTTTGATATTGTGTCTAACATCAACCGGAAAAGTTTTACTCAAATAAATTTTTTGAATATCTTTAGTATGAGGATATTTTTTTGCAATAGAGAGGAGTTCACTTTCAAAAATAGAACGGCTTTTCCCCGAGAGGTATTGACCATCACGACGTTCAATGATGATTGCCGGTATTTGATTACCAGTCTCTCCTAGGCCTACAAGTGCAGATCTTTTTACGGCCGGATGTTTATTAAAGATAGCTTCACATGGAATTGGATAAAGTTTTTGAGTTTTTGTAGACACCATATGTGCTTTTCTTCCACAAAACCATAAAAGACCACTCTCATCAAGAAACCCTAAATCTCCCATACGATGCCAGAAAGTATCGTGTACATCGTAGATTTTTGCTTCTCGAGTTTTATCCGGAAGATCTAAATACTCTCTAGAGGCCACAGGACCTTTGATGATAATCTCTCCAACTTCATTTATTGGAAGTTCTAAATTTGAATTGTATCTAGGAATCACATCATTAGTAATTTTTATAATTTTGATTTCGATCCCAGGTGTTGGTTTGCCTATACAAGTTCCAAATCCATCGTCTGTGAGTGGTGCAGTATTTTTTAAAACAAACTCGCCTGAGATATTAGTGACCGGAAGAGCTTCTGTCGCACCGTAAGGTGTATAGGTCGTTCCATTGGGTAGTAGGGACTTAAATTTGCGATGAAGCTTAACTGATACTGGAGCGCCAAACATGACGACATATTTTATGGATGGAAGCGTAAGCCCCCGTTCCAGACAAAAATCTGCAACTCTCTCCCAGATTGCAGGTGATCCGGCAACAAAAGTAGGAGACTGGTCAAAAATATTTTGAACTAATTTTTTGGGATCACAACTTCCGGGTTTCGTAGGATCCATATCTGGAATACAACTGGTCATTCCCATAGCGATAGTAAAAAGAGAAAAAAGAGGAAAACCTGGCATATCAATATCATTATTGGTTAATTTATAAAGATCTTGCAGCATGCTTGTTTGTTGATCAAAAATATTATGAGTGTACACCACTCCTTTTGGAGAACCTGTTCCTCCTGAAGTAAAAAGAATCGCAGCTGTGTCTTGGGGATCAAATTCTACGGGATTAAAGCTTTGAACTTTTTCTTTTTTCATCTTTTTGATGCTGATCATATTTCCCCAGGTTAATGATCCGTTAGTAACATTCAAATTCACCGTTTTAAAAACATTGGGATAAAAAAGTTTTATTAAATGAATCTGACCTTCAGCGATGAGTCCTACAGGTCCTGATTCTTGAATACATTTAAGAAGATTTTTTATTCCCATTCCTGGATCGATAAATACTGGAACAACTCCTAACTTAAATAAAGCAAAGGTCATGGCCGAAAAATCAAGACTGGGTTTTAAGAAAAGAAGAGTCTTATCACCTTTTTTTAATCCAAGCTTTTCGAGTTGCAAGGCATATTTATTAGATAGAATATCAAGTTCTTTAAAAGTGAGAAAAGAGTAATCATAGCGCTTAGTCTTATTATTAAAACGTGGGAATACCACTGCTCTTTTATCGGGAGTGGCTTTGGCATTCATTGTTAAACGAGAAGAAATATTCACAAACTTATTCCTTTAAAAATTTTTCAATCTCGCTGATGACAGCAATTTTCTCATCTTCTACCAGGTAATGACCGGCCAGAGGATAAGTAATTGCTTTGGCATTTGGAAAAATATTTAACCAGCGTTTTTGAAAACTCATTGTAAAACAAAAGTCTTTTTCTCCCCAAAGAAGAAGTATGGGGGCCTTGATTGTTGGAAGTTTTTCTTCAATATTTTTTAGCGTCTGATAGGTTGGGTGTTTATCGTTCATTGGAATATCTTGAACAAATTTAGCAGTGGCAATTCTCGATTCAAAATTATGATAAGGAAGAGTGAAACCTTTTTTAACTAAAGGACTAAGCCCTTTTGTTGTTGCCATAAAAGTTGCGGGCCCGGCAAATCCATTAAAAGATCTTATAAACCATTGCCCGATAGGATTTTTCAAAATATTGATGCGAGCAGGAATTTCAATAGACCTAAAAGCCGCGGTATTCATGACTACCATTTTTTTAATAAGGTGAGGATATCTCGTTGCCAGTCCCATGCCAATGGCCCCACCCCAATCGTGTACGATAAGAGTGATATTTGATAAATTTAATTTCTCAACCAGTAAGCAAAGATTATCGATATGAGTTTTCAAAGTATACTCATAATCTTGTGGCCTGCTTGAGAGTCCACAACCCATGTGATCAGGAACAACTACTCGAAATTCTTTTGAAAAATGTTTGGCAAGATTACGATAGAAAAATGACCAGGTCGGATTTCCATGAAGCATAAGAATGACATCGCCAAAGCCTTCGTCTACATAGTGTAAATTATTATTTTCGATTTTAAGAAAGTGAGAATCAAAAGGGTATTCGCCTTTTAATTCTGCAGGTATCTCTATAGTTTTTTGCATAGTTTTTTGTATCGTATTTTGCACATTCATTACCATTGTACTCCAAGCATGATTGAACTTAATCCAGAACCTATTCCTAAGAGCGCTATTTTATCACCCTTTTTTATTTTTTCATCGTCATGGGCCATCATTAAAGTGATTGGCAGAGCACTTGAACCAGTATTGCCAAGAAAGGGATAAGTTTTATAAGTTTTAATATGAGTTAACTCTAACGACTCTAGCGATAATTTTTCATGGGCCGTGCCGACTTGATGAGTGAGAACTAAATCCGGAGTATTATTATTCCAGGAAAGTTCTGTCATTAGTCCCTGCCAGGTAGATTTTGCTAAAATCACACCATATTTTAATAATTCTTCTGAATCAGTTTCCATCACAAGGGAGTGAGTGTTTCCATCTCCTCTACAAAGATGATTGGCACTAGAATCTGTCTCTACGGCTCCGCCTAATATTGCATGACCCTCAGGTGCAAAATCTCGGTGAGTTATCAACAAGGCCGTGGCAGCTGATCCAATCGTTAAATTGGCGATATATTTTTTAATAGTTTTACGATCGATATTGGGATTGTTTAATAATTCACGAATAGTATTCTCTAGAAGTGGCCCGCCATTTTCACCCGATACAATCAAGGCCGATTTAATCTGACCATTTTCTATCATGTTTCCCGCAACTACGATTGCATTGATCACACCCAAGCAAGCATTGGATAAATCAAAGATCATGGCCTTTCTGGATAGTCCTAGATTGGCATGAACAACTGAAGCGGTCGCTGGCTCTAAAAAATCTCTACAAACAGATGCGTGAATCAAAAGATCTACATCTTCTTTTTTAAAATTTGATTTTAAAAATAATTTCTTTGCGGCAAGAGTTGAGAGATCAGAAGGCCTGGTCCCAGAGGCCCAAACTCTACGCGACTGAATTCCTGTCATTAACTCTAATCTTCCTTCCGGAAGTTTTAATTTTTGATAAAGCGGAGCGAGCTTCTCTTCAATCATATTAGAAGTCATTATTTCATCTGATATCGAATAGGCAAAAGATTCAATAACTACATTACTAAATTTCATAAATTTCTCGATAGGATATGAAGATTGGCCATAGAAATTCCAGAGAGCATTGAACCTACAATTCCTAAGAACCCTTGGTCAGTGCCGCAAATATAAAGACCAGGAATGTGTGTTGTACCATTTCTGCTTTTATCAATTGATCCGTAAACCGTTCCACCGAAATGACTTGTGTATCTTTTTATAGTGGTAGGAGTAAAAATATCTTTAAAAAGAATTTCGAATTTTTTGTCAGCGGTTCCGAGCCCGCAGTTTTTTAAAATCTGAAGACTCTGATTGAAGACTTCATTTTTACTTTCTTTATAGGCATCACTAGACATTTGTTTCTGTTCATTCCACAAATCAAAATTCGCAATATTAGTCACTCGTAAAACACCTTCATCAAACTCATCGTGAGTGAAATTATTGGGAAAACAAACTACCGCACTTTCGCGATCAAAAAGAGTCGTTGGTTTTTGATATAAATACTCGGGCCGATTATTATAAAAAATAATAGTCGCTTCTATTCCCAAGTCTTTAGGTTTTTTATCGGTGATCAAAATGCTTTCAGTAAATGAGAGATTCCCGACTCGCGGAGAGTGGGACGATTCACGATCGAGCACAGAAAAAGTTTCAGGCAACCCCATCGACGAGAGAATATTCTCACATTCAATAATTTCACTGCCGTTAATTTCAACTGCAGACACTTTTTCGCTAGCAGAAATAATCCGAGTCACTTCAGACTTAAATCGCAGCTCTCCGCCACATTCTTCAAATCTTTTTAAAAGTAAATCTATAATAGTTCTTACTCCGCCAGCAGGCCTTCCGAAACCTTCAATAAATATGCTTTTAAACATAACTACGAATTGAGAAAAATCCATATCATTTTCCCAGGCACTTCCATAAATTAAAAGCGGACAGAAAATCATTTCAATAAGAGATTCATTTTTAATAAAATTTTTAACAACAATTTTTGCCATGACGGTAACGTTAGTTAAATCCACTTCATTGAAATTTTTAATATGAGCAAGTAAACTCATGAATCCATCAATCTCTTGAGGGAAGTTCATTTTCACTTCTTCAATTAGAAAATCAATATCATTGGTAAATTTTAATTTTTTATCGGGAAACTGAATGACTGAATAATTTTGAGGATGAAGTTTAAATTCATCATACGGAATGCGGAGCTGCTTCATCAATTTATTAAATGGTTTTCCACGTTCAGTGGGATCCACAAAATTTGTTAGAGCATGAAGTCCGACATCAAATTTTCTTTTTCCACGAGAATAATAAGAATTGAGTCCACCGGTAATGGTGTGCTTTTCTAGGATCACGACTTTTTTGTTATACATCGCAAGTCTGATACCGGCCGCAAGGCCTGACATACCAGCTCCAATGATTACGCAATCATATTTAGACATTTAAATTAAGCGTTGAATTTCGGTGCAAGATATTCAACACAAGACTGCATAGAGGCCAGACGAGTGTAGTCTTCTTGGGGAACTTCAATTTTATGGCGTTTTTTTAGTTCCATAACGATGTCTAAAAAATCCATTGAATCAAGGTCAAGTTGTTCTCTAAGCGCAACTTCATCTTTTAAACCTGTCACATCATCATCAAGCGCGATATCTGCAATAATATCTAAAACTTTTGATCTTACTTCTTCATTAGTCAGCATAACTACTCCTTAAATTTTTGAACTATTAACGTTGAATTTATTCCAAGCATACCGAAAGAATTATTTAAAATGATTTTCACATCGTGAGCTACTTTTTCGCCGTTGACTAAATTTCTAACAGCACACTCTGGATCGAGATTTTCTATTTTTTTACAAGGGTGAATATAGCCATCTGTAAAACTTGGAATATTTCCAGCTAATTCAAGTGCTCCGGCAGCACCCATGGCGTGTCCGATAAATCCTTTAGTGGCATTCACGTGTACGTTTGGGTATTCGCCAAAAACAGCAATGACGGCGTGACATTCTTGAATATCACCTTGAACGGTTCCCGTTGCATGCATATTAACGATATCAACTTCGTTAATATCGATCCCTGCTTTTTTTATTGCCATTTTCATACATTCAATCTGGCGTTCTGTATTAGGAAGTACGAAGTCACTAGCATCACTATTGCTGTGATACCCGATAATTTCTCCGTAAATTTTTGCTTTTCTTTTTTTAGCATCACTTAATCGCTCTAGTACATAAACAGCTCCACCTTCTGATACAACAATTCCATTTCTGTTTATATCAAGAGGGCGGGTCGCAAGAGCAGGATCTTCGTGATGCCCCAAAGCACCCTGGGCCTTAAAGGCCGCAAATATTCCAAAAGTTGCTGTTGATTCAGAAATTCCACCGGCGAATGAGATATCAACTTCATCTAATAAAAGTTGTTGAACACCTTGGATCACTCCTAAATTTCCTGCAGCACAAGCGGCTCCGATCGTATAATGTGGTCCTGTAATTCCCAAATTAAGTGTGACTTCTCCGGCCGGATTATTGGCCACCGTTCTTGGGTTATGATGATGTGACCATAACGAAACATCCATTTGATGAGAGTTATATAGATCGTGAATTTCATTTTCCGTTTCTACGTTTCCGTGTTCCGTAATTCCCAGATAAACACCGACTCTATTTTTATCTACACTGGCAAAATCAATACCTGAATCAACGAGAGCTTCGTTGGTGCAATAAATTGAAATGGCACCGGCACGCGTTCCGCGTTTTCTCATTTTTTTTGGTTGGTACTTAGCTTCGTCAAATTTACAAAGACCTGCTGCGACTACACCCATATGGCGAATTTCAGTATGTGAAATTCCCGAGCCATTATTTAAAAGGCCGTCTCTCAATTCAGTTAAATTGTTTCCCATTGGGGAAGTTAGACCAATACCGGTAATAACAATTCTTTGATTGTCTTGTTTCATTTTAGCGAAGTCCTTTAAAATTATTTTTTAACGTGGTCGTTATGGTTTCTTTTAGACTTATTGTCATATCTGCCAATGGGCCAGCAGTAGAGGCAATCAAATCCAAGGCCTTTGGCAATCGTTTTACGATCGCTTCATATTGAGCGGCATACTGATCGTGATTTTCTCGGGATTTATTTTGAGCAATAGTGATAACGAAGTTCATGACTGATTCTGCAATTTCACACGTGCTGATGATTGATTGCATCCGTTTTTTACGGGCAATATTGTCTGGTCCATTAGATTTATCTAATACTCTTTGGGACATGAGTTTGAAATCGACAATATACTCTTCTTCACGTTTTCTAAAAAGTGAAGCAACTATATTCAAAGAATCTTCTTTTGCAGTATGAACGTGGGCCTTTGAATTCTCCCGTAAGTCTTTTGTTTCAATTGCACCAAAATGGGCAAGAGTTTTTAGAGAAAGGGACACCGCACTCTGAGAGAGTTTTAAGGCCTCTTCAATTTCTTCGGAAGTCAGGGGTTTTTGCGCCAGGACCAAAAGCCCAAATACTGATCCATCAATGCGTTTAAAACCTATACGATTAAAAAACATTTCAAAATGCGGAAGTTCGGCTAAAATCTGTGGTTCAATAAACACATGACACCTTTAGAGTTCTAATATTACAAAAATATAATAAATAGAATATTTGCGATTTGTGGCTAGATTGTCCAGAAATAAGTTAATATTAGCAAAAAAACAAACTCATAGGAGGTTCCATGGATTCAAGAAACTTATTACTAGCAGCAGCACTTTCTGGATTAGCTCTAACAGCAACGGCAAACGATGCGGCCATTGCAGCAGCTCCTGTGAAAGAAGCAAAGACCATTGAAGGGCAATGTCATGGAATTAATTCTTGCAAAGGTACATCAGCTTGTCACAGTGAGAAAAACAGCTGTGCTGGAAATAATGCATGCAAGGCAAAAGGATGGTTAAAAACAACTGAAAAAGAGTGTAAAGAAAAGAAAGGGACTTTCAAAAAAGCTTAATTCCAATAAAGGACCGGTACTTGTTTAAGTGCCGGTCCTTATTTATTAGATTTTATTTAGCCGTCGTATTCTTCAACATCATTGACTGCACCAGAATCACTTTCATCAATGATCACTGGTGGCGTTCCACTGTTATTACTTGCTGGCATAATCGTTTCTTCGTCGTTAGGCATATCGTCTTGAGCAACCAATCTTAATGGTGACACTGCTGCCAGTACCGCAATAAAAGCGATTAACGAGATATGGGTAAAATGAGATAAATAATTTAATTTGCGCACATAAGCCTCCTACACATGTTCTTGATATTAGTATAGCACTTGCTGAGTTTGCTAGAAACCTTAAAAATTTCACCAAACTGTTGATTTTCTAGTGATTATTCTGAATATTTTAGTCTAAGATAGATTTGAAAGAAAAAAGTGAAGTAATTTTATTAAGGGGAAAACCTGTTTATGGGTGGATTCAAAGACGAATTTGAAGATGGTGATGAAGAAGTAGATCTTGATACTGAGGGTGGGGATGATGAATTCGCCTTTGATGAAGACGGTGAAGGCAAAGCTACAGGTAAAAAAAGTAAAGCTGAGGGATCGGGATTTAATCGCGATAACTATTATTTCTATAAAGATAAACTAGTTCAACTATCTGGAACGATCAAACCTCGCGAGAGATCGAAAGAAGGAAAAGTTGTCTCACTAGATTTTAAAACTGAAGAAAAAATTTATAGTGTAGTGATGGACGACATGGGGAAAAAATTAACAAGTTCTTGTTTTCAAGAATTGTTAGTGACTGGTCTAGTTAGTAAAATAACTGAGAAAGAATACACCATCGCCATCAAAACTTATATTTAAACGAATCAAAATGATGAAAGTTGGGTCTCGTATCTGTATGAGATAAGGCCCAATAACTCATTGATCCTGTTTTCTCTTTTATTACACTTGTTATTCCCGCACAAAGTTCAAAACCAACACCAAAAAATCCTTTGGGAAAAAATTCTTTTTTAATATCAACAAAAAGAAAGAAATGCTCACTGCTCAGTAGAATATCAATAACAGGCATTTGCATTTGCTCCCATTCAACTAAAGGATCACTTTTTTTATTAAAATAAAAACAATTCCATTCAAAGTTGGGGGAGAAATTAAATTCAATATATTGATCATGATTATTTTTTATAAAAAGTTCAAAACAGGTCTTTTCCCACAACTTTATAAGGCGAGTTTTATTGGGAGTAGAATTTCCTAGGTCTAGCAAGGGTAGGTTTCTGCGTATCCTATAACTTACATAAACCGATTCTTCATTGTGATTGAATTCTGTTTCAATCGTGATGTCGGGTGCGTTTAAAAGGTCAAAAGGGATGAGGGAAAATTTTGCCATTTTTGATGCCTTTAGTTCAATCAAGTATTAGACTTTATATTTTTTGTCTATTGCCGATTAGTTTTGTATGAAAAGTCTTCTTGTCCTTTTTATTATGGCCTCACTCTCTTTTAAGCTCAATGCTTTTGATTACCTTAATGATCCTAAGTTAAAAGCGTTTCTCGAGTATGCGAAAAAGGCTAAAGATAATGAAAATGGGGTTTTGGATATAAGTTATAAGTTATTTCGTGAAGAAGAAATTAGTCGTGATAATAAGTGTCGACATTGCCCAAAGTATCTTTTGCTCACAGAGCAGATAAATAAAGTGATTGATAATATCGCTAAAGACCCTAAGACTAATATCAGCGAAGAACTACCTATCAAAATAAATCGCTTAAAATTTCTCTATTATACACAAGCATTGCGGGAAAAAAATGGCGAAATTAAGTGTCAGCGTTTTATGGATCTCACACCAGATTTAAAACCAACCAAATTTGATGGGCAGTTTAAATTAATTGCTGAAGACGCTTTAAAATTTAATTCGGTCACTGATATTCAATATATAAACCCGAACTTGAAAGAAGTTGTTTACTACTACCGGGGCGAGGGAGCAGAAAAAAATATTGTTGTTCAAGCTATTCTCACACCTAGTGGTGGTAAATTTCGTTATTATCGTTATACACCGACTGCATTAGAATCAAATCCCTACAATCTTCCGGATATGAATAAAATCTACCCTGAACCAGAAAGAACACCAACATTGGCCGATAAGATTCAATACCATGACGTTGACCCTCATGCTACCCCCGTTCTTGGTTTGGCGGCGACTCCAGATAATTACAAGTTAAATTTTAAAGCTGAACTTGAAAAAAGAAATAAATATATTCCTAATAATATTCATTTCGTTGATGCCAGTATGAATACGGAGATAGGAGGTGGAATTAGCGTGAAAGGCAGTTCCGATACTTCAATAAAAGGAAACGTCGCAAATCTTGCCATTAAAAATGGTAACTCTGATTTAGTTTTAATTGATGTTGATACTAAATTAAATGGAAGAACAGATCACCGAATCACTATTCCGTATTCAATTCACATACTTGATTCTTCCCCTGATTTTGCACTGAAGGGAAAACTTCAGCAAGAAAATAATGCTAAAGTTATTACCATGTCTTTAACTGATAAAGCATATGAATATGTTCGAAGTGAATACCGAAAAAATACCAGCACTAATAAAGATAGCTATGTCATCGCTCGGGATATTCACATCGAGAAGGATGAAGTTTTAAGTATGCAGTTTGGAAAAAGTGAAGAAGATAAAAAATTCGCCTCCCTTAGACATGCGAAGTCTTTAAAAAATAATATTACCCTTGTTCTTGATGTCCGCGTTGACCAGGACAAAAAAATTACTCTTTTATATCAAGTTAGTGCAAAATTTTAATTTATTTCAAGTAAGATAGGGCAGTGGTCACTTCCCAATACTTTATGGTGATGTTCAACTTTTTTTACTTTTGATAAAAGTTCTTTAGTTGCAAAAAAATAATCCAGTCGCCAACCGATATTTCTTTCTCTGCAGTCTCCACGATAAGTCCACCATGTATACTGGTCGGGAAGTCCCTGATGAAAATGGCGGAATACGTCTGTAAGTCCACCTGCAACCATTTCGTCGACGAAAGCGCGCTCATTAGGAAGAAAGCCGGTTGTTTTGCTATTGGCCTTGGGATTGGCCAGATCAATTTCACAATGGGCCGTATTGACGTCGCCAGCAATAATTATTTCTTTTTTAGTTTTTTGGTGGAGTTCATGGGCAAGGGCCACAACTCGTCTTGAAAAATCTAATTTAAAATCTACTCTTCCGTGATCACGTTGCCCATTTGGAAAATATCCGTTTATAAAAATGACATTTTCAAATTCAGCGTAGATTAAACGGCCTTCATTATCATATTCAGGGATTCCTAGCCCTCGTTTGATATACATGGGATTTAAAGTTTTTTTTATTAACAATGCTGTTCCGGAATATCCTTTTTTTACAGCAGGAAATAAGTGCACATTATAGACATCACTCCAGCTCAAAATTAGTGCTTCAACATCAGATTCGGTGGCCTTTATTTCTTGTAAAGCGATAACGTCGGGTAAATTTTTCCTAAACCAAATCTCAAAACCTTTTGTTGCCACAGAGCGTAATCCGTTTACATTCCAGCTAGTAAAAATCATTTACGCACTCCATTTATATTTATCATTATTTTTGTTTTCCATTAATTCTTTGTTTAAGTTCTTTGTATTTAATGTTAAGGTAGTCTATAGTTTTCTTTCTTAACAGATTAGAAATCGAAAAAATTTTTGAAAAAAACATTAAACAAATTCGGAGGAACATATTATGAGATCATTTAAAAATATAGCCACTTTAGTACGATCAAAGAGAATTGGACACCCAAAAAATTACTCTCAATCAGATTTATCGCTACTATTAGGATACAAAAACGGGCAGTTCATCTCTAACGTTGAACGTGGTTTGTGTAATGTACCTTTAAAAATGATGAAGAAAATTTCTGAGGTCCTAGACATCAATCCTGATGAACTAAAAGCAGCTATCCTAAAAGATCACGAAGAAACGTTGACGAATTATTTTAACAAAGCAACGACTACTAAAAAATTGCCTACAAGAGATCTTGAAAACGTAGAAGTTGTTTAGTTTATTTAGTCCTAAATTAGATTTTTGTATTTTAAATAGTCATCTAGCGAACCCGCACTTTCTTCTTTGTCCCCAGCATAATCTGCTTGCTGTTGAGAATGAGTAAAGTGCGGATCTGCCCACTCAGTTTCAGGTGGAGGATTGTCTCCAATCACCGAAATTTCATGATTTGTAGTATAGATATTATCTGGGTTTAATCCATTATTTCTTTTCTCAAATAATACGCGCGCTTCTGGAGCGAGTTTACTCTCAAAATCTCTTATATCATTCAAAGTATTATAAAAATTGCGTTCTAATTTATTTTTTTGACCATGGTCGGCCCTATAGAAAAGATCGTGGTATTTTCTTCTGGCAATTAGGTGCTGATCGAGAAGATTTAAATACTTTTCATAAATGCGTTCAATATTAATACCCATTGGCCCATTATTATTTTGAGTAGCATTTGGCCTAGGCTCTTGATTGGGATTTCTCGGGCGATTGTTATTATTTCTATTTGGGCGTCTGCGCTGTCCACCAACTTGAGCATTTTGGCCTTGGGGTTGACCTTGATGGTTTTGATTCTGATTTTGTTGTTGTGGCCTTGGTCCGCCACCACCTTGAGGATTTTGTCCCTGAGGCTGCCCTTGTCCTTGCTGTTGTGGTCTCGGTCCACCACCGCCACCTTGAGGGCGTCGTCGTGAATTTTGATTACGCCGACTGTTATTATTTGGGCCGCTGCTGGCCGGAGGTCTATTATTGTTATTATTGCCCGAATCTGGTTGTTCGCTCATAAATTTTCCTATCTAGTTTATCGTCTGGATGGTCTGCTTGAAGCTCTTTTAAAAAGCTATTATTGGTTATAACTTTTTTAAGTCAATTCGCACATCTAAAATTCTCTCATAAAATTCCAATTTATGCTTATTTACCAAGGATATTCTTTTCGCTAATATTACCTCAAGTTGAATTTCTGTTTATTTTTTTACCCATTGGAGAATTTATGAGTGCAAAAAATCGCGTTAAAGTTGCTGTCACTGGTGCTGCAGGCCAAATTGGATATGCTTTGTTGTTTAGAATTGCTTCCGGAGCAATGTTTGGACCTGAAACTGAAGTTGAACTACAGTTGATTGAACTTGAAGCTGCCGTTCCTGCTCTTAAAGGTGTAGCGATGGAATTGGACGATTGTGCTTTTCCTCTTCTTAAAAAAATAGTTTGTACAAGTGATTACGCAGTTGGATTTAAAGATGTTAACTGGGCCATTCTGGTTGGATCTGTTCCTCGTAAAGATGGAATGGAAAGAGCAGATTTATTGAAAATCAATGGTGGAATTTTCACAACTCAGGGACAAGCTATTGCTGCCAATGGATCTAGTGATGTTCGCATTTTTGTTGTAGGAAACCCATGTAATACTAATGCGCTTATTTGTATGAATGCTGCTAAAGGTATTTCGTCGGATAGATTTTATGCAATGACTATGCTTGATGAAAATCGTGCCAAAACTCAACTTGCTCAAAAGGCTGGAGTAGATGTTACAGCAATCACCAATATGGCCATTTGGGGAAATCACTCTGCAACTCAATACCCAGATTTTTACACTGCTAAAATCAACGGTAAGTCTGCAAGTGAAGTGATTACAGATAATGAATGGTTAAAAACAACATTCATTGAAACTGTTCAAAAAAGAGGAGCGGCGATCATTAAAGCTCGCGGTCTTTCTTCTGCTGCTTCAGCTGCTAATGCTGTAGTAGATGGAATTTTTGCACTTACACATGACACTAAAGCAGGAAATACTTTTTCTATGTGTGTGGCCAGTGATGGGCAGTACGGTGTGGATAAAGGATTAATTTTCTCATTCCCATGTACTGTGGTTAATGGAAAATTGAGCGTTGTTGACGGAATTAAACTCAATGATTTTTCAATGGAAAAATTCAATCTTACTTTGAATGAACTTCGTTCAGAAAGAGACACAGTAAAAGAATTAGGACTTATTTAATTTCGATAGAAAAAATAAAGGCCTCCAAGGTGAGGCCTTTATTGTTTTCAATAAGAAATTAATTTCTATCTCTCACATACTGTCTATTAACTATTTTATTATTATTAAAACGAGAGTCTCCCGGAGGAGCGCGTTTGACTTCACTTTCTTCAGCAACGCTTCTTGAAGTGCTTGCACAACTTGCCAATGAAAAAAGAGTGATCAAACAAAGAGATAGGTAGAACACTTCTTTTGATAACAACGAACCCATAAAACCTCCCTGTAAACTACGCAAAAAAATCTTTTCTTTGCTTACATCTTACATTTGCTAGTTCTATGCCAACTTTTAACGCTTATATCAGTGTCAGTTATTCACCGAGTATTCTATTTAGCTTTGGACTTATATTGATCAACTAACTTAAAACAACGAGTTTGCTCTTCAATCGAAAGTGGCTTTATGGACTCTAGATTTTTTTTACGGATCCCTTTTGACCTGATTAACTCATCACCTTCGCGTATCTTTCTAGTCAATTGAAGACCAATAGTTTTAAGCCATCTAGGGAAGTGTTCATTCATATCAGCGGTGCTTATTTTTTTAAGCTGAGTGTTGTCCATGCACATAATGCTGGCACTGCGAGGCTCATCATCAAAGAATGAAAGCTCTCCGATATATTCATCTTTTCCCAGGTAAGCGATAGGAATAATCTCACTGCCTTTTTGGACAAAGACCATGACTTTACCACTTTGAATAATATAAAGATCATTCTCCTCTTCCTCTGCAAGAAAAAGAATATAGTCTTTATTTAAGTTAATGATTTGAGTTCCTTCCATTAAGATCTCCTAGTCGACACTTAGTATTTTTTTTAGGTTTTCTTTTAATTCTGCAATCATTGTCTGGTAAAAAACATTCTGTGGAAATATTTCATCCATAAATAATCCATCTTTTGAAAGTGAAGAGGCCATATACTGGTCAAAATCGATCAGTGTCATTTGCCGCTTTTTTGCTGTCGCTTTCATTATGGAATTATAGACTGCGTTTCCTCTCCAATTAGCACAATCGAAAACAGAAGCTTTCAAAAAAGACGCACGGGCCATTGAGAGTTCTCCGAGCCCCATGCTCGCTTTGCCTAATAGATAAAATGAGAGAGCGTTGCTAAAAGTCTCGTTGCTCAATTCCAAAGCTTTCGGATAGGCTTTCTTGAAATTTCCAACTTTCTCCAATTCTTCTATTTCTTGTTGCAGCTCAATCACTCCGTTAGTGGTCGAGTGAGAGCAAATTTCATGAGGTCTAACTTCTAAATTAATTGGAGTGGTAATGAGGATCAAATTACTTTTTTTATCCTTAACTAAATCAATCAGCTCGCGAAGTTCGTAATCAAAAAGTTTAAATGAGACTTCTTTTTCTATTATTTTTGAGGTGCTAGGTAGTCGGTTTTGGTATTCTTTAATCGGTCCTAATTCAACGTAATTCATTTTTTTATAAATGATTTTAGAAAGCCAGGGAAAGGTAATGATTAATGAAATAATTCTTTCGTCATCATAAAGTGAAAAATTTTTGAATATGGCATCTTTATCGGTAACTTCAAAAGTCTTTTCGTAGAGTTCTGAACTCGCCCCGTGATAAATAATAATTGAGGGTAATTTCTTAAGTGATTTTAATTTATAAAGTGTTCTATGCAGTCCTTCATGAGGTTTAGACCAGTTATAAATTTTAGGCGGATATTTAAAACTTTTTGATAATTCATCGATTAATTCGGGTGTATATTTGGATAGAACTTCTCCCATTCGGTCGCCCACAATAAGGATTTTAGCGTTTCCCGCTTCAACTAACTCTTTTTCCAAGGCCATTTTAGCATTGGTATTGAAGTTATAGGGGTAAGGGGTGATCAGGGTTTTTTTGGCAGAATACTCAAAATATAGGAAAGCACCTGCCGAGAGGAGTAATACCAGAAGGATTATTAAAAACTTTTTGATCATTCTTTGATTGTATTCATAAATTTTGGTATCTAAAAGCTTAATTAAAAGGAAATCGTATATGAGTCATTGGACACCTGAATTACTTTCACCGGCCGGAAGTTTAGAAAAGCTTAAAGTCTCTGTTTTATACGGAGCTGACGCAGTCTATTTGGGTGGTCAAAAATTTGATCTACGCCAAGCTTCCGACAATTTTACCTATGAAGAATTAACTGAAGGTGTAGAGTTTGCTCACTCACATGGGTCCAAAGTATATGTCGTTCTCAATAGTTTTTTACATGATAAAGACTTGGAAGAGCTTCCAGAATTCTTAGGACTCTTAGAAGAACTTAAAGTCGATGCCGTAATTGTATCTGATTTAGGAGTTATCAGTACGATCCAAAAACATTCTAAACTAGTCGTACATTTATCTACTCAGGCAAGTTGCTTAAATGTTGAGTCAGCAAAGTTGTGGCAAAAGATGGGAGCTCATCGAATTGTGCTAGGTCGCGAAGTGACGATTAAAGAAGCAGCCAAAATTAAGAAGGCCACAGGCCTTGAAATTGAAATGTTCGTACACGGATCAATGTGTATGTCTTATTCCGGAAATTGTGTAATTTCTAATTATACTCAAGGACGCGATTCGAATCGTGGTGGTTGTGCTCATTCTTGTCGATTTGAGTATTCGATCGATTTTAAGAACGAGTCAAAGGAGAGTAAAAAAGCTTATTTCATGTCTTCAAAAGATCTGGAAGGCATTCGCATGCTGCCTGAATTTATAGAGGCAGGAATAGATTCACTTAAAGTTGAAGGACGAAATAAAAGTCATCATTACGCTGGGACAATTTCTAAAGTTTATTCAGAAGCACTTCGTTACTACAGAGGTCATGGCAATTTTCTCTCATCTGACATGATTTCATGGGAAGAAGAATTGAGAAAAGTTTCTCACCGTGATTACACGACAGGTAGTTTGGATATTTATGCAGGCGATGATTCTATTTATAACAACCGCGAACAAGATGATAATGAATTTGTAGTTTCAGGAATTGTTTTAGAGGCGAGTGTTGGAAAGCATTTATTGGTCGACGTAAAAAGTGCTTTTCATCCCGGAGATATTTTAGAAGTTATGCCATTTAAGGGACAGACTGAAAAATTGAAAGTGGATTTTCTTCGAAGCCTCTCGGGTGTGAGTCTCGAAAAATCTAAACCAGGAAGTGTCGTTAAAATTCCCTATATCCCTGGTGCCGAAAAATTTAATATCATTCGAAAGAGAGCAGTTTGATGAAGCTCGTAACTTATATTGAGAATTTTGAAGAGTTAGAAAAACTAATTGCGCTTGATTGTAAGACTCCCATTGAAATTATTGTAGGGGCCACACCTCTCACTCGTTACTCTAAAACTTCTCTCGAAGAAATGCTCAGACTAACCGGGATAGCGAAAAAAAATAATATTGATGTCGTGCTCGAATGGGACGCTCTTAATCAGGAAGAAAAGTTTTTAAATTCATGTGATGTGATCGATCGTCTTCCATTACATGAATTCAAGGCGATTCGTGTTCAAGACCCGGGGGCCGTTGAATATATAAAAAACAAATATCCATGGCTTAAAATTCAATTAATTCTGGAAAATGGAAATCATAACCTGATTGGGTTAAACAAGTGGTGTGAATACTTGGGAGAGCAATGCGAGCGTTTGGTGCTTTCTAATGAGCTCTCAAGAGAAATGCTTCGCGGATACGCGAAAGTTCTAAAGACGCCGATAGAAATTTTAGTTTTTGGGCGGATTCTTCTTTTTTACAGTCCTCGTAAACTTTTATCTCCGCTTGAAAAAAAGAATATTGAAGTAAAGTCCTTAGAGGCATACGGCTCCAGTGAAGAAAGTCCGCATTCGGGATTTCCTTTGATCGAAAATACTCATGGAACTTTTATGTTCAACGTAAAAGATCTATATCTTTTGGATCATCTTGATGAACTTCGCGAGATGGGAATTTTGCACACCAGAGTTGATCTTCGCTTCGATGAGTCCTTTAATAATTACTCTGAGGCCGTTATGAACTTATTCAGTGGGACAGTCAGTGAGAACGAACTACCATTTAAGAAAATACATCCAAGGCCTTTGATTAAAGGTTTTTATAATATTAATAAGACTGATGTCCTTTTCACAAAACTTAAAAACAAAAGAACTCAACGCCAGGACGTAAATTATATTGGTGAAATTGTCGATGTGGAGCGAGACGTTCAGCTGGCCTTGATGATTAAAAGCGATATGTTTGATAGAAGCTTGATTCATGAAATTAGAATGATCACTCCGGAAGGAAAAGAAAAAGTTGTACAACTTTCCTGGATAAAATCTTCTGTGGGTGAAGAAGTGCACTCCGCAATGAAAAATGATCTTGTTTTAATTCCATACACCAATGGCATAACGGTGAAGACTCAAGTTTATTTAAATTCTAAGAATTCTTAGTTTTTTCCTCACGCCCAAAGTTTCTGTGCTTTTAAACGAAGAGATTAAATAGCTTGAAGGGTTATGAACTATTATGATGAATTGTAAACGACTGATGATTGTTTTGAATAATTAAATAGCATCAATGAACGCTGTTTCGTCACTGAGTACACAATCACATACTCCAGACGCTGATCAGCATCGCAAGGTTGAAAATCAGCATCATTGAATAGCGCTCGATAGAAGGTAACAGACTTAAAAAAGGTAATGCAAGCAAGACCAGCAACAGGCCGTCAAGCAAGTACCAAAAATTCCCACTTTTATTGGTTTTGCTATTTGATTGCACTTTGCTCTCCAGATATTTGTTATTATTTGAACCGTTCGTTTGGATTTACTCTATCGTTTTTTGGATCTTGAAACAGTGAACATGACCATTAAGATGACAAAACTTAGCAAGATTCTTATCCTTTTGGAATTAATTTGAATGGATGTTCTCTTTTTGTTTTCTTAGTAATTTTAGTTGTTATCAAAAATTTAAACGACTACATGTCACTACAGAGCTGATAGCGATATAGAAATGTCGATCGTATGGAAACATCTGCAATCAACTTTTCGAATTGAGTGGTTATCTACTTTTCTATTATTGAATCGACTGTTGATAAAAATTAACGCCTTTTGTTTTCCAAAGGAGGAGCAATCTGAGAAAGACTGAAGGCACAGAAAATATAGACCGCATATGATGACCGGCACAGAGATTGCAAGATATTAAATGTGAAACTGGTTATTTTTTAAAAATTATAAAGAATATATTATCCATTAGAATTTTTTCATACCCAATCATGGAATTAAAATGAGTACTTCTGATAGTTCAATAACACCACCAGTAGCGCCTACACTGACTCAATCTAAGACGTCAGAATATCTTGCAAATGAGAGAACATTCTTGGCATGGATAAGAACCAGCATCGCAGTTATAAGTCTTGGATTTGTAGTCGCAAAGTTTAGTCTATGGCTGCGTGAATTAGCCTCTCATCTTAATCCACAAGCACAAAGCTATAGGTTAGGAGGAGCATCGATGCCTATAGGTGTCGCAATGATGGGACTTGGTGGAATCCTGTCTATTCTCGCAGCATGGAGATATCATTTAGTGAATCAAGCTATTCAAAAGGGCACTGCTTGCGCCGATCGAGGACTTGTTATTTTTGTTACAGTGATGGTTGTAATGCTTTGTTCGGCAATGATTGCTTATATGCTTTTCACTAAGCAGCATTGATAAGACATGATTACGAATGACTTATAATTTTTCTAATTAGATTGAAATGTACTTTGATTATACTGGTCTATATAAAGCGGAGGCATTTTTTTGTTTATAATATCATCTGTAGTTATTTTTTCTCGGTATTTACTTAAATCATCTTTTATTCAAAATAATTTGCTACAGTCTTTTGCAAAAATCTTTAAGGAGGATTTATGAAATGCATATTCTTAAGTTATACAATGCTCACGATTCTTTTATCTTTTTCAATTACCAGTGCAATGGCCGATTCTAAAGAGCATCTTGTTGTTGTTGAAATAACATCAGGCGATCAAAAGCAATTGGGCAGGGCCATGAATAACATTGAGAGTTTGCAAAAATCGTTAGGAGATAAAACTAAAATTGAAGTAGTAGCTCTCGGAGAAGGTCTCAAGTTTTTAATTAAGGCCAATAACCCGTTAGCTGACAGAATGAAAATTGCTTCAACACATAATGTGAATTTTGTAGCTTGTGAAAATACGATGAAAGGACAGAATGTAGTTAAATCACAGTTATTAGATTTTTCAAATACTACTGATTCTGGTGTTGCCGAAGTAGTAAGAAGAGAAGAAGAACATTGGTCATATTTACATAATTAATTTAAGGAAAATCTAATGAGCAATAATGAAATTAAAACTCTCACAATTCTTCAGCTTAATGATTTACATGGCTATCTCGAACCCCATTGGGAGATGGTGCATGAAACTAATGAATGGTCATTGAAAAAACTAGGCGGTTTGGCGCGCATTTCTTCACTTTTTAAAAATATTAGAAATGAATCGCCAGGGGCCATTTTAACTGTAGATAATGGTGATACTTTTCATGGAACATATATTTCCACTACTCAGCGTGGTCTCTCCATGATTGAGATAATGAATGCTATGAAGTTTGATGCAATGACCACTCATTGGGAATTTGCTTATGGGCCAAGTGGAGTAAAAGAAATTTCTAAAAAATTAAATTATCCCATGTTAGGAATCAATTGTTTTTATAAAGATTCAAATGAACTTTTTTTTCAACCTTACCAAATGATTGAACGAGGTGGATTAAAAGTCGCACTCATAGGCCTTGCTTGCCCTATTGTTGATAAAACTATGCCACCTTCATTTTCTGAAGGTGTTTATTTTACAATCGGGAATGAAGAGCTTCCAAGGTGGATTGAAACGGTTAAAGAAAAAGAAAAGGCCGATGTTATAGTCATTTTATCACACTTGGGCTTTCCTCAGGATATTCAGTTAGCTAAAGAAGTTAATGGTATAGATATTCTGGTTAGTGGTCATACACATAATAGAATGGATCATGCTGTAGTTATTAATAATGCGATTATATTTCAATCGGGCTGCCATGGATCTTTCATTGGAAAACTTGTAGCTCAAATTCAAAATAAAAAGGTTATATCGTTTAAACATGATTTAATTCCAGTAGACGATCATTTAGATGAGGATCCGGTAGTAAAAAGTTTAGTGAATTCAACTTTAGATCCTCATAGGAAAAAACTTAATGAAGTCGTAGGTGAAATTACAATGCCTCTTCACCGCTACTCAATGTTAAGTACACCTATGGATGATGTATTGCTCGAGGCTATAATGTCTGCCGCTTCTACACAAATAGCTTTTTCAAACGGCTGGCGATACGGGGTACCAATCCCCGCAGGAGTTGTGACAATTGATAATCTTTGGAACATTATTCCTGTAAATCCTCCTGTCCAGACTGTGGATATGAGTGGAGCTGAATTATGGCAAATGCTTGAAGATAATCTAGAGCGTACTTTTGCGGCCAATCCTTATGAGCAAATGGGGGGATACGTAAAAAGAATGAGAGGAATCACAATGTATTTCAAGGCTGAGAATCCTAATAATTGTCGTATTGATCGTTTATTTGTTGGTAAGAAAAAAATTATTCAAGATGAAATTTACTCTGTCGCATTTGTAACTGCTCAAGGAGTGCCAATGAAATTTGGAAAAAATCGCAAGAAATTAGATATCGATTCAATTACGGCACTTCAAAATTTATTTAAGAGCAAGGAGAAAATTACACCTTCTCAAGTTCAGACTGTTTTTGAAATTTAGTCTAAACCTCTAGCTCAAATATCAAATTTTGGTTTGAAAACTATATTCGAAAATCATACGCCCAGCTTTATCTGGGCTTTTTTATATCCAGATTTATAACCGAAAAATCTAAGTAGTGTATTAGAAAATTTATGGAGTTGAAAATTTTGCCATGGTAAATGGTCCAAAAAGGCTTATCAAGAATTTGAGAAGTTTTCTGGTCGTCAAAGAAACGCGGCCTGCAAAGTTTCGGATCAACGGCGACCAGTTTCTTTAATGTTAGCAGATACTAGAAAAAGTTCAACAAAAGTTTACTAATTTAAGCATTTATAAAATCAAAGCCTTATATTTTTCAAGACATAAAATAAAACTTCGATGCCACCATTTTTAAATGGACGAATTGAATGTATTGTAAAATTCGGTATAGATTTTATTTTATTATCGGCGGGAATAATTATTCCTAGAATTTCAGGTTCAAATTTATTTTTGACATTCTCAATAATTTTTAAATAATAGGCAAGATTGATTTCGCCTTTTTCTC
Organism: Bacteriovorax sp.; assembly: GCA_014377485.1. Lineage (GTDB taxonomy): Bacteria > Bdellovibrionota > Bacteriovoracia > Bacteriovoracales > Bacteriovoracaceae > Bacteriovorax. The sequence goes on along the minus strand of JACMPM010000020.1, from coordinate 4,499 downwards.
CCACGCGAATACCATAGGGTGGATTAATCACGACAACTGAATTTTCTATTTTATTTGGTTTCCCGTCGAAAAGATCAGCTTGTTCGATTTTAATATCAGTATCTTTACAATTTCTATTGGCCATAGATACGACTTCTGAATTGATTTCAAACCCTATTAAGTTCTTGAAGGCCCTCAATCCAGATGAATGAATTTTTTGCATAGCCGTAAAGTTGTCAAGGACCACGGGTGTATGCAAAAAAGAAAATTCTCTTTCGACGGTGACGGCATTGGCGTTAAGAGCTTCTAATAAAAAAGTACCTGAACCGCACATCGGATCAATAAGAGTATAATCTTTAGGGGCCAGATGAGTCTTCAATTCTATTAAAAGAAGTGCAGCAAGACTTTCTCTAATTGGTGCTAGTCCAGTAAGTATTTTTTCACCACGTAAATGCAAACGCTCACCTGTTGTATCTAAACTAATAGTGCAAACATCATCAACAGCACGAAAATAAATTGTTGGAAGAACTTTTTTATCTGCTTTTTCGAAATGCCCTAAGTATTTTTTCTTCACTGGTTTATGACGATAGTATTGAATAACTCCATCCTGAATGGCCTTTTCAATTTTTCTAGAATCAAAGAGTCTTGAGTTGCTTGTTGCACTTTCAATTTCAGGAGTCTGACCAATAAGCCACGGAGACCAGTTAAATTTTGAAATTTTTTGAAAGAGCTTCGGAGCGTCTCTGCATTTAAATTCTCCAAGGCGCAAAAGAATGCGGGTAGGAGTGCGAAGAACACTATTTAAGCTTAGACCAATATGAAGAGGGCATTCAATTTCTATGCCGCCAGGAATAATTTTGACCAGTGTTAATGAATCAGCACTAAAGTGCTGGACGAATTTTTCTTTTAATTCCACCAGGCCTAGGTCTTCTAGGTCCACGGGATAAACGATAAAAAAGCGTGCTTGATCAATAAGGTTCATAAGCTTTTATCAGCCGAGGGCGTTACTTTGTCACGATAAAAGTAGTCCAATTTAGTTCCTTTTTTAAATTAAATTAATTTCTGTTATACTTATTGCTGTAATTCGTTTTTAACGATGGAGAATTTTGCAATGAAGGTCTTTAAAAAACGCAAGCTGATAAGTCTAATCCTCTCCCTATTATTTTTAGGATTTTTTTCTTATCGTAAAATTAATTCAAGAGTATCTCATCGATTCCCTGCCAGCAGTAATATCATGCAGCCTGCGGTCGAACTTGGTGAAGTATGGACAAGCGAAGATCGCACAAATTCCGACGAAATTACCCAAATTATTGGAAATGCTCTAGAGCAAAGAACCGCTGGAGTAACTTTGATGAAGCGAGATGCTCATCCTAAACACCATGGTTGTTTGAAAGCTTTTTTTCAAATCGACTCGCATCAATTGCCACTAGAGCAACAAGTTGGAGTTTTTTCAAAAGAAAATCAAAAAGAATTCCTGGCCTGGATACGTTTTTCCAACGGAGACCCGGACTCAACAAAAGCAGATGCTGATGGTGACGTTCGAGGAATGGCCATTAAATTAATGAATGTGAATAATTCAGCTTCAGGAAGCCAGGATTTTTTACTAATGAACAGTAAAACTTTTTTTATAAAGGATAGTGCAGAGTATTTGGATCTTATGCAATCAATTGATAGCACCATAAGTCTTGGATGGTTTTTTCTTACCCATTCACATGACAGGCAGATCCTGCTTGCCGCTCGTGGTATGAAAGTTGGCAATCCACTTGATGTCAATTATTTCAGTGCAACTCCATACAAACTTGGAGGTACGACAATGAAGTTTAGTGCAAAACCTTGTTTGATCAATCGTACACCAGAAGGAGTTTCAAAAAATCCAACCCATAATTTTTTGCGTGAAAATCTTGTAAAGTCCATTGGAAAATCAGAAGCTTGTTTTGATTTTTTTATCCAAAGAAATACTTCTCCGGAAACTATGCCAATTGAAAATCCAACTGTTGAATGGAGTGAAGTGAAATCCCCTTTTATAAAAGTTGCGACTATTCATATACCGATCCAATCGGGAAGTGATAGCGAAGAGCTAATGAATTATTGTGAAAATTTATCTTTTGATCCCTGGCATACACTGCCTGAACAAAGACCACTTGGAGCAATTAATCGGATTCGCCTGCAGGCCTATAGTGAAATATCTAAAAAGAGACATTTGCATAATCGAATTCCTCAGATTGAGCCTCGAAATCATGAAGCCTGTAACAGAGAAACTCAAGAACTTTGTCAAAATCGTTAATTAAAGCTAAAAAAATAATTGCAAATGACTTGCGAAAATATGTTTTTGATAATATTTTTAATTAACATTAAAAATTATTTCAGGAGTTCTATGAAAAGGATTATTATTGCATTTGCATTACTTACATCAGGTCAAATTTATGCTCACGAACATGCTCTTGGTGCTCATGAACACGGATCAATAAAACTCGGAATGGCCGTTGAAAAAAATATCGTAGACATCGATCTAGATGGGCCGACAGAATCTTTTATCAGTTTTGAGTACCTTCCAAAAACAGATAAGGAAAAAAAGGTATTTGCTAACGTTCAAGATCAATGGAATAAAAATCTTTTTGAACTTATATCGTTTGATAAAAAATTAAATTGTAAAATAACAGAAGCTAGCTTCAAACAAATAATCGATGAAAAAGAAACTGCAGAAGCTCAGGCAAAAATTAAAAATGCTGCTAAAAAAGAAGCTGGCGTTCATAGTGATATTGAAGCAAAAGCAAAAGTTACCTGTTCTGCTGATTTAGCGGGTAGTAGTGTCGAAATTTCTCTCAAAAAACACTTCAAAAATATCAAAAAGTTAACTGTTGAAGTTATCAGTGGCGAAACTAAAAGTGTTGAGATCACAAAGGCCATACAGTCTTTCAAGATATAATTATAAATGTCCGCGAAAAGGCCTGGGCTATAGCGGACTTTTAGTGATTACCTAACTAATTTTTTGATTTCTGCAGTTCTTCTATTCTTTTTGCCACTCTTTCCGAGTCAAGAATTGGATCGACGTCTTTTGAAATATCACGAATAATTAAATCGGGATCAATAATAAAAGTCCACCTTTTAGCGTAACTTAAAAGTGGTATTTTTGGCCCGTAGAGTTTTGCTACTTCACCTTTTTCATCAGCAAGCAGAGTAAAATTCAAATTATGATTTTTAGCAAATGCGGCCTGATCTTTAACTGTATTGATACTGATTCCAAACACGTCTGCTTTTAGTGCACGAATCTTTTTGATATTATCGCGAAAAGCACAGGCCTGTTTTGTACAGCCAGGAGTTTCGGCCTTGGGAAAAAAGTAAAGTACAGTCCATGTTCCTTTTCTAGTAGTGAGATTAAATTCAGCTCCTTCTTGAGTCTTTAGCTTGAAGGGCATTGCTGGATCGCCGATTTTTATGCCCTCTGAGGCAAAAAGATTGGTGCTAATTAAAAAAGCGAATGTGATTAATTTTAGTTTTTTCATGCTTAAATTTTAAACTTTATGATTGATAAGGCAATCATAAATAACACCCTACATACTTAATTCGTAAGATTTTTCTATTTTTAAAAATTCACCGTTCGATTGAAGTTTATTAATAGCATCTTTTAATGTTTTGATGATTTTTGGGTCTGCGTTTTTCTTTGAAAAATGAAGAATGAAATATTTTTTCTGTAAAATAAGTGGAGAGGACAGTTGATTTATTGGTATATTCATTTTTTTTGCATTCGAATATATACCAATGGTCGATCCAATAATGGCATCAAACCTGTTTGCTAAAAGCATTTTAAATAATTGGTCATAATCGTTGGCTTCATACTTGTGTATTTCTTTATCTTTATAGATTTTATTGTCGAATAATCCACCTCTTATTTTACCTATTGTTTTTCCGTGAAGGTCTTTTTGGGATTTAAATTGATTCCCCTTATTAGCAATTATAATTGAATCAAATCCAATAATATTTGCAACAGGTATGGCAATTTTTTCAAGCTCAGGATTCGAGTACCTGATGACAAAATCACAGTAGCCATTTTTTAAATCAATAATTGTTCTTGCATAAGGCGTGAGAGTATTTTTATAGGTGAAGCCTGCTTCTTGAGCAATTTTATTGCTAATTTCATATATGAGCCCAGATACTTTATCATCTGGCCCCATATGTCCGAATGGAAAAATATCAATAGTCTCAATATTTAACTCTTTAGCTGATAGGCTGCAATTATATAGTAGAGGTATAAAAAGAATTAATTTTAATAAATTGAGAAATGGATATTTAAAAGTGCTAATTTTTTCCATTTTAGATTTTACCGGCAATTGCCTCTAACGTATAGGCAATATATAGGGATGTTTTTTTCACAGTCTCCTGAAACCACTATATGTTCCAGCTACTTTTTGGTAGGTTCAACCCATGAAAAACAGTGGAACCCTTACCCTAATTCCTACTCCTCTATCTGAAGGAGGAGAGCTCGAGCCTGTGGCCGCTAGATTACTGACGTCTGCAGCACT
>JACMPM010000019.1 GCA_014377485.1 Bacteriovorax sp. | reverse complement strand
CATAAAGATCTGTAAGGTTTCTATTAAGTGGTTTAAGTGTAGTTAAACCGTCATCATGGTCTGAACTAAAAGCAGCAGTTGTAGTCAATATTATCAGTGCGGCAGTACTAAGTTTGGAAAATAATTTCATTTAAACTCCTTTGTTTGGTAGCCTGAATTTATATAAGCGTTTTATTTTTAAAAAAAATATAAAATTTCAATGAAGATTATAATTTTTGAAGATATGTTGGAAGTTTTTGTCTTACTTAAGTTATGGATAAAGTTAAAAGAATCATGTGTCATTTAATATTAATTATCCATACGCTTTAATTGAATAAAAATGCTACTAAAATGAGAAAAATAAATACATGTTTTTTGTGCATTTTTTTTCTTTTGATTTAGAAGCTGCAGTCTGGAATGAGAATTAAACATGGATTCGTCATTACGAAGAAGGATTTTCCAAATGGATGAGTTCAGGAAATGTTTATGAATATATGTTTGTTGACCCGAATGGACCTTATTATAGAATCAATGCGGATTGTGCTGATTCGGCCTATGCACAGAGGGTTTTTTTTCTTTTGAACACAAATTACCGTTTGCCATTCAAGACCCATTTACCAAAATTTTTTCTCTCTGAAACAATCAACAATCACCAAAATAAATGGGATAATGCTGACGATAAAACAGGTAGATTGATTGCAATTTTTCTTGAGATTTTATCGTTAAACAATCCCTTGTTGTTTTTAAATTTAAAATTCAGAAATGCATTTTGATTAGTTCAAAATATTTGGAGGACAAATTAAAGTTAATGTATCTTAAGTTTTATTATTAACTTTTGGCTTTGTAGATAGTTTTATTTGAAATATAGTACAAATTTTTTCTTATAATTTTCTCAATGAAAGTAGTCTTAACCAAGCTATCGAACGATGAAGTTCGTTTTAAACAGGATTGACATTAACTGCGCTGGCAAAGGAGATAATTTTAATTAAATTTATCATCATTAAATGTTAGCTTTAATTTAGAAGGATTTCTTTAGATTTTATATTTCTTAATCTTTTTTTAATAATTAACTGTTTTGTAATGTACTTTGAAACTATATAATAAACGAGTCTTCTTAAAAAATTCTTTATTTAGAGATTTAATTAGATATACTAAATCTGAGAAATCAAAATAATATTCAATAGTTTAAATTTGATTTTAAAGAATTATCCTGATTTTTTCGAAACTGAAAAGTGAGAATATAGATGAGTGTTGTTCAAATTATTATATTAGCCGCTATTCAGGGACTGGCAGAACTTTTGCCAGTTTCAAGTTCTGCTCATGTTATTCTGGCTCAAAAATTAATGGGAATAGATCCGAGTTCACCAACTATGACTTTTTTTTTGGTCATGCTGCATACTGGAACGATGTTTGCGGTCCTGCTTTTTTTCTGGTCTCGTTGGAAAAAAATGTTAATTAATCTGAAAACGTCTCGTTTATTTCTAAAGGCCATCGTTATTGCCACTATTGTTACGGGTATCCTTGGATTGAGTTTGAAAATTTTTATAGAAAAAGTAATATTGGAGACCATGCTTGGTCATTCAAAAGGTGAAGTCGAAAATCTTTTTAAAGTATTGCCTCTTGTTTCAGCTGCTTTGTTTTTTGTTGGTCTTTATATAATATACTCAGGTCTTAAAAAAAATAAGAAACTAAAAGAGAATATTTCATCACGAGATGCTTTATTCATAGGGTTGACACAGGGATTGAGTCTGCCATTTCGTGGCTTTTCACGCTCTGGCTCTACTATTTCTACCAGTCTTTTATTGGGTTTTACTAGAGAGCTGGCCGAAGAATTCAGTTTTGCCCTGGCGGTTGTTTTAACTCCTCCAGTAATTGTTCTTGAACTCAGAAGATTAATGAAATCAGAATTGCCCCTACATTTGGATTATGTTTCACTTCTAAAACCAGGACTTATTGGAATGGTTTTCAGTTTTCTCTTTGGACTTCTTGCCCTGAAGTGGCTTGCTTCTTGGCTTGAAAAAGGGAAATGGCACTACTTTGGGTATTACTGTGTTGTTTTGTCGATTGTCGCCTTCGTAAGCAGTTTTATATAATTTTAATAACTAACCATTAAAATTATTATTTCCCAAATGTTGTTTTAATACCTATCAAAAAGTACTTATGTGTTTGGCCATCGCTTGAATTGATACTTTGTCCTAACGATCCAAAAAGTGAAACTTGTTTATTAATTGAATGAAGGAATCCTACGTTGACCTTAACTATTTGATCGCGATCCCCAAATTCATTTACACTCGTTTGGCGTTCGTCGTTAATTTCTGCCATTAAAGAGGTATTGCTCGATAAAGGAAAGCCAATGGCCGCTCCGGCCGCTATTGAATCAGAATTACTCGTTCCAATCACTTTGTTGTAACTTGCGCTTGCTGATACCATAATGTCACCATTTTTTGTTTCACCCATTTTTTGTGAAATGAGAAAAGGTAGAGAGATGGTTGTACCTCGATCAAGAATTCCTAACTTGACTCCTTTAGAATTTGATCCATCAGCATTGAATTCAATACGAGGATTAATGGCCATGTTTGTCTTTGATTTATCTCCATTATAAAACATCCACTTTAGTCCAGCTTCAGATTTACCAATACTTGACATTGTTTCACCGTTAGAAATATTTGTCACATGAGGAGTCGCGAAGGAAACTTCTATATTATTTCCAATCCCATAGTTAAGATCGATTAGTGGAAATTCATATCTTTTTGAATCTTTAGTTAAGTCTCCATCTACTAAAATATTAACTTCCCAAGTGTGACATCCAGGTGTTTCCGGATCATCGATATTTAGGGGAGGGGATTGTGGAGTTGTGTCGAGGGTTTCATCAGAATCATCTGCACATTTCATGTCGACTAATTTAAATGGACTATTTTTATTCCCAGTTTCGTCGCTAGCATACAGCTTGAAACAATTTAAAACGATTAAGATAAATATGATTGATTTCATAATATGTCCCTAAATACTTATTCCACATATTCTCAATCAAATATGTGATAGATTTTAGTTACGAAATCATTTCATGTTAAATTTACAAAGGGCTCCATAAATCAGAAGTGACTTAATTATATAATTTCAATTAGATAAAGGACTATTTCAAATTTAGTATTTTGAATCCTGATAGTCTTTCTACTTCCGAGAGAGTCGTTTTGTATTGTACCCAATCGTTTGAAGTTGCGAGTCCAGAAGGAATTGTAGATAAGTTTTTATTTGAGCAAAGTTCAGTTTTATCATCTAATGGTTTTTTCCCGCTCTTTAAAAGGTTCGGCATGATAACAGCGATGATTTGAGTGTTATTATTGATATCGCTGATCGTTTGATTCTTATCCAGAATAACAACAACTTTAAAATCCTTTGAGGGAATTGGAATATCTTTATTCAGGCCAATTGTTCCAAAATTTTGATCAAATATCGGGCCTGCTACAATATAAACCTTCTTGCCTTGATTTAATACCAGGTCGCGAGTGTATGCTTCTAAATGCTCCCAGATAACTCTGTTAAGATATGCAGTCTGAGGAATCATATTACTCATTAAAAAGGTCATTTGGTTATTTTCGACAGAATCATCACGATCGGCCGATGGGCATTGATGGCCGCGATCAAAACAACTTCCTTGATAGTCTTGTGGTGTAACTGCATGCTCTGAAGTTTTGCTTAAATAATTTTCTAAGTCTTGATCAACAGCAAAACTATTCGTTCGTCCAACATGCCCTAAGTCCGCTGCTTCAATTTTCCAAGCTGCCCAATTAAGTAATCGCTTATTTTTATTAAATGATAATAGATACTGATCCCTGGAGATCAGTATCTCAGGAACATTATTTGTGTTTTGAGGAAGAATCGCAATATTTTGATTTCTATCAAGAGGAACATTTCCCAGTACGATCTGTACACCTGAATAAGCAAGAGAGATCGTAAGGAGTTGCAGTCCAATTATAATCACTAATTTTTTAATTGCTTTCATGGTTTTCCCTCGAGAGTATTAAGTGCCACGGTATTTTTATCACGGCTATGCTAAAAATAAACAGTTACAACTATGCAATGATTTTAAATGTAAGAAGAAATAATATTCTTATTTTGATTCCCTGTTACTTACGCAGTAATTAAGCTGATCATAAAATTCTTCGTTCAAAGTGACACCAGTGAAGATCTTTTCTTTGGAAGTTATCTCCTTAAAGATACATCTTTTATTTCGGAAATTAACCTCTCCAGGCTTTGCATCTCGATCAATAATTTTAAAAGTTAAAGTACAAGCGGCAGTGTTGTCGTTACATGAAAATGTAGAGAATTTATATTCATAATCACCCGAACACCAACTATCAGCACACACTCGATCAATAATTGCTAAAACTTCGCTTTTGTCCTTTTCAGTTATAATTTGAAGAAAAGGTTGAGAGGGAGCAGCAATAACAATATTTAGAGTTGCCATTATTATAAGGATTAGTGAAATTTTTATCATTTGAATTCTCCTGTGCATTTAATATCACTTTTCTAGCCTGTTTAAGTTTTAATTGTAAATAAAAGGAATTTTTTTATAATATTTACAGAAGATAGATTAACTAAAGATTACATTCTAAATTTTTGAGTCATAAAGAATTGAGAAATATTTCATTATCATTACATCGTCATTTATTCAGACATGAGTTCATGGGAAAACCCACTTTATTAAATTTGGATTACATTCCTTTTTCAAAACCGTTACAAACTTTAGATAATGAAAGATATTTTTTCAGAGGATGTAACATTTTCATTATGTAGAAATTTTATCATGACAAGAATAGAAAAAGTTATAATTATGCATTTGGAATTATTTTAATTCTAAAAAAAAGTTATGGGAACTAAAATGAAAAAAATGTTTCTCTCTGTGGCACTAGTTACTTCATTATTCACTTTTGCTTCCAAAAATTTATACGCCTGTGACATTCATGGGCACTCAGGCTTTTTACCAGAGAACAAATTAAGTATTCCGGTTGGCCTAAAAAGCCTGGGAGGACTCAACGAAGTACAATTTAATCAGGTTTTGGATAAAATGCTTTCATTATATTCGGGAATCGTTGCCCAGCGGGGAGCAAAATTAATTATTGATCGACGTTGGACAGATCCTACTGTAAATTCTTACGCTCATCAAAATACACCTGGAGCTTATACTATCGTTGCATTTGGTGGTTTAGCTCGTCATTCAGAAGTCACTCCAGATGCTATGGCACTAGTTGCTTGTCATGAACTTGGTCACCATTTAGGTGGAGCCCCTAAAAAAATTGCACCAGATGGATGGGCCGCAAATGAAGGTCAGGCCGATTACTGGGGTACAATGAAATGCCTTCGACATTTTTTTGAAGGAGATAATCAGCAGGCGGCCCTTCAAAATTTAAATGTGCCTTCACTCGTGAGTTCAAGATGTAATTCTCAATATTCAAATAGAGAAGAGCAGTTGGTTTGCCAAAGAGTGGCAATGGCCGGTGCTGCATTGGGGAAACTTTTGAATGCAGTCTCAAACGATAAAGTTGTGGCTAGTTACGCGACACCAGATTCTACAATCGTGATACAAACGTTTAATGATCACCCAAAAACACAATGCCGTGTAGACACTTTTTTGCAGGCTTCGTTATGTGATCATACTATTTCTGAGACAGATTCGGACACCGATTCAAATGTTGGTGTGTGCTCTGTAAGAAATGGTGATAAGGTAGGAAACAGACCACTTTGTTGGTTCAGACCATAATTCAATTCAAAGGGTACATGAAGAATATTTTTAAAATTTTATTAGTAGTAATATTAATTGTAGTTGGATTTATAATTGGCAGAACATTGAATATAGAACAATCTTTAATTAAAATCTCTGCTCAAATGAATAGAGCGCTTCCTAGAATAATAGATGATAATATGAGACTTGTTTCGACAAAAGTTGAAGGAAAAGTATTTACGTATATCTATAATATTATATCGGCAATTGATTTAAAAGTTGCAAAGCAAGATGCCCTAAAATTTATCTGCACAGATAAGTTTTCCTTAATTGCTCTTAGCCATAATGCATCTTTTGTCTTCCAATATTACAGTAAGAATGGTATGGCAGCAGCGGGTTACCAAATATCCATCAAAGATTGCAAATAAGGAATTTTTTCAAACCTAGCTGCTTGCTAATCTCCAACTCCCTAAAATACTTCCGACATTTTGTAAAAATCGTAAACCAAGAGTGCCTGCCTAATCAAATATCCAATAATCAACCTGATCCATGCGTTGAGGTTCTTTTAGAAAAGGGAAGTGATCAGGGGGATGCAATTCTCAAAGACCGGAATGGGCCGCTACAATATCTGTTATTACCTACGACTAAAATTACAGGAGAATCGAAAGCCCTGTAATACTTTCAAAGGATACTCCTAATTATTTTTTATGATGATTGGATTTCACGATTACATATGGTGAAGATCTATAATGCAAGCAATCCAGATGAAGACATATCATTGGCCATCAATTCTTTTTATGGGCGCAGGCAAAATCAACTCCATATTCACATCTCTTCTATTCAACCAGATATTAAAAATTTAATTCATCAAAATCTTGAATCTATCGATGATATTTGGTCTGCGTTTCCTGGTGGGATTTTGGGACATTCTTATATCACTCGCAGAATTAGTTTTGAGCAATTTAAAGAAAAAAATCCTTTTAAGCTACTTGTAGATGACTTACCTGTGGAAAAAAATGCCAATTAGCCGATAGATACAAGATTAATAATTTTTCTTGAGCGTAATTAGATATTTCTGGAGATTTTAATTTATCTATGGTCATATTTTAACCCATTCTACAGAAAACTTTAATGTAAACATTATAGAAAGGTTGCTACATTACTTTTTGATCTTAATTTCATTAAATTTTGATTACCTTTGAAAACAACCCAATCTTTAATACTCTGGTAATCATTTTTAATATTTATTGTTTTTGAATTTCTCATCTTAATAATTTACTCACATTCAAATGAAGTTAAACTCGGATAATTATCTTCAAACCCAATTTTTAAAAATCCATTAAATTTACTATTATCAACCCCCACATTTTGCGGCAAAAAGATCTCAAAATGATCTTTAGATTTTTCATTAAGAACATATCGCACTAATCCTATAAGTAATGGACTTTTAGCTTTTGTAATTTCTTTTCCAGAAATCGTTTTATTAACTTTAATTGCTTCATGTTCTCCATCTTTGTCTTTAAGATTAACTGAAATTTTTGTAATTTGATTATTTCCGGCTAGTGAAAACTTAAGAATTGTTAAATTTTTTGTTTGGCATGAAATAACAGAAAAATCATTAGTAACTTCCTTTAAGGAGATTAATTGAATTGCGAGCCCTTTAAACCAGTTCCGAACCTTTTGAACTGCCTGGGCCTGAGTCATTGTTCCCGCTTTCATTGCAAGACAAATATCATTTTCTAGAACATCTTTTTGGTGTGCCTCTGCAATAGGCTGAGGCCATAAATTTCCTATATCATCAGATCCACCTGCACAAAGTGGAATCATGTGATCAAATTCATATTGAGGCCATTGTCCTTGAGGGATATTTCCGTATGCAGCTGCAATTTTTAATTTTTCCTCATTACCTACATTACGATTACAGCGAGCTATATGTTCAGGGTAGTCGTAACCTCTAAAATTCGGATCTGTCGGTGAGCAAAGAACTCCCGGCGTATTACTGGAATTAGGAACTACGAAAGCAAATGCTTGCAGTGATAAAGTTAAGCTTGAAATACTTACTAACATAAAAATTAAAAACTTCATAAATGCCTCCCAAATTGTGATGTACAGTATTTTTGATAGCTACAGAATTAGATCACAGTTATTTACCAAAGATATTACGAGAAGATTAAATCTTTGTTTCTAATAGAAATGTTAGATGATGTGATTTTTTAAATTTGGAAAGGGACTAATATGCACCAACTTTTCTTCTTCAATAAGGCATTTGAAATCTGTTTGTAATTTACCAATTCGAAATGAATATTAGATTAATTATTAAAATTTTTCAGATAGTATTAAAATTACTTAAGTTTATTAAAAAATATTGTTAAAATGTTATCAATATTTTTGAATCCATAGTTAAGTACAGGGAGGTGGACTTGAAATTGATTTCTAAAATTTTTTTATTAGTTATCTTTATAGGAACTCTTGTCAGTTGCTCTCATGATAAGAAAATCACAGGAGTGGCACCTTTTCTCCCATTAAGAGATGTAGTACCTAAATACCTGATGGGACCCGAAGTTCCTTCGAAAATTTTCATTGATAAAACAGAAGAATATGGCCTAAAGGGGGTGCAAGCTGTTCATCTTTATGCTGTAGATATTAATAATGATGGTTACACCGATCTTGTAGTGTTAGATGATTTCTATGCTGTTCCTAAATTTTATCTTTTTGACCCCAAGACTATCAAATTTATCTTAAGTCCAAGTCCATTTGATAGTGTCGTTCGTGCTTCCTACTTAAATTTTATCGATTTAGATCACGATGGAATTTACGATGTGATTGTGGGAACTCTAAATCAAAAAATGGAGGTTACTCAATATCCTCCCAGAATTTTTAAAGGAGAGATGATTAATGGTGTTCTTCATTATAAAGAAAAGTCCCCTCTTACAACACGTCTTCTACCAACAGCAAGTATTGTTGCTCTAGATTATGACCTTGATGGAGAGATCGATTTATTTTTAGCAAATTGGTTTTCATTTAAGGATAATAATCCCGTGCCTGTTCCTGACATGTTGTTAAAAGGAAAAGGTTTTGAATTTAGTGATGTCTCAAGTCATTTAAAAGGTGAATACGATTATAACAAAACAGATAAGATATATCTTAATGCCACTCCCACTTTTGGAGCTTCTACTTGCGACATTAGTAAGAATGGCTTTCCAGATATTTTAACTAGCAATTCAAATGGTTATTACAACAAACTGTGGATGAATATCGATGGTGAAAATTTTGTCAACTACGGTAATGAATCGGGTTATGCGGCCGATGAAGACGGAAGTCAGGAAACACACGGTGGAGGAAATTCTTTTTTTAGTCTTTGCGGAGACTATAACAATGATGGCCTGATTGATATTGTTACTGGAACTATGTCTAGAGATAGTGATCCTGAAAGTCGCGATAAATCGAGTATACTTACGGGTTCAAGCAAGAGCTTTCCACCAAAATTTATTCGTTCTGAATTTTTGCATGATAAGCAAAAAAGTAAATGGTCTGAGGGTAACCATAGAGGAGTATGGATTGATTATAATCTGAATGGTCTTCTCGATTTAATTATTGATAATTCAGGTTTTCCACCTGATTCGCGTTTAGTTTTTTTTGAGCAAACTCAGGACCATGCTTACAACGACAAATCTAAAGAATTGGGAGTTAATATAATGAATCCATCTGGAACAGTGACAATTGATCTGAAAAGAAATGGTATTATGAGTTTTATCACTGGTCAGAGCAAGACTCGCGCCGGGGATATAGACAATCGTATTTATGTTTTTGAGAATCAAACCAAACGTGAAGGTCGCGGCTCAGTCCGTTTTCATCTACAAGGAAAGCATAGTAATTATCACGGAATTTCTTCAAGCGTGTGGCTGACAACTAATAAGCACACTCGGTTTTTTAATGTTGAATACAATAGTGGATCGCTACCTTCTCAAAATGAAGAAGGAGCTTACTTTGCTTTTGATAAAGAAGATCCGCATTTTGTGGAAGTACGCTGGAGTTATGCTTTTATTGATCGCTTAGGTCGAAAAATTCCATTAGTAAGAAAATACAATCTTACAAAACTTAAATTGAAAGGTATCCATCGTGAGCTCAATTTATGCGAAGATGGACGAATTCTTCCACGCAAAATGAATTGTAACAAATAAGGAGAATTTATTCGTAAGAAAAAATATCAAAAGAAACGCCAAAAAAAGAACTTCTTATAAAAAATAAACGTCGAGACATTATTATTCCCTTCCAACTTGTGGTGACGGGATCTCACTTTGGCGTCTCTACTATCGTGACGTACTCATCTCGTCATCGTGGCGTATCCGCTCCAGTCTTTTGGTCGTCGTTTCTGGAGGAACCATTACAGCTGTTGATGATAGGCTGATTCCATTCTCGCCTTAACCCTGGTTTTCGTCGACTCTCACCTTTGAGTAAAGGCCGCTATTTTTTTACGGTCCACTTTGGAATTCTATCATTAAAATGTGATAGATTTAAAAAGCTGGTAAGAAAAACTTTATATAAAATCAGCGAATTATCAGTTTGATAATTTAAGTTTTATTGTCAAAAAAGGCACGAATAAATATTCCGTTGCGTATTCCATCCAGAAATCTCAGTCAGAGATAGTAGATGCTGATCAAATTTTATTGGAAATAATTAATTCACCATCTTCAACGAGAGAGGTTTTATATAAAGTTGAAGTAGCAATTGACAAGTCTAAAATCAAAATTAGAAATGCGGATATATTAAAAAATGAAATTGAAAAAATACGATTGATCAAAGATTCTCTTAATAATAATTAAATTGCAACACCGGTTCCAGCATACTTATCGAGACAATCCACGACCAGAAAAGTATATTGAAACCAGAGTCGAGTGACAAGATAAGTGTGTTGGAACTTTAATCGAAACGTTCTCAAACAAAACTAATTTTTAAACTTTATTTTTTATCTTGTTAATCATTTTCATTTCAAGAAGTGATTTAAAATCTTCTTTATCAAACTCATACATTTTTAAAAACATATCAAGTTCTTCGGGCGTATAAAACCGTCTGCCGTTTTCATAATGATCAATGTCCATAGCCTTTAATTGAATTTTATCGGCCACGACTTTAAGAGAGAGTTTACAAACTTCACGAGCATATCGTAAAATTTGTACTTCTTTACTTTCGCGATTATTATGAACATGTTTACTGATCATGGGGTTGTGCTTTATTTATAACCTAGTCCTCATCTGCATCGTATTCATCACGACGCTCTTTAGCATAATCTTCGTCTTCATCGTTATCACTTTTGTTCTCATCTTCAGCAGAATCAAATAAATCATCTTCGTCTTCAAAATGGTCTAGATCATCATCTTCCTGGCCATCAATAGAATCTTGAACTTCTTCTTCTACTTCATGATATTGACCAAATTCATCTTTATAAATATCTCTATTACTCAAATTCCACCTCTTTAAGTTTTAAAACAACTTCAACCTTATTATTTTACCTGTATAGACGTTTTTAGATTGATTTTAAACACTCTAATAATAGCTTTGATAAAAATAAATAAATATGGATAATAGAGAAGAGAAAATAGATAAAAAATGGTGCCCGAGACGAGAACTTCTAGGGCACCAATTAAGTCTAACTGCCCTTAACAACCAATCACTATAAATCACAATATTATTAATAGTTTAACTTAAAGTTCTAAGGCTTTCTTTGTTGTCCATTATGTTCAATTGTTAGGTGCTTTTAAGGGTTTTATCCCTGTTTTAGACCTTAAATTGTAAAGATTTTAGGCGTGTTGCAAGTGCGTACGCATTCGGGTACTCTAGTACTAACAGAGGAGTTCCTATGGATAATACAAACTCAAGAACATTTAGAACTAAGCTTAGTGAATTTTTTGACATTGCGGCCAAAAAACCTGTGGCCATTGCACGAGGGAGTGATCGCTTTGTGTTAATGAACGAAAATGAATACCTAAATTTAAAAGATGAAGTACTTTCACTTCAAAGAAATCTTATCTCAATGCTTGAAGTTCGCAGTGGCAAATCTGAAACGTCTGCTAATTCAGAAGAATTCTCAGAGATATTTGATAACATTTCTGCTAAAATTAAAAAGAAACATAAAGTGAAAAAAGCAGCAGGTGAATGATCAAACTGACAAGGTCTCAGCAATTTCTTAAAAACCTAGAGGAAACTCTAGAGTGGCTCTATTTTAGAGCGGCAGAAGAGGGAAGAGATCCCGATCAACTTGAAAAAGACTTCAAGAAAGATTTTCTAAAAGCTATCTCACATATTTTGAACAATCCTTTTATCTATTCGTCTTATGGCCTAAATAATCCAACTAGAAGAGCTGTTTTCTTTCATGGGAACTATATTATCGATTATCGATTATCAATTGATTCCTACTCAATCAAATTCTAAAGAAAATGTTGAAGAAGTTATTTTTACTTCTTTAGTGCCGGCCCTTTCTGATCGTTTTCATGGAGCTTATGAAGGTTTAGAGGTCTATGAGTTGGATTGCTGATCGTCAGATTGAGTTTTTAAGTGATCGCGGCGCCATTTACAAGGCCTATAATGTTCAAAGCTTTGCTCGTCTACTTAATTTGAAATCTTGTTTTACAGCGGCTTATAGTCCTGAATCAAAATGGTATGGCGGAAGCATTAGTAAAAACCATCAAGCGAGATTACGTTTATGTCAGTGATTGTGAAAGTGCAGCGGTAGTTTTATCAATGATTAATGATTAATGATTAATGATTAGTTTGAAGATTATAATAAAACTTCACCTCACTCGACCTTTGGCATAAAGAGTCCGATTGAGTATCTTTTAAGTATTAAAAACGAGTAGCCTCAAACGGGGTCCAATACAATTTCTTGTTATACTCTTCTTGTCCGAAAGAATGTAAATCAAGTGAGTACAACAGCAAAAAGCTTAAAGAATTATTAAAAAATCCAAAATCGCTTTATTTAATGAAGATTTAAAAAATTAATGCCGGCATTACTGCCGGCCCTTTGTATTGATACTATTTTTATTAGTTTTTTGTTCATCCAAATAAGCTTTAGAAGCCAATTCGTAGTTATTTTTTGCACCAACAGATTGAGGGTGTGCAGCAGTCGCAAGTTTGAGATACTCACTGGCCTTTTTATAATCTTTTTTATTGAAATAAACATTTCCTAGTCCAACTAAAGCACCCAGACTTTGAGGCCAGCGTTCAAGAATTTTTTCATAGGAAATTTTAGCTTCTTCCCATTTGTTAAGAAGTTCTAATCCAGCTGTCGCTACAACAACATCTAGTTCGTTAGCAGTTTTTGGAATGACTCCGGGTTTTACAATCACTAATCCCCAATATGAAACTCTCTCCCAAGTATTTTCAAAAGCAGTGAAGCTCAACCTATAATTTTTGTACTCACCAGTATGAAGTATAATTTCATTTTTTGATAAGTCATATCCAGTCACAACAGCATAATGCCATTTTGGAATCCAGCTAAGTCCCAAGTTTTGAAAAACCATAATAGGGTGTTCATCATTAATTTCCTGAACAATGTTTTTTAAATTATTTACGGGAACAGCAATTAACCCTAATCTTCGAGTTGCACTGATTATATCATTTTGAAATGTTCCGTGAGCTTCAGGAGAATAAATCATGGGTGCCAGTTCGTCAGATGATGTTACTAATCCGAGATTGTTGGCCATTATAGAAAGAGAAGCTGGCCCACAAAAATACTTTTCCTGAGCGTAAAATGGAACATCGAGAACTTTTTGATCTGGGTACTGGCCTTGAAGGCTGGCCTTTAGTTTTTGTCCCTGGGTTGCACACCCGGAACAAATTAAGGCCAGAATAAAAATTTTAAAAATTTGCATTAACGAACTGAACGAGTGAACGGAAAGACTTTCGTAAATCCTAATATGTCAGTTATTAGTAAAACTAAAAATACAAATACAACTAATCCTATAAGTCCACCAACTCCAAAGTCTGCTCCGGCCTGTGACTTTTTAATTTGTTCCGAAAGACTTTTAATTTCAGACGCCGATAAACTTGCAAGTCTATCCAATGCTTCCCGTGGATTGATTCCTTGTTTAATCAGTTCGTGCTGAACTTTTTCACTCTTCATAAAAGTTTCAACTTCTAGGCGGGCTATTACTGAATTTGCTTCATCAACGACTGCCATTGTAGGCATCATTTTTACTTCAACTTCAGATGCATGAATTGAAAATGAAAAAATTGAAACAATTAAAATTAAAGATAAATGAAATCGCATATAACTCCAGGGATAAAGAATTGTTACCTGCTAGGGTACTATCTTTGTCCTTAAAGTTACTACTTAAGTTTCGCAAATATTCATTTTGTGATGACGCAGTATCGCAGGAACCTACTAAAAAAGGCTGATTTAGCTATCAATCAAAAAGATCTTCGAGAAAAAATTTTTAAGTAAGAAGTCTCATTCAATGTCCATAATAGCAAAATCAGTTACAAATCAGTTACAACACACTTTCATGGTCGCAGGATAACAAGAAAAGTGTGTTGGCTGGAACCTCGAGCTATGAGTATCCTTAATCTTCGTCAGAATCATATTCTG
>JACMPM010000147.1 GCA_014377485.1 Bacteriovorax sp. | reverse complement strand
TTTTCCAATAAACAAAATTGTCAGGTCAAAAACAAATCCGATGTCCTTGAAGCACTTGGCTCACCAGGACAAAATCTCAATGCCTTTTGCGGAATTCATAAAATCATTGAGACAGCGAGTATTCAAATGAAGAGCCCGAATTCCAACGCCAGATTCAACTCAAAAAAACAATGTGTTTCCCTGCAAATGAAGGCCGGGTCTGCTTATAACCACTTTGGACCTCTTCAAAATACAACTGGTCGCAATCTTGCCAGCTTAGCGAAGTGTATAAGCATGTAATTTTTTCCAAGATGTGCGGGTTTTTCTCTGAATTTTTTAGGTGCTGGTAAGATTGGACCATGAAAAAGTTTATGGTCCTTCTTATCATTTTGACGAATACGTCTCTGGCACTCTCAAGCGAATGCAATGATCTTATGCGCTCATTTTTTCGTAAAGATGATGGAAAAACCATTCCAAATAAAACGGCAGAAATGGACATTACTAAATACGGTCTGGTGGACAATATTATAAACCGTGAAAAATTTGAACGCCTTTATCTTCAATGTATGTCCAGCGATAAAAACGAACTTAAGGAACTTGCTCATAAACGATTTTCAACGGCCCATAAAACATTAAGTGCAGCTGCTTCTATCATCGGCTACACAGAGATGAACTGGGAAAAACCTAAAGACAAAGAATGGTTCGAACGCCTGGGATATGGTATTGCCTTTGGTGCAGTGATCGGTAAAGTTTATGGTAAATTAGTAAAAGAGAATGGTGGACGTTTTCAATTCCTGGTTAAGGATTATCTTTTTGGCAGAGGAGCGACTGTAGCTTATTTTGGCGGCTTCAGTTTGTTCTTTGATAATAATAAGGAAGACAGACAAAAATTAGAGAAGCTCAAAGCTTCACCTGCTTTCAAAGAAGATATTAAAAAATTAAAAGAGTACGCAGACAACGATGGAATTGTAGCACGCTACCAAAAAGAACTAATGGCATACCTAAGCCATCTAGAACTGATTAACCTTGGGATTGGAGTTCACGATGGTGTTGATTTTGATAATTTAAAACCAGCAGATTTAGAAGATAAAGACATTCAGAGAGTTGTGATCGCAGCTATTCTTGCCCAAGAATACGAACAACAAAAAGGATTGTTGACAGTTACAGGTGAAAAAACAGGAGACTATTTTCTATTTGATTCACTCTACTCAATTGCAAAAATTCCAAAAGATTTATTAGTGAATCAGATGGTAGACCGTGTGATGTGTTTGAACTCTCATAATGTCAGCCGTGGGCTCACTCAAGCAATTGGTATTTCCGTACTTAATCAGATCCTGTTTGCGGATTACTACAGCATTACCTATACCGTTTTGAAAAAAGAATTGATTGACCAAAAAGACCAAAAAATATCTTCTCGCCTAAAATAAATCGGCAGAAATACTAAAATCAACTTGATTTACATTTTTGCCATTAGGAGTAGCAATGCTTGAAAAGATTAAATCAATATTTGTAGGGACATAATAAAAAATATTCATCTTAAGTCTTGGCCCTACAAATAAAGCATTGATCATCTTGTTTTTTAAAATAGATCCATCAATAAAAATACGATCGGCGAATATTGACTCTCGACCTAAAAGTAGATGAAACTCTTTGAAAAAGTATGGAACTAAATTTTTTCCGCGGTAGATATCCCAAAAATTATAATCAATTGTAAAACGAGTCGTAACAATTTCGTTACCAAAAGCATTGCTATAAGGAAGACCATAAAATTCATGGACACGAGACTTAGTGTAGTCAGAGACTCCCCCACCATAAACAACTCCCCGATTAAAGTCGGATTTAAATAATTTGGTGAAACTTCCCTTGATTGATCCCGTAAATTTTTGGGTGAATCGCCAGCCGCCCTCTGCTTGCAATTGAGTAGAGATATAGCCTTCTCCAATATTTGCCCTATTCACTTGTAAATTTGCTCCAGCAGAAAAGTATTGGAAAAAATCATCGTAAGTTAGAGCTTGAAAAATTAAGGAATGATTCATACCCATATTTTTAATGGTTCGGTGGGAAATAAAATCTTCTGTCGTTGAAGATCCAGCATGAAGTCCAGGGACATAAGTCCAACGCTTAAATAAAAATTTATAATTAGTGCGAAGTCTTAAATCCCTCGAAAGATTTAGGGCCGAATTAAAATCTGTTTTTGAATACTCTTGATTTACAAAAGCCGCTACTGTCCATAGATCGCTGACTTTCACCATTTTGTGAATATAATCGAGACTGCCTCCACCTTTACTCTCACTAGGATAAATCAAGGCGGTAGCATTTAAGAAATGCACTTGCATAGGATCTACAAAAGTTGTCATAGCTCCGTAGCTATTTAAATTATCTGAACTCCCTACTGCCAAAAACCAATAGTGGGGAAGTAAATGATCTAGACGTGGATAAGGCTCTGCCTGTTCTGAAGCGAATGAACTTGTAGGAGACAGGATCAGTTTGAGTTCTGTCACTTCTACTATTTTTGTTTCAGATTTATTTTTTTTTATCGTGTTTTCAGATTCTGTTGCTGTCATCTCTTCTGTTTTAAGGCGATTTTCCAACACTAATACGCGTTCTTCATTAAAAGCTGCAAACGTTACGCGATTGAGTAAATCTTTAGGCAATAGGCTTAACTGAACTCCCTTATCTATTTCTAATAATTTTAATTCTCCATCTTCTCTTATCACTAAAAACTTTTCAGAGATTATCGGCAGGTCATAAGTACGATCGCTTTTATAAATAACATTTAATTTTTGCAATCGGTAATCTGTCAGTACTAGAGATGAAGCACCATTGGCATCATTAATTTTTAAAAGTAATTGATCACCAATTTTTTTCACGAGGCTTAAATTATAATTACTGGGAAAAGCACGGAGCAAATCACCGCTTCTTTCAGCTTGCCACTTATTCTCCCAATAACTAAAAGTAATATAACTCTCTCCTCCGAGAGATATGACATAACTTGGGTCGTGTGGAAAAGTTAAAGTTCGTTCAATTAAAAGTGTATCCGGATTAATCAATTTCCAAACTTTATTATGAATTCTAAAACTGGGGTCATCGTTAAATGAAACCAGAAGCATTTTATTTTCGTTGTCGACATCTACCATGGAAGAAACATCGACTATCGGTGCATTATATTGCCCGGTGAAATTAACTTCATTTTTTAAGTCGTAAGCAACAAGAGCTTCACTAAATCTCTCGTGCTCAACTTTAAATAAGCGATCTCTATCAAGTACGAAACCTTTCTGATAATCATCGCTTCCAAAAACATTGCTAATTTTTTTTCCCCACTCTTGTTTTTCACTTGAGAGGGGGGCTTCATTGACTTCGTATTCATCACGAAATTTTTTGAATAAGTCTTGAGCTTTTTCTCCCGTACAAGCTTCAAAAGCATTGTTTAAGAAAAATGGAATGGATGCTGAATTCATTTCAACTAAACATTTTATAGTTTTGGGTTTTTTATTTTCTAGATACTCCATAAAGTGAGCACCGGCCCAGTAGGCTAATTGACCTTCGGGGTAGACGCCAGGATTATCGAGACAGTCAATAGTTTTACAAGTTTCATGCTTTTTAAAAAGTATTAGAAGTTCTTTATTAAAAAGCTGATTATTTAATCGTCCGCCATTGATGAGATGAGATTCCCCCCATACTGCAATTCCTTCAGTGAACCATCGTGGGACAATTCCTGCTGGTACTTTTGCTATCGTTCCAAATATTTGTCTTCCAATTTTTAAAAAATCTCTGGTCTGATCTAAATGTGTAATGTGTACAAATTCGTGAAGGACCAGGCCTTGAAGCCAGTTTTCCATAACAATTAAATGTTCGAGATTACTCGCAGGAAAATTGTATAAGTTAATAATATTTGTTGGAAAAATACTTGCATTACCATTCGTCAATCGCACGTAAGGGTCTAAATTAAAATGGACAACGTCAAAGGGAACATATTCAAAGTAGTTGACGACTTTGATCAAGTCTTCTTTGATGATGCGCTCTACCCTAAGCGCCAAGGCCAAATCTTTCTCACTATAATGTATTTCGCCGAAAAATGTTCCGTAATTAGTTGGCATAGAGACATTGATAGTCTTCAACACTTCTGCCTGAGAGGCTGAAAAAAGAAGATTAATCAAAAAAAACAGCAGGAGACCTATACGCTTGAAGCCCATTTTTTTCTTCCTAATATGGAGTATAATTGGCATAATCATAACTATCTTTTAAGACTTTGAAACTTTTTTAATATTACCATTACATAAAGGAGCCCCATGAAATTTAAATCTATTGCACTTTTGAGCTTACTCGCTACAGTTCTAACTCTTTCATCTTGTGCAAACATCAAGAAGAAATCTTCAGATGGAACAACTCCAGACACTACATCTGATAGTGGAAAAATTGATAACGGCAAGAACGCAGGAATGGCTCTTGATCTCAACGGAGACTCTGATTCAAACAAAGCAGGAGCTTTAAAGACTGTTTATTTTGATTTCAATTCAGCAGGTCTTTCAAGCGGAACAAAAGATACACTTAACAGCAACGCTGTTTTCTTAAAAGCAAACACAACTCTAAAAGTTCAAGTTGAAGGTCACACTGATGAACGCGGTGGAGTTCAATTCAACTTAAGTCTTGGCGAAAAAAGAGCAAAAACTGTTCGCGAATACTTAATAGGCCAAGGTGTTGAAGGAGCTCGTATCTCTACAATCTCTCTTGGAAAAGAAAAACCAGTTTCCTTTGGTCATGATGAAGAATCATGGTCAAAAAACAGAAGAGCTAACTTCGTTGTTACAGCTAAATAATTGGTTTAATGAAAAAAAACTTATTTCTTTATTTTCTAGTTCTTATTTTATCGGCGTGTGGTTTAACGACCACACGTCCTAAGCTTGAAATGTCGATGGCCCAAGTGGCATTCATGGCGGCCAAAGAATCCCAGGCCGATGTCAAAGCACCGGGTCTCTACCGAAAAGCTGAATACTATTACCTAAAAGCAAAATCGTCTTATAAACGCAAGTACTTCAACAAAGCTCAACAATACGCTCTCCTTTCTAAAAAATATTCTGAACGCGCAGAATATGTTGCCATTCGAAAGAAGACATTAGAAAATTTATAAGTATAAACTCTTATAGAGGTAGCTTATGAAATGTCTTCAACTCCCATTGATACTCTCGTTAATTCTTGTTCTCCCGGCTTGTAAAACACAAGAAGATATTCGTCGTGAAAAAACTGTTGAAAACTTAAATGAACAAGTGGCTCAAAGTCAAAAGAGCACGGCTAATGCCAGCTCTCGTTTTACGGCACTTGAAGAAGAAATGGCAAAACTTACAGGCAGAATTGAAGAGAGCACGCATAATAGACAGCAAGAAATTAAAGACTTTGCACTGGTTAAAGACCGTCTGAACAGTCTTGAAGAAACCAATAAAAAGCAGACTGAATTCATGAAGGCCTTGAATGAAAAAATTCAAGACCAAAGTAAATACATCGAACAAGTCATCGCTTCAATCAGCTCGCTAAATGAACAAAAAGAACAAGCTAAAAAAAAAGCGTCAAAAGAAGAAAGTAGTTCATCAGAGGTAGCCACGATCAAAGGTGCGATGGCCAAATATAAAGAAAAAGAGCTTGAGGGCTCTAAAGAAATGTTTCTCACGATTCTCGATAGTAAAAAATCAAAAAAGAAAGATAAAGAAACATCTTCTTATTACCTTGGAATGATCGAGTATAAAGAAAAAAATTATGAAGAAGCTAAAGTTTATTTTTCAAAATTGTTTTCAGAAAACCCAGACTCTACTTATGGGGCTTCTACTCTCCTCAATTTAGCTAAGTCATTTATTCAATTAAAATCAAAAGAAGAGGCTCGCCAGTCTCTTGATGAATTGATTACTCGTTATCCAAAAAGTAAAGAAGCGCAGGAAGGCGCGAAATTAAAAACAAAAATTTAATACGCCAGAGACCTTAATGAAAAAATACTTAATACCACTACTTCTCATTTTAACTTCGTGTTCATATTTTGTTTCACATATTGAAAAAGATGATGCTACTGCGGAATCAAAGAAGAAGTCGGCCTCTCCAAAAAACCTGGCGATCGTTTTCTCTCATAATATTAGCGGAGAAACACACCCATGCGGTTGTAGAAACTTTCCTCTGGGCGGTCTTCCTCAAGTGGCAGGCCTCTTTAATAATATTTCAAAGAATGCTGAAGTTTTTTACGTCGATACCGGTGATACTTTTTTTCCTTCATCGGCAATACCGTCGACGATGAAAGACTCACTTTCATATGCCGCTAATAATTTAGCTCTGGGTTTAGATCAATTAGGCCTTAAGTATTTTGTTCCAGGAGACCAGGACTTTGCCCTTGGTTTAGAGTTTTTAAAAAAACTGGCAAACACTAGAAATTTTGAATTTCTTATTTCAAATCTTTCCAACGAATCCCTTATTAAACATAAGCGCTTTGCCATCATTGAACGGAGCATTTCTAGAATCTTCATGCTGGGTTTTGTAGCTCCAGATGTTTTCAATGATAAAACCAGTGAATTATTCACTGACATTCCAAGCACTCTTCCCAAATTGATCGAAGAATTAAAAGCTCAAGGCTATGATTCGAATAATCCTTATCACCGTCTGGTAGTTCTCTCTCACGCTGGTTTTGATCCTGATGAATCCTTGGCCAAAAAATTTCCCTTCATCGACTGGATCATTGGTGCCCACTCTCAAAGCTTCTTGCGTTTTTCCCGCGATGTCGGAAATGTAAAAATTGTTCAGACGCTTTCTAAAAATCATTATGTGGGTGATATAAATATTGACACAAATGCAAAAAAACCAAGTGACACTTATGTTTTGCATGAGATCCGCGACGAATTAGAAAAAAGCTTAACTCCCAATCCATTTCGAAAATTTATTGATGACCACAAAACTCATATGAATGAAATTCAGCTTCAAGAGCAAGCACGAATGGGAATGGACGTCTCCCCCAATGCTCCTGTTAAAAAATACAAACCAGCAGTAAGTTGTATTGAATGCCACAAACCACAAGGGGATTTCTGGCAAGGAACAGCACACTCAATCGCTTATACATCTCTAATGAATGTTCGTGAGCAAAATAATCTTCAGTGTATTAAATGCCATTCTCTAGGTCTTGGAGATCCCAAAGGATTTACAGCGGCAAAGAACCTGATAAGTTTCAAAAATAAACCTATCATCGACTATTGGAATCAAGTTCATGCCATGAGCTCTGATGTTAAGTCTGTCCGAAAACTTGAAAGCAAACAGATCCAGGCAATCTCAAAAAAATGGATGGCCTTTGATAAACTATATGGCGTTAAAAATAACTTCGCCAATGTTCAGTGTTTAAATTGTCATGATCAACATGACGAACACCCATTTAATTCAGACATACCGCAGACTCACGAACAGAAGACAGCCCAGATAAAAAGCAAATGCCTAACATGTCATACGTCTGAGCAGTCACCTGAGTGGTACGGTAAAGACTTAAAAACTGTAAATGAAAAGTATGTCGCCTCGAAATTTAAAAAGATGAGCTGTCCATTGCTTCAATAATTTACTCGAGCTTCATCTCGTGAATTTTTTTAGGAGGTACTTTAATTGAATTGGTGCCTTCTTTTTGAAGAGGCTTAATTTTTATTTCTTTAATATTTTTACTTCGCTCAGCTTTCTGAAGATCAGAAAGCGTCCCCACGGCCACAGGGATGCTGTGTTCAGAACTCACTCCGTTAACGGTAATTGAGATATCAAAGACCACATAAACCAATCCGCTGAAGTCTCCGAGCTCAATACTCGATTCAATGACTTCGCCATTTTCTAATTTTTGATTCATTAATTCCTGGAATTTTGAAATGGTCACTCCATCAATACCGCGGACATTTTTTAATGAAAAATTTTCAATTTTTTGCCCGGCCGTAAAACTTACAGTGAGCAAGTGTGCATTGAGAGACTGCTCGACTTTCATTGGAATACTTTTTTGATTGCACACAATCTTAGAATATGTTTGTGCTTTAAAAGGATTTTTACTTTTAGATACTGCTTTAACTTTAGAGAGCTTAATAGTTCCTACCTCTTTAGAAAAAGCGGCATTGGTGAGTAAGAAAATTAAGAAAATGTAAAATATGACTTTCATTTCAATCCTTATTTAGCGTGCAGTTCCTGTAAACGTTAACGTAACAATAGCATTGGCAAAAACTACATCTTGATCAGTCAAAATCCGGACTATATATTCTTGCCCAGCAATCGTTGGAATATCATAAGTAAAGGGTCCGAAAACGCCTGCAGAAGTTCGTTCTTGATATTGAGGAGCAAAAGCTCCTGCACCTAATTTAGAGACTTCAAGTTCAAAAGTATCAGTCGAAGTTACAACAAGTCTGGTCGTAGCAGTCGTTGCTGTAAATCTTAAATACTTATTATTAAAAACAGCATTGTAGAGACCATAAAAATTATTCAAAGATCCAAAATTCCCATAAAGTGAAATGGGAACAGCTGCTCCTCCAAGAGTTATCGAATTATAAACGGGAAGATTTTTATCCCATCCACCATTATTAACTTCTGCAGTGCCATAGGGATTTGTGATGGTCGCAATATTTTTTGTAGCAACTAAAGTATTTATGTCACTAGCAAGTCCTGGATTGGCTAATTTTAAACCATAAATAAATGAAAAAATTGAAGTAACGGCCGGAGTTGTTTTTTGATATCCAGTTAAGACATCCAATATTGGCCCTATACCCAAACTTAAATTGTCACCGGCCTCATTGGTAGAATCATAAATATCATAGAGAATTTCCTGAGCGGACACTTCTGAAAACCAACCTTTATTAGTATCAGCTGATGATTCCAGACTGATTCGAAATCCACTTTGTTGGCGGCTTCCGCTAGTGTCCGAATAATAAACATCTGGATCAAAGGCCATGGCAGAAATAGCATTTCCCCATCCTTCACCAAAGGCCAGGGACATATCTTTTTCATCTCCAAAGCTATGACTTCCGCCCATGCTGTCTGAACGAGAAATATTTTTTTCCAGAAAATGTCCCCACTCATGAACAATAACGTGATTATCATATTCATCTGTATCAACATCAGCTTTACCTAAAATATAAAGCTGATTAGTTCCAGAATCGTAATGACTGGTGATAATTTGTCCTAATGTAGGATCGCCATTGACTCCGACATTATTGAGACTCCAATTAACTTTTAATTGAGGAAAAACGATAGCAGGTCTCACTGATTTAATTTTACTTGTAATTGTATAAATCGAATCCAACATGGCAAAAGGCGCGGCCACTCGAGTTCCATTGTATGAACCGGCAGCATTTGTTCCACTCCATCCACTAAGCGCTCTAACATCTTTAACCGTACTAGCGGTAATACTGTAAGCTGGAGTGACTAAAGCATATTCTGCATTGCC
The DNA here is from genome assembly GCA_014377485.1 of Bacteriovorax sp. GTDB lineage: Bacteria > Bdellovibrionota > Bacteriovoracia > Bacteriovoracales > Bacteriovoracaceae > Bacteriovorax. The sequence goes on along the minus strand of JACMPM010000147.1, from coordinate 2,556 downwards.
GTTGGTATTGTCTTGAATGATGACCCAAGGAGATTTCATTTCAGCATAAATTCTTAATTTAATATTTCCTGCACTAGTGATGGAAAAATCATATGCACCCAAATCATCTGTGCTGGTTGAACTGACAACAGAATCATCTCCTGCATTTAAAAGTTCAACGAAAACATTTCTCATAGGTTTTTGAGTAGTGCCCTCAAAATTTAATTTTCCTGTCGATGCTGAAACAAAATCGTAAGTTAAATTTCCAGAAATATGAATAGACCCGCCCGATGTGACAGGTGGAACGGATGCAGCTGTCTTTGCAGGACTAGAATTTGAGGAAGGCTTACATCCCGATTCGAAAATCAGTAAAAAGCATAAGAGAATGGATGGCAAAATTTTTTGAAAATCCATGTCTTATTATCGGTCAAAAAGCTGTAATCTAAAGCCCTTAGGTGTAAGGTGGCCAAACACTTGAATAGTGATCTTTCGATTTGATACTTATTGACTATATGTGACCCGGATATTGGGCGTTAGGGAGAAATTTTATTTATAAGGCTTATAAATTGCTCACGGTATACGCCCTTTTGAACGAAGAAAACATCCCCGTGATATCCATCTTCAATTCTCCAAAAAGTTTTTTTAGTCGATGGTGCTGCTTCAAAAATTTCTCGTCCAAACTGATAAGGTACGACTGGATCGTTGGGTGCATGAATCACCAATAGGGGCATAGTTAGGTGAGAGAGTTTTTTGTCAGCGGTGTACTCTGAAGACATCAGCCACCATAAAAGACCATGGGTTTTAACTCTGGCCACATCTTGGGGGGATCTAAAAGTTGAATTCAAAACCAGAAGTGAAATTTCATTGCGCCAAGGAACTTCTTCCAGGGCTCTCATTGCAACATCGCCGCCTAAACTTTCAGTGTAGACAATGAAACGTTTGTAATTTCCTTCTTTAAATTTATCATAGGCCAATTGCAGAAATTTTAATCCATCTTCTAAAACACCTTTAGGATAAGGAGTTCCTTCACTCAATCCATAACCACGGTAATCAAAAATGAGAAGATCTGTTTTTTTATCCAACATCCACGCGAGATTAAAAACATGTGATGATAAATTTTGAGCGTTCCCGTGAAACATTAAAACTAAATTTTCAGGATTGGGTGTTTTACTTTTTAAATCCCAGGCCAGAAGTCTTGTTCCGTCGTAAGAGCGGACATAGTATTCTTTGAATTCAATTCCGTAAGCGTGGGGATCAGCATGCAGATAGCGGTCAGGTTGATAAAGAAGCGAAGTGCAGCTTACCATCAGAAAAAGTGGTAATATTTTACTAAAAAAAGAAACCATAATTTAATTGAAAAATCCTGGTGTTAGTCTCGAAAGACCTAAACTTTGACACAAGATAACTTTCAAATCTCCATTCAGTGTTTATACTAGAAAAATAGGATTGTTTAAAACCAGCATTATTATAATAATCTTTTTGAATTTTTTTAGTGGCATCAAAACGGAGTTCATCAAAGAACCCAATTTTAAATTTCGTCGTTAACTGAAACAACATACTTCCTTCCAACCCAATTCCAATTCTATATCCTTTATCTAAATGTTTTGAAGCTTCACCAAAAACTCCGGTCATAATCGACATCGCCATATTATTAAATGGTTTTACCGTAGGCCCCAGATAGGCACGGGCATTTAGCTTATGACATAAATCACAATCTAAATCATATAGACGATCGGCCACCACTTTAGCTGCCCAGGAAAATTGTGGATCGAAAAATCTATAAGTGTGAAGAGAAATTAAATTTACCAATGTTAACTGGTCATAACTGACTTTGTTTAAAAATTTATCATAGACCAAACTTCCAGTGAAAAAATCAAATTGAGAAAAAGGATCATAGCCAATATCACGGCTCATCAAATCGTGATAGCCCTCTTTCATTTCAATCCCAAAAAGAGAATGAGCTTCTTCCGTGCGAGTGAAGAATGAAAACTTCTGTGGTTCGTGTCCACCATCGGGACGATTATTCTGGTCATAAACTTCAGGTAGTATATTTGTATCCTGGGCCAGAGCAGATCTTCTGAGAAGTGCTTTTCGAAAGACAATTCTTTCATCAGCTGTTAATTGATCTTTTGTTCGGTAGCGGGTGAAATCCAAAAGACTAATGACTCCATCGAGCACCGGAATTGAATTATAGCCCAAGGGTAGATCGCGACTTTCAGATAAATATTGAACTTCAAGAAGTTCATCAGGGCTTAATTTTTTAAGTTTTTTTTCTAATTGTTTTTTTAAGCTCGGTCTAAAATGCTCCGCCTTTACCCTGCCGGGAATATTCTTAAAGGCCTTAATCATTTCACTGGGAAGATAGTACCAGCGCTTGTGAGTATTAACGTCATCAAGGTTAAATGGCACAGCTAAAATATCTACTAAAACCGCTGAACAATTTTCATCGGCAAAATAATAATCAAAATAGGTTGTCTGATAAATTTCCCAAAGATGATTGATCAATCGGTCTAATTCATCGGGAGTCATATTTATATCGTATTCGATAAGATCGCGCGATTCACCATTATTGTATTC
>JACMPM010000146.1 GCA_014377485.1 Bacteriovorax sp. | reverse complement strand
TTGACCATAGACACCTCTAACATAGAAGTTGCAACGCGAATGCCGGTATTCTTCATGCAACTGCGCTGTAAACGAGATCACGAAGAATCTCGTGCTGGGTTTGCTGAAACCCTTAAAATAGTTAGACAGCTGTCAAGTTTTTGCAGGCCGTCTCTAAATGAAACAGCTTCGGAATTAAGGGATGCTCGAAAAATTTGTAAGCTCCATCTTTCCATTATTATCCAAGATAAACATTTTCTCGCAGAGACTTCCATTCAAAATCAAGGCGGAGCGGCATGAAATCTTTTGCCGCTTAAATCACGCGATTCACGGTGGCCGAAAAATAGATTATTCAAGTCCTTTCGAATTTGAACTCCAGCTTCTTGTGCGTATTTGGTTGAGGACATGAGACCAGGCTTGCATTGCGGCAGAACTTGCGAAAAAGCTGATGTAGCTAAAAAAGACGAACTAGCAACCAAGATTAAAGAAAAGATCAAATTTAATTTCATGACGAACTCCAAAATTTTTACAGTTCCAGAGTTTGTGAGATTTATTTCTCTTTTAATCAAACAGAAGCAACTTTTAACCTGGGTGGTGTCTGAAACTAAATGATGTTTTCTTGGTTAAATAGGGATAAATCCAACATCCTGTAAATTAAATAAACCATATGCTCCAGATTTATTCTAATTAGAAATATTTTTCAATAAAACATCCAATGCATCTTTGCCAGATTCAATGAAAATATCGGGTTTAATTCCGATTTTTTCTATAAAACGACCATCTTTGTATGTATTAAACGAAGTGGCCAATTGAACGATTATAGATGAGTGCGGAAGCATGACAAAACCATTATTCCCGAAGTGAACATAGCCTGCAGTATTTTGCCCGATTTTTTTAACACGAGGTATATTTTCGAAAAAATCAATTGTGCTTTCACCACTTGATCCACATCGTCGATCCATCAAAATGTAAATATTGCCTTTATGTTGATACTTATAATTTAATAATTCAGTTTTTAATTCTTTCTCCGTAGTCTCAATGGCATGCTCTTTTCTAATATCAACTTTTTCGCCATTTTCAGCACGTTCTGCAAATCCATTTAATTTATTGATCCAATCCAGTTCAGAATGTTCTAGTTCTTGATCGTTTTTTTTGAAAATGGTTACTGCATTAGCCATCACTTTGAATGATTCTTTTGTATTCATATCAAATGGGTCAGCATAAGGTAATTCAACTTGGGATCCATCTAAATAATTAGCTAACCATCCGCCCTTTGAATCATCACCACCAATATTTCCGCGAAGATCCAAAATAATTGTATCATTAGGTTTTAAGGTTTTTCTGATTGCCTCCTCAAATCCATTCCATAACTCAGAATTTGGATTTGGAAACTGAGTAATGCCAATTAAAGAAATCCGCTGATGATCAACCGACTTTGAATCAACTTTCCAAATTTCATCCCCAGCCAAATTTGGGCCAATAAGATTTTTCTGAGGTCGCTCAATAAATGATTCCTTAAAGTTTATTCCTGTATTGTCTAATTTTTTAAAATACACACCTAAATGGTTATCAGATACTTTTACAAACGATTTTGCCAGGCTATTTCCTAACTGCTCGACTGTTTTTAGATTTCTTAAAGAATTTATTTCTTGCCTTAATATTTTATATTCTTGCTGAGGAAGTTTTAGTGACCCACTGTAGCCTCGATCTAATGAATAGATTAAGAAATCTAAATCTTGATTAATTTCAGTTGAATTTAAGCTCTTCTGAAGATCTTTATTTATAGGATATTTGGAGTTAATACGTATATCCATAACATTTCCTTTTTGAATTTTATGTGCACAGGCTGAAGTCAACAGAACTATAATTATTCCAATTTTTTTAAATTATACGCATTTATCTTTTTTATATTAACTGTTACAGATACAAAAAACGAATCAATTCATCAAACTTTTTCTGATCGGCGAACTTCAATGCCTGAATGTATCTCTCACGAATTCCACCCTCTTGATTGATATCTCCCACAACACTGGCGGCTCCCCACGTTGGAATCTGCTGATTATACGTCGCTGCCAATAAATCCGTATGCAAACGCGAGTAACGACCATTGCCATTTGGAAACGGGTGAATAAAAACAAGACGATGATGAAAACGCGCTAGGATTTCAGTCCAATTATAAGATTG
>JACMPM010000145.1 GCA_014377485.1 Bacteriovorax sp. | reverse complement strand
GGAATTTGGGGAATGGCACTTTTTGTAAAACACAATCCTAAGGCGACGTTTGAGCAATTTGAAAGGGCTGCAGAATATTTAAAAAGTGCAAGACCTACAGCAGTTAACCTGGCCTTTGAAATTGATCGTTGTGTAGTGATGGCCCGTCTTGAAACTCACATGACTTCTCTTTATCCCAAGTTAGTTCAGCATGCTAAAACTGAAATGAACAATCTCTATGAAAAAAACCTTTCAATGGCAAAATTTGCTGAAACAGAACTTCAAAAAATTTATGGTGACCGCCCTCTGAATCTTATGACAATTTGTAACACCGGAGTCCTTGCCTGCGGAGTTTTGGGAACGGCTTTGGGAGTAATCATTCATCTAAACAATCAAAATAAAGTTAAGATGGTTTATGCCTCTGAAACACGTCCATATCTTCAAGGTTCGCGCTTAACTAGTTTTGAGTTATTAAAAGAAGGCATAGACCACCATGTTGTAGTTGAAGGTGCAGCTTCTTATTTGATGAGAAATAAATTAGTTGACGCTATTTTTGCTGGCGCAGATCGCATTGTTGAAAATGGTGATACAGCAAATAAGATCGGTACTTCAAGTTTAAGTATTATTGCTAAACATTATGGGATTCCATTTTATATAGTGGCTCCTATCAGCTCTTTTGATTTAAACCTGCAAAATGGAGATCAAATTGAAATAGAACTTCGAGATCAATCCGAAATCTTAAAATTTAAAACACACAATATTGCTCATCCAGATGCTAAGGCCCTTAATCCAAGTTTCGATGTAACAGATCATACATGTATTACTGGAATCATTTGTGAGAACGGAGTTATTGTTCCAACTAGTCCTGCTAATATCAGAGCAGTGGTGGAGAAAAAATGATTCGAGCTAGTATTGATATAGGATCAAATTCAGTACTACTTTTAGCAGCTGAATTGGATGATTCAGGAAATAAAATTTTAAAAGAAATTTTAAATTTATCTTTTATAACTTCGCTGGGAAAAGACCTGGATAAAACTAAACAATTTCATCCAGATTCCATGAAGGCTACTTTTGAAGCCTTAACAGATTATAAAAAACAATTGGAAAAAATTAATATAGATCCAAGCGAAGTTTTAATAACTGCTACGGAAGCCTCTCGAGTGGCAACCAATGCGATTGAATTTTATGCCAAAGTAAAAAATGAACTCGGCTTTTCTGTAGTACTTATTACTTCGAAAGGCGAAGCCTATTACACTGCTCTTGGTGTTGTTTCAGGAGTTAATAGCGATGAATCGGAATTAGTTATTATGGATATTGGCGGAGCCTCAACAGAGTTAATCCACATCCAGGTGGCCCCTTTTAAAATTCTTTCAACAGTTAGTTTACCTGTTGGTTCAGTGCGAGCGACAGATTGGCGAAAAGACTTGATTTTTGAAGAAAGAATGATGGCTCTTTTAAACCAGGATTTCTCTACTTATTTCACAAAGTCATTAATTTGTGTTGCTGGTAGCATGACTTCTCTAGCTGCAATGTTTATGGGCCACAATCTTTACGACGATAAAAAAATAGATGGGCTTACAATTAAATTTTCTTCTTTTAAAGAATTCAGTTCAAGCCTACAAAATACAAATACAGAAAATTTACTTTTACAGTTCCCCCATTTAGGAAAACGAGCACCAATGGTTGCTGCTGGTGCCATTGTTGCTGAGATGATTGGCGATAAACTAAAAATAGAAAATATGAAGATTTCCACGCGAGGATTGCGGTATGGAACTCTTATTCAAGGAGAGATTGATGGTCAATTTACCATTGGGTAAACCTATAGAAGCCCCTATTATGTTTAAAGCTGGTACTGTTATCTTTGCTCTAGGTGAACCTGCAAAATATCTTTACCTTTTAAAAAAAGGTGAGATTCGTCTTTTAAAAGTGACCGGACAAAAACTATCAGTCATTAAACTTTGCAAAGAAAAAGAAATTTTAAATGAAGTGAGCGTCTTAACCAATAAACCTTCAGAATTTGCAGCAATAGCAAAGACCGACGTTGAGTTAGTGTTAATAGATCAAAAAGATATTTTAACAGTTGTTAAAGATGGACCGAGCTGGATTCCAGAAATTTTTGAAACACTTTGCGAACGCTTAAAATCTACTCAAGATATTATTGAAGAACATAATTTGTCGGCCGGTGAGAAAAATTCAGACATGGTTTTAACTAAGGATGAAGAGAAAGGATATCTTAATGCGCTTGCTGAATATAAAATTCCCTAATTTTTTTTAGGATATTAATGTGAAATATATAATCTCCATAGTTTTTGTTTTAGTAAGTTCGTCTTGCTCGCAAAAACAAACTTTAAAATCCAGTTTTCCAAAGCTTAAATGGAGCTCCACCTTAAAAGATCAAAGATTTGTTGTGGATAAAGAATTTCAAGAAAAAAATATTGCTGGAAAAAAAATGAAATTTGAAGGTGAGTTTAACGATCATCAATTGATAGCAGAAGTTATGACAGATATAGAGCCTGAAAAAGCCGCCATTCTCATGAAGAATAAAACGATGATGATAAAAGGACTTTACGCTATTCAGGCGACTCCTTATTCCGGAACGATCACGAAAGAGGAAAGTTGTATTGCAGAACTTCAAATTGATCCACTGGTCATGGATAATAAAATTCAAACATCTCAACAGTTTAATTTGAAAGCGACGGAACGATTAGTTTTAGGTGTATGTACTGAAGAGCAAAATGTCTTCCGCAATCAAAGCCTTTTGCTTTATTGCAAAAAAGATAAAATTTTTTATGATATGAGATATTATTATCCCAAAAGCAACAAGCCTTTCGCGACACCAATCGCTAGTTGTGCGAATTAAAAATTTTAAAGATTAATTTGTTTTCTTTTTTTGAGTGATACCAAAATTTCTACAATTTTGTTTTGTGCACGCTTTATGTCACGTTTTTCAGTTGCATAGCTGGTTTTTAAGACACGAAAAGATTCTTCGGCATATTCTCGTCCTGCTAAAGAGAGGAGTCGGCGCTGGAATGCGCGCTCAATATTTTTTAAGGCCATTCCAAGAATAGGAGCAGTTACATATTGAAAAATCATCATAAGATCACTATCTGCAAGATTGTCCAGGTCAGAAAAAGTAAAGCATTGTTCAGTAAGCTCCTCTGCTAATTGAGGATTTCTCACTTTTAAGTTTTTCAATAGGCGGGAACGTTCCTCACGAGGCATATGCTGAAGCATTTCGATGATCTGTGCTTTTCCATTGATAAAAATGCTATTGCTGTTATTGTTCGCTTCCATGCTTCTCCTTAAAGAATTCCTCTACTGCTGCTGCTGTTTCTACTTATGCTTCAAATTTACTTTTTTCTTTTACAAATTTCTGTTTAGCATTATCCATTGTTTTTTTGTGAGACACGAGCATTCCTTCAATCTCATTTTGCTGGCTCATTTTAATTTCTGTAACCTGATCCTGGTGGGCTTTTTTTAAATTTTCCACTTCAGTTGAAAGACGCATATTTTCATCTCCAACTGATTTTGACTGACGATCACGAATCTCTACCAATTTTTGTTCTTGCTCATTTTTGAGATTGGCAATTTTAGTATCATAGTCATCGCGCATTCTTTTAATTTCTGCTTCTTTTGATTTAGATTCAGTTTCATATCCGCGATCATTCTCAGTGCGAAGTTGCTTGATCTCAGTGTTGTATCTTTTGTTTTCGGCATCCATAAATTTTTGAGCCTGAACATCACTAATATTAGACATAACTTTCCTTTATTAAATCCTTTGCCAAGAATTTCATCGAGACATAATATATGATACGAAGTCTAAGTTTTAAAAAGTAGGAGGCAAATATGTCCCAAGGTCATGAGCGGGTATTTTTAGTGCAAGGGAAGAGAACACCATTTGGAAAATTTGGTGGTTCACTTAAAGACATAACTCCAGTCGATCTTGCCGTTCTTGCTTCTAAGGCTTTGATTTCTGAAATCAAACTTGACCCTCTCAAAATAGATCAGGCCATACTTGGCAACGTCGTTTCTTCTTCAACTGATACAATGTACGGAGGCCGACATCTCGCTTTGAAATTAGGGTGCAGGCAAGAAACTCCAGGTCTTGTACTCAACAGACTTTGTGGATCGGGTATTGAGGCAATTTTGAGTGCTGCTCGCTTAATTAAGCTTGGAGAAGCTCATTGTGTACTTGCTGCTGGAACTGAAAATATGTCGATGGTTCCTCATTTAACTTACGGCTCTCGTTTCGGAACAAAGTATGGACCGCTAAAATCTGTAGATATGTTATTGGATGCTCTAACAGATCAATACGCCCAAATACCAATGGGAATGACGGCGGAAAATCTTGCAGAAAAATTTGAAATCACTAGGGGACAATGTGATGAATTTTCTTATATGTCTCACATACGTGCAGCGAAAGCCTATAAAGAAGGCTTGCTACAAGGCGAGATTGTACCTGTAGCACTAAGAAAAGGTGTGTGTGATCGCGATGAACACTTGAGAGATGATGCTTCATTGGATGAAATGAAATCTTTGAAATCTACATTTAAAACTGACGGTGTTGTTACTGCCGCTTCTGCTTCTGGAATTGTCGATGGAGCAGCTGCTGTAATTATAGCAAGTGAATCTTTTGTAAAAAAAGAAGGATTAAATCCTATTGCAGAAATCATTGATGGTTACGTTATAGGTGTAGATCCGAAAATCATGGGAATTGGTCCAAGTCCTGCGATTAAGGGATTGCTTGCCAACAATAAAATGACCATGGATCAAATTGATCTTTTTGAAATTAACGAAGCCTTTGCCGGGCAAACACTTTCTTGCATGAAAGATACAAATATTCCTTATGAAAAATTAAATATTTGGGGAGGAGCTGTCGCCTTAGGACATCCGCTCGGTGCTTCAGGGATAAGGATTTCTAATACTCTTGCCAGACAGTTGGTTCATCATAAATTAAATTACGGAATTGCTTCAGCTTGTATTGGCGGAGGACAAGGGATCGCCGTATTAATAAAGAGATGTTAATCGAAATAAATATAAATGAATGAACTAATTTTATACGACCAAGATTTTGCAGAATTTAGAAGCTGGCTCAATTTGAACCTTGATGGTTTAACTTGGCAAGGCCGCTTTAAAAAAGAGTTCGAATCTTTTTGGGATTCTTTTTTTGAAGATGGACTTACTCTTAAAAAACTAATTGAACGATTTGAATATGCCTATTCTCAAGTTCGAATTGGTTCACTTTCTTCGTGGTTTTTATGGTTAAGAGATAAATTCTTAAGTTACATTTTTATTTTTAAAAATCAAAGTATAGGCAAAATTGCTTTTGAAGCAGGTATTTCAGCTTCAGTTCTGGCAACTATTTTAAGAAGTTTTCTATTAGATGAATTTCCTCATCTAGATCAGTATTTTTCAGATATTTTCCAGGTGGGAAATATTTTAAGCCCGAATCTGGAAGTTACTTTTAATAAAATTAAGAGCGATATCAATATAGTCGCCCCTCCCAATGGATCTCGTGAAGATGAAATCATGCCTTCAATGGAAGTTACTCTTTTTGATGAATGGAGTTTATTCGTAAAAAGAATGAAGTCCGATTTTAAAAGTCGCCAATTTGACCTAACTAAAATTAAAGAGCGCACAAGTTTCATCAAACAAATAAAAGTTGTTCAAGATATCTCAATTCTTCTTTTACTTTTCACTCTGACCATTTATGGAGTTAAGCAATCCAATATTTGGTATGAAAAATACTTGGGAAATAAAGTTAGTATTTATGAGCCACAATTTAACTGGCTTAATAAAAGTTTAGTGTTCAAAGGTGCTGAAAAAAAGAGCGCAAAAGAATTCAAACTAAATTTTAATGAGATCAAGGATATTACCAAAGGTGAAAAGCTGACGGAGTTTTTTGATCCAGATAAATATGAAGAAGAAACTGAAGTTACACTCACGTCGTTTGATAATATTCCAAAAGATTTAAAAGATGCAGACAAAGAACCTTCTCAATACGAAGGTGATGCCGAAAACCGCAACGGCTATCGTGAAACAAAAGGTGGAACAACCATAATTTATCGCTTAATGATGACCACCGCTAATGCCTACGCCACACGCGATAAAATCAATCTTTTGGTTGAAAAATATAAAGGTGAAGCAGTGGGAGATTCAACTCCTGGAATGGATGTTCCTGGTGGTGTTTATTACAACGTCTATGTCCCCAAAAAGGACTTTAAAGAATTTATGACTGAAACCATGAAAGTTGATCAAGCAAAACTTTTTGAAAGTAATACTTCCAATGTAAAAAACATTCCAGGCAAAGTACGAATTTTTATTATGGTGAAATCGATTTAAAATTGATTACATTTGTCCGTCGGCAATCCCGTAAAGATTTTTAAGTTTTCTAAGTAGAGTATGGGATTTCCCCAAATAATACCATTGACGGAAAAACCCAATTGTCATGGCAGTGATAAATCCTAACACTACGCCCGAATGTGTAGTTTTTTGAACAAGGCCAGTATCGTGAGCTCCACCTAAAAGAAAAGCAATCATTCCTAAGATAAGCATCAGGATTGTCCAAGGAATAGTTTGTCTTTTACAACGATCAGCATCTTCTACAAATTTTTTTGTTTTTTCGATATATGGAGTCAGGTCTTCAGGTGGAATGTCGAAAAGCTCGTTTAGGTTTGTTCCAGAATTTACGATTGAATAAACATTATTTGTTAAGCGTGAAACACCAATGAAATAAAACATTACAAAGGCCTGTGCGAATATTGTGTAGATAAAGGCGGGAATAGCGATTTGGATATGGCTAAAGGGCAAATGAACTATCTTTAACGCAAGCAAAGCCGTAAGAATTATACTAAGGATCATCAGAACGATTAATGTGCGAAGTAGATAAGCCATAATTTCTCTCTCAAAAGTTTCAATTAAATTGTCATGATAGTGTAGATTTGCTATTTATCATTACATTCATTGGTAAGAAACAATTAATTTTTAGCTCAAGCTTTGGTGCCAGCATGTCCACGCCTCCTCAAATGCAAAAGAAAATTCTAGAGAATCCCTTCGTGGGAAGTCTAATTGTTCCTATTGCAATCGTCTTATTTGGCTCTCTAATTATATTCGGTATTACAAAGATGCTCTCTTCAGAGCGTTCTTATAAAGATCTAGTCGAAGAAATTCAGTCGAAGACTTTTGGTAATAAGTGGGTTGCCGCTTACGAACTTTCAAAACAAATAAATAGTTCACAGATTCCTAAGGAAGAATATCCTTGGCTGGTTGTAAATTTAACACAAGCCTATAAGCAATCTATTGATCCAAGAACTCGAGGTTTTATCATCGCTGCACTAGGTGCGTTGAAAACAGATATAGCATTACCTGCTTTGCAAATGGGCCTTAGTGACGCAGATCTCGATGTAAAATTTCATGCTATTGTTTCAATTGCCAATATGCCAAAAGGCATTCAATTTGAATGGGCCAAGCTCATTTCATTGCTTCAGGCAAATGAACCAATCTTAAAACAAGCATCCATTCTAGCGTTGGCCACTCATGCTGTGCCGGAAGCTCAAGCCCCAATCAAAACGCTATTAAATGATACTAATTTTATTGTGAAATATGCGGCCGCAACGGCGCTAATTACTTATAAAGAAGAGAGCGCAATTCCAGTTCTCAAAGAAATTCTATTGATAAATTACCCAGATGCTAAAGCCCGAGTTTTACCACCGGCACTTGATGCTCAACAAATCACCGATTTGAAATTGAGTGTTTTAAGCACACTGCAAAAACATCAATGGACAGCTCTAAACGATGTAATCTTAGACGTGTCGAACAAAGATCTAAACAATTCTGTCGCAACAAAGGCGAAGGAAGCGTTAAATCTATTGAAAAAATAGAAGAACATTCGCATAATCTAAGTATTGATATTTTAATAACTACTGCTGAACATAGGGCTTAAAATAGGTCTTATAGAGTTTGGCAATTTTGCGTTTATAACAAGGATTTTAATATGAGCTTCGATTCAAAACAAAGTTTAAATCGTCGTGAATTTTTTAGTTATCTTACTGTTGGATGGGTGATGTTCACGGCAGCGACAAGCGGAATTTTAGCGCTCTGTTTTAGATTCACTTACCCCAACGTAAATTTTGAACCAGAGATGGAATTCGTCGCTGGAACACCAAGCGATTACCCTGCTGGGGTTGATGAGCGATGGAAGAATAGCTATGGAGTATGGATGGTAAAGCAAGAAGGAAAACTTATTGCTTTATCTAATATCTGTACACATCTTGGTTGTATTCCGAACTGGCTTCCAGCGGAATTAAAATTTAAATGCCCATGTCATGGTTCTGGTTATTATATGAGTGGGATTAATTTCGAAGGTCCGACTCCTCGTCCACTTGAAAGGTTCAAGGTTGGTCTTCAGCCTGATGGAAAAATTAAAGTTGATAAAACAAAAGTCTACCGTTGGGAAAAAGGCGAGTGGGACAACCCAGAGTCTTTCCTTGAAGTATAGATAGTATAATTACGAAGTTTTAAAAATATTTTTTTATAAAAAGGTTAATACCTATGTCAGGAAAAGGAATCGCACAAAAAGTTAGAGACACCCAAGTTTGGAAATCTATTTTCAGACATGGTCCGCCGGACAACGCTCGAAACAGGGCTGCTGTTGTTGCCGGAAACGTCTTTCTTCACCTACACCCAATCAAGTTAAAAAAATCTGGAGTTCAGCTCGGATACACTTGGTGTATGGGGGGACTTACATTTTTTATTTTTTTAGCTCTGACTGTTACAGGACTTCTTTTGATGTTCTATTACAGACCAACAGCTGAATACGCTTACAACGACATCATCGCACTAAGAGAACACGTTCCTTTAGGAATCATGCGCGAGATACATCGTTGGGGAGCCCACGCTATGGTAATCACCGTTTGGATTCACATGTTCCGCGTGTTCATGACTGGATCGTATAAACCACCTCGCGAATTCAACTGGGGTGTTGGTGTGATTCTTCTAGTTTTAACTCTTCTTCTTTCATTCACTGGATATTTACTTCCATGGGATCAGCTCGCAATTTGGGCCATCACAGTTGGATCTGGTATGGCGAAAGCAACTCCCTTTATGGGGAATGCAGGGCCAGGAGCAATGCTTGCTCGCATCGGTGATTTCGTAATGGTTTCTGATAAAAATGACGTGCGCTTCCAGCTTTTGGGAGGACGTTTTGTTGGTGAGCCAGCTCTTTTAAGATTTTATATTCTTCACTGTGTATTCATACCACTTGTTGTAGGTGTGTTGATCGCTGTTCACTTTTGGAGAGTTAGAAAAGACGGTGGTATTTCAGCTCCGCTTTAAAGATTGAAAGAAAGTTTTGACTATTAAGGAAAATAGAAATGCTAAGAGAACTTATTAACAAATTATCCGATCCAATTATTTCATTTCCGATGATGACTTTTGCCTTCTACTTAATGCTTAAGCATTATAAAACAGTAGGAACAAAAAAATTCGCATACTGGACAATCGCAATCTTAATTCCAGTTATAGTTTGGTTTTTAGCAGATCCAAACTTTTTCTCAATTATTAAAACTCCGGATAATATTCCAATCATTATTCTTCTTGTACTCGTTGGATTCTTCACTTGGTTTTGGCTATACAAAGCAGCCCTCAATGATACAAGAATAGAAGAGGGACTATGTCCTATAGAAGCCACGCCCGAAGAACGAGAAAAAGTTTGGGTTTGGCCAAACTTAGTTTACACAGAATTATTTGCAATTATTGCATGTACCGCTTTTTTAATTGTATGGGCCATCATCTTTAAAGCCCCGCTTGAAGAATCAGCAAACCCTACTTGGGCACCAAACCCGGCAAAAGCTCCTTGGTACTTCTTAGGTCTACAAGAAATGTTAGTTTACTTCGACCCTTGGATGGCCGGAGTTGTTCTTCCAGGACTAATCGTTGCAGGTCTAATTGCAGTTCCTTATATAGATACCAATCCAAAAGGAAACGGTTACTTCACTTTTAAAGAACGTAAAATGGCGATCTCTGCATTTTTATTTGGATGGCTCGTCTTGTGGGTTTACCTAATCATTGTCGGAGTTTTTCTTCGCGGACCAAACTGGACTTTCTACGGACCTTTTGAATATTGGGACTTCCATAAAGTTGTCGCATCATTCAACATAAATCTTTCAGAAATTATCTGGATTAAGATGTTGGGCACTGGTCTTCCAAAAAATCTGGTGGTCAGAGAAATTTTTGGAATCATTCTCTCTCTCTCATATATTATCGTGATCCCACCTTGGGCTGCGAAAGCGACAAAAGCAGGCCGTAAACTTATCCAAGATCTCGGGGTTACTCGTTATTATATTTTCATGTTTTTAGTTCTAATGATGACGAGCTTGCCTATTAAGATGATTCTTCGTTGGTTATTCAGCTTGAAATACATCGTGGCACTTCCAGAGTGGGAACTTAACTTATAATCAGAATATTAAAGTATTTTTTTAGTTTTTATTTTTTAAGGGATTTATAGATATGAGTGAGAAAAAGGAACCAGGAATGGCATACAATATGCCAAAACTTCATAAGGTCATGGCGATCTTGTCCTTTATTTTTTTCGTCACGACAGTATGGGTATTTTTAGATGACTATATCAGACCTTGGAAAGCCATTCAGGTTGAGTCACTTCAAATTAAGCGACGTCATCTTGAACAAGATATTAAAGCAGCACAAAAAGAAATTGATGTGAAAAAACTTGGCGAACTTAATATTAGTCTTGGGAAAGGTGAAGAAATTGTAGCCAGTCGAAAAAAAGAGATTGATAAATCTGAAGAAGAACTAAAAGCTATTCGTGCAAAGATGAAAGCTCAAACTATTAAAAATGGTATTTTTAACGGTGATGTTTCGGCAATGAATTTCCAATATGAAACGGCAATGGCCGAGCATAATCAAAAAGAAGCAGCTTTGAAACTAGAAGAACTGGCCAAATTAAAGGAAGGATTTTCAGCTGGTAAAGACAACTTAAAAGCATTGCAGGTAAATGAAAAAATAGTTCTCGCTAAAATTGCTGATTTAAATAAAGAAGTAGTTACGACTCAAAAAGAAATTAAAGATATTTCAACCAAGCTTAATTTGTTAGAACTGGCAAAAAAACAAACAGACATCTCACCAATTTTCGCTCTTAGAAATATGCCTTTTGTGGACTACCTAGATCCGACAATAAAAATTCAACAGTTAGTAATTAATAATGTAACTGATGATCGTTATTTTAGACAAGTTCCCAAAGTTGACCGTTGTATTACTTGTCACACTTTCATTGATCAGCCAGGTTATGAAAAAGAAAAACAACCTTTTAGAACTCACCCAAAGTTAGACTTAATGGTAGGAATGGAATCGAAACACCCAATGAAAGTTACTGGGTGTACTTCATGTCACGGAGGAGAAGGTCAACGTGTAAATGACTTCAACTCTGTTGCTCACATGCCAGACGGTGAAAAACAAGAAAAAGAATGGATTAAGAATTATGGCTGGAAAGAGCCTCACCATGTGCCAAGTCCAATGCTTAAGCTTTCTCAAACTGAAGCAGGATGTGTTAAATGCCACTCTGATGTTCAGTTATTAAAAGGAGCAAACGTACTAAACGAAGGCCGCATGGCAATTGAGAAGTACGGATGTTACGGCTGTCATAAAATTGGAACTTGGTCAGAAAACAGAAGAAAGCCTGGTCCATCTCTTCTTAAAATAGCCGGTAAAGTTGATAAAGAATGGTTTAAGTCATGGGTTTGGGAGCCGCGCTCATTTAATAAACATTCAAGAATGCCTGCATTTTTTAGACAATCGAATAACTCGAAACCAGAATTTATTCGTTACAATATGGCCGAAGTTAACGCCATTGCTGAATACGTTTACGATAAATCTAAGCCCTATGTTCCCAACGAAAAATTTCGTCCAGGAAATGCAGATAACGGTAAAAAAATAATCTCTCAAGTTGGATGTCTTGGATGTCACGGTGTTGAAGGCTTGGAAGAACAGTCCGATAAAGTAAAAGCTTACGCGGGTCCTTGGTTAACAGGTCTTGGATCAAAAGTTCAACCGGATTGGTTAGTTTCATGGCTTAAAAAACCATCACACTACCAAGAAGATACAATTATGCCTTCGATGCGCTTGAGCGATCAAGAAGCAAACGATATCGCAACTTACTTACTCTCTCTTAGAAACAAAACTTTTGAAGCCTTAACGTTTGCGAAGTTTGATATAAAAGCCCGAGATGAGTTATTAGTCGATTACAACTCAACTTTCGACACTCATGATGCCGCTGTTGCAAAAGTTGCCAAGCTTGGAGATCGTGAAAAAACTCTCGATCTTGGGAAAAGATCGATTGGTAAATACGGTTGTTATTCATGTCACAACCTCGAGGGATTTGATGGCTATGAAGGAATCGGACCTAATTTAACAAAAGAAGGCTCTAAGCCAATCACTCAGTTTGGTTTCGGCTTACAACATCAAATTCCTCCTCAGAGAGATGCATGGATAACAGCTCACCTCCAAAGACCAAGTCGATGGGATGAAGGTATAGATAAAGTCTTTAAAGACTTAAATAAAATGCCAAACTTTTACATGAGTGAAGCGGAAGCAAAAAAAATAACAGTAGTACTTCTAGGTCAAGTTTCTGATGTCATTCCTCTAAATGGTATCAAGCGAATGGATTCTGGAGAGGCACTTTATACTGAAGCGATGAAAGTGGTAGGCAAATATAATTGTATGGGCTGTCACCAAATCGACGGATTACGAGGGGATATTCTTCGTGCTTATTCAGATGATATTAACCAAGGTCCACCTCGTTTAGTTAACGAAGGTCACAGGGTTCAAACGAACTGGATGTATCATTTCTTCGGAAATGTAGAGCCGATTAGACCATGGCTTCTAATAAGAATGCCTTCATTTAATCTGTCGCTCGAAGAAAAAAATAAGTTAGTTGCAGGCTTTCAACAAGGGGCCAAGCAAGGAACTTTCGAAGAGCCAGAAATGGAAGTAACTTGGCAGCCAGGCGAAAGAGATGGAGCGGTGAAACTTTGGAACTCATACAACTGCGTTTCATGTCACTCAATTGGTTTCACTAAAGATGTACCGTTGGCTCCAAATTTGCACCTTGCAAGTAAAAGACTTCGCCCTTCTTGGATAAAACTATGGTTAAAAAACCCACAATTAATTTTACCTGGAACGGTCATGCCGAGTTTCTTTGGAGATGACGGCAAGGCTCCAATAGATCCAAGCATATTTGCTGGAGATGCAGAAAAACAAATTAATGCTCTTACAAAATATGTAATTGAATTAGGAAAGAAATAAGTTTTAAGGAGTAGTATATGGGTCAAGCCCACTCAGATCATGCACCGATAGAATATAATGATACTCAATTTGGAAAGGCCAGTCCTGGAAAAATTGGAATGTGGTTGTTCCTCGTTACCGATGCAATGTCTTTTTCTGGTTTTTTAATTGCCTATGCAGTATTGAGATCAACTTCTACCAACTGGCCCGTACCTTCTCATGCTTTAGGCGGAGTAGGTCTTTCTGGTTTCATGACATTTCTTCTGATCTGTAGTTCAGTTTCAATGGTTTTAACCATCGATGCTTGTAAACGAAGAAATAGAAAAGCTATGTTGAACTGGCTTCTTTTCACAATATTCGGTGGCGCTTCATTCTTAGGCATTCAGATGTATGAGTACTCGCATTTGATTGGTCACATGGGAATGAGTTTTAATTCATACGCACATGGAACTAGTCTTTTTGCTTCAACCTTTTTCTCAATCACTGGCTTCCACGGTCTCCACGTTCTTTCTGGAGTTATTTATTTAATAACGATGTATGTCCACGCTCGAAGAGGTGATTTTGATAACGGCGAATACAATCAATTAGAAATTGCTGGATTATTTTGGCACTTTGTTGATTTAGTTTGGATTCTCGTTTTTACATTTGTTTATCTTTTATAATTTTATTTTATGATTAAAAAACTTATCTCAATAGTCTTTTTATGTTTGTTGCCGATAGGCAAGCTTCTTGCTTGTCCGATGTGCGCGGGACAAGACCCAAGAGATAAGTATTATATCTACGTCATTGGTGTTTTTATTCTCTTGATCTATTTTCCAATGTTTTATTTATTTAAAACTGTCATGAAGTATAGAAACGTAAACAATAACCAGCTTCCCAAATAATGGATTCTCATAATCCTGATTCAAAAGTACTAGAAGACAGAAATGTTTTTATTATCATTGGATTTTTTAGTTTTTCGGTCTTAGCTTTTCTTGTGTGGCTTATATATTTTAAACCAGGCGCAGACCTAGCTGGAGAAATTTCGTGGGTAAGTTCTCTTCCTGCCCTCAATGCCTTCCTCAATACTTTAACTTCCATTTTTTTAATCACTGGTCTGACTTTCATAAAACAAAACAAAATTGACTGGCACAAAAAAGCAATGTTTGCGGCAACTGGTACTTCAGCTCTTTTTCTTATTAGCTATATCGCTTACCATCATTTTCACGGCGATACTAAATTCATCGCGACAGGATTGATTAGACCGGTTTATTTTGGGATCTTAATTTCTCATATCCTTTTATCGGCGATACAGGTTCCACTCATTCTCTCTACTCTTTATTTGGCACTTACAAAGAAATTTGTCCGCCATAAAAAAGTCGCACGAGTGACTTTCCCAATTTGGTTATATGTTTCTGTCACTGGAGTTTTGATTTTTATCTTACTCAGATGGTTTAACGTCTAAGTTATTTTTTCGCCAGCTTCATTGCACTTAAATCAATCACATCATTTTGATAAAGCCCAAATCCAAATCGAAGTTTACTTCCTCTGAAATCAGTCATGATTTTGTGATTTCTGAGTTCATCATGTAGTTTTTTAGCATGCTCCGGACTCGGCAAGGCAAATGTTAAAAAATGACCATGATGGTTATAATCGACACTCAAAATATTTTTTTCAGTTAAGTAATGATGATCAATGCTAAGCAAATGTTCTCGGAAATTAAGTTGGAGTTTTTGAACATGCGCGTGGATTATTTCAACAGTTAAATTTTCTTTTTTAAATAAATTCAAAACTGCATTCAATCGATAAAGTGCCGTAAAATCCATTGTCGATCCTGCAAAACGAAATCCATTGTCTGGATAATTTACGCTTCCTCCGGCTCCTGATAATTCAGAATGTCCAGCAAACCACCCTGTATAAAGTGGGCGATGCTGAGAGCTTTTGGGAACATGAAGAAAACAACATCCTTCTCCACCTTGAGCGTACTTGTAAGAACCACTCAAATAAAATACCCGCGATTGAATTTCAGACAGATCTGTGGGAAGTGCCATGAAACCATGATACCCATCAATCACAATCATCGTCTCGTTATCTTTAACGGCATCAACGATGGCTTTGAGGTTTTTAACGGCCATTCCTGAATTAAAAAAGACATGACTAAAAAAGATTATGTCATAAGTATTATTTTTAATTTTTTCAATAAAACGGGCTTCAAAATTATCAAAAGGATCTGCTTGTACTTTTTCAATTTCAATAACTGAAGCTTCTCTTAGTCGATTCACCTGCCGATCAAAACTATAAAATTCCGAATCAGTGCTTAGAACCCTGATTTTTTTTCTTGGATCAAAACAACTGAGTAGGCGATAGACAAACTCGTGAGTATTTGGAGCAAATACAATTTGTTCTGGCGCTGAAAGTTTTAAAATACTGGCGATAAGTTTTTGAGTTTCTGGAAGTTTGTTTGTAAAAATATGTTCCCATTTATCATCCACGTACCGAGCAGAATCATCCCAGTATTCCAATATTGCATCTCGAGTGACATCAGGCCAATAGTGATGGCTATGACTGGCGTAATGTTGTATGCCGACATTCGCTTCAAGAAATCTTTTATAATATTTTTTATACATGAAAATTTAATTGTTTTTTTATTTCAGTTGGAATGATTGGTAAACGAGATCGTGGAATAAGAAATGTAGATAAATTAAAGAGATCGACAAATACTCTATTATTATCAGCCGCTCTTTTTAAATATTGATGTCCTGATGATCCACCGGTACCGATTTTTGTTCCCAACATTCTTTGGGCCAAAAGGGCATGGCGGTATCTCCATGTCGTAAAGTTTTCATCAATGTCCATCAGGGAAGTCAAGACTTGAAAAGGAAGAGCCAACATCGATTCATCTCGATAAAGCATTATAAAAAGCGCATTCAAAATGGCTTTTTGAGAAAGTATTCTCTGTTTATTTTGAACAAGTTCATTATGGGCCTTCTCATTGAACAAACTTTTAAAAGTTGATCTTGTGCCTTCAAGATTATCTAACTGAATATTTTTTGCTGCCTCACTTAAGTGAGCACTGTTTGCTAAAATAATATTTTGATCATCGTGTAAAATGGACTCAATCGATTTTTGGTATTCATCCCAAAAATTAAAATTCTTCATATTGGTAAAGGGAACACGCTCAAGCCATCCTTCAACTAATTTAAGAAGTGATGACGAAGTTTCTAGGTCTGTTAATTTTTTTCGGTCTGATTCATTTAATCGACCTAAAAAGAATTCTCGATCAACATTTTGGCGTCCATCGGTAGTCAGGCCTAATTTAATTTCAATCTCTCTGAACTGAACACTCTGAAAGCCAGAGGCCGGTATAAGCAAATCTCTAAATTCTAAAAAATCCATCGGCGTCATTGTTTCCAGCACATCAAACTGACCAATAAGTAGGCCTTGGATTTTCTTGATGCGGCCAAGTTTTTGAACTACAGATGATAGCTCAGATTCCGGAACAAAAGTTTGGCTGAAAGTATCTAAGATTGCATTGAGATCATGAAGGATTTGTTTAAACCAAAGTTCATACACTTGGTGGACGACGATAAAAAGCATTTCATCGTGACATTCACCGTTAGTTGTATCGGTGTATTTTCTACTTAAGGGTAGTTGAGAATCAAGAAGTTTCTCGAGTTGAAGGTAGTCGCCGTAATATACTGAACCCTTGTTTTTATGCATAAATAAAAGTTCCTCAATATAGCATTTGTCGAAGGTAAAATTATCATCAATATCTGTATGACTTTGCAAGAAACATTTAGTATATAAATGAGCCTATAGACAGCAAAATTATGAGCGAAAAATGCGAGTAAAAAATCTTTCACTTGTGGCAGTAATCACAACATTTGTATTAATCATTTGGGGTGCTGTTGTTCATAACACCGAGTCGAGTTTAGCTTGTCCGGATTGGCCACTTTGCTACAATCGATTTTTCCCCAAAATGGAAGGTGCGATACTTATTGAGCACGGGCATCGTTTGCTTGCGACACTTGTTGGAATTTTTTCTATCGGTCTCGTTTTCATGGCTTCAATCGAAAGAAAAAAATCTTCTGCTCATAATCATCTCTTCAAAATCTCGTGCTTTGCACTATTTCTAGTAATCGCCCAAGGTGTTCTTGGTGGAATTACTGTTATCTACCGCTTGCCAACGATTGTTTCTACTTCTCACCTAGGCTTATCACTCCTCTTTTTTGCAACACTTATTTATATTCATCACCAGGCAGGATCTAGAGCTGTTACAAATAATGAACGCTTCAAAAATGTCAGCGAAGAAACTAAAAAATATATTCAAACAAATTGGAAACCGATTATTAGACACGGCGTCCTTCTAGCTCTTACTTTGCTGTACATTCAAATACTTTTGGGTGCCTTTATGCGTCACGCTGGTGCTGGTGCTGCTTGTGGCATCGGTCCAAATAACTCACTTTTATGCATGGATTTTGAAACTCAAGGATTAACTTTTTGGCCTAATCTAGCGCAAGCTCAGTTGCATATGATTCACCGACTTTTTGCAATTGTTGTTTTTGTCGTAGTTTCATTTTTTTCAATTCGTGCTCGCAATTTTTTTAAAGGCGTAAAATTGATTCGTATTGCGAGTTTGTTGCCGTTCCTATTCATTTCATTTCAGGTTTTGATTGGAATAATGACAGTTGCCATGAACCTTTCTGTTATTCCCACAACCTTGCATTTGGCTGGCGCAGCTCTTAGTTTAGCCGCGCTTTGGAAACTGAACTTACTTTTAAAAGATATTGAAGATTCTTATTACTCAGGAAATCGTCATTCGTTATTTTCTGATTTGGTCGATTTAACCAAACCGCGTCTCTCACTTTTAGTTATGATGACAGCTTTGGTGGGAACACTAATCACTCCAGAAAAAATATATTTTTTTAAAGCCTTACTCTCTTTCTGTTTGATTACTATGGTTGTGATTGGAGCTGCCGCTCTAAATTGTTTTATTGAAAGAGAGGGTGACGCCAAAATGATGCGAACTAAGGATCGTCCTCTCCCGGCAAAACGAATGAAACCGAAAACGGCTTTATGGTTTGGAGTGATTTTACTGATTATTTCTATTCCAGCAATCTGTGTTTTTATAAATGCTTTAACTGGTCTATTGGCCATTATAGCTGCAGTTCTGTACCTCTATGCCTATACCCCAATGAAAAAGAAAAGTGAACTGGCCGTTTATATAGGGGCAATTCCAGGGGCCCTTCCTCCTGTAATGGGATGGACGGCAGTGACTGGAAAGATTGATTTCATGGCAGTTGCTTTATTCTTAATTCTTTTTATTTGGCAATTACCACATTTTTTAGCCATTTCGCTCTACCATGCTGAAGATTACGACGCAGCAAGCATTAAAGTTTATCCGAATCTTAAAAGAGGATTGCAGATCACTAAAATAGGGATCTTCTTTTTCACTCTATTACTATTTGGGGCGTCACTTTTGCCTTCAATTTTTTCGAATGCAAGTTTTGTTTATACGCGTGCAGCATTTATCATGAGCTCTGTTTTCTTAATTTATGCAGGCCGTGGATTTTTCCTAAAGCCAGATATGGCATTGCAAAGACAGTGGGCAAAAAATTACTTTTATGGCTCGCTTTTTTATCTACCTTTGCTTCTAGGAGCTTTGATATTTTTTAAATAGATAAACTTAGAAAATATGATTAATATTGAACTGATAACAGATAATAAACGCAACTTTAATGTTTCCAATCAGGATTGCTGAAATGAATCTATACAGCCTTTACATGAAATTCTTTGTGATCAGCGCTAATGCCAGTGAGAATATGAGCTTGTGGGAGAGAATGAAACCACCAGTCGACATTTCTACTAATGGTCACCTGATCGATTCATTGTTTCACTTAACTACAATGCTGCTTCTTTTCTTTATGGGCTTGGTACTCCTTGGTCTCTTTGGATTCAGCTACCTCTACCACAATAAAAGACACCCGATTGCTCACTATGTTCATGGAACAAGTAAAAAGCATATTGCGATCGTTGCTGCCATCGGAGCAATGGTATTTATCATGGTCGATATGAAGATCACTGGAATATCTAATCGCGATTACATGGAATCTTTTGCCAAATGGCCTAAAGAAGATAAAGACGTAGTTCGTGTTCAAGTTTTAGGACAACAATGGGCCTGGAACTTTCGTTACGCTGGAAAAGATGGAATTTTCAACACTGAGGACGATATTGTCACTTTGAATGATCTTCGCCTTCCAATTGGTAAAAAAATAGTTTTCCAAGTAACTGCCAAAGACGTTATTCACTCTTTTTCACTTCCTAACGCCAGAATTAAAGTTGATGCAATGCCTGGAAGAATTTCAAAAATGTGGACAGAACTTACTACCACAGGTGTTTATGACATTGTTTGTGCTCAAATATGTGGAACTTTTCATTATAGAATGCAAGCGAAGTTGACTGTTTACACCCCAGAAGAATTCGAAAAATGGCAAAACGAAATGAGTGAGCGAACGAAATACGTTATGGAAAAAGACAATGCTGATCTCTACTGGGGTTGGAAATGGGTCGCAAATAACTAAAGATTTTAATATTTAAATAAAGCTATAAAGATAAAAAGATAAGAGAGGATACTCATGGCATTTTTCGAACAACATATTCACGATGCACCAACAACATTTCTTTCGAAATATGTTTTTTCATTCGATCACAAAGTGATTGCAAAACAATTCCTGTGGTATGGAATTGCTTTCCTTGGACTTGGGGGAATGATGGCGATGATGATTCGTTGGACATTAGCTTTTCCGGGCGAGCCATTTCCAATTGTTGGACATTTTTTATTTCCAAACACTAACGGTGTAGTTCCGCCTGATACTTACGCCATGCTTTTCACTTTGCATGGAACAATTATGATTTTCTACGCGATCACACCAATTTTAATTGGGGCTTTCGGAAATTTTTGTATTCCGCTAATGATCGGCGCCCGCGATATGGTCTTTCCAACTTTAAACATGCTTTCGTTTTGGTTGGCTGTTCTTTCAGCAGTTATTCTTCTTGCTTCACTTTTTACCCCACTCGGCGCAGCTGCTGGTGGATGGGTTTCCTATCCAACCTTATCGACATTGATTGGTTCTCCTGGAGTCGGGCAAACACTTTGGTGTTTAGCTATTTTCGTACTAGGAGCATCTTCAACTATGGGAGCGATAAACTATATCGCCACTATCATCACTCTTCGCGCACCAGGAATGGGATATTTCGATATGCCATTAACCGTCTGGGGACTTTGGTTAACTGCGATTCTAAACGCACTTTTCCTTCCAGTTCTTGGAGCAGGTGTTTTACTTTTAATGTTCGATCGCGTTTTTGGAACAACTTTTTTTCTTGCTGGTGCAGCTGCAACCACAGGTTCTGGAGACCCCGTTTTATTCCAACACGTTTTTTGGATTTTCGGTCATCCCGAAGTTTATATTCTCATTCTCCCAGCATGGGGGATTGTTTCCGATCTTCTGTCTTTCTTCTCAAGAAAGCCAGCCTTCGGAGCTAAGGCAACTGCACTTTCAATGACATCTATTACAGTTCTTTCAACTGTGGTTTATGGCCATCATATGTACACGACTCAAATGAGTCCGCTTCTTACTCAATCATTCATGATGTTGACGATGGTAATTTCTATTCCTTCGGCCATTTTCTTTGCCAACTGGCTTGGAACATTATGGAAAGGATCAATTCGTTTGGCTACACCAATGCTTTTTGCTTTGGGAGTTGTATTCGTTTTTGGCCTTGGTGGATTAACCGGTTTGTACCTTGCTACAGTTTCAACAGATCTTTATTTACACGATACTTATTTCGTTGTCGGTCACTTTCACTACACTATGGCAGCCTCAGTTCTTCTCGGAGGATTTGCTGGAACATATTTTTGGTTCCCTAAAATGTTCGGCCGCATGTTGAACGAGAGACTAGGAAAGATCCACTTCTGGATTTCAATGATTGGTTTAAACGGCGTCTTTATGGGAATGATGGTCGTCGGATATGCAGGTATGCATAGACGTATATATAATCCGTTTGTGTATGAATTTTTACACAAATTAATTCCACTTAATATGTTTATTACTTATTCAGCAATTTTCATGGGATTTGGACAACTTTTTTTCGTATACAATTTTGTCTACTCGATTTGGAATGGCCCAAAAGCAACTCAAAATCCTTGGGAAGTTGGAACTCTGGAATGGACTATTCCAAGTCCAGCTCCTCATTATAATTTTGATGTTATTCCAGTCGTAAAATGTGGACCACATGAATTCGCAAATCCAAATCTTAAAGGTCGCGACTTTCAGTATCAGACAGAGGAATTAGCGTAATTAAAAATGGCAGAAGCAATGACAAATCTAGCAACAAAAAATTTGAGCGAAAGCGATCAAGGTAAGGAGATAGTATCTTCTATCGGTATGATTGTGGCTCTTATTTCTTTTGGAATGCTCTTTGCAACCCTCATGATGGGATTTGCAATGTTTCGTTTTACTGCCCCCGTCTGGCCACCGGACGGAATGGTTAAGCCTTCACTTTTTCTTCCAAGTCTCAGCACGCTTTGTATTTTTTTAAGTTCACTTTCTTATATATGGTTTGAAAAAAATATTGCCAATAAAAAAGGCTTGATCCTTACCATCGTTCTAGGTTTGGGCTTCATGTTTATGCAGTCTCTTCTCTGGCATCAATTAAGATCTCAAGGCATTTTTACTTCTTCAGGAATATTTCCATCGATTATTTATGCTTTCACCTGGATTCACGCTATTCATATCATGGCGGCACTTGGATTATTATTTTGGCTGTTATTTTTTGCCCTTAACAAAATAAATACCAAAGCTCTGTTGCTTGCATCGAGTGTGGGGAAATTTTGGCATTTTTTAGGAATTGTTTGGTTCATCATGTTTTTGACTATTTTTGTTTTATAAAAGGATTACTATGAAAGGCTTAAATCTCGTTTTAACCATCGCCGCACTAACTGCATTAGTTTCATGTAGCGAAACTTTTTTTAAAGAAGATAAAATCTACGCAGGCGGAGTTTATGCTCCAGCACTTGCTCTTAACGATGGAAAATCTGTTTACACTGAATACTGTATGCCTTGTCACGGAGTCAATGGTGACGGTAATGGAACTTCAGCAAAAGGTTTGTCTGTTCCACCAAGAAATTTTAAACTTGGACAGTATAAATTTGGTCGCGTTGTTTCTGGAGAGTTACCACACGATGAAGATTTCTATAAACTACTTAGAGAAGGTCTAACTGGAACAGCAATGCTTCCATGGAAAGAATTGAGCGATAAACAAATGTTTAATCTCGTTCAGTATATTAAGACTTTCGCCCCAACAAAATGGGAAGGCGCTGATAAAAAACTTGGCGATGTAATCGTTGTGACTAAAGATCCTTATGGAGAAGCTCATAAAGAAAGTGCAATCCAAAGAGGTAAAGAAGTCTACCACGCAGTTGCACAATGCTGGACTTGTCACCGTGCTTACGTAAGTCACGCAGAGTTCAGTGAAATCAGCCAAAAAATTAACGGTAAACCTGTCACAGAATTCGATCCAGATATGTATCACGTTAAACTTCAACCAAACGATTACGGTTATTCATCAATGCCGCCAGAATTTACATACGACCAAGTTCGCTCAGCTAAAACAGTTGAAGAACTTTATGTCCGTTTAAATGCCGGAGTGGGTGGAGCTGCAATGCCTAGTTGGAAAGGAATACTACAGGATGATGAAATTTGGGCCGTAGCCCATTATGTAAAATCATTAATGGATTTAAAAAACAGTCCTAGAAGATCGCAATTTTTAGAAGCAGCGAAATAAAAATAAGTTATGACTACACAATTAATGCCAGGATATTTTAGAACAGATAATTGGTTTCAAAAAATGGTGAGAATGAAATCATTCTGGATTATTTTTTGGGCCTTTTCATTTACTTACCCAATTTATCGTTCCCTCACGAGAACGCTTCCACCACCATTGCCAATTTATTATACAGTGCCAGAATTTTCGCTTACAAATGAATTCAACAAACCCTTTGGTTCAAAAAACCTGAAAGGAAAATTTTATATCGCCAACTTCATGTTCACTTCTTGTCCGTCTTCTTGTCCGGCATTAATGGATAAAATGGATGTGATCCAAAAAAGAATAAGAGGCTTAGGTGATAAAGCCGCAATTGTGACTTTTACTGTAGATCCAACTACCGATACGCCAGAAGTTCTTTTTAAATATGCCCGCAAAAGAAATAGTAATCCTTATATCTGGAATTTCTTAACGGGGAAAAAAGCCGATCTTGAAAAAATTGTCATCGATGGCTTCAAAGTCCCAATGGGAAATAAAGAAGCTGTGACAAAAAAACTGGAAGATAAAACAATAACTCTAATGGATATAGCTCACTCTGATCGAGTAGTGCTGGTAGATGCTCAAGGGCAAATTAGAGGCTACTATTCAACTGAAAAAGTAGAAATGGACAGATTAATGATTGATCTGGGGCTTTTGGTAAACAATAGTTTTTCAAGACCAAAAGTAGACCAAATTAAAAAAGATAAAGGAGATTTAAAATGAGCGAACATACTCACGTCCATAAAAGTCACACGGTAGAATACGTCATTGTATTTGTAGCTCTATCTCTTTTAACAGGATTGGAATTAGCTATTCCAGGTCTGAGTGTAGAATATTATTTAAAAGCTATTTCCCTGGTTGGCTTGGCCTTTGGAAAAGCTTTCATCGTGGCCTATTTTTATATGCACTTAAAAGAAGAAAAAGGTTGGCTGAAATTTATCGCAGCTTTGCCAATTTTAGCAGTTATGTTCGCCGTTATCCTCATTTTAGAATCAACTTACCGCTAATTATACTTGCACGCTTTTGGCTCAAGCCTCTTGCGTGCATTCAATCTATTCAGGATATTGTTGCGGGTAAAATCCCTCAGTGAATTAACTTTGATTTTTTGCAAATAAAATTTTTCATTACGGCAGGACTAAAAGAATTAAACTCTGATTGTGTGCAAAGTTTTTTGCTCAACAATTTTTTATTTTTTCGAGTTTCATTTATTAAATCAACCATTGTCAAAAATGCCGGAGTCAAACTTTTTCGAACTTTCATAACCACGTTCATCCCTTTTTTAGGATTTCCCGCTTCGTATCCTTTATCGCAAAGTTCATTTACAAAGGAATCCTCAATATTTATATTTTCATGATAAATCTTATAAAGTCCTGCCAAATATCCCGTGCGATCTTCACCAACCGTGCAGTGGAAAAAAACTTTTCGGTTATTATTTTCTGCATCTTCAATCGTTTTTAAAGCATCGATTGTCATCTCGCAAACTGGCTTAAAGTCGGTAATATCTTTCCATGGAAACTCTAGGTGAGTAATGTTTTTTTTATTCACACCTTTTTCTTCCAACATGCTTATTTCTTTTTCAACATCACCGTTCGTATCAATCTTAAAAATAAGAAAATCAGTTACACCCAAATTTATTAACGTATCAATATCATCACTATTTCTTGGAGCCATTCCGCGAATAACATTTTTAGTAACAAGATGAGAGTTCGGAATTCCTGTTTCAAGATAAGTCGAAGGCATTGTAGAAACGAGCCCCGCTTGAACATTGGCAATCAATAAAAAATTTAAAAGTAGAGTAAACATAATAGCTTCCTTAAGATCTTTGAAGAAATTTTTCAACAAACTATCTGAGAGGAGTTTTCATTGGAAGACTTGTGAAATTTTTATACTTTAATTTTTGATATTAAGTGTGATCGAAATCACTCGATCACCTTTGGAGAGCTTAGGGAGAACATCCAGGCCGTCAACAACTTGGCCAAAAATAGTATTTTTCCCATCCAAATGTGAAAGGGTAGTAAGACAAATATAGAACTGTGAATCAGAAGAGTTTTTATCCATTCCACGCGCCATCGCAATTGTACCTTTAATGTGTTGAAGCTCATTAAATTCAGCTTTTAACTTGGTTCCACTCCCACCGGTTCCAGTTCCAGTTGGATCACCTGTCTGAATTATAAAATTTGGAATCGCTCTGTGAAAAACTAATCCATCATAAAATTTGTTCTGAATCAGTTCCATTATACGAGCAGAAGTATGTGGAGCTGCTTTTGTATAAAAGCGAAATACGATATCGCCATGAACAGTCTTGATCGTGGCAGAAGTAGTGGATAACCCACCAATATCAGTTTGAAGTTTATCCACTTCAATTTTTCCATCGATGCTAGCGAGTAAGGCAGAGCTAGTTTTATTAAACTCACATGAGCTTAAAAAGAGCAAAAAAAGAAGTGATAAAAGGCTTAATATTTTCATAGGACAACTTGATATAAATAATTGTTATTAAATAAATTATAACTCAAAAAGGGATATCAAAATAAAATTTTTTTTTTATTAATATAATGAAAAATAGTGTTGACATATTATCTATGGTTGATTAAATTCCTCTTCACCTAAGAAATGAGAACTGATGCGAAACACGATTTCATATAGAAATATAAGATATTTGGGCGTGTAGCTCAGCTGGGAGAGCACCTGCCTTGCACGCAGGGGGTCGCAGGTTCGATCCCTGTCATGTCCACCAGTTTCTTCGATTAGGTATTAGTAGTTCTTTAAAAATTAAATAAAGTTAAAAGATTTGAAGCCGCAAGGCTTCGATTCAAGATGAGAAAGGTCCAAACAAAAAAACAATCTGACGTAAGTATTCTGTCACGCCTGTTAAAAGGCTACATTTCAAAAAGTTGGTGATAAAAGTCAGAGTTGAGTACCGTGAGGTGTCTCAATCAAAGAATACAAAAAACATCCGTATAGTAGTTCGTCACTTTTAATTAAATTTAAATTTAGAATTTTATATTGAAGCTTGGAGAGTTTGATCCTGGCTCAGAACGAACGCTGGCGGCGTGCCTAACACATGCAAGTCGAACGCGAAAGTCCTTCGGGATGAGTAAAGTGGCGCACGGGTGAGTAACACGTAGGTGACCTG
>JACMPM010000018.1 GCA_014377485.1 Bacteriovorax sp. | reverse complement strand
AAGCTTTCCTCTTAATTTAGGAATAATACAAAAAGTGCAATTGCGGTTACACCCTTCTGAAATTTTAAGCCAGGCCATATAAAATGGAGAAGTATTTAAACGTGGATCGTATTCTGTGTGAATAAATTTTGGAATTTCTACAAAAGATTTTTGACTTAGTTTTCCATCATCAAGTGCTTTTAGCAGAAGTGTAATTTTATTGTATTCGCCTGTACCGATAATTAAATCAGCCTCAGGAATTTCTTGTTCTAATTGTTCTGCGTATCTTTGAGCCATGCAACCTGAAATAACCAATGCCTTACAGACACCATTTTCTGGGTTTTTGAAATCGGCCATGTCAAGAATAGTGTCTACAGATTCTTTTTTTGACGCTTCGATAAATGAACAAGTGTTAACAATAATAACTTCTGCGACGCTAGGCTCTTTAGCTATTGAATATCCATCTAGTCCCAAGTAACCGAGCATAACTTGTGAATCTACAAGGTTTTTTGAACAACCAAGTGATGTAAAGAATACCGTTTTTTCATTGAAAAGCTTTGTTGATAATTCCACGCGTATAACCCTTTGCTGTCTTCTTAAATATGTAAATTGAATTACCATCTAAATAGTATAAAATCGACGAATAATCAAAGCTCTTGGTGGTAATGTGAAAAATATTCTAGTTAAATGCCTTTTCATTATTGTTCTTCTCTCAAGTTGCTCAACTCAGCCAGTGAGAATTGTGCCGCCACCAACAGTCAATCGCCTAGAAGTATTAAAAAAGTCCCTTGCTTCCAAGACAAATAACCAGAATATCCAAAATGAGTCGGAAGACCTAGCAAAAGCTTATTTACTGGCGATGATGGCCGAAAAACAAGGTGACACCCAACTTGCTTGTAACTTATTCACAGATCTCTCAGACAATAAAAACCTGGCGATCAAAGAAGCAGCCTTAGTCCATGGCCTTTCAGACTGTGATTATTCTGAAAGTGCATTAGATCGTATTTGGAACAAAACCATAATTCCAAATTATCTAAAGGAAACGTACACGGAACAATCGCTTAAACTGGCCATAAAAAATAATCTACCAGCTTTTGAAGCTCAGTTTTCGTTTGACCTGATTGCTTATCGGCCTATTCAAGCTGAAAAGATTAAACTCATACTCAGAGCTATTGAGATTGCTGAAAAACTAAAGGACTCTGAAAAAAGTAAAATCTACCGTGATCGATTAAAAGAAATTTCTCCGCGATATAACACAGAAATTAATGAACAAAATATATACACCATCGCTAAAGACTTTGAAGCCAGCCGAAAATTCGATATTGCTCGTACATTGTACAAACAAATGATCGAAGGTGAGTACAGCATTGAAGATAAAGTTAAAGCTTATAATGCCTACAGGACTTCATACAAAATAAGCCGCGATTTAAAAACATTCTTGCTTAAAACTTATGAAATGGAAAAATTTTTAAAAGGCGAAATGGAAAAAAATCCTGATGATAAAAAACTTACCGAATTTTGGGTAGATTCAAAAATAGCTTTGGCAAAAGCAGTATGGACTGACCAGAAAAATAAAGATGCCCGTAAAATTCTCAATGAGCTCATTGCTACGAGGCTAGGAAGTGTAAATCAGCAGGCCTATTCACAATTGATTTATGGCTCTCTCCAACAGGAAAGCAAAGAAAATACGGAGGCTTTGAATAGTT
>JACMPM010000144.1 GCA_014377485.1 Bacteriovorax sp. | reverse complement strand
TAGATAAATCGTAAAAATCTCTAATTTAAATTTTGTAAAATTGCGTGATTTAGTGTCGATTAACAAAACATCAATGCTTTTGCATTAAAGCCGCATCAAATAATAATAAATCTTCACAGTAGTCACTGTCATAATCAACGTCACAAAGGCATCAGGAATAGAAAACAAAAAATTAGCTACGGCCTTTAACCCAGGATTTTGAATAGGCGAAACTAAAAACGCCGAAAATTCTACCAGCAAATTAATGACACTCGCCCACGCCACCAGTTTAACATTTTTCTTTACTAATAATTTACTCGCTTTAAAAAAACTTCCCTCGCATTCGTCATCCAAGACTGCAACAAATGGAACCATCGAAAAAAAGATCAATACATAAAATCCGGGAACGATGAAAACGAGAAGACCTGCAAAAAATAAAAAAGAATAATATAAATTATAAAGTAAAAAAGTGGGCACAAAATATTTGAGTTCTCCAGATCCCCCATGGGTCTTTTTTTGAATCAAAACAATTTGCGAAAGAATGACAAAAGTCGCGAGGGTGGCAAAGATTGTAAGAAAAATAAAAACATTACTCTCAGTTGTGACACCAAGAAGTGGAAAAACTGTTTCCACATTTCCCAAAATAATAAGAGCGATAAATGCGCTTAGATAAGTTTGTTTATTTTCTAAAATTTCTGAATTTGAAGTTTTAACAAAACTCCAAAATAGATGTAATGCTTTCATTTCTTTGGTTCCTCAATGGTCTCGAAAGTTCTCTTCTCTTTATTTTTATGAACATTGGGAACGATAAAAATTTGGTTGTGAAATGAAATATAAAACCCTGGAGGAAGTAGTTTTGCCGCCAACATCGCCTCGGTTACATTTTGTGTGGCGTCGGTGTCTTCAAAGCCCATCGGGACCATGGCGCCAGTAAAAACGACCGGCACAGTAAGGTTTTTAATTTCATCAAAGCAATACTTCGCCGTGACGGCCATGGTATCAGTGCCGTGCAAAACGACGATTGGCGCATTTTTTTTTGACTCTTTGCCGATTGCTTCACAAATCATTTCACGGTCTGTGTCATCCATAAAAAGCGAATCTTTGGAGAGCAAGGCTTCCACATGGATATTAGTGTAAGGAAGTCTGAGCTTTGAAAGTATCCGATTTTTGATCGAAGTCCCGCGATTTTCCAGCGAACCGTCGAATTCATCGTAGGTTTTCTCGATTGTGCCGCCAGTAGTAATAATAATAACGTCAGTAACTGCATTATTTAGAGATTTTTTCGTGTGCATACTCTTGACTCTTACAAAATTGAACTCATAGTGTTCAGACATAGTTTGATACAGAATATTATAATAAGTTCGAAGGCAGGAGATTGCAATTATGACTTCACGCAAAGGTACGATTAGTGTTAACACCAGCGATATTTTTCCCATCATTAAAAAATGGCTCTACTCTGAACACGATATTTTCTTACGAGAACTCGTGGCCAATGCTACAGATGCCATCACCAAACGCGCCACTATGGCACGAGTTGCAAATCAGGAAATTCCTGATGGCAAAATTAATGTCACTATAAATAAGACCGCCAAAACCATTACGCTTGAAGATAATGGAATTGGGATGACAGAAGTAGAAGTTGAAAAATACATTGCTCAACTCGCTTTTTCAGGTGCAGAAGAATTTGTTAAAAAAATGAAAGACCAGGGATCTACTCCGAACTCTGATATCATCGGTAAATTTGGTTTAGGTTTTTACTCTGCCTTCATGGTGAGTACACGGGTTGAAGTTGAAACACTTTCAATGACTGAAGGATCAATTCCAGCCAAATGGATTTGCGAAGGCGAAACTGACTATAGTTTTGAAGAATCCACAAGATCTGAAATCGGAACAAAAATAACCCTGCATATAAATACTGAGTCAGAAGAATTTCTGAATGCCTGGAAAGTATCTACCACTCTTAAAAAATTCTGCGATTTCATGCCGTACGAAATAATCGTCATGGACGCTGAAGCAAAAGATGAACATGGAAATCCAGGACTAGTTAACGACACTAAACCGTTATGGAAAAAAGATCCAACAACCATTACAGAAATCGAATACAAAGAGTTCTATAAAAAACTTTTCCCAATGGACCCGGAGCCTCTTTTTTGGATTCACTTAAAAGTTGATCATCCATTTACACTTGAAGGTATTCTCTACTTCCCGAAGTTAAATCCAAACAAACCATTTAACGAATCCAATATCCGTCTTTATAACAAACAAGTATTTGTTTCAAATAATGTTAAAGATATTGTTCCAGAATTTTTATCGCTACTTAAAGGCTGTATCGATTCAAGTGACATCCCTCTTAACGTTTCTCGTTCAAGCCTTCAAGGTGACCCGAACATTAAAAAAATCTCAAACTACGTGATTAAAAAAGTAGCTGAGTCTTTGAAAAAACTCTTCAATAGTGACCGCGAACGCTACGTAGCTATCTGGGAAGATATTTCTCTCTTCATTAAATACGGAGCAATCTCTGACACTAAATTTGATGAAATGATGAGAGACTTCGTTGTATTCAAAGATTCAGAAAATAAATTCATCACATTATCTGAATACAGAGAATCAATCCCAGCTGCCTATAAAGAAAAAATGGAAAACAAAGTCCTCTACTTTGAAAAAGGTAAATCAGACTTTGCTCTAAGAAAAGAATTACACACGAATGGTCTTCATGCCATTGAAACTGAATCGTATATCGATCCTCACTTCATGCAACATGTAGAGATGACCAAAGTTGGTGAATCAACTTACCACTTCGCTTCAGTAGACTCTGAAATCGCCACTCTCCTCGAACAAGACGCCACAACTGATTCAGACATTAAAGTGAAAGAATTATTTACCGACGTTCTTATCGGTAAAACGACTGATAAAACAGAAGACGAAGAAGATATGGATTCACTAAACCACGGTGGATTAAAAGATATCGAAATTGTAAAAATTAAAAACTCAACTTCACCAGCTTATTTTAAAGTTGATGAGCAAATGAAGAGAATGCACCAGATGGCAAAAGGCATGGGCAACGATGCCATGTTCCCAATCAAAAAAACTCTTGTGATCAATCCGGGAAGCCCGTTAATTCAAAATGCATTAAAGCTTCATGAAAAAGGAACTAACAAGCCTCTTGTGAAAAAGATCGTCCACCATGTTGAAGACCTCGCTCAAATTTCAAGCGAAGGCCTAAAGCACGAAGACCGCGAAGCTTTTGTTTCTCGTACGCAGGAATTAATGCAGGAACTTACTAATCTCGCTTTATAATTAATCAGTTATTGAAGGCCCGTTATTACAAGCGGGCCTTTTCTAATCACCCAACTGCTAATTTCAAGTTCGGATCAATTTTCTGATATAAAGTAATCAAGCGATCCGTTGAAAATTCATCAAGTCGGTGATTTAAAATTTTACTAATTTTAGCTTCATCAATTTCAAGCTTATCGGCCAATTCTTTTTGTGAGCAGTTATGCTTCATTTTATAGATTACAAACTTCTGTTGAAGTTCAAATCTAAACTTTTCAAGAGGTGTTGCATTTTTTTGCAACGACTTTGTACCTTCAATTTTTTCAAGCTTTTTATTTATTTCTTTAATTTCGGATGGATTTGGAAATTTTTTCATTTTATATTCCTAAACGCATTTATTACGCCTACATAAAGTTGATTCTCTTCAAGAAGCCAAATCAAACGATATAACTTGTCTTCAACTTCGATTTCATCTTTTACATAATACTTAAAGAATGATTTCTCATCTACAAAGTCGTAATACTCACCATCAAGAGTGTGAACAAGTTTTAAAATTAATTCATCATTTAAGGCCGATGAATGTTTATCTTCATAGTGAGGATCAATAATAACTGTTTCAATTTTTAATCCATTCACAATTATAGAAAATGGATACTCTCTGCGATTTAGACTCACACAATACCTCGACTTGCCATATTTGGCAAGTCTCTAATGTTTAAATTACAGAGGTCTATTCAAAAAGGCAGATAGCTAAGAATAGACAAAGGATTGTTTTTTAAGATTTAAACCGGACACAAAAACAATAATTAATTAACAATAAGAGAAAACTATCAACCATATAAATTAATTTGAATTTTAATCTCTCTGGCAATGAGCGATAATCTCTCTAAGAGAGGTTTTTATGCTTACAAGAAAATCAGAAGAACGCGGTCACAATGAAATTTCATGGTTAAACTCATGGCATTCGTTTTCCTTTGGCCAATATTACGATCCAAAATGGCAGGGCTTTAATCAGCTGCTCGTCATTAACGAAGACTATGTCGCTCCGTCGATGGGTTTTGGGACTCACCCCCACCGTGACATGGAAATTATTACTTACGTTATTAGTGGAGAGCTCAAGCACCAAGATAGCATGGGAAATTTAGGCATCATTAAGCCGGGTGAAATTCAAGTCATGAGTGCCGGTACGGGAATTACCCACAGCGAGCATAATAATAAAAGTACTGAGCCAACTCACTTGCTGCAAATTTGGGTTTTGCCAAATGCTAAAAATCTGAAACCAAGATATGATCAGCAAAATGTTTTTGATCCTAATGAATTTAATTTCTTTAAGGTGATTGCAACGCCGATGGATCAAAACCTTGAATCAAGTGCTGTTTCATTGAATGCCAATGCACAGTTTTGGTTGGGGAGATATAATAAGAGCGAGAGTTTAAGTTTTAAACCCAAGCTATTTAAGAATTATTGGATTCAGTTGGTAAAAGGTCAACTTGCAGTCAATGGAAATACTTTCAAGGCCGGCGATGCTGTGGCCTATTCGGCAAGTGAAGAAATAAAAATTGAAGTTCAAAATTCAGGGGCCGAGTTCTTAATTATTGAAGTCGCTTAATCAGCAGTACTCAATATACTCAGTGTTAATCACTTCAAGTTCTTCCAATGTTAATTTATCGGGGTCGATTATTATAACAAACGGCCCTATTGTTAGTACATCATCTACTTTTAAACTCGATTTTCTTAAGCGTGTTTTGTTGATATAGACTTCTCTTTTTAAATCAAGATTAGTCACGACAATATGACCTGACTTTGCTGTATGAACCTGGCATTGCATATTGGCTATTAATTTATCATCGAGCTTTACATCACAGTAAACCGACTGGCCGATGACCATTTTTCCATTCACCGAAATTTCCTGCTTGATCTCAGGTTTATCCGGTCTCGAAATAACGAGTACGATTGCCATAACTTCTTCCCTTTAAGCGAGATATCTTTCTTTATTATATTTCCTAAAACAGAAGATTGATGAGGTAGTTATCATGACAAAAATATTAAGGGTTTAGAAAAGCAATCTGGGCCAACTAAATTTTATTACAAAATTAATTGCCAATAAAAAATGCTCATTGGAATTCAAAAAGATCGGGCCCCGGGGGTACAGGGCCCAATATATTTAGTAAATATCAGAATTCATTGCAAGTACATTTGTATCTAGATCAGACATATTTGTTTCAAAATTTCTTAACGGAATAACATTCGATCCAAAACTTTTACCATGAGTATGAGATCTTTTTTCGTAAAGCAATTGGCCTTCAGTTCTCTCGCCTTCTTCTTTACATGAAATACACTCAGTAGCTACTGGACGAGCACGAAGGCGATTGATTTCAATCTCTCCATCACACTCATCACAAGTTCCAAATGTTCCATTCTTTATTTTAATGAGAGCACCATCAATTTTCTTAAGCATAAAAGAATGTCTTCCAAGAAGTTTTAAATTCATCGCTCTATCGCGCTCTTCCTGGCTTTGATCCACTTCGTCGCCTTTTTCCCAACTTAAACTTTTGTCTTCAAGCTTCATCTCATTAAGAGTGTTTTTCTTAAGCTCTAGAAAAAGATTTTCAAATTGTCCTAAAAGTTTGCGGTCCATGATCTACTCCTTATTTTTTTTAAAACTAATTCAATCCTTGAGATCCAAGCGAAAAATCCATCTCTCGCTAAAACACCTCGTCCTGAGGTCTTTCTTGGAATTAGGTATTGCGAGAGTCGTGCCAACTTTTAAAGGGAGTATTTAATGAAAATTAGATAGAGCCTAGCGAATTATTAGATCCTAAAGTATCAAAGCGACACTTTTCAAATAAGACTTTAATGAAAACTGGAGTCAAATTCTATTGAGTAAGTGTAATTGTGTCCACTTTTACGTGAACCTTGTCCTGGCTATCGAAAAAATAAACTGAAGTAATATTTTTATGATTATTAATTTGAACCACATTGCATTTCTTTAGAGGGCCCGGGCCCACGTAATCAGTGAGATCAGTAAGGGCTTCTTCAATTGGAAGTTCTTCGTCTGGATATAGTCTAAGAACACTCTTTATAGCAGTCTCAACAACACTCAGG
This sequence comes from Bacteriovorax sp., assembly GCA_014377485.1. GTDB lineage: Bacteria > Bdellovibrionota > Bacteriovoracia > Bacteriovoracales > Bacteriovoracaceae > Bacteriovorax. Next base: position 20,364 of record JACMPM010000144.1, on the reverse strand, counting down.
ACTTCAGCTGAAGTCACAGTCGTACAAGTTGACGAATCTTTTAATTTTAATTTTTTATCCGTCATGGCAACGGAGACCGGCATGTCTTCAGCGTTATCGTTCATAAATTGAGCGATGGTGGCAATTGCCTGTGAATCATTAAATGAGTTGATTGTGTTGGCGAGTGAAAGTGTAGAAAAAGAAAAAGATAGTGCTAAAAATAAAAAGGCGTACTTCATAAGGTGTCTCCGGATCACATCCTTAGTAAGTACGCCCAAATTGATTAAAGGTTAAATAGTATTAATTCATGGTTTGTATCTATTTATTAGATATTCATTCCTTGTCCTATCTGTGTGGCGGTTGCCAGCGATAAGTCATCTGTTGATCCCTAGCGATAGTGAAAAAAAATCCATTTTCATACAATCTGCGCCTCATGGTCTCTCCTGTGAATTGGCCCTCTCGGGTATTATTCTCAACGTCCATGTCTCGTGCTCTCTGCCATCCATAGTAGAGATGATCGCCAAAAAACCCATCCTAGATTTCTTGTTTTCTCAATATTATATAAAGCGAAGTTCGTGCCAAAAGTGGTCCTACAGGAAAACCATACCTTGATGCATGAGGAGGTGTGATACGACACCAATAGATTCAAAGAAACGAATCTAATGATACCGAGTAGAGTAACTTATTTAGTTTTCAGTAACAAAATGTCCAGCCATAAGTTATGACTAAATAATTGACAGCACTAAGTAGAAATTTCGCTGGTAACTGTTTATCTTAGTCTTGGTGGTATTATCTCCCAATAAATAAATGGAGATATTCAAATGAAAAATAAGCTTATATTCGCCTATACATTGACTGCAATGGCGTTAATAAATTTGATCGAGGAACACTGACAGCTGCGACTGGTGTGCTAAAAGCAGGAACAAAAGTTCGCGTTGAAGCCATTTTCGCCAACGGTGAAGCAATGGTTCAAAAAATAAATCTATATGATCTTAAGCTAAACTAATTTTTCAGAAGAATCTTTATTGATAATCAATTGACCACGATCTAATTTAGTGCGGACAATTGTCATAATTCTCTCTTGAGCATCTTCAACTTTTGAGGCCAATTGGGGAGGACCTGTCATAATGTCCTCCATTTCCTGTCTCATTCCACGGGGAGAATTTTTCAAAATAAAATCTTTGAGTTCATTTGAAGAAATGCGCAGGGCAAGTCCCATATCTGAAATTTTTATTTCTCTTAAAAGCTCAATAAGCATAAGAGGAGTGAGGTATTGAAGATCGTCGAAGGTATACATACTTTTATGAAGAACTTCTGCCATACGAGGATCTTTTTTAGAAATAATATCTAAAACTTTTTCCCTCGCTGACCGGGACAGACCTGCCAACATTTTTGCTGCTTCTTTAACTCCACCTTGAAATTTCATTTTTAGATCTCCAGTTAACTTTAGCAGTGAGGATTTTCTTTCATTAAATAATTTTGAACATAATCTTGAATTCCAGTTTCAAGATTAGTGAATTCAAAACCAGGCAGTACAGTCAAAATTTTTCTGACGTGTGCTTCAGTGTAGTATTGGTATTGATCCTTAAGAGCATCCGGCATTTCGATAAATTCGACCTGAGGAGTTACGCCCATTGCATTAAAGGTTGCCTTGCTTAAATCAAGGAAGGTTCGAGCTTTTCCTGTTCCTAAATTATAAATTCCAGAATGAGTAGCAGTCTCAGGATCGGATAATTCAATCATTGCTCGCACGACATCTTTAACGTAGATAAAGTCGCGAAGCTGCTCGCCATCTTTATAATCTGGTTTGTAAGATTTAAAAAGTTTTACTTTTCCGGCCGCTTTGATTTGTTCGAAAGATTTATGAACCAGCGATCTCATGTCTTCTTTATGATATTCATTTGGTCCGTAGACGTTGAAGAATTTTAATCCAAACCAATGCTCTGGTTTACTTTCTTCTTTCAAAATCCATTCATCCACAATTTGCTTGGAGTATCCATAAGGATTAAGCGGCATCAAACTTGGAATTTCATTATGACTGTCGCTATATCCGTTCTCCCCTGCTCCATAAGTAGCGGCCGAGCTGGCATAGATAAAAGGTATATTTTTTGTGGCTGCAAATCTAAAAAGGGCCTGGGTGTAGGCCACATTGTTCTTCATCAGAAAATCCATATTCATTTCTGTGGTTGATGAACAGGCACCCATATGAAAAATCATATCTGTCTCGGCAATCAAGTCATCGTAGTCGCCGCTAAAGAGTTCATCGGCGTGAATATATTCTAAGTATTTTATTCCGCGAAGGTTTTTCCATTTAATGCTGCTTTCTAATTTATCGACAATTACGAGGTCATTATGGCCTAAAACATTTAATTGTTTTGCAAGTACACTTCCAATAAATCCAGCACCACCAGTAATGAGAATCATATGCACTCCTTGTGAATTCTTTTAATATTGAAGCGTGTAACCATTGCGGCAAAGGCCAGGAGCACTAGTAATTTGGCAGTATCGAAATAGCGATACAAAGTGTGAAAACAATTGTGTTGCTTTTGAAGAATTTCATATTGAGGATCTGTTATCGCTATCTGATGCATTTTAATAGTGGTTTCTGCTATCAGCGGAGTCATGTAGAAAGTATAAAAAAGTGAAAGCAATAAAAGAGCAATTGAAATACTAATCATCAATTTTGATTTTTTGCGAGGAGACAGCACTCCTAACAAAATAAAAACCGCAAAGAAAATTTCAAAACAATTGAAACGGCCGAATACAGTCATGCCGATTTTTCCGGCCTCCTGTAAATTACTTATGTTTTTAAAGACAGTTGGAATGGCCACGATATCAACCAATACTGACATAAAAAACCAGCAGAGAATAAAAGGAAGAATCAGTTCAAGCAAAATACTTTTAATTGTTTTCATTAAATTTTTTATCCTTCATATGAACGCGGTGAAGATATGGATGAACAATCCAGGCTACGGCCAGAACCCCTATCTCATAAAGAATAAGAAGTGGAATCCAGACAGAGAGCATAGAGATAACATCTGGTGGAGAAAAAATAGCTGCCACAATTGAAAGTCCAACATAAACATAACGGCGAAACTTTCGAAGCATTTGTTTAGTGACTAGCCCCATAAAACCCAAAATTAAAAGTAAATTGGGAAATTGAAAAATCACACCTAAGAAAATTAAAATCATGCTGGCAGAAGAAATATAATCGCGAAGATTGATATTGGCCTGAATATCAGAGACTCCAATCATGGAAAGAAATTTAAATCCAAAAGGAAAAGCTACATAATACCCAAAGGCCATTCCACCTAGAAAAAGAACAAGCCCTAAAAACATAAAAGGTTTTACCGCACGGACTTCGTGAGGGTGCAGACCTGGTCTGATAAATCGCCAAATTTGATAAAACCAAAGCGGCGAAGAAATCATAATCGCCCACCAGATGCTTACATCAACCTGAACCCATGCTTTCTCAAAGATGCTGTGATAAACGATTATACCAGCTTTGGTATCGTGAAGAGAGTCACGCAATGGTTTTAAAAGCCATTCAGTGATTTGATCTACGTAAACAGATGTCACAATGAAGGTTACACCTAAGATAGCGACAATCCTGATCACGGTTTTTCTGAGCTCTTCCAAGTGTTCCCAAAAACTCATTTCTTTCAAGTGCATTCCCCGCGTCTTTTTATTGCTGTCTTTATAGGAGAACTATATACTTAGAGTGTGTGTTTGTAAAAAAATGCTCTTTTAAATTTTCATTAAAAGTTTCTTTAAAAATGGAATCATTTTATGCGAACTCTGCTTTTCATTTCATCTCTTATCGTATCTCTTTCGTATGGTACTCCGGTCCAAGCTGCTCCTAACTTGCTGTTGCAATGCCTGGCAAAAGAAGAAAGCCTGCTTCATAAGGAAAAATCTCAAGGAGTTCTCTATAGACTCAATCAGGAGTTCCTCAATGAACTTGCCACCTCAAACGATATTGCCTTGAAAAAGAATTTTGTAGATGAAATCTGCAATTCCAAGAAGCACTCGCCTTCAGTTGGGCTATTGCGCTTGTTGCTACTCAAAGAAAGCGACATCTACGACCTTTCTCTTTCGGAAGTTGACCCTACTATGCGACCTTTTAAAATGGGCTATATCAACGAATTTCAAAAACAAGTCCCAAGATTTTTCATTCAGTATATTTCTGGCCTTCAAAGCGAGATGGCCACATCGGATTGCCTGGCAAAAGCTATCCCTGAGATAGCCGTTTTTAATGAGCGCTTAAAATACCTGGAAGAAGAAATGAGCACCCATGAAGTGCTTAGAGATAAAAGTAGAATTGATAAAATTTTTACTAAACTTCAAAACATTAATTCGATTAAAGAAAATTGTGACCGACTGGCGGCCGGCCGTTCAAGACGCAAGGTGAAGAAAAAAGAGAGCACCAATTTCTGATCGCCAGAAATCGCTCAAGGCAGCTAATACTTTTTCATTGCGATCAGAATCTTTTGAGGGCAATACCTTCAACCATAAATGATGGCCTTCAATATTGATGATCTCTATTTGAAATTGATCATAAATCCCCTCTCGTTTCATCCAGCTATTTTTTAGTTCATCCAATCGTATAATGAGATCACTTGGATACATGTCTTTTATTTTTATCCAGTTCCCCGCTTTATCAACTCTGGTTTGAGAATGAGTGAGTCCCTGGATCAGTCCGTGCTCTTCTCGTAAATTTTTAATTGCTTTTAAGATTGGTTCCCGGCAACTGCCACAAGCTGAGGTCGCAAAAGTCTCGGCAATAATTTGCGGGAGATCGTAATCCGAGCGGATAAGAATTTGTTTTTTGAGTTCTGTTTTTCCAATCCCAAAACACAAACACAATAGATCAGGTTGCTCTTTCAAAGTAGCAGTCGTGCCCAGATAATCTTCAATTGCCTGATGAGTAAGCCATAAAGATAGTGAGGCCAGAGGACGTGCACCATTCTTGAGCAAGACTTCATGATTCAGATTTTCACGTTTTAAATTCAGGGCAATTGTATAAGACTGATTTAAAATTTTTGATTTTAATTCTTCTAGCTCGCGCTCGTATCTGGACTCTAAACTACCTTTGTAATAAAAATCCTGTATGCGCTCGGACTTTAGGTCTATATCTAAAAAAAGTTTTAGATCCTGACCTTCTGAATTTTTATAAGAGGATTCTGCATTCGACATTTAAGCCGTTTCTTCTGATCGCAGAGTCAGTATTTCATGACCTGTTGGAGTCACTAAAATAGTGTGTTCAAATTGCGCCGACCATTTTTTATCGCGAGTCACAACAGTCCATCCATCTTTTAGAAGTTTTCCTTCTTTAAGGCCTAGGTTAATCATGGGCTCGATGGTAAAAGTCATTCCAGGCTTCATCTCAGGACCTGTTCCTCTTTTTCCGACATGAACTACTTGTGGAGCTTCGTGAAATTCTCTGCCTATGCCGTGACCACAATAATCTTCAACTACAGAATAACCATTAGCACGAGCGATCTCTTGAATGGCAGCACCAATATCGCCAATATGCCCACCTGGTACTACTGTCTCAATTCCTGCACGCATACACTGATATGTAACATCAACTAATTTTTTTATTTCGGGAGAAACATTCCCCACTAGAAATGTTTTATTGGTATCGCCGTGAAATTTATTTAAATAAGTAGTGACGTCGATATTGAGGATATCTCCATCTTTAAGAATTTCATTTTTGTTGGGGATTCCATGGCAAATAACTTCGTTCAAGGAAGTGCACACCGACTTTGGAAACCCGTGGTAATTAAGAGGTGAAGGATAGGCTCCATGCTTTGTTATAAATTCATGGCAGAGCCTATTGATTTCTTCGGTACTCACCCCTGGAACGACAAAGGGTTCAATGTATTCGAGAGTTTTTGCCGCCAAGGCAGAGGTCGCTTTCATTAATTCAATTTCACGAGTCGATTTTATCGAAATCATTGCTATTTATCCAAATTTACATACACTTAAACTATTGTGAACTTTTTACAGGACTGATTGTGTCAATTCTGTTTCTAGGTAGAATTTACACTAAATCGCCTGGAGAGAAAAATGAATTTTTTAAGCATTTTGCTAATGTCCTCTTTAGTTCTTTGGAGCCCTTCCAAGGCAAAGGCCTCATCTACAGACGAATTAACTCTTAGTACTTTAGATAAAACCGAAAAAGCACTTGATGGCATTACTATTAAATTCCAAAATCCTTTGCGCGATGTGAATTCAAATCTTAATAGTTACTCAGAGCTGTTAAAAAGCTTCAATGAATTCAAGGCCTATGATGTCGATTTTATAAACTCACTTTTAACAAAAGTTAAAAATCAAGATACTCTGTCTGGAAAGGAGCTTTTTGATCTCCGCCACACCATCACAGTTTATTATAAAATAAATAAGAAGATTTTAGATTTTTCAAAAGTTTACGATTTTGGTGGGTTTAAAATGTCTAAAACTTTTGCAGCAGAAGACCGCAATATGCCGCTGATCAAGGCTCACCTTATTTGGCTCTCTGGCCATCTTTTAGTGCTGGATCACTTAGTATTGATTCATAAACTAATTTATGAAAATGAAGGCGTATTTAGAAGAATCGCAAAAAATGCTCTTATTGATAAGAGCTCTAATAGTGAAGGATCGAGCAAAACTATAAATGACCTGATCAAAATGAGTAAGTACACAGTAGAGATTGGAGAGAGCTTAAAATTCTCCCAACAAATAAATTTAGTTCGCTCTATCGAAGTTGATTTGAAAGCTGCCCTTGTAGATGAGGCCGCAGCCTCTATTCTAGTTGATACTTTTGCTACTAATAAAACGGCAACTGAGATTGCTCATGGAAAAACAAAATTTGAACTTGAAAACTTTACTTTTGTCGACTCACTTCTTAATGCCTTTGATTATGTAATGGGTACACTTAGTAGTCTTTTTGGTAATATCGCTGGATCAATTCAATGGAGAAAAGGTTATTTATATAAAAATGATATTGCGAAAGGAATTGCAATTGAAAATCTTCAGCCGATGGATATTCTTATTGAAAAAAGTCCATTTGTTCTGACTGATAAATTTATTCCAGGTCACTACGGTCACGTTGCAATTTATTTGGGAACAAAAGAGCAGCTCGAGGCCATCGATATGTGGAACCATCCGGATATTATTCCTTATCAGCAAGATATTATAGCTGGTAGAGTTATCCTCGAAGCAGTTCGCTCAGGAGTTCGCCTCAATTCAATTGAAGAATTTATGAATATTGATGAATTAACCATCATGACAAAAGTTGATGGGTTAAGTAATCCGAGCTTGTTGATTGAAGAGATTACTCGTGGAATGGATCAAATTGGAAAAGAATACGATTTTAATTTTGATGTTTCGACGTTGGATAAAATTGTTTGTTCAGAATTAATTTACATCACTTTTGGGAATGTTCACTGGCCTACTGAATACCGCCTCGGAAGAGCAACCATTACGCCAGATGACGTGGCAGAAATACTTTTCCAGAAAAATACCAAGTTTAAAATTAAGAATTTCATGGTTTCAAAAGAATCTCACCGAATTGAGATGGTGAATATGAGTTATATTGCTGACGAATTAGACTATGAGTTACGCGCAAGTGATGGAAGTCCAATTCAAGATCAGCAGGATACGACGAATAGTTACTGGAAAAAAGAGACCAAATGTTATAATGTAAAAGTCGAATCAGCACCAACCAATGAAAGAAACGGGCAACTGGATCCAAGACGTTTATGTAAAACGAGTTATAAAGAATATTTTTATGAAGAAAAAGCTGCTCTCTAAATTTTCGGTTAAAAGAATAAGTAGCTCTCCATATTTCTCGAAGGATTTTTCAACATTAGAACAAGAGACAATTTATAATTTAACGGGATCTGATATGCTCCCGTTAAATTCAAACGAACTCGCTTCTGTCTTAATCACTAACACACATACAGACCTGGCGACCATTTCTGAAGAACAATTAGAAATGTGTCAACTCATGATTCATCCCAATTCTGGTTATGATAATTTTCCTGCTGAATTTGTATCGAAGGTTAAGTTTCCAATAGTGATTGGCAATCCGATAAGAGCAAACGCAGTTGCAAATTATATTCTTAGTGCCTTGTTGTCTCATTACTCGGCTATACCTAATGAGATGACTTGGAATGAGGAACGGAAATGGCCGAGGAGGCTATTGTCTGAATTGAATATTTTGATTTTGGGGTATGGGCATATTGGGTCTATTTTAAGAGAGAGTTTGGTGCCATTAGTGGCTGGGGTGCGGATCTTTGATCCTTTTGCTGGATTTCCAAATCTGGATTTACACAATATCGACGTACTTATTCCTATTTGTAGTTTGAACATAAAAAATCGTTCGATGGTTAATAAGGCCATGCTTTTGGAATTGAAAGAAGACTTTCTTTTAATCAATGCCGCTCGCGGAAGCCTAGTGGATACAGAAGATCTTTTGAACGTCCTGACGATAAGACCAGATGCCTCTGCCGTACTTGATGTCTTTGAAAAAGAGCCAGCAGATTTTAGTCAATTTAGTCAGATAAAGAATATTTTTCTAAGTTCCCATTTAGCTGGAGTTTATAAAAAGATAGATTTAACGACGGCTAATTTTGAAGCTCAGACTATTTTTGATTTTATGAAAATGGAAAATTTTGAATTTGAAAATAAATACAAAACTATGATTTTAAAAAATCGACTCCAGGGTCAGAATTTTTTAATTTAAATAATTTAGGAAAGAATATTATGTCTACGATTCCTTCTCGCAATGAATTCATATCAAAAATAAAATTGTACATGACTCCACCTGGTGAAGGCGTTTTTACGGTTCATGCTGCCAGTGACAAGAGAATCAATTTACACAAAAAAATGTTTGGTCCCGATGCTGTGAAAGAGAACATTGTACGAGCTATTTGGGAGGAGAGTTTGGATAAAACTCTTCCACTTTCTAAATGTGTGATTCTTGGAATTCCTTCGGACTGTGGAGGTGGAATTCAAAGAGGCGCAAACTGGGGACCACTTTATTTAAGAGAGAGTCTGATAAATTCTCGCGAAGACCTGCGTGCTTATGATATAGGCGATATACGAGTTGTCCCTCAACTCTTGCACGATAAATACTTAAACGATGAAACCATCAAAAAAGTCAGACTCGCTCTTTTTCAGAGTGAGACTATTAGTTTACCAGTCTCTCCACTTTCAATTGCCTATGACTTTGCTCAAAATTTTCATCAGCAGTTTCCATCAAAATCAATTTTTATGATTGGTGGAGATCACTCGGTGAGTTATCCCATGGTCCGAGCTTATCTCGAGGCTAAAAAAGCTCAAGGGAAAAAAGTGGCATTGATTCACTTTGATGCCCATACTGATTTGTTAGAAGAGCGAATGGGAATTGATATATGTTTTGGAACCTGGACGTCACAAATTATACCTTTTCTAGAATCGGCATCGCACCTAATCCAAATTGGAATTCGCGCCAGTGGAAAAGAACGCGGTCATTGGGAGAAAAAATTCGGGCACGTTCAATATTGGGCGCAGGAAGTTTTCGATCTTGGCCCGAACATGGTTGCCGATGAAATTGTCGTTCACTTAAAAAAATTAGGTGTCGAAGAAATCTATATTAGTTTTGACATTGATTGCCTGGACCAGGAATACGCTGGTGCTACGGGCACACCTGAACCAGGTGGACTTTCTCCACACGAGCCGATGGTTATCATGCAAACTCTCTTTGAGAATTTTAAAATTACAGGAAGTGATATTGTAGAAATTGCGCCGATGGTAAAGCCTCCACAAATAAAACAAATTGAACCTGAGACTACACTCCTGGTGGCCAATGCCCTTTCAACTTTTCTGATTCAAGCAATGGGGATAGACCACTAACTATGTCGATAGCAGAATTTCCCCCAGTTGATTCCGCAGATGAACATGGCCTGGTGGCCGTAGGTGGAGATCTTGAAATCGATTCTCTTCTCCTAGCTTATTCCCAAGGAATATTTCCCTGGCCTATTTCTAATGAGTATCCACTCGCCTGGTTTTCTCCTGATCCAAGAGGAATTCTTGCCTTTGATAAACTTCATATGGGAAAAAGTTTTAGAAAATTTCTTAGAAAAAATCCGTATGAAGTAAAATTTAATACAAATTTTGAAGCTGTCATCATGAATTGTGCAAGGGTAAAAAGAATTGATCAGGCCTCTACCTGGATCAATCAGGAAATCATTGATGCTTATATAAAAATGCATCATCTGGGTTATGCCTACTCCATCGAAACTTACTTAGAAGACCGCTTGGTAGGTGGAGTTTACGGTGTTTGTATCAACCGCTTTTATTCTGGCGAGTCTATGTTCCATCTTGAAGACAACGCTTCCAAAGTGGCCTTAGTATCACTCCTTTATCTTCTTAAGCAGCGAGACATCGGCTGGATTGATACACAAATGGTCACCCCCGTGGTTGAGAGTTTAGGGGGCGTTGAAATTCCCCGTGCGACCTTCTTAAAAATGCTGGACTTTTCTCTTAAACCCTAAAATAGTTCAATAAAATTAAATAGTTAGCATGCTTGTATAATTTATACGAAACGTGTCTCTGGTCCACATTCTGATAATATTATGAAGGCCTCAAACATATTTCTGTAAAGGGATAAGCATGAAACAACTGGTGATCATACTCGCCATATTTTTTAATAGTAATGTTTTTGCACTAAGTGCAGATTTACAAACTCCGATTGATCCGCTTAAACAAATTGAGCTGATGTCTTCTGAATTTATTAAAAGCAATGAATCTTGTGATGAAGTTTTAAACCATCATGTCTCGATAGTAGAATCGAGTGAGAAGTTTATTAGTACACTCGTGACTAAAAAAAGTATTGAACTTACCGCATACGAAATTAAAATGCTTCAAAAGATTTTGACCAATCGTTTTCTTCATCTCGCTAAAGCTGTCAATATGTATAAAGACGTTGATGGAATTTCGACTTGCACTCCTAAACTCTATGGATCAGCAGTAGCAATTTATGATTTTACTGAACTCGGGTTTCAGGCACTAAAGGATACTAAACTAAGAAGAATTATTTTAAATTTTACGACTTTGCCAAGATATCAATTAACAAAATTAAAAGAGCTCTACGATCACTATACTTCAGAAGAAGTTATTAGCGACTTCATGGAAAAAATGAGTGAAGAGAAAATTTCACTACCTTCAAACTTAGTAATCAGAGATGACATTCATGATGTTGGACATTTTATTAATGTAGCAGACTTTGGTTTAAATGGAGCGACTACTATTTTATCAGGTGCCACGAGAGCATGGGGTTTAATTTCTGATCATTTGAAATGGAGAGATGGTCGAATTAATGGAAATACCCAGGCATTAGATTTAATAAAAGCAACACTAAAACCTCTAGACTTGATCTATGAAAAAAGAACTTTTACTTTAACAAATTATACTATTCCCGGGCATTGGGGGCATGTTGCAGTTTGGTTAGGAACTAAAAAGGAATTAATTGAAAATGGAATTTGGGATAAAGATTTTTTCAAACCTTTTAGAAAACCAGTTGAAGAAGGAAAAAATATTATCGAATTTAGAAAGAATGGAATTAATTTCGAAAGTCTTGAGCATTTTATTAATTTAGATGAAATTGCCGTTACAAGAATGAATAATGCCTTGACTGATTCGGCTGAAATTTATGAAGAAATTTCTGAGCAATTTGGCAAGACTTACGACTTTACTTTTAATATTCAAAACAGTGACAAGCTTACTTGTTCTGAATTTGTGGCCTACAGCTATGGAAATATTCACTGGCCAGAGTCACGGGCCATGGGTCTTGTTGCCATTAAGCCAGATGATATAGCGATTATGTCACTTTACAAGAATTCACCAGCAGAATTTATTCTTTATTTAAAAGGGAACAAAGATCATTCATTTGATCAAAAAACTATTGAAGATTGGAGCAAATTATTTGCAAAAAGAACCGAGAAAGAATTAGTGTATCAATAAATTATTTTTGCTTTGAACTAAGTTTTTTAAAACAAAAACAATCTACCGTATGATCCATAACAAGTCCGCATGCTTGCATATGAGAGTACATAATTGTGCTGCCTACGAATTTAAAACCGCGGGCCTTGAGGTCAAGAGATAGTGCATCGCTCTCTTTTGAAGTGCTATGATAATCATTTCTGCTCTTTAATTTATTAATGATGGGTTTGCCGCCAACAAAACTCCAAATGTATTTATCGAATGATCCAAATTCATTTTGAATTTCAAGAAAAAGTTTTGCATTGCTCACGCTGGAGTGAATCTTTAATTTATTCCTGATGATACCAACGTTCCCGATCAGCTTTTCGATTTTTTGGGCCGTGAATTTCGCGACTTTCTTAGGATCAAAGTCATTATAAGCTTTTCTGTAGGCTTCTCTTCTAGAGAGAATTGTTACCCAGCTAAGACCAGCTTGGGCCCCTTCCAAAATTAAAAATTCAAAATGCTTTTGATCGTCGTGAACAGGTACGCCCCATTCTTTGTCATGGTATTCGACATAGAAATCTTTTTTGAGATCTACCCAAAAACAGCGTTTAAGTTCTTTCATAACATAATTATAATCTTAATTTTAAGCGGTCTTTATCATCAACTGTAGAAACAATTCCCTTACCATTGTTAAGAGATTTCCTGAAGGCCAGTTCGTAATGATCAGCAACCCACTCTTGTTCAGCGTGTCCCGACATTTCATATTCGTTAGTTAAGCGAATAGCATCCACTGGACAGGCCTCTTCGCAAAAACCACAGAAAATACAACGAAGCATTTCAATTTCAAATGATACTGGAGCTTTTTCAACTTCTTTATCAGAGTCATCTGCCGCTACAATATGAATACATTCTGCAGGACAATAAGTTGCACACAACATACATGAGGTACAACGAAGAGTTCCGTCTTCTTTAACAGTTAAAACATGTTTTCCCTTAAAACGATCAGAGTAGAAATACTTCTCTTCCGGATAGTTTAGAGTCATACGGTCATGCTTAAAAAGATTTCGAAGCATAGACAGCATCGTGACCTTAAGACCAAGATAAAGACCTTTTAAAAAACCGTGCTCACGGTATAAATCAGCTTTTAAAATCATACGTTCACCCATTTCCCGTAATAAGAGACATCTTTAGAAGTCTCACCGTAAGAAAGTCCTGCACGAAGAGTACGTTTTGCACCTTGATAATTTAGGATCTCACCATTTTTTTCCAAGAAGCTTGGAACTGGAAGAAGATAATTAAAAGCGCGTAGAGAAGATAAAGTCTCACCCGGAGTTAAAGCTATACGGACTCCGGCCTTTTCAACTTTATTGATCAAAGTATTGAAGTGATCTTCATTATAAAGGATTTCAGGTATCACAACGTACACAACATCACTGCTTGATATTGAATTAAGAACTTTATCTAGTCCTGCCTGTGTTGAATCGAATCCCGCAAGATCGAACGCTGTTTTTGCGCCTCTTAAATTAGCGTTTTTATCCCCACGTCTTAAAATTCCGTCAAATTCAGGACCAAGATTAGGGAGTGTATAAAGTGCGACTTCTGCTCTAGATCCTTTGATCGCATTAAAAAAGCCAGCGTACTCTCCTAGCGTTAATCCAGTAGAGAGAATATACTTAGGTTTTTTCCCTCTCACTATTGCTTGAACACCAAGTTCAGCAACTGGAACGAAAAGACCGTTGATGTTTTCAGAAGCATTTTGAAGACGTGTAGGCGAAGAAACATGTTTATAAATAACACGCCCATCATCACACATCCAATGACCGTTTACATCGTGATCGTAAACCGGCTTCACTCTGTAAGCGCCATTTTTATTTTGAGAAACTTTAACCGAACATCCTGTCTCACAACCGATACATGTTGTTTGAACTTCATCTAGAAACCAAACACGTTGTTTAAAGCGGAAATCTTTTGAAGTTAACGCCCCTACAGGACAGATATCAACTAAATTTTGAGCATAATCATTTTTAAGGTCTTCATTAACAGTGATCTCTGCGTGATCCCCTCTGTTTAGAATTCCCAATTCATTAGTCTTAGTCACTTCTTCAGTGAATCGAGTGCAACGAGAGCAAAGAATACATCTCTCGGCATCGAGCATGACATTTTTACCAATGTCTTGAACTTTAGCTTTATGAACTTTTTTATCGATCATTTGAGAATCGTATTGTCCGTGCTTCATATAATAATCTTGAAGCCCGCATTCTCCGGCCTGATCGCAAACGGGGCAATCAAGTGGGTGATTCAGAAGATGAAATTGTAATGTAGACTCTACTGCAGCTTTAATTTTTACAGTGTCGTTGCGAATAACCATTCCTTCGCCACAAGTTGCATTACATGATGGGAATGCTCTTGGGTTTCCATCTTGTTCAACCATACACATTCTGCAAACACCAGCGATTGAAAGACCCGCGTGGTAGCAATAATGGGCAACTTCAATGCCGTTATCAAGTGCAGCTTTTAATAGGTTTGAACCCTTTTCGGCCTGGATATCAATTCCATTCCACTTTAAATTTACTTTTTCTGTTTTTAATACTTCAGTCATAATTTTGTCTCTTAATTATTTTTTAGTCATTACTTTTGCAGGAGTCATTACATAGGCCTCAAGCTCTTCTCTGAAAACCTTGATCATTCCTTGAGTCGGCATCGCTGCAGCGTCAGCAAGGGCACAAATAGTCTGACCTCTCATTGAACTGGCAGTTTTATCGAGAAGATCAATATCAGATATATGGGCTTGGCCTTTTTCTTTGCGCTTGAATACACTTTCTAACCATCCAGTTCCTTCGCGGCATGGAGTGCATTGTCCGCAAGATTCATGGTGATAAAATTCAAGAGTCCATTTCAAAACGTCACCCATATTGCGAGTTTCATCTAAAACAATAATGGCACCAGAACCAAGCATTGATCCTTTCGCTGCTACATCTTCATAATCCATTTTTACAAGGTACGAATCTGCTGCATTAAATATTGGAGCTGATGATCCACCAGGAATAACCGCTTTTAATTTATTTCCGTTTCTCATTCCACCGCAGTGAATTTCAATAATATCTTTTAGTGATGTTGAAAGCGGAACTTCAATAACTCCCGGCTTATTAACATCACCTGAAATTGAAAACAATTTGGTTCCAGGAGACTTTTCAGTTCCCCACTGTTTATAAGCAGGAGCACCGTATTTCATAATCCATGGAATGGCAGCGAGAGACTCGACGTTGTTAACCATCGTCGGAAGTCCACGGTAACCTTTAATCGCAGGAAATGGCGGCTTTAATTTTGGCTGACCTTTTTTTCCTTCGAGAGATGAAATCATTCCTGTTTCTTCTCCGCAAATATAGGCACCCGCTCCACGGTGAACGTAGAGATCAAAATCAAATCCAGATCCTAAAATATTTTTTCCTAAATATCCTTTGGCGTAAGCTTCTTTAATCGCACGCTCTAATATCACAGCTTGCTGATAAAATTCACCGCGAATATAGATATAACCTTTTTGAGTTGCCAGTGCCCAAGCAGAAATAATCATTCCTTCTATGAGGATATGGGGATTTCGCTCTACTAAAAATCTATCTTTAAAAGTTCCAGGCTCTGATTCATCGGCATTACATAAAAGATATTTTATCGCCTTGCGATCTTTTGTAAAAAATCCCCACTTCACACCTGTAGCAAATCCAGCTCCACCGCGGCCTCTGAGGCCTGAAGCTTTGACTTCTTCTTTAATCGCTTCGGGCTCTTTCTTGAAACATTCTTTCATTGTTTCATAGCCGCCCGCGCGCTCGAAGATTTCAATTTTATGGACACCAGGAATATGGTGATAACTTAATAGGGCATAGTCTTTATTGTTGGCAGTGTCTTTCATATTTTATCCTACTAAGGAAGTTCTTCTAGTTTTTGGATAGCACTTGTTAAATCAAGATTCCCTACGAAATCATCATTAACTCTCATACAAGGAGCAAGTTCACAGGCTCCCAGACATTCCATTTTCTGCAATGAAATTCGACCGTCTCTTGTCGGAGTTAAATAACCTGTATCAAAATGTTTTAATAAGCCTTGATAAATCTCTCTTCCGCCGAACATTGAGCAACTGATATTGGTACAAACCTGAACAATATTTCTTCCAACTGGAACGTCATAAAACATATCGTAGAAAGAAATAACTTCTTTGATTTTAATTTCTGGAATACTCATTAAAAGGCTTATGTAACTAACGACATGATCTGGAAGCCATCCGTTTTGTTCTTGAGCGAGATGCAAAACTGGAAGTAGTGCTGACTCAACATCGTCGTAACGAGTGAGATACTCTTTATAGGTGGCCAGGTTATCTTTGTTGAATTCAAAAGTTTCAGTTGTACTCATCGGTCTAACTCTCCCGCAATAATATTCATCCCACCAAGCTCGGCTACGGCGTCTGAAATCATTTTATCTTGAACCATTTCGCTAAAAGATTGGTAAATTGCAAAGCATGGTGGACGAACCTTTACTCTGTATGGATTTGGTCCACCGTCAGAAATAACATAAAAGCCCAACTCTCCATTGGCAGCTTCTGTCGCAGAATAAATTTCGCCTACTGGGGGACGTACGCCCTTCATAATAAGCATGAAGTGGTTCATCAATCCTTCGATATTTGTGTAAACTTCTTTTTTAGGTGGAATACAAACTCTCTTATCGAGAGATTGGAATGGACCGCTTGGCAAATTTTGCAATACTTGATTAACAATATGTAGAGATTGTCTCATCTCTTCCATACGAACCAGGTATCTGTCGTAGTTATCCCCTGCTTGTCCGATTGGAATTTCAAACTCAACATCTTTATAAAAATAATAAGGATTCGCTTTTCTTATATCGTAGTTGACTCCGGCAGCTCTTAAGCACGGACCAGTATAGCCCCAGGCAATGGCGTCTTCTGCACTGATTGGACATACTTTTGTTCGCTCAACAAAGATTTTATTTTTTGTAAGCAGACGATCAACTTCTTCAATATTTTTTGAAATAATTTTGACCACTTCTAAACAGTCAGTAACCCATCCAACTGGAAGTTCCTGGGCCATTCCGCCGATACGAGTCAGCGAAACTGTGAGTCTTGCTCCACAAAGTTTCTCAAAGAGTTCATAAACTTTTTCACGTTGTTCAAAACAAAACCAAAAAGAAGTTAAGGCACCAAGATCAACTGCTCCGGCCCCAATACACACAAGGTGATCGATCACGCGCGAGAGTTCAGCTAAAACCATACGAAGTGCTTTAGCGCGATCAGGAATTTCAATTCCCATCATGTCTTCAATCGCTTTACACCATCCGATATTGTTCATTGGTGAAGAGCAGTAGTTCAATCGATCCGTATAAGGAATAACCTGGTTATAAAGATGGTTCTCACACATTTTCTCAAAACATCTGTGCAGATAACCAATTTCTAATTTAGATCTTTTAATCACCTCGCCTTCGATTTCGGCCATGATTCTTAACGTACCGTGAGTTGCAGGGTGAGATGGACCAATATTAATCCATTCTCTTTTTCTTGCTTCTTCCGGAGTGATTGAAGGATCGGCATCGAAATGAATATCGAGAGATTCTGAAAGTGGTTGGTTGTGAGTAGCAGAATAATCTTTTCTTAAAGGGTGACCCACGAATTCGTGGTGAGTAAGAAGACGTTCTTTTTTTCTTCCGATAAAGCTTATCCCAAACATGTCCCAAGCTTCGCGCTCAAACCAGTCTGCCCCTTTCCAAAATGGCATTACTGAAGGAACCATTTCGCCTGCTTCAACATCAACTGGAACGCGAACGCGAATACGCTCGTTTTTATCCATATTAAGAAGATGATAAACAGCTTCGAAACGAATACCGTGAGACCATTCAGCTTTAGGTCTTTGTGAATTATCCACTCCACAAACATCAAGAAGCATATTGAATCCAAACTCATCTTTGAGTTTGGCCATAGTGCTTAAAAGATTTTTAGTGCCAGCGAAGATCACATGGTTTTCAAATCTATAGACATAAGAATTGTTAGCGAAACCTTTTTGCAGATCTACTGAGAATTGATTTACTTCTTGTTGCATAAAAACCTATTTACTTATTTTTTAGTATTAATTATTTGCTGCTTTCGCCAAGGCTTCTGCTTTTTCTAGTTTTGCTTCTTGAGCTATTTTAGAATCATCATAAGCAGAGACGCCTTTTTTAATTCTGTCTTGAATTTGCATAATTCCTTGAAGAACGGCTTCCGGAGTTGGAGGACAACCTGGAATATAAATGTCTACGGGAATATCGCGAGAGACTCCTTGAACCACGTGATAAGCGCGGTAGAATCCACCTGAAGAAGCACAAGCTCCCATTGCAATCACCCATTTAGGATCGGCCATTTGTTCGTAAATTCTTTTTAAAACTGGAGCTTGTTTTTCAGTGATGGTTCCAGCAATGATCATTAAGTCTGATTGGCGTGGTGAGAATCGAACGACTTCCGCACCAAAGCGAGAAGCATCGTACTTAGGTCCAACTACCGCCATATATTCAATTGCACAGCAAGCAGTCCCAAATGGAAAAGGCCATAATGAATTACTTTGTCCCCAACGTTTGGCCCATTCTAAAAAAGAATCTGCTTTAGTTGTTACGATTAAGCGATCGAGCGCAAAATCTTCTTCGCTTCTACTGGCAAGTGGGCTGACGAGTCTCTTATTAGTCGACATATCGTCTCCTATCTAAATATTTTAAAATGTGTTCGTTCTGGAATATTTTAGGGAGAGAGCCTTCAAATGTAAATCAATTACTTACTGTATCGTCTTGTCATCGTCAGGCGTAAAATTCGGCCAGACAATGTCTTGTGGGAATAGAACAAACTGTTTTTCTTTGATAGTGTCTTTTGGATTTTTACAAACAGAGGTTTTAGCCGTTTCTGGTACCCAACTATAGAGCTTTTGATGGCTCCCACCTCGTTGAGTGTCATATTCAATAAAGCGAAAGTTTTTATTGGTCTGATTCTTCATTAAACTTAGTCCATTGATCGCCTGGTCAAAACTAATTTCAAAATTACGGGCGCGACATCTTGCTAACTCTTTATTTTGGTCATTGAAAAAATGGGCATCATCAACTTTGGCATTATAAAACCAAGCTTTATCTGAACAGCTAAAATAAAATCCATTTTTCTCTAAATTAGTGAAGGCCTGTATATAGGCAAAAAACCATAAACGTCTGGCATCATCATTGATATTTGCCGGCCGTACAAGCTTTTGACAACTGTAAAACTGCGCAGAGTTTTTAGTATAAAATTCTTTAAAAAAATTCAAAAATTTTGTTTGTTGATCATTCTGATCGCTTCTAATTTTCTCAGTTTTCGCCCAAACGTCATCGTAGAGCTTGAAGCACCCATCTCGCCATTTTACCAGTTCATCCATTTTGGCGGTGGTCGAATTGGTCTCAAAATACTTTATTGAGTCATCTAAATTAAATTCTTTTGAGATACGATATGCGGGGTAATATCTTTTGCCAATCTGATGAACACCATCTTGATTCACCAAAACAGATTTAAAATAGGTCCAATCGACTTTACTTTTTAATTCATTCAAAAAATTTACTTTAGAATAACCATCATCATGAGCGTTAACCGCCAAAAGGATCTGCGTAGAGGTCCATTTCGCTTTTAAGTCACATGGATAATTTTCACAAGAATCTAAAATGACCGACCCCACAACTTTGGCAGAATCATAATTAGTCGGAAGGTACTTAAATTTTTCAATCTCGCTATTATTAGAAAAGATTACTATCTTTTGAGGATTTGAGTTTTGATCATAGGTCCGAGGAACAATTCCCTGAGTGAAATTTGGCTTATAAACGTCACCTTTGTAGAAATCCCAGATATCGTCTACTGGACAATAATCGCGTTCCTTATAGAGTTTCCCTGAGTACAAATCAAAATTGTATTTGTATGAACTATCTTCAGGTGTGGTAATAAAATAATTCAGAGTCCGGGTTTCTCTTTTAAATCCCGGATCAATATCAAAGAAAGGATGCGTGAGATAATTGTCATCCTGATCACGAAGAGCAAACCTAAAAGGAATTTTCAGCCAATTTGCGGTGATTAATCGCTCATCATGCTTATCTGCGATCTTCGAAGTTGAGCAGCTTATAAAAATACTTGCTACAAAGATGCATCTAATAATGTTTTGTAATTGACAGATTCTCATAAATTTCCCAAAATCACAGTTCGCCGATATTTAAGTTTTTGCATCCAAATGTGCCTGGGTGGTGGAATCGGTAGACACAGCAGATTTAAAATCTGCCGACTTTAACCGGTCGTACGAGTTCAAGTCTCGTCTCGGGCACCATTTTTTCTTAGTATATTAAATCATTAATTTTTTCAAGCAACAACATCATTCAGGCCTAAAACAGGCCTATTCAGAT
>JACMPM010000143.1 GCA_014377485.1 Bacteriovorax sp. | reverse complement strand
TGAATTTGTGAAGCGACCTTTCATTGTTAATGTTTCAAAATTACCGTCAATTTTTAATTGCTTATCTTTCATTTTATCTTTAACAACGGGTATATTTGCAAGTAACGGATTGATATAATCAGAAATATTTAACTTCTTAATTTCACCTTTTTTTGCATCTGCCACAACATTGACATCATAAAAGGCCGGTTTACCATTTTTAAACATTGTGGCTGCACCATTTACTTTCCCTGTAAATGTACCAGTAAAATTTTCAACTACAGGAGGAAGGAACGCCTTAAAAGATGAAAGATTTAAATTGGCCATCTCTAGATTGAACTTTGATTCACTTGAAGATTTTCCAATTATCATCGTTTGAGAAAGTTTCCCCGTTCCTTTAGAAAACTTGAAATTCATATTATCTATGGCAATTGAATTTATACTTGTGACAATTTTACCGCGCCCAGCAAAATCTTCGCCACCAATATTAATATTGCTCCACTCAACATTCACGCTCGAAGGAGGAAGACCCATTGATGACTTTGTTGGTTCACCTTTTGCAATGGCTGCTGCAGCAGCTTTTTTATTAGCTTCTTCAGTCGCTATAGCTTCATCTGATTTTTTATCCCAAAGCTTTGCACGTATAACTTTTTCTGGAATTTTCATACCAGCAGCAATAACTCGTATATCAAATGGCTTTAGCTTTGCCATATCAAATTTTTCATTGGGATCAAATTGGCCGGTTATAAAAGTATTTATCTGTCCATCTAATGCTTCGGTTTTAACCTTGACTGAAATTTCAGACCCTTTGAAATCTCCTGAAACTGTAGTGCTTGCAACAATCCCTTCTTTTGCGTAAACAATTCCTGGAGCGATAGCAAAATTTAAATTGGCATTGATTTTTTTATCAGCACCGTAAACAACATTTCCTTTAGCGGAAAGTTTTGCTTTGGACATATCAATTGATTTATCCAACCCCATAATGGCAGCAACATCTTTTAAAATGATTTCGACATTGATATCATTTAATTCAATTTCTTTAGTCATTTTAAAATTAGCACTTATTTTATTTTGAGATTCAAACGTCGTGGTTAATTTTCCCGACAATTCCCCATCTTTCTTTAAAAGCAAATCGATATTCGTTGTGATCTCTGGGAACTTCCACTCAAGGCCAGTTTTTGAAATATTATTAACTTTAATAATAACGACAGAAGATACTGATCCATTTTTCATCAAGTCAGCTATATTAAATTCCCCAATCGCGATAGTATCAAAAGCAACACTCGACCGATCTTTCATGACGAATTTGGCACTAGAAGCTACTTCAAATGCAGTAGAAGATTCGAAATTTAATCCTTTGATTAAAAAACGTGAAACTTTAATTTCCCCTTTTGAAGAATCTCGAAGTGAGTAATTTACTGCAACGTCAGATAGTTTCACATTAATTTTACTTTTCCCAAAAATGCCAAGAGCTGAATTTGCTTTTGCTCCTTCTTTCTTTTCTTTTTCCTCTTCCGCTTTTTTTTCTTCTGGAGTTTTTTCTCCCATAGCATAAGTCCAGTTATTGCCTTCAGTGAATTCATGATAGTTCATTAAAGGTGCATCTAGCTTTACTTCGATAACTCCTGAGCCTGTCAAAATAGCCCACAATGGAACTTTTACTACAAGTTGATCAACGGACATCATTTCGTATTGTTGATTATCTTTTAAGGCTTTAATGGATAATTTCTCTAAATTAATATTGAAATTTAACCCCCACCCAATTTGAACATTTTGAAGAGTGACTTCTGACTTTGGAAAGATCTTTTTTGTTTGCTCAATCGTTATTTTCTTAATTTCTTCTGGACGAAGCTTAGTTGAAGCAAAGTAAAACAAGCCTCCAACCAAGACAACGAAAACGGATAGAACTATTCCCAAAATTTTTATTTTTTTTGATTTCATATATTATTCCTTTTTATTTTTTAAAATATTTTTCGTTATAATTTTAGTTATGACACTCATGATAGTCCTATTTGAGTGTTCATCGGTTTATAAGTGGCTTTTGTTGCAATTGATAAAAGTTGCTTCAAGGGCTTAATCAATGGGTGTTGGTCGTTTAATTTATAAAGTTTTGATCGTCCAACAATCCTTGAAGATAAAAACCCTGCTTCTTCAAAACGTTCAAGTTGTTTTTTTATAGGATCGAGAGCTGTGCAGTGTTTTTGAGCAATTGCAGACGCGTGAATTTCACCATGAATAAAAATGGAGAGCATTACTTTTTCAGCAGATTTATTTCCAAAAAGTCCTTCAAGCATGAAAGAGATTATCAACTAAACAATAGTCATTATCAACTACAATTTAGTTATAGCTTTTTCAAAAGATGTTTACGTTGAGAATGGTAGAGACTCTGCTCGCCTGAAAAAATATAACTCATAACAATAGCAATTCCGGCGTAGACTCCCATCTCAGAACCAAAGAGCTTCAAGGCTAAAAACAGGCATGCAATAGGAGTATTCGAAGCCCCTGCAAAAACTGAAACAAAGCCCAATGCGGCCAGCATGGGAATGGATAATGGTAAAATAAAACTTAGTGCATTGCCCAGAGTGGCGCCAATATAGAAAAGAGACATAACTTCTCCTCCTCTAAACCCTGATCCAACTGATATTGTGGTCATAAAAATTTTGCCAACGAAATCCCAAGGGAGGACATGCTTTATAAAACTAGCATTAATGATCTCTTCACCTAAGCTTTGATAGCGATCAGTTGCAAAAACATAAAAACAAAGGACGACGATGACTCCACCAAAAAATGGACGATAAATTGGGTTGGGACATTTTTTCGCTAAAAAATCTTTCACAAAGTGCAGTAGCCAGATAAAAAAGCGGGCTACCAATCCAAAACAAATTCCAGCAGCAGCCGCCGAGAGAATTCTCACTAAAGTAAGTGGAGGGATTTCGATCGGTCCGTAATGAGCGTAGGAAATCCCTAGCCCTAATGCTGTAAAATAACCTACGATTGCAGCTATTAAACAGGGAAAAAGGGCTTCATAGGTAACCGATCCTAAGAATAAAATTTCCATCCCAAAAATAGTTCCGGCAATGGGAGTTCCAAAAATAGAAGCAAACCCAGCGCTCATTCCCACCATTAAAATAATTTTTCGGTTATTGAAATATGTACCAAAATATTTTGAAAATTGATCACTTATTCCTGCACTCATTTGAACAGCAGCTCCTTCACGCCCGACAGAAGCTCCGAACAGATGAGAGAGAACAGCACTTACAAAAATCATGGGTGCCATTCTACGCGGTATATGTTTTTGAGGCTCATGGATTTCATCTAAAATTAAATTGTTTCCACCATCGACATCCATTCCAAAGCGACTATAAAACCAAGCAACCAGCACTCCAATAATAGGAAGGAAAATGACAATCCATTGATGAGCACGCCTGAAATCAATAGCCGCGTTCACCGAAACCAGAAAAGTATAAGAAGCAATACCGGCCAAGACCCCGACTAAGATTGAGAGCAAGGTCCATTTAAATAAAAGTTTTGGCATAGATATAGAATACGATGATTCAGGAGGTTTGTCTCGCTAGTTTCAGATTTATTGACCTATAAAGTTTACAGGTTCCACCAATGGAATCACCTGGCGCGATATAATTTCATAAATATATTAAAAAGCTCTAGCTTGAGGCAAATGATGAAATCACTAAATAAATTGATGAATCTTCTAACGGCAGCCCATATTTGGGCCCGCCTTACTGTTCACAATACTTGGGGAATCATAAACGTTTTTAATATCGTCTGGGTGAAGCCAATGAAAGGTGGATTACTCAAGGCAGATCATCCAATGGT
>JACMPM010000142.1 GCA_014377485.1 Bacteriovorax sp. | reverse complement strand
GCTTCCCATTTATTTTGTGGTTCCAATCGAACGCGGGCACCGTTAGCACCACCACGTTTATCAGATCCACGGAAAGTAGAAGCTGAAGCCCATGCAATAGAAACTAATCTTGAAACAGACAATCCAGTAGCTGCGATTTTATCTTTTAGAGTTTTAATATCATTTTCATCGAGATTGTAATCGCATTTTGGAATCGGATCCTGCCAGATTAAATCTTCTTTCGGAACTTCTTTACCAAGGTATCTGACTTTGGGACCAAAATCTCTATGAGTTAATTTGAACCAGGCACGTCTAAAAGATTCAGCGAAAAGTTTCGGTTCAGCATGATATTTTTTTACAATGGCAAGATAGGCTGGATCCATCTTCAATGCTATATCCGCAGTCGTCATCATTGGCGCGTGTTTTTTACCTGGAACATGAGCATCCTCAACTAACGAATCAGTTGCACGATCTTTTGGTCTCCATTGATGAGCACCAGCTGGAGATTTTGTTAATTCCCATTCGTGGTTTAATAGCATGTCTAAATAACCTTGGTCCCATTTTGTAGGATTTGGTTTCCATGCTCCTTCAATACCACTCGTAATTGCATCAACACCATGACCTGTTTTCATTGCATTTTTCCAACCCATTCCCTGATCAACAAGAGTTCCTGCCGCTGGTTCGTGTCCAACGTGTTTTGCAGGACCCGCACCGTGAGCTTTACCAAAAGTATGTCCACCCGCTACAAGCGCCACTGTTTCTTCATCGTTCATCGCCATACGTGCAAATGTTTCGCGAATATCACGTGCGGATCCGATTGGATCTGGAATACCTCCTGGCCCTTCAGGGTTAACGTAAATTAAACCCATCTGTATCGCTGCAAGGGGGTTGTCTAGTTCTTTATCTTTAGAGATGCGGGTCTCGCCTAGCCATTCGTCTTCATGTCCCCAGTAGATATCTTCTTCAGCTTCGAAAATATCTTCGCGGCCTCCGGCAAAACCAAAAGTACCAAGGCCCATTGATTCAAGCGCGCAGTTTCCTGCAAGCACCATTAAATCTGCCCACGAAATTTTCTTTCCATATTTTTGTTTGATTGGCCAAAGTAGCATGCGCGCTTTATCCAGGTTGGCGTTGTCAGGCCAGCTATTTAGTGGTGGAAATCTCTGACTCCCAGATCCTGAACCGCCTCGTCCATCGCCAATGCGATAAGTACCGGCACTATGCCATGCCATTCTGATAAAGAGAGGACCGTAGTGTCCATAATCTGCAGGCCACCAGTCTTGTGAATTTTTCATTAATACAACAATGTCTTTTTTAATTGCATCCAAATCTAATTTTTTAAACTCATCAGCATATTTAAAATTCTCTCCGAGAGGATTAGATTTCGGTGAATGCTGGTGAAGCACGCCAATATTTAATTGGTCCGGCCACCAATCTTTATTCGTTCTATTTCTTTTTGATTTGTCATCTTTAACGGGGTTGTTGCTCATATATATCCTCCATAATTTTTATAATTATAATATTTTTTATACATAATTCAAATAGTTAAAACTTATCTAAACATAGACAATTGCTATTAAGTTCATTTTTTAAATAATTGAAATTTTAAATTTTTGGATAAAAAAAAGCCTCGAATAAATCGAGGCTTTTTCTTTAAATTTGGTACACCCATGGGGATTCGAACCCCAGTCGCCGCCGTGAAAAGGCAGTGTCCTAGGCCGGGCTAGACGATGGGTGCATACTTGTATGCGCTTATTGTCTAAATTCATTCGAAATGGTGATCTCTCTGCGACTCGAACGCAGGACCCTCTCCTTAAAAGGGAGATGCTCTAACCAACTGAGCTAAGAGACCAAACTTGTTTCGAAAGTGAGATGCCAAATTAAAGTTCTTGGCCTTTTTTGTCAAATAAAAAATTGAAAATTCTTATGAATAATTTTCCGAGGCCATTTTAATGACTTGAAAAGCAATTCCGCGCGTTCTATGTTCCGGTTATGGAAAAAATAGATTCTGAAGCTAAAAATAAGCGTGTTGCCCTTCATACATTGGGTTGTCGTCTGAATTTATCAGAGACAGGCTCAATCGCTCAGGGTTTTAAGGATCGTGGATATGACATTGTAGACTTTGGCGAAGCTGCCGATGTTGTCTTTATTAATACATGTACAGTTACTGATGCTGCCGATTCAACTTGTAGAAACCTTATTAGAAAAGCCCATGGCTCTAGTCCAGAGGGGAAAATAGTAGTGGCTGGTTGTTATGCTCAAATGGAGCCAGAAAAAATTGCAGGTATGCAAGGAGTGGATCTGGTTCTTGGTAACTCGGAAAAATATAAAGTTTTTGATTATCTGGATGAAGAAGGTGAGAATCAAATTCATGTGGATAAGTCCGGTGAATTTTTTGGTGGGGCGACTACAGTTGCGGATTCTCACACTCGCGCTTTTTTAAAAATCCAAGATGGTTGCAATTATGTGTGTGCATTTTGTATAATTCCATTTGCTCGTGGTCGTTCGCGCGCTATCTCGATATCGGATGCAGTCTTAGAAGCTAAAAAGCTCGTTTCTAACGGTTTTAAAGAAATAGTCCTTACCGGAGTTAATATTGGTGAGTACGAGCATTCCTCGGGCGAAAAACTACATGATTTAGTGGCAAGCCTGCTCGCCATCGATGGATTAGAGAGATTTCGTTTATCTAGTGTTGAGCCAAATACTATTACCGATGAATTAATCGAAGTTTTAAAATCTTCTCCCAAAGTTCAGGATCATTTTCATATTCCGTTGCAAAGTGGTGACGATCAAATCTTAAAAGAGATGAGACGAAAGTACTCAGTCGCAGATTACAAACGGATCATTAATAAATTAATGGCCGCTTTTCCTAATGCTGGAATTGGAGCTGATATGATTGTTGGCTTTCCTGGTGAAACAAAAGAGCAATTTGAAAATACTTTTAATTTAGCTCGTGAACTTCCGTTGACTCATTTTCATGTTTTTCCTTATTCTAAGAGAAAAAATACGACGGCTGCGAAGATGGATAACCATATTCACCATGCTGAAAAAAAACAACGTGTGAAAGCTCTTCTAATGTTTGGCGATGCAAAACTTAATCTATTTACAGAAGATCAAGTTGGCAAAAAAACTAAAGTGCTATTTGAGAAAAGAAATAAATATGGATTGTTTGAAGGGTATTCATCGAATTATATTCGGGTTCAAGTTCAAACTGACTTGGATCTCTCAAATCAAATTTGCGAAGTTTACCTCTCTGGAATTGAGAATGGAAAACTCTTCGGTGAAATCGTTCAGTAAAAAATTTCAATTAAATAGATTTTAAAAAAGAATTTATGGATTGATGATAATTTTCATTGGTACATCAACTATTGAAAAAATCTCATCGATCTCTTCGTCAGTAACGGCGATGCAGCCATTAGTCCAATCGAAATTTCCTAAACCTGCACGGATGAAATCGTCATTATTGTTATCTAGTTGAACAAATTTTAACCAATCTCTCATTTCGCTAAAATCATCAGGATATCCATGTAACATAATATCGCCACCGGGTTTTTTACCGTGAAATTTTGCCTTAATAATGTCGCGAGTATTGGGATAATTAATATGAAAAGATTTATGAAATTTGGAATCATTGCTCTTAAGGTCAAGAACATAAGATCCTTCTGGAGTCTTATTATCGCCTTCTTCTTTTTTAGCCCCTTCAGGACTTCTTCCCAGCATAATTTTATAAGTTTTGAGGATTTGGTTGTCGCCGTCGACAAGTTCGAGTCGTCGATCGCTTTTAAAAACTCGAATTTCCCGAATAGAATCAAGCGCAAAAACCTGACTAAATGAAGTAATTAGAAATGACGAAAGAATAAAAGGTATTAATGTTTTCATGGCCGGATACTAGGAAAGCTTATGCAAATTGAAAAGTTCAACAATACATTATGAAATCTTTACATGTTTTGGGTTTGATTTTTGAGGTCTTTCAATCTAAATTTTTAAGATGGAAAATAGACAAATTATCATTACTACAATTAACGAGCAACGCTATGAAATTGAAGGTGAAAAAGCCTTCATGCCTCTCGGAACTTTTCTTAGAGAAGAGAGCAATTTAACAGGAACCAAAATAGTCTGTGCCGAAGGTGATTGCGGAGCCTGTACCGTGCTCTTGGCCCGTGACATAGGAGTTGATGGAAAGCTGATTTTTAAATCTGTAAACTCATGCATCTTGCCGCTTTATTTAATTGATGGGGCCCAAGTTGTAACAGTTGAAGGATTAAAAATTTCTGATACAGAACTTCATCCCGTTCAGCAATCAATGGTTGACTGCAATGGAGCTCAATGCGGATATTGCACACCAGGATTTATATGTGCCATGGCCGGAATGGCAGAAAAATTAAAAATCGAAAATAAAGAGATCACAGAAAAAAGAGCAAAGAATTTTCTCACGGGAAATCTTTGTCGTTGCACAGGATATAAACCAATTTTAGAAGCGGCGCTGAGTATTGATTTATCAAACGTTCAATTGCTAAAAGATCGCTTTCACAATCCTGATTGGCTAGTTGAGATGAAAGAAATTAAAGGCAAGCCAGTAAATATGAATTTTAGCGTTAAAACGATAAAACAGAATATTTATCTTCCAATAAGTATTGATCAAGCAATTAAGGCGAAAGCTGCAGATCCTGAACTCCGATTGATTGGTGGATCGACTGATCTTGGAGTTGTGGTTAATAAAGGGCGAATGACTACCCCAAAAGCGATGGCACTTTATCATATCGATGAATTGAAAAAAATCTCTCACGATCAAGAATTTATTGTTGTGGGAGCAACAGCAACACTTTCAGAGTTTGAAGATTATATCGAAAATTTTATTCCTGAATTAAAAAAGATGCTGCATATTTTTGCGTCTCCTCAAATTAAAAATCAAGCAACGTTGGTTGGAAATGTAGTCAATGGTTCGCCCATTGCAGATACCATTCCCTTTTTAATGGTCAGTGATTCAATTGTTGCTCTTCAAAGTGTAAATGGCGTGCGTGAAGTTTTAATGAGTGAATTTTATCTCGGTTATAAAAAGCTTGATATGAAGCCAGATGAAATAGTAGTCTCGGTGAAAATACCACGATTGAAAAGTCATGAGCAGCTTCGTCTCTATAAAGTTTCGATGAGAAAGGATTTGGATATTTCCGCTGTTACATTTGCGGGTATTATCGAAGTTGAACAAAATATTATTAAAAAAGCACGTTTTTGTTTCGGAGGAGTCGCTGCCACAGTTATTCGCTTAAAAGATATTGAATCTAAAATAGTGGGAGAAGATTTTACGAAATCAACTTTTGAGGCAGTGGCCTTATCTCTTCAGCAAGTTATTTCTCCTTTGTCAGATCTTCGTGCCAGCAAAGAATACCGCATGAAACTCGCTCAAAACTTTTTCTTAAAATTTCATAACGAAATTTCAACTGGAGTAGTTTCATGAGTGTAGGGATTAGTATTCGTCACGATTCATCCATCTCTCATGTTACAGGGGAGAGTATTTTTATTGAAGACCGTCCAATGCTTAAAAATGAAGTCTTGGTTGGTGTTTTAGGGGCTCCTGTTTCCGCAGGTATTGTGAAGAAGATTGATATTTCAGAAGCTCTTAAACTAGAAGGTATTTTAGGAATTTACACTGCAAAAGATTTTCCTCACAACAAATGGGGAACCATTGTTGCTGAACAGCCAATTCTTGTCGATGATATTATTGGTTATATCGACGAGCCTATTTGTATCATTGCCGGTTTGAATCAAGACGCCATTAACCGTGCAAAAAAATTAATTAAAATTGAAGTTGAGGAGACTAAAGCTCTGCTCACAATTGATGAAGCACTTATAGCTCAAAAATTTATTTGTGTCGCTACTCCATTTAAAAGAGGAGATGTCGAAAGTGCTCTTAAAAAATCTCCTCATGTAATAAAAGGACATTTTGAATGTGGCGGGCAAGAACATTTTTATATGGAATCGCAGGCGAGTATTGCTTATCCGTTAGAAAATGGTCAGATGGAAATTCATTCATCTTCCCAGCATCCAACTGAAACTCAACACGTTGTTGCTCACGCACTCCACCTGGATTTTTCCCAGGTTGTTTGCGTGGTCAAAAGAATGGGCGGTGGATTTGGTGGTAAAGAAAGTCAGGCAGCACATTTTGCAGCAATGGCCGCACTAGTAGCTTATAAATTAAAACGTCCCGCTCGTTTATGTCTCACTAAAGATGATGACATGATGATGACTGGAAAACGTCACCCTTGTAAAAATACTTATGAAATTGGTTTTGACGATCAAGGAAAAATTCTTGCCTTTAAAACTCAAATTTATGTCAATGGAGGAGCTTATACCGACTTAACTCCATCTATTTTAGACCGGGCCATGTTTCATATCGATGGCTGTTATTACTTTGAACATTGTTTGATCCAGGGTACTGCACTTAGAACCAATCAACATTCTAATACGGCTTTTCGCGGATTCGGTGGACCTCAAGGCAACATGACGATTGAAAGTATCATCGAAGATATGGCAAATTTTCTACATATTGATAGCTATGAAATTCGCAGACTGAATCTTTATGGAATTGATTCTCGCAATGAAACTCCTTATGGTCAGCTGGTCGATAATAATGTGTTGCCAGAAATTTTTGACAAGCTTCATGAAAGTTCAAGCTACAAAAAAATGGCATCTGAAATTAAAATATTCAATCAGCTAGAATCTGGAAAACTTCGCGGACTTTCAATGACAGGCTGTAAATTTGGAATTGCATTTACTGCGAGACATTTAAATCAAGGGAATGCACTTGTAAATATTCATCTCGATGGAACAGTTCAGGTTTCAACTGGAGCCACCGAAATGGGGCAGGGGGTGAATACTAAAATGCAGCAAATCGCAGCTTATGCTTTTGGTATACCGGCTTCCAGCGTAGTGATGATGCCAACATCTACTGAAAAAAATCATAATACTTCACCAACAGCGGCTTCGAGTGGTGCTGATATAAATGGAGCAGCCACACTTCTTGCTTGCGAGAAAATTCTGGCACGCTTAAAATGGATTGCTCATTTGCATTTTTCAGGTTTCACATCAAATGATAAAGACGAATTTCCACCTTTTGTTTTAGGCGCAGTCAATACAGATCATATAGTTTTTGAAAACGAAACTGTTCGCCACTTATTAACTGGCAAATCTATGACTTGGGTTGAGATTTTGAAGATGGCCTACTTTAATCGCGTGTCTCTTGGCGGTTATGCTTTCTTTAAAACAGAAGGCCTGGGATTTGATAAAAAAACTCTTAGCGGAAAAGCGTTCAATTATTTCACTAATGGTGCAGCCATGAGTATCGTTGAAATTGATGAGTACTCTGGAGAGTTGAAAGTATTGCGAACAGATATTCTGATGGATTTAGGAAGACCTATCAATCCGGGTATCGATATGGGACAGGTTTCTGGAGCCTTTATTCAAGGAATGGGGTGGGTGACTACTGAAAATCTTTTCTATCACCAAAATGGCAAACTACTTTCACATTCACCTACAACTTATAAAATTCCCAATATCCAGGATACGCCTAGAGAGTTTAATATTGAGTTGCTAGAAAATCATACCAACACACAAAATGTCTTGAGATCAAAAGCTGTAGGCGAGCCACCTTTATTATTAGGCGCCTCAGTGTGGACTGCAGTTAAAAATGCTTTAAGTTATAGAAGTAAAAACACACTTCCAAATATTACTAGTCCTGCAACAAACGAAGTCATATTGATGGAGCTATCTCGTTATGAATGAAGAATTATTGATTCAGCTTTCACGGATGAGAGAAGCCGGTACGGCTTGTGTTGTTGTGACTATGGTAAGTGTAAAAGGGAGTGCTCCCCAGGAAGTCGGAGCTCGTATCATTGTTGGAAGCCATGGATTGCTTTACGGAACTGTGGGCGGTGGAAAAATAGAAGCTAAGGCCATTCAATCCGGCATTGAACTCCTCACTCTTGAATCCAATCATCTTTTTGTTGAATGGAATTTGCAGACAGATGTAGGAATGACTTGCGGTGGAGTTGTTGGATTTTTTTTTGAGAAAATGCTTCCTCACTCGGACTGGAAAATCGCCGTGTTTGGAGCAGGGCATGTGTCTCAGGAATTAATTCGTCTACTTATTAAAATTGATTGTGATATTACTTGTATAGATCCGAGGCAAGAGTGGTTGGATAAACTTCCCGAACATTTTAGATTAAAAAAAATTCTAACTGATGATATGAAATCGGTTTTAAAAACTTTATCTACTAAAACATTTATAATTTCTGTGACAATGGGGCATGCGTTTGATCTTCCCATTTTAAAAGAAGCGATGACGCTGTTTAATTTTCCTTATATCGGAGTGATTGGAAGT
>JACMPM010000141.1 GCA_014377485.1 Bacteriovorax sp. | reverse complement strand
TTTTTCATTGCTGTACCAAAAACAGAAAAACGTTTAAAGATTCTACTTATCGTTTCACTTCTAATTGCATTGGTAGCAAGATTTCTGCCTGCTCCCGAAGGAATTAGTGCAGCAGGGGATGGCTGGATGTGGACAAGGTTTGCTTCACACAATAGATTTGATGCCCTTTTGGTTGGTGTTTTGCTTTATCTCTTAAGCAGTGAAATAAACTTTAAAGAATATTTCAAACCATCAAGGATTGAAGTCAATATTATTTCAATTATAGCGATGCTTGGTATTTTTATTCTTCCAGGAATTTTTGTTGATTCTCAAGTTGATAGGTTCAACCATTTGATCTTTGAATTATGCAGTGGGGTCCTATTGTTATTATCTGTTCTCAATACAGGTCATCTTTTAGATTTCAAATTCATAACTCCTATTCTGAACTGGATAGGGAGCAGATCATATGGTTTATACTTGATTCATATTCCTGCAGAGATGTTTGTTTATGAATTAACCGCCAGAGGGCTTATTCTATCCAACTCACAAAGTCTGATTTTATGGATGATCTTAACATTATCCGCAACTGAACTTTGTTATCGCTTAATAGAAAAACCTCTTATAAATTATTCGCGACGACCATTACCAGTCCTTTTAAATTCCTAAGAAATACTAATTCTGAATTGGGTAAATAATACCTAAAGACAACATAACCTTTTGAGTTAACATTAAATAATATGAAAATATGTATTATTTGCCCTCATTTTCCTACTATGGGGTACCCGTGCGGTGCTGCAGATTTCGTCGATAATTTATCCTCGAGACTTTCAGAATTTGAAAAGGTAAGCGTGGTTACATCCAATCAAAATTCAATTATTAAAGATTCGGTAGAAATTAAAATTTTTTCCGGATCATGGAATTTATTCAAAGTAATGAAGATTGCTAAATGGATTAAAGAAAATAATTTTGATGTTGTGGATGTCCAATATGAATCTTATATGTACGCCTATAAAGGATACATATTATTACTTCCTTTATTTCTTCCAAAGAAAGTAAAAAAAATACTCACATTGCACTCTGAAGGATTGCCAAAATTTGGAAAAAAATTTTGGAGAGTCGCTCAATACACTTTGTTTCAAGAAGTAATTTTTTATTCAGAACATTTCTTGAAAAATGCACTTAATAGATTTGGGTCTTTAAAAAATAAATTTCATCTAGCTCCATTTCCAAGCAATATCACTAGAATTGAGCAAACACCTCTAAAGAAAATACTTAGACAAAGCTTTAAAGGATATGATCCGTCACTTTTGTATATTAGTTACTTTGGTCATCTCACTGCAGAGCGTGGGCTAGAAGAAATGATTCAGGCCGTAAAAGATGTATCTTCTGACAAAGTCCACTTAATTTTAATTGGTCAGTTTACACCTGAAAAAAATCCTTATCATCGTGAACTCTCAGCGCTTATTAGAAGATTGGGGATTGAAAATCAAATTACTTTTACTGAAAGATTAGATGAAAAAGATGTATCTTCGATTATTCAGATTAGCGACGTTGGTCTATTACCTTTTGTTGAGGGCGTATCATTCAAGAATGGTTCTCTTGCTGCCTATATTGCCCATCAGATTCCTGTCGTAACTTCAAAAAGTGAATTGACCGAAGATCTACTACTTCAAAATAAAGGAATTCAATTTTTTAATTATAAAAATCCTAAAGAAATGAAAAACATTATTGAAACAATTCTTGAAAATCCCAAGACACTTGAAAATATGCAAAGAGAAATCGGCAAACTCTCTGATCATTATTCTTGGAATAATTATATTAAAAACCGCATAGCTTGTTATCAAAAGTAAAGATTATGATTAAAGTATTAAAAAACAAAAAGCAGATCGAAGATTCAAGATTTCAATTGAAAAAATTAGGAGCTGATTCAAGCACGGGCCTATCCCGAAGAATTTATCAGATGCTTTATTTCATGAGATTTAGAAAAGCAGCCGAAAAAGTTGCGGTCAATAAATCATGGGACGTGCTAACAATTCTTCAATTAATTGAAAAATATAAACCAAATAAAGACGCAAATATTTATGATATGGGTTCTTATAATTGTGAAATACCTCTGGCTCTTTGGTGGAGAGGTTACCGCAATATCATGGCAGCAGATTTCAATACTAAAGGTCGCGCGATCAATTGGTATGGAAATAAAATTCAATTTCGGCAGGAAAATTTCTACAAATCTACAATTCCTGCTCATAGCTTGGATGTCATAACTGCACTTTCTGTTATTGAACATGGTTTCGAACAAGTTGAATTTTTTAAAGTCTGCTCCGATCTTTTAAAACCTGGTGGACTTGTTTTAATTACAACAGATTTTCATTCCACTAAAATTCCTATAGATCCTGAATTCAGAATTTTTAACTTAAGTTATATTATTTTTTCAAGCGAAGAAATTATTCAACTTATTGCAGAAGCTAAAAAAAATGGTTTTGAATTAATTTCTGAAGAAAGAGAACAAAATTGGGACACAAGCGAATACCCAATAGAATTTCTTGAAAAAAAGATGTCTTTTATACTTCTTGGCTTTAAGAAGAATGAAAAATAATCGTGCTCGTCTTCCTCTGATTAATTTAGGTGCAAGCGGAATCAAAAATATAGTCACCATGGCCGTTGGCCTACTGGTTACTCCTTATTTAATTCGCACAATTGGTGACAGTAATTTTGGTCTCTACAAAACACTGATAGAATTCTTTGGACACTTCTCTATTTTAGAGTTTGGGCTTTACAGCACACTTCTTGGTCTTTTAATTAAGGAATCTGCCGTTCAAAGCAATAAGATTGCTTCGATTGTAAAATGGGGAATAAAATCCTATAAGAAAGTTGCTACTATTAGCGTGGCTGTTTCTTTGTTATTTTCAATCTGGTTTTATTACCAATTTTCATCAACTACCGGGCATGTCGATTTAATCGTGGCACTTCTATTGAGCCAGCTTTTATTCTTAGTGATACCGTTTCATCCCTACAAGGCTCTGCTAGAAGCTTATCATAAAAATTACATTGTTAATTGGTTGAGTCTGCTCAATTCTCTGCTTTATACAAGCATGGCCTTGATTGTTTCGCGCTTTTATCCAAGCTTAAGCGGTCAGGTTTTAGCAACTGTTATTGCTTTATATGTTAGTTCTAGATTATGCAAAACTATTGTGAATATTGATTTAAACAATGCGGAATTTGATACGACTGAACACGTTGTTCAGAAAAAGCTCAGACTTTCATATTTTTTAAATGAACTTTCTGGTCGCGTTTGCTTGATGCTCGATAATTTGGTTATAGCAATTTTTATGGGTCCACGTTTTGTTGTTCCATTTTTTATCACACAAAAACTACCTCAACTCATTCAGACACAACTTCTTAATATAGGAAATTCAACATGGTCCACTTTAGGAGTTATTTATCACAATAATGATATACAGCTCTTTAGTAAAAGGATGATGGATCTGACTAAGATAACTGCTGTTTTTGGATCTGCTTTACTTCTTTGCATTTATGTTTTTAATCATTCATTTATACGACTTTGGATTGGTGAAAAGGAATACGCTGGCCACTTATTTACTATGGTCGCTTGTCTCAATGCTTATTTTCTACCAATTCTTAGCCTTTGGGGTTGGAGTTTTAATTATTCTCAGCTTGTTGAAAAAATTAGTCCTGTTATGTGGGCCCAGGCATCTGTCAATATCGTTTTCAGTATTGCTCTCACTAAATATTTGGGAGTTTTAGGACCTATTACAGGAAGTTTAGTTACATATGTTTTTGTGACATTAATCTGGCTAAGTATATTAATGAAAAAATATTTTCAAATCCCATTATTGAAACTGCATTTAAGTTGGTTTCTACCCTTGGCACTGGCCAGTGTAACAGGATATGTGATCAATTTGAACTGCATCTATTTCGATGTAAACAATTGGGGGGCTTTTTTTATTAAGGGAATGCTTCTCGGATTTTTTTATCTAACGATATCATCATTAATATTTTTCTCAAAAGTAGAGCTTTTAGAATTATTGGATAGAGTTCAAAAAGTTTTTAAACGTAAGTCTTAGTTTCTTGACATTATTTTAGAATAAATTTTTTCTAGTTCGTCTACTGTATGCTTAGGCGAGCATTGTTGCTCAACAAGTTTTCTGGCAGCGAATCTTAGATTCTGTTGTAAATCATAATCATTAAGAAGTTTGTCTGCTAATATTGCCAATTCATCATTACTTTCAGAGACAAGGGCATGAATACCATTTTTGTATTCTAGTCCTTCAACACCCTCCTCAGTAGTTATTACAGGAATTCCAAATAACATGGCTTCTAGAATTTTAATTTTTATGCCGCTTCCTCTAGTTGGGGCATAAAGTATTAATGAGCTTTTTTCAAAATATTCTTTAATATTTGGTACGTTCTCAAGAATTTCCACGTCTTCAAGTTCCAGGTAATCTTTTAATATTTTCCTAGCTTCCCATCCAACAATCTGGAGTTTTGCATCTGGGTTTAATTCTTTTATTTTTGGCCATATTTCCTTGATTAGTCTATCGGCTGCAGATTTACCAGGATACCAATTCATTGATGCGATTAGTGAAATTACTTTCCCAGTTTTTCTGTTGCTATCTGGAACATATTCATAGAGAGATGAATCAATTCCGAAAGGGCTGAAATAAACTTGTGCATTGTTATTTAAAGAAAATATTGATTTTTCTAATCTTGGAGTAATACCTCTAATATATTTAAAATGAGTTACTAGTTTTTTCTCAGTTCTTTTCATCAACCACAGAGTAAATTTTTCTTTCAAGGTTTTTGGCACAGCAAATTCTAAATCTATAGAGGTGAGGTAATGAATATTTAGCAATGCTTTATTTGTATATTTTAGAGCAGTCCAGCCGGTCCACATTTGATCGAGATGGATAATGTCACAGCCTTTTAAAATTTCATTTTGAACATCATTAAGCATTTCACTCGAAAACATATAACTATAAGGTCTTAAAAGCGTCTTAATTTTATGAAAATATCCTTTTCTTTTTGGAAACATATAAAGGTGAAGAGAAGGAAATAAATTTTTAGCTTTTTCAAATTCGTCTATTTTTGAACATGCGGCAAATGCAATTACTTCATGGCCTCTATTTAGCAGCTCTGTATATAAAACGTAATACCATCTAGCGGCAGCTCCTCCAAATGGCAAAGGTGGTTCGATCATTACTAAAATAATTTTTTTCTTCATTTCTAATTCGTTTTCTTAATTAATAGTTTATGTCGAAGCTGTAAAAAAGGGCGCTCAACAGTTAAGTAAAGTGTCAGAGCAAAAAATAAAGCTAAAATTAACATAAGTATATAGGCAAGAGGTGAAGTTATACTCATTAATTGAATTTTACAAAAACGTTGAACAACATCAATGGCCCAGACGTGTGTTAAATAAAGTGAGTAACTCAAAAGTGAAATAGTTGTAATGCCTGGTATTTTAATTTTGGTTAATATTGATTTTGAACTTGTGGCACTTATTAAAATCAAAGAAAATGCGACAGAAATAAGAGGAAAACCAAAAAAAACATTGAACCAACCAACTCTCAAGTAGATCAACGGAGCTAAAATTCCCAGTAGAACCATACCAGAGATTAAAAGATAGTTTGATTTACTTAATAGCTTGTCCCATAAAGATTCATTAAATATTTTGGTAAAGGCAATTAAGGTTCCGAGTGCGATTCCGTCAAGTCTACCTATAGTAGGATAAAAAATATACTTAAAATAGTATTCGTATCCTTGAGTTACATTTTTAATATACGCTAAATCTGGTCTTGTTAGCTTCCAATAACTATATCGCCAAATGAAGCCCATAACTATCAGCCCAAGCACAAAAAACGGAAAATATTGTAGCTTGTTACGTTGATAAAAAAAAGAAATGACTAGAGGGAAGAATAAATAGAAATGTTCTTCTATGCATAATGACCAGGAAGGAGTGAATTGATATAAACCTCCAAAGTTTTGAACAAAGACAAAATATCTCCAATCAAAAAAATTTGATCCTATTATAAAAATATTTAGAATTAGAATAAAATAATAGCTCGGCAAAGTTCTAAGAAAACGTTTCAGATAAAATGTTTTAATAGAAAATATTTTGGAAGATTTAATATTATTAAAAACTTGTCCACCGATCAAGTAGCCACTTAACACAAAAAAAAGATCGACCCCAAGACTGCCAAAGTGAGTAAATGCTCTCCAGATAACTTGTGTATTAGATTTAGGGAAATGATAAAAAATAACAGCTATAATCGCTATAGCTCTTAATACATCAAGAGGATGAATTCGCGAACTCCCTTCTGGGAAAATCCAATTCCATAGTCTCAATGGGCGACCTAGATTTCTCATTTTATTTTACTCAAAAGATTATTGCGTAATTTTAGTGTTGGTTTTTCTATTAAGTAATAAGTAAAAGCACTAAGTAAAACTGTGACTAAAATATAAATTGAAAATTTTAAAAAATTACTTTGAGCAAAAAGCGCTTTTGAGATAAAGCGGGCAGTTAGATTATTCCAAAGGTAAATACCATATGACCAAGTGGCCAGATACTGAATTACTTTTCCGAAAGGTATTTTTTTAAAATCGTAAAGACCGACCAAAATTAATGAAAAAGACATGGCCAATAGTTGATAGCTTAAAATAACTTTTGAATTGAGATTGTTTGGACCAATATAAATCAAAGTGATCATTAAAAGTAAAATTCCAACTGCCAGAATATTCATTTTATTTTTATATTTTGACCAGGTATTGAAAGTACTTGCTAAAAATATACCCCATGCAATTCCATCGAGGTGAGCGAAAAAGTTGAATTGATAGTTGTACGCTGACGTAGGAAGAGTATTTGCTTCAATCCCACTTTGATAAAAAAAGAGTCTTACTAGAATGGAAAATAGGCCAGGCATGAGCCATAAATAACTTGGTATCTTTTTCAACTCGAATTTAAAGAATATTACCGAGAATAGTATGTAAAATTGTTCTTCGATACATAGGGACCAGCTTTGAACAAAGTCTTTTGGTGAGAAAAAGTTTTGAAGGAAAAAGAAAAATTTTATTTTGTTATCATTAAAGGGAAATCCAACTAATGGCTTTATGAAAATATAGATGAGTAGAATGAAATAGTAGAGTGGCATCGTTCTGAAAAATCTCTTCGTTAGAAATTTAATAATTGGTGATGATTCGTTTTCTTTAGAATTAAAAGCCTGGCTCCCGATCAGGAATCCTGACAATACGAAAAATAAATCAACTCCAATCCAGCCATAAGAAAAAAGATAAATAGAAGTATTAGACAATCCCGTTACGAATTCTTGGCAATGCAGAAGCAACACAAGGCTGATTGCGATTGCTCTTAACAAATCTAATGAAGGAACTCTTTTATCCATATTATAAATTTTACACCTAAAAATTATATTTTAATGATAAATAGTAATTGGCATTGGGACTTCTATATCGTTAAAAATTTCTTCCATTTCATGATCGTCCACGGAGATACACCCAGCTGTCCAGTCTACTAATTTAATCAATCCCACTCTTTTTAAAAATTTAAAGAAAGGAGACGGACGATTAGGAAATCCGTGAATCATGATATCTCCACCTGGTTCGACTCCTAATTCACTTGCGCGTCTTTGGTCATCATCATTTGGATAAGAGACATGAAGGGATTTATAAAAAAGTGATTCTGGGTTTTTGTAATCAAGGATGTACTGGCCTTCGGGAACTAAGTTATCGCCTGCTTTTCTCTTGGGAGCTTTTCCTCCACGCCCGAGCATTACACTATAACTTTTGACAACTTTTCCATGCACAAGCATTTCCATTTTGTGTTTAGATTTATAAACGCGGACTTCATCTATTTCTCCGGCAATTAAGGAATTGAATATTAAAAAGCTTATTAAAAAGGTAAATATTTTCATTATAATAGGCTAACAAATTCATAGTCTTTGTCAGCTTAGCGATTTTCTTGCCTGTAAAAAAAAATAGCTGATTATTTTACTTGGAAATTACCGCAGCTTCAAAACCATTTTCACATCATCAATCGACACCCCATCAACCCGAATCAAATCCACCACCGTACAAATTTCCACAAACCCAAACGACTTATAAAGTTTCCTTGCCGGTAAATTATGCGAAAAAACTCCCAAATCAATCCACTTCAAAAACTCCTGCTCCCAGGCCCATGCTAGCGCCGTCTTCATCAACAACTTCCCGGCCCCAAGCCCGCGCATAGACTCTTCAATCCCCATTCCAAGCTCCGCCCGATGAAGAGTCCCAAGAAAAACATTTTTCAAATTCAAATGCCCCATAATTTTATTATTTTCAATCAAAAGAAAGCTACGACTCCAATGAACACTTCCAAGCTCAGCAGACCAGCCTTTCATTTTCTGTTCCATCATTTTTTCTTTTTCAAAAGGAAAGTTTTTCGGAAAGGGGTGAGCGTGCTGTCCATTGTATCCAGTTTCTCTCAAGTGACGAATGTCATTATCATTTAAATTTTCTAAATCTTTCAGTGTGGCGAGTGAAATTCTCATAAATCATCCAAATTAAACTCATACCCCTCCAGAAAGGGTTTCTTTATCCGATGTTTGTTGCTTCTATCATCTTCTTTTAAGTTACGAATTGTATATTGTAACCGCTCATTATTCGGAAATTTCTTAAATGCCTTCTCAACCAAGGCAAGTGCCTGCTCGTATTTCCCATCTCCGACATCGTAACCATCATATAAAAGCATGGCCTTGTGATAATCATAAATCCATTTATTAGGATGCTTGAGAGCTTCCTGTTCGATGTATTCTAATGCTTCTTTTTTGACTTCGGCGGCTTCGTCTTTTGGTAAGCCAAAAGTATATGCTCGTATGGACAAATCAAATTCTATAACTTGTGGGTCATCAGGATTTAATCTTTTTGCTTGTTCAAGTGCATCTTGTAATTCTTCTTTATATAAGCCTTTAATATTAAGTGGGCCCATGGTGAGCAGTAACATTTTTACTTTATAGCCGTTGAGATAACTGGGTTCCTTATCGAGAAGAGCATCAACGAGAGCAAGTGTTTCTTCTTCATTTTCAATCCATCCGCTGCTATTAAATTTATCGGCAACCAATTGCAATAAAATGGGTGCATCCAATTTATCTGGGTCAGTAGCTGATTTGATAACAGTTGCTACACTTGAGGTCTTCGCGGCCATCAAGGCTCCATAACATTCCTTACTGAAATGCTCGCGAGTAGAGGTCTTGCATTTTAAAATAGCGTCGTCGATTTTACTCTGCAGAGGCGTGGGAAAGGCTCCTGCACAAGTTTTCAAAATAGCATCAAGTTGATGATCGAAATATTCATTTGCATAATCATTCATTGAAATTTCTGCAGAATTTTTTAAGAATAAAGTGCAGGCACTTGAAGTGGCTGTGGTGTTTAAAATATTTTCTGTAATCTTGGTTTTTTTTCTTAAAATATCAATAGCACGGGTATACCTAAGACGAGCAATAATTTTTGGCTTAGTTGGAAGCAGGTAATGATCGTAAAGGTACAACCCCAATAGGCTTAAAAAAATTAAGCCTAACAGGATATCAAAGATACGTCTTTTTTTCATATGGTCAGATTTATTTTTTTGTAGGATGCGTCTTCTGATGACTCAATTTCTCAAGATCAACTTGCGGGTAAATTCCTTCAAGAACTCCCGGTTGTTTTCCCCATGAACTTAAATCAAGCTCAGGAGTAATATCGTTTTCAAAATAATCTTTTCTAAAAATGATTTCTTTTCTCTCAGGACCAAAAGCGATTATCCCGACTGGAATTCCAAGAAAATTTTCAATTTCTTTAATATACATCTCAAGCTCAGGAGACTGGGCCCCTTTAAAATCATCAGCGAATGGTTTCATGCTTTTATAAATTGGCTTAGCTTTTGTTAAGTCGATTCCAGGATAAGCAATTTCGATTCTGGCCCCTTCGTATTCGTAAGCGACACATACTTTTAATTCACTGATCCCACATAAAATATCAAGTTTTGTAAGTGCAATTGAAGTTAGGTTTGAAGCTTTCACAGAGTATTTTAAGAGAGGGAGATCAAGCCATCCACAGCGACGTTTTCTTCCAGTCGTTGCACCAAACTCTTGCCCTTTGATTTGAATTTCTTCGCCCATGGCATCGAATAGTTCTGTTGGAAAAGGTCCTTCACCTACGCGAGTAGTATAGGCCTTAGTGATTCCTAAAACTTCTTCTACATGAGACTCCGGAATTCCAGCTCCGGTATAAATACCGCCGACTGCTGTTGAAGATGATGTGACGTATGGGTATGTTCCATAATCGATATCAAGAAGAACACCTTGGGCACCTTCAAAAAGAATTTTTTTATTATCTTGAATGGCCTGGTCTAAGTATGAAAAAGTATCACACATGAATGGCGCAATGTTTTTACCAAGATCAAAAAGTCTTTGAGCCTCTTCATCAACACTGGGAAAGGCAATATCGTAGCGGTGCTTGAAAAGCGTTTCTTTCTCTTCTAGATTTCTTGCAAGTTTTGTTTTTAGGCTTTCAAGATTAAATAGATCTTTTAGCTTGATGGCCCGCCTTGCGATTTTATCTTCGTAAGCTGGCCCAATTCCTTTTCCAGTTGTTCCAATTTTCACTGCACCTTGAGATTCGCGGGCAGCATCCAGAAGTTTATTATAGCTAGTGATAACAGTAACATTTTCTGAAATTTTTAAATTTTTAGTAGTTACAACGATTCCGGCATCAGCAACTTTTTTGAGTTCAGTTTGAAACGCTTCCGGTTCAAAAACAACTCCGTGACCAATCACAGAAACAGAATGAGGGTGAAGTATTCCTGAAGGAATTAAATGCAGAACTATTTTTCTGCCGTCGACGATGATGGTGTGACCGGCGTTGTTTCCACCTTGGTAGCGAACAACTACGTCGCATTTTTCACTGAGCAGATCAGTGATTTTTCCTTTACCTTCGTCGCCCCATTGAGAACCGATAATCGCTAATGTTTTCATAAACTATTTTGCCTTCACTTCGTTTAGTAAATTATTATTTTTGAAAAATTCATTGATTTGGTGAACTGCCATTTCGCCTACGCGGAATTGAGCTTCTTCAGTTGAAGCACCAACATGTGGAGACATAACTAGATTCGTAAGTTCTAAAAGTTTTGAATCAGCTGGAAGAGGCTCAACTGCAAATACATCGAATCCAGCTCCTCTGATTTTTTTTTCTTTTAAAACATTATAAAGAGCGTCTTCATCCACAATTCCACCACGAGAAGCGTTTACCAGGATGGCGTCTTTTTTCATAAGATTTAGAAGTTCACCCGTGATCATCCCTTTAGTCTGAGGCATAAGCGGTGTGTGAAGTGTAATGATGTCACAAGTAGAAAAAATTTCTTTCAAGTCGTTTACTTTTTTTGTGTTTGGCATGTCTGAGCTCATTAAAACCGGATCGAAGAATAAAATTTCTGGTTCAAATCCAGAAATTCTTTTAGCAACGATTTGTCCGATACGGCCGAAACCAACGATTCCGACTTTTTTCTTCCAAAGTTCAAGACCGGTAAGAGAGTTTTTCTCCCATTTTCCAGCTTTCATTGTAGCGTCTGCCAGAGCGGTATTTCTAAGGACAGTCATCATCAGGGCGACTGCTTGCTCAGCTGCAGAGTTATTATTAGCACCTGGTGTATTGGCAACTTTTATTCCCTTCTCTGCGCATAATGCTTTATCGATATTATCTGTTCCTTCGCCAGCGCGAATAACGATTTTT
This sequence comes from Bacteriovorax sp., assembly GCA_014377485.1. Lineage (GTDB taxonomy): Bacteria > Bdellovibrionota > Bacteriovoracia > Bacteriovoracales > Bacteriovoracaceae > Bacteriovorax. Next base: position 2,505 of record JACMPM010000141.1, on the reverse strand, counting down.
AAATTTGGGGCCAGGTCGAGAAGTTCTTTATTGATAGTAGTTGCCGATCTAATGATCAATCCCTCTACTTTTGGAAGAAGTGCTTTGAGTTCAACTTGGTCGACTTTAGAAGTTGGGTGAACATTTAAAGTTGTGATTTTTTTTAGCTCTTCAAAAAGTGACTTATCAAAGCCGTCTGGAACGACAATAAAAGGATTCATAAGGATTCTCCTGATTTAAGACTATAAAATGTTGGGATTCGCCCCATTATAGGAGCAGTAATCTTTATTAGGAAAGGACTATTTTGAATTAAATATCGGTTAAAAGATTTTGCAAATGCTCAGTTAAATTTCCGAGGATTTCAGGGCGAAAATTTAATGTTCGGTAGGTTACGCCTGAAAGATCAAAAATCTTTTTGGCAATTCTATTGCTCTCAGTTTCTTGATGCTTGTCAGAAAGAAAAACAACTTCTTTTACTTTAGAAGAAGCAATTAGTTTAGCGCATTCATTGCATGGAAATAGGGTGACATAGGCGCGAGAGCCTTCAAGCGATCGGCTTGAGTGAAGAATGGCATTGGCTTCACTGTGGACAACATATCCATATTTTTGAAATTCGAGGGGGGCACTTTTGTCTTTACCCCAAGGAACTTTTGATTCGTCGATTCCGGCCACAAAGCCATTATACCCCATAGTGATCTGATGATTATTTTTATCGACAAAAACCGAGCCTACCTTTGTGGCCGGATCTTTGGATTTAAAAGCTGCAATCATGGCCTGAAGCATGAAATACTCATCCCAAGAAAGAGCGGAATTGGTCGGCACGAAATTAATTGTGCTCTCAGATTTAGGGTCTTGATTGTTATTTTTTGTTTCCATTTGTATTTTTAAACTCATTTTTTGGGGCAAGAAAGTCAAGAAATTAAAAAGTTTTCTTGTGCGATAGAATTTAACTCGCTACACTTAAATAGAATATTTTTTAATTGAGGTTTCAATGAAGACAGATTTTGATACATTGCGCGCCCTCGCTAGCTACACGATCAACAATCTTAAAGAGAAAAAGTTGATCGAATTTCACGTTACCAGAAGAGAAGAATTAATCGAAGCTATGGCGACTGAATACGGTGTGAGCTTTGCTACAGACGAAGACGTTCGCGAACAAGCGATTGAAGAAGTTGAAGAAAAAATGGGAGTAGATAATCTTCCAGAAGACGTTACAGAATCAGAAATGTTTAACCATGCGCGCAAGGAGATTATCAAGTCATTTAATGGCGAGAATATCGGAGGCCTTTACCTGGTTGAGTCACTTCACCAAATTGCAGTCAGAATGAAAGATTTCGTTCTTAATTGTGATCTTATTGATGATGTATTCGGAGCTGACGAAGATCTTATCGCTTTTCTGGTTGCGAAAATCAGAATGTTCTCACCTAAGAAAAACTAACTAAAAGGCTCCGGAAGGAGCCTTTTTTATTTCTAGATATAAAAAGTATAAATAATAATATTAGATTAATTCAATTCTAGTCATCACTTCTTCGAAGTATGGTCCTTCAATAAGTCCGTTGAGCACTGAACTTTTACTTTCAGCATAAAGAAAAGCACCGGTCTTAATTTCCCGCACGAGAAAGGCATCATAGTAAAGGCGATCTTGTTCGTCAGCAGTTGCCGTTCCTTCGAGGCGGACCATTTCAAAGCGACCACTCGTAATGAGTTCACCAACTTTAAAATCACTTGGATTATAGATAATGCATGTCTCTTCATCGAAAAGGATTTTTCTGGCATGAATAAGACTCTTGAATAATTCAACCAGGTCCATATTATCAGGTATTGGATTCCAGATAAATCTTGCTTCCCATTCGTAGCGGGTATCAAGTCTTTTAAAACATAATTCGTTTTCTGAATTGGTGGGAATTTCTCCCCACCAGCTTGGAGTAAAAAGTTTAAAATGTTTGAAATGAATTTCGCGTGCATTTTTTATATAGGTTTTCTTTTCATTTTTAATGATCCACATGGTGTAAACACCAAGTCCCATTAAAAGAAACAAAGAGAGCCATTCAAAAACTAAACGCAGAGTCATCTATTATACCTTAAATTTTTATTCGAGAGATTTTTCAGTACCGTCTAGCACAGCTTGTGGAAGATCAAGGATCGGTGAAATTTTTTCTCCGAAGCGACCGCCGATTCCACCCCATTGTCCTTTTTTGATAAGTGCAATGTTTGTTTTATCGTTTATATTTTCCATCATCACTTCGCCGTCAAACATAATGATTTCAGTTTCACCTAACACTGGTGCGTAGTTTAAGTAAAAATCTGTCCCACGAACACCCATAGATGCTCTTTTAGTGAAAATTTTTCCTTTGCTTTCACTATGAGCAAATGATTTCCAACGGCATGATCCAGCATCTAAAGTGTATTTTTTATCGTCGCTAAAATTTAACTGCATTACAGAGTTAGGTCCAATAGAAATATTATTTTTCCATTTTTCAATTTTGATTTGCAGATAAGATTTATCTTTGGTTTCAATAATACCTG
>JACMPM010000140.1 GCA_014377485.1 Bacteriovorax sp. | reverse complement strand
CTTAATCCCAGTTCTCTTAATCCCCATCGTCGTTTTTGTAACAGGATGCCTTCTTGAATAAGACACTTCATAATTTTTCTTAGCTTCAATATATTTTATTCCCATAACTAACTCCTAAAATTTTAGAACGATTCCAATATCAGCTTGATCCTTTTCAATTTATTGGCATCAAGCCTTTTAATAATCTCGATGCACTCACCTCGAATCACTTCAGGAGTTTCAATTTCATCGTTAAGCATTTGTTCAAATTGGTCATAGGAATAACCATATTGAAAAATAAGGTCTGAAATAAATTTGGGATTAAGATCCATTCTGCCGTTCTCGGCGTGATTAATAGTGGCGTCAGAAACGTTAATAAGCCCAGCAGCCATTCGCATTGAAAGATGCCGTGACTCACGTAGGACTTTTAAAAGCCTCGCCTCCTTAGTCACTTTTTTAAAGTCGCATCTTCTAGTTTTTTTCTTCTTAGTTACATTTTTTGTCATATAGCATTCTCCAATGAAAAATTTTGAAGATGCTCTTTTCGGTTACACAAAGTAGTCCATTCTTAACATGCACTTAAGTCTTTTTTCATGGCCTCTGCCTACGCAACGTAGTCGATGTACTTTTTTAGAAAAAAATAAATCACTACAAATAGCCACGAATAGCCAATCTAAGACAGCCCTAGAAAGCCCCAGACAGGTTCATTTGCACGCAAAAATTCCCAAATGATTGTAATAAGATAAAGAATTTAATGAAGTTTTCTTGAAAGAGGTGTCCACCATCGGAATTCCGATGGTGGAGGTGGTGGGAATCGAACCCACGTCCAAAGAATCATCTGTAAAGCGGACTACGTGTGTAGCTTTGAATTATTGTCTCAAAGCGAAGACTATCTCTGCGTGTCTTCAGAGAACAGCCCGGTGATTATTAACGTTGTCTTCCCGGCGACTCAACGACTAAAGTTTTACATGCTCTAGCACCATATTTGTCACACACTTTGTTATCGGCTGTAACCACCTCAACGAACGGGCTTAATTAAATTAAGCAGCCATTGCGTATGAAAAATCGTTAGATTCTACATTTATGTTTTGATCGACTTTTTACCAGGACCATGCCGATCAACCTGGACACGCCCACAAAACTTCAGTACTCCCTGTCGAAACCGGTGCACCCCCATTTATAGAGAAGCTCATTGTATCACAATTCCTATTGAGGTTCCACTAGATTGTCTGCGTTAAAAAAGGGTTCCAAAAAAGTTCCCAAAAAGGTTCCTGGAGACTTTTGTTGTGAGCTTTAAGCAACCTTATCAACTGCCCAATGAGAATGATCCATTTTAAAATAATGTTTAGATACTGTTTTACTGGATTTAGTTGCAAACTCTTTTAGATCTTCATAATTTCTAAAAGGCTCAAGCTTTGCGAGAATTAGCACTCGAAGAAATCGCTCGGAAGCCTCTTTCATATTAACGGTTCCTTTTTCCCAACGTGAAACTGTCTCCGGTGACACTCCCATGCAAGACGCAAAACTGGTTCCCGAAAAACCTAAATGTGTTCTCAGGAAGCGAATTTCAGAAGGGTTAAGTTTATTAATCTGGATTGCAATTTTTTCTGCCAATAACTGATGAAGTTCTCCAATGTTTGGAATTCCAACAGTTTCATCTCCACATTCTTTATTGGTACATCTATAGCTTGTAGCTCCTTTCAAATAGACTTTCGATAACCCACAGCCAGTATGGTGATATATTGAATCTGGAAGCTTGATCGCTTTGGATCCACACATTAAGCAATTATTCATACATTTCCTCTTAATTTCGCCAAGCTGTTACAATAAAAATATGATTTGGTTTTTTAAAAACTATTACAACAGTTATTTTATTTGTCTGAACACGATAACGAAAACTTCCGTTCTCATAATCAGGATCATTCAAAATCTTTCCAGCCTTCAAGACATTAAACGCATCACCAAATTTTAAATCATGCTCTAGCATCTGAACTTGAGCATGTTTTGTGAAAAAAAACAAAATTTAGATTATAGTTAAATATTTCGGCTAGTATTTTCCAATACTGCACCGAACTTAATCTTGACGTTACGTCAATCTTTGACTTTAAGTCAATCATGATTAGTTTGCTCTACTCTTCTTTTAAGCGTTCACATGGATCCTATTCAGATCTAATTTCTCTGGCGAAAGCTTTGGAAGAAGTCATTGCGCAATTTTCAAACCTGAATTCTCGTGTTAATCCCGAGTATTTTACTCTATCCTCGACTTTGACTTTTATCTCCTTGAAACTCACGACTCTCCCCATGTAGAATACATCTATGATTGAAACAAACCCCATCGATCGCCTCGACGAACTCGAGCAACAGTCGATTTATATTATTCGCGAAGCCTATCGAAAATTTCCAAAACTCGCCATGCTGTGGTCGATGGGAAAAGATTCAACGGTCATGTTGTGGTTGGTGCGAAAAGCTTTTTTTGGTCACGCTCCATTTCCTATGGTTCATATCGATACAACTTTTAAAATTCCAGAAATGATAAAATTTCGTGATGAAAAAGCACTTGAATGGGGGCTGAATTTAATTATCGCGAAAAATGAAAAGGCATTAAGCGAAGGAATGAATCACACTATCGGACGACTTGAATGTTGTAGCGCCTTAAAGACTGATGCTCTCAAACAATTTTTAGAAGAGAATCCCTTTCAAGCAATTCTTGTAGCAATCAGAAGAGACGAAGAAGGCACACGCGCAAAAGAGCGATATTTTTCACCGCGAGACAAATCTTTCAAATGGGATTTTGTTGAACAGCCGCCTGAACTTTGGGATCAATATAATACAGATTTTCCAAGCGATGTTCACGTGCGCGTTCATCCTCTGCTTCACTGGTCAGAACTCGATATATGGCGCTATATAGAAAGAGAAAATATTCCGACACTCGATCTTTATTATTCTAGAGATGGTACACGCTACCGAAGTGTCGGTTGTGGCCCTTGCACTAAAAATATTGAATCCGATGCTGATACCTTGGAAAAAGTTATTGCAGAATTGCGAACCACTAAAACTGGTGAGCGCGCAGGAAGGGCCCAGGATCAGGCCGATACCTATGCTATGCAAAAGCTTCGCGTAAAAGGGTATATGTAATGGATTTATCCTACACACGAATTGTAATCGCGGGGCATGTTGATCATGGTAAATCAACTTTAGTTGGAAGACTACTGTCGGACTCCGGGCAAATATTTCAAGAGCGTATTGAAAAAGTAAAAAAGATTTGTGAATCAAACGGCAAGCAGTTTGAATTTGCTTTTTTATTAGATGCTTTCGAAGAAGAACAAAAAGAAGGAATCACCATTGATAAAACTGAAATTCCCTGGACCTATAAAGGGAAAGAATTTTTAATCATCGATACTCCAGGCCATAAAGAATTTTTAAAAAATATGATCAGTGGTGCGTCGACTGCGGAAATTGCGCTGATTATGCTGGATGCTAAAGAAGGAATTCGCGAGCAGTTCAAACGCCACGCTTATATCATCGGAATGCTGGGAATTAAAAATATTATCGTAGTTATCAACAAAATGGACTTGGTTAATTATAGTCAAACGCATTTTGAAAAACTAGAACGTGAAGCTTTAAATATTTTTAATGAATTAAAAATTAAAGCGTCTTATATCATCCCTGTTTCTGCTTTTGCGGGAGAGAATCTTTTAAAGAGAAGTGAGAGCCTCTCGTGGTTTAAAGGGCCCCATTTGGCCGATTCGCTGCTTACGATCAATGCTCGCGAGTCTGTAGTGAATGATAATCTTCGTTTTTCTTTGCAAGATGTTTACAAGTTTGATGAAAATCGCATTTACGCGGGAAAAATTGAAAGTGGATCTCTAGCAGTTGGTGATGAAATTAAATTTCTGCCAAGTGGATCTAGTTCTCGAATTAAAAGTATTGAGTCTTGGAATGTGAAGGTTGCTCCGACAGAAGCCCTTGCTGGAACATCTGTCGGCTTTACGCTTACAGATCCCCTCTTTTTAGAACGCGGTGAAATTGGTTATAAACCAACTCAAAGTAAACCGACTGTTACTCATCAAATGCATGCTTCGCTTTTTTGGATGAGCAACAAACAATTAGAGATTGGAAAAAATTATAAATTTAAAATGCTGACTCAGGAGTCTGAGTGCAAGATCGAATCGATCTTTAAAGTTTTTAACCCTCAAAATATGGGTGAAGGTACAAGTACTGATAGTTTAAAACTAGATCCAGGTGAAGCGGCAGAAGTCATTATCAAGTTACAAAAAAATATTGTGTGTGATGCTTTTAGTGATTTTGAAAACACCGGGCGATTTGTTTTATTAGATGATCACCGCATTGTTGGTGGTGGTGTAGTTCTGAAGGCCAATACCATAAATGTTTTTAAAGAGTCATCTCACTTAAGCTCACAAGATCGCTCTATGCGTTTTGGTCACCAGGGTGCTGTTCTTTGGCTTACAGGTTTGTCTGGTGCAGGGAAATCAACCATTGCTAAAGTTTTAGAAAAACGATTATTTGAAATGAATGCTCATTCTATCGTACTCGATGGGGATAATTTACGAAAAGGAATTTGCAAGGATCTTGGATTTTCTCCTGAAGATCGGAAAGAAAATATTCGTCGTACGGCCGAAGTCTCGAAACTTATTTCGGAATCTGGATCAGTGGCGATCGCAGCTCTCATCTCGCCTTTAAAAAGTGATCGTCAAATGGCGAGAAAACTTATGGGGGAACTTCGCTTTATAGAAATTTTTGTTGATTGCTCTCTCGAAGAATGTGAACGACGAGACACAAAAGGACTTTATAAAAAGGCCCGCAAAGGTGAAATATTAGGATTTACCGGAGTAGGTTCTGAATATGAATCTCCAACTAAGGCTGAAATTATTATTGATTCAAGCCTACTAGATCCGGAAGCCTCGGTTGATTTAATTATTCAATATATGAAGAAGAATAATATTTTAGGACAGAATAAAATATGAAATCTATTGGCATTATTGGAGGTGGGTTTTCCGGTACGATGACGGCCATTGGGTTAATGAAAAATTCCACTGCTAAAATTCAAATTTATTTATTTGAAAAAGATAATCTTGCTCGTGGGCTGGCCTATGCTGATATTGATTCTCACCTACTTTTAAATGTGAGAGCGGATCAGATGGGCGCATTCCCCGATGACATTGGTCATTTTTATCAATGGTTGCAGGATAAAAAGATTGAGTGCGAACCAAGTGATTTTATTTCAAGAAAATTTTACGGTGATTACTTATCGGAGCTTCTTAATTCTGCCGTTAAAGAATCAGCGGCCGTCGTTAAAGTCAAGATTATCAAAAACCAGGTTATTGATATAGATACTGAATTGAAAAAAATTGTTTTTGAAACTCATGCTCCGGTCAAAGTTGATGAACTCGTGCTGGCAATGGGCTTAAAATCTCCTTCCGGATTTAATTTTACGGACATCAAGCAAAGTGATGAGCCGATCACAATCATTGGGACAAGTCTCTCGATGGTGGACGTAGTGGTGTATTTAAAAAGTATCAACTATCAAGGCCAGATTATCGCCGTCTCTCGCCGTGGAAGAACTCCAAAGGAACATCAATTTTACGATTCATCCGTATCGAGACCCGTCTATGATTTCACCAAAAATCATTCTTTAAGCTTTGTTTTTGAAACTATTAAAAATAATTTAAAAATATATGAATGGCGCTTAGGAATCGATGCCGTCAGACCGCACTCTCAATTTTTGTGGAGTCATTGGACTATCAGAGAGCGCAGTCAGTTTTTGCGCTATCTTCGAGCGCTTTGGGACATTCATCGTCACCGCATCTCTCCAGTTCATCAAAAAATTCTTGAAGATTTAAAAACTAGTGGTCAATTAAAAATTAAAACTATTGGTTTTAAGCCTTATACTCCCACGACCAAAATAGTAATCAAATGTCATGGACCAAATCAGCTCAACAATCATTTTCTTCAAAAGCTGATCGAAAAAAAGATTGTATCGGAAGACTGTTTCCACTTAGGAATTGAAAGCAATAAAAAATGGATTCACACCATTGGCCCTTTAAGACGCGGACAGTTATGGGAGTGCACAGCGGTTTCAGAAATTAGAGTGCAAGCTAAACAACTGGCGATTGAGCTTCTTGCTGCTTTATAAGCCATCTTTCGGTCATCAAAAGAAATAGAAAATACCCAATCCCGAATTTTTTCCAGAAATGTGGCACATTAGGCATTACCAGCATAAAAAAAACATTCAGACAGTAATGAAAAAAGTTTTAGTTCTAAGTGATACAAAATATTTTTTTAGATTAATTGACGAATCCATCCAGCGTCAATGGGTGATTTAGTTATCAGTTTAATCTTTTGATGACATGAATAGGGACACCCCACCACTTTCAATACAACCCATTGTTTAGAATTGATATATGGCTTGGCAAGATAATCCGGAAGATAAGCCAGGGTCAATCGCTGAGTCACCATTTCTTCAATCAGCTTAAGGCTTGAACTTCTAAAATTAATTATTCTTTTAAATTTATCATCACGCCAACCATCGAGAGATTGTTTATTTCCAACTTCCCCCAGGATGGGCTTATTGGGACTAACGAATTCAAACTGCAATAGTTTTTCAACCGGGACTGAATTGTGTATTTTTTGAAATTTAACAAGTGGGTGGTCTGAACTAGCAACTGTGACAAACGAGGATTCAGTTATATTTTTGCTTTTAAATTCACTGGATGAATCTAGCGTGATGATCGCGAAGTGGGCTTCTCTCTTTCTGATTTTATCCATGGCCTCATCGTCAGTGCATGCGATGAATTCGAAAATTGCGTTGGAGTATTTCTCTCTTACAGTTTGGGTGAATTCAACGCCAAACTTTGCCAGAAGCACTTCCGGTCCTGCGATGTTCACAGTTATTTGTCCTTCCGTTCCGCTGATTTCTAATTTGGTTGCCGATTCAATTTGAACGATTTGTGAAGCACGGGCCTTAAGCACCAACCCGTGATCAGTTAATTTAATATTTCTCCCAATGCGTTCAAAGAGTTTTACTTTAAGTTCTTCTTCTAATCGTGAGACTGCTTTGCTCAATGAACCAGGAGAAATCCCCAGCTCTTTTGAAGCTTTGTGAATGTTCTCGTATTTGGCCACGCCTAAAAAGTATCGTAATTCAAACATTTCCATAATCGAAATATATAGTTCAATTTTGTTTCTTTTTAAACTTTTATTTAACTAGTATAAGATTTACATGAAAACACTATTAAATAAATCATCGAGCTTCCATTTTAAAAACGATTTAAGTGCCATTAACCGCATTGTTGTGCCGGCCATGGCCTCGCAAACTGCAACTGCATCTGGGTATGTGACAGAAAAAACACTAAAGCATTATGCAAATCTTTCGAATTCAGGGGCCGGCATTGTTTTTGTGGAATACACCTATGTTCATCCGACTGGCAAAAGCGAAGACAATCAACTTGGAATCTTTGATGACCAACAAATCTCAGGCCTCTCAAAGCTCTCTAAGGTCATAAGTGAAGGCGGTGCACTTGCTGGCATCCAACTCACGCACGCTGGAGGAAAAACAACGAGAGAGCAAACTGGAGGTGCTCTGATGGGACCTTCTGCTATAGCAGTTCCAGTAAAAGATCAATCGATGGAAATTCCAACGAGCATGAATCAATCTGAAATTGAACTTTGGAAGTCTTCTTTTTTGAGTTCAGCCAAAAGAGCCTCATTGGCCGGATTTAGTATCATTGAACTTCACTCTGCTCATGGTTACGGTCTCAATCAATGGATCTCTCCCCTCACTAATCAACGGACTGATAATTATGGTGGAAGTTTTCTTGGCAGACTTAAACTGCTCACAGAAATAATAGAACTTATTCAAGTAGAGCTTCCTGAAATTCTTTTATCTGTTCGAATTCCTGGACGAGATTTTTTGGAAGCAGGATTATCTCAAGAAGGTACGATAGAAATTGCAAAATATTTAGAAAAAATCGGAGTGGATATTATCAATGTCTCTTCGGGGATTGGAGGATGGCGACGCCCAGCTGATCGCGCTGGTCAGGGTTATCTTATCCCAGAGGCTAAAGCAATTCAGCAGAATATTGGCATTCCGGTCATTGGTGTTGGCGGCATTGAAACAGGACAATTTATCGATGAGATTATTGGAAATGGAAATATAAGTTTTGCGGCCGTTGGACGGGCGATACTTAACAATCCTGAATTATGGAAAGAAAAAAACATAGCTTGATGATTTTTTTTTAAGTCATCAAGCTACGGACGTATTATTTTTTAGCTGAATCGTTTTTCTTAGCAGCTTCAATAAGATCTTTCATCTTGATTGTTCCGTCTTTCAACTTACAAACTTCGTCTGCGCCTGCATTTTCAACTTTACCGCTGGCATCAGTACATAACTTATTTGGAGACTTACTTTTATTCATACTTGCAGCTTTCAAAATACTTTCCGGAGCAAATCCATTTCCAACAGAAGATCCTGATGCGTGAGAGTTAGATATTTGAACTACAAGGATTAAAGAAGATATTAAAATTGAATTTTTCATTTATTGCACCGTATTCCCTGAAGAGTTTATAGATTTTTCGTTAAGATTGTTTGTTAATTTAAAAAGCTGAGTACAAAGTTGATAGACGTCGTCCCCATCACCAGAACAAGAAAGCTCTAGCAATTCAGTGTGAGCTTTTTTTAATATATCCTGGGCTTTTTTGAAGTTTTTTTTCTTAAGAGTAATCGTAGTACTTCTAACATCACGCTCTTCTATTGGCTGATCAAAAATCGCCATGCGAGCGAATTGAATAAATTGATCGTGATGTTTTTTGATTGAATCACTTGGTATATTTTTATCAATAATAAAACTTCCATCTTTTCTCTTTAAATATCTTTTGGTCTTTGATTCTTCAACCAGACCCAGGCGAATTAAACGAAGGACGGCCGATTCTACCAGTTCACGGTTTAATCCACGACCAAGTCTTCTTGCCATTAATCCAAGGTCGTATTTAAAATCCTTGAGCTCAATCATTTCCAGAATGGCCAGGTGATACCAGTCTTCTATGAAGCGGAATGAATCAATGGAAACAGAAAACTGACTGATTACTACCTCTGGTTTAGTTTGTTCAAGCAGATCAGTGTACATCATTTTTTCTGTTGAATTCTTGGAGTACTTGATGAGGATCAAAAGTTGAAAATACTTTTGCTCAACAGGAGTCAGGTTTAATTGTATCGCTATTTTTTCTGCTAATTCAGGACCGAGCTTGCGTTCACCTTTTAGAACACTCGATAAAAGACTTGGGTTTTCATAGCCCAGGACTTTTGCGTACGAACGAAGAGAGAAACGTGGATTCAATTCTTTTTTGAGCGAAAATTGGCGGTTCACAAACTCAATTGGATCGATAAATTCATATATAGTCATACTTAATATTTACCAAAGGGCTAGCCAGATTAGCAATACTTTTGTGTACGTTATGCACACATCTTGCGTACAACTGGCCCTAATCATCTCTCTTTCATTACAAATAAACATGTACTTACAAACCAGCATGTACGCAAACTCAACTCAGTAAAAGGCTCCTCGTCTATAAACTTACACCAATTCTTTTTAGCATTTGATTAAGACAAAAATTTTAATCGAATACTCAAGGAGAACTTGTGAACGCAACTTTAAAGATCGCTTTTTTAATCAGTACTCTTTTCATTCAATGCCCTCTTTACGCCAGTGAGCTGGATTCTTTAAGAACACAAAATACTTTTGATTCTTGCGTGCCGGATGATGTGAAAATTGGTTTTGAAAATACATTCGAAAAGCGCATTGAACTTTGGGTCTCATATTATTTAAGTCATGAAGTGGATTTGGAGATGGGAGATATTAATCCTTATTATAATATCAAAGATGGTTTAGAAAGAATCTCGCTCTCTGATATAAAATTTTGCGAAGTAGATAATGTCAGTCTTGAAAGATCCTTAAAAAACGTACCAGATGCCAAAACTATCGATTTATTAAATACTATTTTTTTTGATCAAATGAATAATGGAGACAAACAACAAACGGCTCAAAAAATTTTCACATGCCTGGCTATGGAAGAGTCTCTGGGAGATCCGGATACGGCCTCTTCAAAAAAAGTATACAGAGAAGTGACAGGGAAAAATGATAAGCCTTCAGGGGTAAAATTTTATATTGATCCACTTCAGAAAAAAGAGTCAGAATTAAACATTGGCCTATATCAGTTTACTCCAAATGCCAGTGGAAATATTAATCCTTGTTTGAAAGCTTGGAATAAAATGTTTTCCAATAAACAAAATTGTCAGGTCAAAAACAAATCCGATGTCCTTGAAGCACTTGGCTCACCAGGACAAAATCTCAATGCCTTTTGCGGAATTCATAAAATCATTGAGACAGCGAGTATTCAAATGAAGAGCCCGAAT
>JACMPM010000017.1 GCA_014377485.1 Bacteriovorax sp. | reverse complement strand
TTTTCTATCTTCTTTTTTATCTTCTTTTCTTTTCTCTTTTTTCTCTTCACGAACAGGTTTCATATCTTTTTTAATTTTATCTAAGTCTTCTTTCGTTAATTTTAATTCCTTTGCAACTTCTTTTACTGATTTCTTTTCTTTGAAAAGCGCTACAACTTCATCCATAGTCTTTCCAGAAGCTTTTGAGAATTCTGCCATTAACATAATTTGTCCATAACCTAATTTTTCTGCTCTATATTTTGCAATATCTTCTGCTGATAGTTTAAATTTGTCCTCGATCATTTTTATAATCTTTGGATCCCCTTTTTTTCCTTCCGATGCAGAAACGGAAGTAGTTGTAGTGTCTGTCGTTGATGCTACTGGCGTTGATACAGTAGCAGCAGTAGCAGGACCAGCAGCAGGAGTCGTTGAAGCATCTTGAGCAAATGTTTGAGTACCAAAAATTGAAATAGAAAGCAGTAGTAGGGCAAATTTCATAAAATCTCCTTTATATAAGCTCAGTTTTTTCACTCTTCGGTTTTCTGAGCATTTTTTGAAATATATTTAGCTTCAATCGTAAGAAGCCTTCCGTTACTTAGACGAAACAGTAGGTAGAAAGTTTCAAAAAAATTCAGCTTTCCTTTTTTTTGTAAGGATTCTAATATCTTAGGATGCCATTAAAACGCCTGTCGAAACTTTTCTCCTCCTCTTACGTCTCTATGAGTGATGAGGAGCTTATGAAGTTAATCCAGTTAGATAATCAGCCTGCTTTTAACGAATTGTATTCAAGATACCGAGTGTCTGTTTATGCCTATTTTTGTGGACTGATTGACTCAACTTTGGCCGAAGAGTTAATGCAAGATACGTTTATTAAAGTATTAACCAAAAGAATGAGTTTTCGTTTTGAAAGCAAAGTGAAGACCTGGGTATGGACTATTGCCAAAAATACTCTGAGAGACCATTGGCGTTCAGTTGATCATAAGATGAAGAATTCTTTTGATTCTCTAGTTACAGAAGCAGGTGATGAAATTTTTGAAGCGCCTCTCGATTCCGCGGAAGCAATGATACTTAAAAAAGTGAATCAAAAACAATTAGAAGATTGTATTAAGGAATTGCCTACTGATCAAAAAGAAGTTGTTTTTTTACACATGCAATCTGAATTAACAAATCAAGAAATAGCAGACTTAAGCAATATTGGTGTGGGAGCGGTTAAATCAATCCTCTTTCGATCTAAGGATAAACTTATCGAGTGTTTTAAGCGCGGAGGCCATTTATGAAAAATAATAATGTTAATTTTTACAGCTGGATGAAGAGCAGGGTCTCTAAAACTCCACCTTCGGCGCTGGACCAAAGAATTATAAAGATGGCAAAAAAGGAATTTAATCATTCTAATAAATCATTTCGCTGGACGATTCCAACGAGTGCATTTGCCACAATTTTATTATTTTTAATTGCCGGAAGCAATTACCTAAATCAACAGAAAAACCTTAATAAGTTTGTTTTAAATGAAGCGCCAGAGATGATTTTAAATTACGATAAAATTGAATTAATGACCGATTCTTCTCAACTCTCAGAAAATGAGTGGAAAAAGATTGAAGGTTCGAAATGATCATTTTAAAAACTGTTTTAATACTGGCTTTAGTCATACCGGCCATTGCCAACAATATTGATGATGAAATTATTAAAAATTTGGATTTTTTTCAAAGTATGGATCTTATAAAAGATGAAAATCCATTTGCCTATAAAAATGCATATAAAGTAAATAAAAATGATGATCAATTAAACATTCTAAAAGACGTTCTATTGAAAGATGGCGATGTGAATGTGGAGAAAAAGCAATGAAATCCATTAAAATACTACTTGTAGTTTTTTTGGTCTTTGTCAGGGCCAGCATGGCCTTAGCTCAAGACGGAAAAAATATTAATCAGAATAAGCAGCAGTGGGAAAAACTGAGTTCTGCCCAAAAAGAAGAACTGCGAGCTAGGTACAAAGAATATTCTTCTATGTCACAAGAGCAAAAAATGCGATTAAGTGAGCGTTATGACAACTTTAAAAAATTATCTCCCGAGAGAAAAGAAAAAATCAGAGACGCTTATAAAAAATTTAAGCAACAGCCTCCAGAAGTTCAAGAGAGAATTAAAAAACGTTTTGAGGAGTTGAATAAATTAAGTCCGCAAGAACAAGAAGAAAGACTAAAAAAAATTAGTGAGGCTGTTAAAGATCATGATAAAATTGAAGAACATAATGACAATTTAAAGGACGATCGAAAAAATGAAAGAAAAGAAGAAAGACGTGAAGTGCGTCGTGATGAAAGACGCGATGATAGACAAGAACGTCGCGAAGACCGTAGAGAAGATAAACACCAAGGTGGTGGTCCTCCCTCAAAACCATAAAATACTTCAAGGTTCGATGAAAAAATTATTGATTCTAAATTTACTTATTTGTTTTGCACCTCAAGCCTATGCCTGGGATTTTGGTTTTAAAGCAGACGCGCAAGAGTCTTTCACTGATAACGTCAACCTCACCAATACGAATTCTATTAGCGATTCTTTTTATTCTTATGGTGGCTACCTTCAGACAAGAAATGAGATCTTTAAGTTAAAATTAAAAGCGAAAGCAGAAAAATATAATCTGCAAAAAGAGAATGACAATTATTCTTTTGACTTGAGCATGCAGTATAAGCGCACTAAAAATAATGACTTTACCTTTGCTCTTTTTAAACAAGTTTATAACGGCATTCCTTTAGTAAGTACGGATACGACAAGTGACAATAACGGCGGTCGGCTCTCGACAACCTTTTCAACAGATTTTGATAAAGAAACTTCTGGGTATTTAATTTTAAATGGAACTTATAAAAAATATACTAAAATCATCAATCGCAATGACACAATCACTGGGGCTTCAATAGGTCTAGAACACTACCTCAATTCCAATTTATTAATCAATCCAGAACTTCTCGCTGCTAGTAATAATTCTAACGATTCATACTATAAAAATACTTTCTATGGACCAAGCTTACTAATAAGCTACACTCCGAATGACAAATTTGAATTTTTTGTAGATGGCAGCTTCTCTCACACTAAATATTCAGGACGAAGTATTGTTACTGTGGTTAAAAATAAAAATGTTACCACCAGTGAGTATCAGGAACTAAAAAGTGCTGGTATTGGTGCTATCTATACCCTAGCAAATATGTTCCCTATTCAATTAAGATATTCTACTAATAAAAATTCATCCAACAATTCTACTTCAGCTTATAAGGCTCAGATTCTCAGTATTAGCGTTGGGATGAAGTATTAATTAATGTCTTTTAATTGACTTTCACTAAGCGTCATTTGCCCTCATAGTGCAGGGCAATTTTCTTTTCTTTTGAGCATTCTTCCCATACCCTAATCCAGTCGTTTTACATTCTTAAATAACCAAGGATTGACCGTGAGTAATCAACGAAATGATCGCACCGACCGTACAGATGCCGATGAAAAAAAACAACAGGCCTTAGACTATCACTCAGAAGGTAGACCAGGGAAAATCGAAGTTGTAACAACCAAGCCCTTTCTGTCTTCTCTCGACCTCGCAAAAGCATACTCTCCTGGAGTTGCTTATCCATGTCTCGAAATTGCTCGCGATCCAGAATTAGTTTACAAGTACACCGCTAAAGGAAATCTTGTCGCCGTTATATCAAACGGTACGGCCGTATTAGGATTGGGAAATATTGGTGCGCTTGCTGGTAAGCCTGTCATGGAAGGAAAAGGAAACCTCTTTAAAAAGTTTGCTGACATCGATGTTTTTGATATTGAAGTTAATGAGCCGACGATTGAAGGAATGATTAAAATCGTCGCAGCCCTTGAACCTACTTTTGGTGGAGTCAATCTTGAAGACATCAAAGCTCCAGAGTGCTTTGAAATTGAAACACAATTAATTGAAAAAATGAATATTCCTGTTTTTCACGACGATCAACATGGAACGGCTATTATTTGTTCTGCTGCTTTTTTAAATGCTCTCGAAGTTACTGGTCGTGATATCAAAAAAACAAAAGTCGTTTTTTCTGGTGCCGGTGCAGCTGCTATTTCATGTGCAAAATTATTTTTTGAACTTGGACTGCCAAGAGAAAATTTAGTTATGTGTGATTCAAATGGCGCCATCTATAAAGGCCGCAAAGAAGGAATGAACAAATATAAAGATGAATTCGCTATCGACACCAAAGCCCGCACATTGGGTGATGCTTTTAAAGGTGCTGATGCTTTTGTTGGCTGCTCTGCTAGAGGTCTCGTGTCTCAAGACATGGTAAAAAGTATGGCGAAGGATCCAATCATTTTCGCAATGGCAAACCCAGATCCGGAAATTTATCCTTCTGAAGTGCATGCAGTAAGAGATGATGCTCTAATGGCGACTGGACGTTCAGATTTTCCAAATCAAGTTAACAACGTTCTTTGTTTTCCATTTATTTTCCGCGGAGCTCTTGATACTCGCGCTACGAAAATTAATATCCAGATGAAACTTGCAGCTGTTTACGCTTTGGCCGATCTTGCAAAAGAAGAAGTGCCGGAAGAAGTAAAAATGGCCTACAACGGAGAAGATTTTAAATTTGGTAAAAACTATTTAATCCCAAAACCGTTTGACTCTAGAGTTCTTACTCGTGTCACACCTGCTGTTGCAAAAGCTGCGATGGATTCAGGTGTTGCAAGAATCAAGATTGAAGACCTCAATGCTTATGCAAGATCTTTAGAAGGAAGAATGGGCAATACTGCTCAGTTTATGAAGTCCCTTCGCGACCGCCTGGATACACATGTGGCAAAACGCGGACAAAAAATTAAAATGGTTTTTGCTGAAGGTACAAATACTCGTATTCTTCTCGCAGTAAAACAACTTGTTGAAGAAGATAAAATTGAGCCAATCCTATTAGGTAGAAAAAAAGCCATTCATAAAAAAATGGATCTACTTGGTTTAGAAAATCTAAAAGATGAAGTGAAAACTGTTAACCCAAGACGACACGAACAATTTGAAAACTACGTTCGTATGTACTCTAAAGAGAGACAAAGAAGTGGTGTCTCGATTTATCACGCTGAAGAATTAATGAGCCATCAAAATTATTTCGGATCAATGATGGTTAAGCATGGTCTTGCTGATGCTGTTATAGCAGGCCCGACTCTTAATTACGCTGACTGCTTCCCTCCTCTAATGCATGTTCTTGGGACACAAGATAGAAAGAGTGCTGCAGGTATCTTCATTATGACTTTTAAAAACCGCGTACTCTTCTTTGCAGACTGCGCAGTTCAAATTGAGCCAAACGAAGATCAGCTTTGTGAAATTGCCGCTGGAACTGCAGACCTGTTTAGAAAACTAATGAAACGCGAGCCACGTATCGCCTTTCTGAGTTACTCAAACTTTGGATCTAACGATCATGAAAAAGCAGTCAAAGTTAAACGTGCAGTACAGTTAACTAAGACTCGCTACCCTAACCTATTAGTTGAAGGTGAGGTTCAAGCTGACGTTGCCGTTAATAAAAACTTAATGGATAAACTTTTCAGCTTCTCTACTCTTGATGGTCCTACAGATATTCTTATTTTCCCAGAATTAAATTCGGCGAATATCAGCTATAAACTTCTTGCTCAACTAGCGAATGCAAATGCCATTGGTCCAATACTTGTTCCTATGAACCATCCGGCCAATATCATCCCAAGAACGGCAACTGTGACAGAAATTGTTAATATGTGTGTATTATCCGCGCTACTGTCTGATAAAAAACTAAGCACGAAGGAATAACAGGAATTATTATGATGACAAAAACAATTGTAAAAACAGACAACGCTCCCGCTGCTATAGGACCATATTCACAAGGCGTTGGAATAAACGGAACATTTTATTTTTCAGGACAAATTGGTCTCGATCCAAAAACTCAGGTCCTCGTTGAGGGTTTTTCGGCCCAATTGAAGACGGTTATGCAAAATATTGACGGACTTCTTGGCTCACAAGGACTAAGTCGTGATAATGTTGTTAAGACCACAATTTTTTTAACTGATCTTAATAATTTTGCAGAAGTAAACCAGGCTTATATTGAATTTTTCAAAGAGCCTTATCCTGCAAGAAGTACCATTGAAGTTTCTAAGCTTCCAAAAGGAAGTTTGGTGGAAATTGAAGTAATAGCAGCGAAATAAAAAAGAAACGAGAAAAAGAAAAAGATGATTTTAAAAAGTAAGTACGTTTTTGAATCCAAGACCACTAAAATGTATCGGCATCTCCAGGGGATGCTGATACTTTTTGTGTCTATTTTTTTAATGTACTCTTTTGTTTGTTCGATACTTTTACTAGACGCTCGAAACGAAACCAAAAATGCCAAGACTAGTTTTGTTCAAACTCCTCCAGATTTAATTGTCGTTTTCACAGGCGGACCAGGTCGTATTGAATACGCCATTAAAAAAGCCCAGGAATTTAAGCAACCCAATGTTTTTATAACTGGGGTTCATGAAAAAAATTCTGTGAAAAACTTAGTAAGTACGATTCCACCAGAGGAAAAAGATCATATCGAGTTGGATTACACTGCTAGAAATACCGTAGAGAATGTAGTGAACACTTTAAAGTATTTAAGAAACAATCGTGGTTTAAATAAAATTTTAATTATCTCCAGTGACTATCACATCATGAGAATTAAACAGATTATCAATACGCTGATTAAAGAAGACGATAAGTTTACCTTTTACTTTTCAGCAGTAACATCAAACTATCTAAGCTTTAGAAATATCAAAATTCTCTATATCGAAACTTTCAAATTAGTTCGTACTAAAGTCTTCCTAATGTTTTGGGATCAAAAATCGTCAATTGATGTGAGTTAAACCCGGGTCACTGAAATAACTTCTTCCAGCGATTCAATGCTGCTAATAGTTTTTAGTAGTTCGGAATAATCTTTAACTTCAATTTCAAAAATAAAACTACCCTTTCTGTCCGGCATCGACTTGGCCATGGCACTTCGAATATTTATTCCAGTACTATTAATTGTTTTTGAAATCAAAGAAAGAATACCTGGCTTATCCTGAGTCATAACTCTTACACTAACTGGGTGAGTAAAGCTGAATCCTTGATTCCAGGACACTCTAATTGTTCGAACAAGGGTTTCTGCATCAACTCTATTGCAATCGCTGGTATGAACTGTAATTCCACGGCCTCTAGTTATAAAACCTACAATGCTGTCACCTGGAATTGGATTACAACACTTGGCCATGCGAACCATTACGTCACTCATGCCATCAACGATAACTGCATTATCAGAATGAGTTTTTTTGCGGACATTCTTAGTCATTGTTTTTGAATAAGACTCAATCTCAGAAATTTTATCGTCGACATCTGTGATGTCTTGCTTCGAAACTACTTCTTTCAGTGAAGGAATACGTTCTAAAACTTGTTTCGCCGAATATTTTCCAGAACCAACCTGAACACATAATTCTTCTTCATCAATAATATGTTCTTCATCAAACATAACTTTGAATTCGTTGTTCTTCTTTAGTGCTTTTATACTAGTGCCAAATACTTTAAAGGCTTTTTCCAGGATATCGCGACCGAGTTCGCGATTTTCATCGCGCTCAATTTTAAGAAGCCATTGTTTAATTTTACTACGGGCCTTAGAACTCTTGGCGATGTTCAACCAGTCCTTAGAAGGTGCTTGTGTTTTTGAAGTCAGAATCTCAATTGAGTCCCCTGATTTTAAAATATGGCGAAGAGGTACAATTTTTCCATTGATCTTGGCACCCACACAGTGATGGCCAACTTCAGAGTGAATCTCGTAAGCAAAATCTAATGGAGTAGCTCCATATTTTAGCTCGCGTACGTCCCCTTTAGGAGTGAAAACAAAAACACCGTCAAGATCGAGATCGTTTTTAATAACGTCTAGAAATTCGCGATTGTTGTCTGTATTTTTATTGTATTCAAGAAGCTCTTGCACCCAATCCAATTTCGGTGCTGATTTTCCGGCCATACCTTCTTTGTATTTCCAGTGAGCAGCAACCCCTGCTTCAGCAACTTCATCCATCTCGTTAGTTCTAATCTGGATTTCTATTCTCTCGGCGCGAGGGCCTATTACAGCAGTGTGAAGAGACTGATAATTGTTAACCTTGGGAATAGCAATATAGTCTTTAAAACGCCCTGGAATTGGAATAAAAGACGAGTGAATAATCCCTAAAGCCTTATAACATTCTGTGATATTTGAAACGATTAAACGAAACGCCAGTAAATCTTGAACCTGTTCAAAATCAACTCCACGAGAAGTCATTTTTTTATAAATAGAATAGAAATGCTTCGGGCGTCCTTTTACTTCAGCATGCAGCGAATATTCTAAAAGTTTTTCTTTGATTGAAGTAATAACTTCGCGAATGTAATTATCACGTTCCGATTTTTTCATCGAAACTTTTTCAGCTAAACGATAATAAATTTCTGGCTTCAAAAAACGAAGGCACAAATCTTCGAGCTCTGACTTAACAGAATTAATCCCCAATCTGCTGGCAAGGGGAACATAAATATCAAGAGTTTCCTGGGCAATCTTTTTTTGTTTTTCATCTGAAACGTATTGCAACGTTCTCATGTTATGCATGCGATCTGCTAGTTTGACAATAATGACCCGAAGGTCTTTCGCCATCGCAACAACCATCTTGCGGAAGTTTTCAATTTGCGATTCTTCTTTCGTCTTGAATTTAATTTTAGAAATTTTTGTCAAACCAACAACCAGGTCGGCAACTCCCTGGTTAAATTCTTTTTCGATTTCTTGAGGTGTGACGTTGCAATCTTCAACTACATCATGAAGAAGTCCCGCGATAATAGTGTCGAGATCCATATGGAGTCTGATTAATGTTGCGGCGACATTAACTGGATGAATAATATAATCTTCACCTGAACTTCTTTTTTGTCCGCGGTGAGCTTTTTCTGCAAACAGGTAGGCCTTTCGAAGCATTGTAAAGTTAGCATCAGGATAGTAAGCCTCTACTCTCCTGACCAGGTCATCAATGGTAAGATCACGTTCATGAGAAAAATCTAAATTTTGGTACATTCCCTACTCTTGATACTAGTATCCCAATATCTCTTGTGTGATCTCGCAAAGCTTTTTGTAAGCATTTTCGATATCGTCATTATAAATTAAAAAATCAAAATCATTCTTTCTTAGTAATTCTTTTTGGGCATTCATCAAGCGAATATTTATCACTTGGGTATTTTCAGTCCCACGATGTTTCAAACGTTTTTCTAATTCTTCAACCGAAGGAGGAGAAATAAAAATCACATTAGCTTTCTCACCGAAATAATCTTTCATCGAATCTGTTCCTTGAACATCTAAGTCAAAGAGAAGATTTTTTCCGCTTGCCAGAGAATCTTCGACAAACTTTTTGGAAGTTCCATAAAAATTATTATGAACTTCTGCCCATTCTAAAAATTCATTCTTATCACGCATGGCTAAAAATTCTTCGCGCGTAATGAAGAAGTAACTCTTGCCGTCTACTTCACCTGGACGAATAGGACGTGTGGTGTAGGAAACAGATTCAACAATAGAAGGAAAATCTTCTTTCAGTCTTTTAATCATAGTTGATTTCCCCGTACCAGACGGAGCAACAATTACAATTAATTTTCCAACCTTTTTTTGATTACTCAATATTTAGCCCTTGCTCGCGCATTTTTTCGAGTTGCACTTTCATTTGTACGACAGCATCGGAAATCTCTTTCATAGTTGACTTAGATCCCATGGTATTAGTTTCTCGATTCAACTCTTGAATTAAAAAATCAATCTGTCTTCCAACTTCATTACTTGATTTTAGAAGATTTTGAAATTTTTCCAAGTGGGCATGAATGCGATTAATTTCTTCATGAATATCAATCTTCTCTAAATAAAAGACAACTTCTTGAAGCAACCTGCTCTGATCGACCTCAATAAGATTCTTATAATCATCCACGCGCTTCTTTAATTTTTCTTCAACGTTAGCCTTAAAATGATCTGCATTGCCTTCGATTATCACAAAATGAGCTTTATAAGTCTCTAGGTGTTTCACTAAGACCTTAATCAATTTCTCGCCTTCTGATTCTCGAGAATTTTTTAAATCTACCAGCGCATCTTTAAAGGCCTTAAGACTCAGGTCAGTCAACTCACTTTGGTTGGCTTCATCTTGCTCGATAAAAAATTCAGAGCGAAGAAAGTCAGTCATATTCACTTGAGGTACTAAACCATTACTCTTTAAGATCGGTGCAATTTTAGAAACAAATTGAGTAATTTTGTTAGCATCTAAATCATCAAAGCGGCTTTTACTTTCAGCACGCTTTACATTTATATACACATCAAAAGTTCCGCGTGAAAAAAGATCATTCAATTCTTTTTTAAGATCTATTTCAAGCGCACTCAAACTTCCGGGCATTTTGAAACGAATATCTTTGAAACGATTATTAACACTTTTTATTTCAACAGACACTGCAAAATTATTAGACTGTGCAACTGCTTGTGCGAAGCCTGTCATAGATTGAGCTGACATAATTATATCCTTAGACTTTGGCCCTAAAAAGACCCTTTTTGGTGAAAGCCTAAGATATTACTTTTTAATTTAGAGATCAAGGGCCCATCCTTGAACCTTTCCACTCTCGAAATAAATTTGTTTTACGTTTCCATCTTCAACAAATGACCAACGCTCGTTTTGGTTTTTTGGATTTCCGGCAATTTCAACTCGAGTTGGCTTTCCCCAAACCTGAACAACCTGCGATTTACCCATTCCAAGATACAATTCTGCATTACGTACCGAGCGTTTCTGTATAAAATCCTGCCCTTTTCCCTGATCGTCTTGCATATCTTGCCTTTTCACATTGATATAACTAACTCGTTCAGGGATCGAGAGGCTTAAATAATAAAGTTTATCAGAATCTGTCGGAAGGTATTTTTTGTCTTTGGTATACTGTCCCAAAAATTCTTCAGGGATATCTGCTTCCTTTTGGTCCAATTCTTGTTTAATCGACTCTTGTTCCTTGAACTGTTTGCGATTGCGCTCACTCGAAGGCGTGCGTTTTTGAACTTCATCGTGGCTGCGGTAGGCTTCTCCGGTATCTCCGCCCACTACTGGAAAATCTTTTCCGGCCTGTAAAAAAGGGTCGCTATCACGATTCATTTCTTCAATAAAGCTTCTATCTGGCAAAAAGCCTGAACAACTGGTGTTTAAAATTAAACAGGCCCCATATAAGACTCCAGTCATTGCTAGCTTAAAATTTTTCATAGTGTATTTCATAACCGCTCCCTTCACGCTTAAGTCGCTCTCTGGTCTCTTCGGGAAATTTGTCTTTCTCGATAAACTCTTAGGGTTACAAATTAAACTCAGGCAAGTTTTTCTCCTATCTTTAAGACTGAAATGACCGACTAAAGAGATCGGAAAATAGATTTTTTAAATGTCTGCCAAAAATGTCCGATAAAAAGCTGAGGTATTAAGTGAATTTTTTAATTAAAATTGAAGAAGCCATTAATCGTTTCATTGAAAGTCTTTTAGAAAATCTAAAAGCCGTGACTCCTGATTTTCTTTTTCAGTTCATTGCTTTTGTTGTTCATCTACCGGCACTCATTAAAAGTAAAATTCAAATCTATAAACCTAAGATACGCCTTTTGGGTCTAAAATTTATAGGCTATACCGAACATTATACAACCATGATTCGCGGCACTTTAATGAGCGTTTTAATGTATTTGCGTTCAGAAGAATTTAAAAAAGCAGACAAGACGACTCTACTTCTTAAACCAATTCGCTATGTAAAATTTCATCCACTAAAGGCATTATCGGGACTTTTCACCTTGATGATTTTAACCGGGGCTGCGACCATCATTTTTGAAAATGCCGAAAAAATAGCTCTCGGTGCTTACGCTCTAAGAAAGCCGGCATCATCAGGAATTGCAGAAGAAGATGTTTATATAGAATTTAAAAACCATAAATTCGAAGTGAAGATCGGCGCTGCTGGAGGAGGAGGACACGGAGGCCATGGTGCAGAAGGTGGCGAAGCTCATGAGTATGAGCTTTTCTTAGACGTAAGAATCGAAGCCCAAAATCCTCACGACAAAGAATTTCTAGAACGCATGGAAGAAATGCTTGATGATAATATTGAAGCATTAGAACTCCCTGTCACACAGTTGCCTTTAACGGTTGAAAATCAAAGGCAAATTGAAGAGGCAATGACCAAGTCTCTCAATGAAGATTTTAAGCAAATTGGTCGTGCTCATCCTATTAAGGACATCAAGTTAAAACAAATTCCACCAAGTCGTCCTTTATATTATCGCCAAGCTGAGCGCATGATATCCATCGCTGATATAAACCTTCAAATATTTTTAGAGGACACACATCGCAATCGCCAGGTATGGTTGGATTTTTCAGTTCTTGCCTCTAACCGAAATGTTATTATTTATTTAAAAGACCATGAAGTTGAATTAAAGGATCATTTAACAACCAATGTAGAACCAGTCATCCCTCAACTCCCGGTTGAAGAAGAAGGACGACTGATTATTAAAGATAAATTGAAATCTGAACTAAACCAATTCTTGGAAAAAAATGGTATCGAAGGAAAAATCTTAGAGATTTATATCGACTACCTCATGGTCTCTTAACTTATTAAATTTTACCCTGTTAGCAAGTAAAGCTTTGAGAGTATTTGGACTAACGTCTAAAAGCTTTGCTGCTCTTACAAAATTTTTATCCGTTTTCATAAAAACATTTAAGCAATAATCCATCTTAATTTCTTCCAATGATTTTAACTGATGAGCCTCAAAACCTAATGCCTCCGCCTTATCGTTAAGCAGGTCGTGATCGAGATGATCTAGAATCATTTTTTTTCCGAGCGACAGAATTTTCTTTTTATTTAGGTGAGACAAGAGATGACGAATATTACCGGGCCAGGGGCACTGCTCGTAATATTTTATAAGATCCTCACATAAAATCGTTAGATTTTGTTTTTCAAAATCCAAACAAAGCTCTCTGATTTGTGTAGGATTTTCTCTCAAATTACCCAGCGCAACCACCACTCCAGATGTTAATCTATAGTAAAAATCTTTACGCATTTTCTGCTGTTCAATTAATTGTTTCATTTTTGTTCCGGATGCAAAAATCAATCGTACATCAGCTTTTTGAGTCGAGTTTCCTCCAACGGAGCGCACTTCATGATTATCAAGAAACAATAAAAGCTTGGTTTGAAGTTCAATACTAAGAGAATCAATTTCATCTAAAAAGAGAGTCCCTTTATGAGCTTCAAGAATTGCACCTCTCTTCTCAGTAATCGCACCAGTGAATGCCCCCTTAACGTGTCCAAAGAGTTCTGACTCAATCAAGCTTGGAGCAAACGATGAAAGGTTTAAATGAATGAAGCGTCCAGAGCGATCACTTTCTTCATGAATAGTTTTTGCGAGAGTTGTTTTACCGGTTCCCGTTTCTCCTTCGATCATAATATTGAGCGGACTCTTAATTATTTCCTCTGTTAACAAATTAGCAGTTGAGTTTTGTTTTTCACTTATTTTTAAATGACTTCTAGGACGTAAAAATTGAATTCGGTTAAAACCAATATCGATGACATCACCTCTTTCTAGAAAAGCTTCAAAACACTGAACTCCGTTTAATCTGAATGGACTCTCCCCTAAACTCTTCATCAAATAACGGGATTTTTCATTGTATTCAATGGAGCTGCTGTGTTGAACTAAGGTCAACGCGAATTCGGATTGCAACGATCCAAATACTGGAAGTTGAATTTCAGCAGAAGCAAAATCAAAATAAAATTTAGCAGAAGTCACAATTTTATATTTAGTGCGCTTTAAACGAAACGTACGCCTCCTGTCTTGGAAGATGTCCAACATAAATTCATCATCTTCTCTCACCCCTTTTAATCCAATACTACTCTCCAGCGAGTTAATTATCGAACGTGAAATAAGCAAAGCTCCCATGATATCCCCTTGTTAATGATAGACTTTTATGGGGTTTGATCTTCAAGACAAATGCCAAAGAGATAGGGTGCAAAATCACATCAAATAAACTACTATGGGTCAAAAATGTAAACCTAGGTCTAATAGAATGAGCTATAAAATCAAACCACACAGCGCTAGTTTCAAAATGGGAATTTCAAGTCCTGCTCAATTTGATGAGTGGCTAACTGCCCATCCCGATATTATTGGAATCAGTATGGTTGGTAGATCGAATGTTGGTAAATCTAGTATCATCAATTCTTTGTTTGGATCTAAAACCGCACGAGTGTCAAAAACTCCAGGTCGCACACGCGAGATTAATATTTTTGAATTTGAATTAAGTCTAAATGGAAAAAAATCGGAGCTGCCTCCTTTTTATCTTATCGATCTTCCAGGATATGGTTTTGCTGAAGTTTCAAAAGATATGCAAAAAAACTGGGATGAATTGATGGGTTATTTTTTTGCACACCTTTCACCGGGAATGATGTTGGTTAATATTCAGGATGCCCGTCATCCTAATCAAGATGCCGATAAACAATTTCATAAATTTTTAAAGAACTACACTCGCAACGCTATTTTACTTTTTAATAAAATGGATAAATTAAAAACTCAAAAAGAGCGCGCGGTTTTAGATAAATTAAAACCAAGTTTATCGAAAGAATATAAATGGATTCGCCAAATGTATTTTGCTTCTGCCGAATCGAAGAAAGGTCTTCCTCAAGTGGAAGATGCAATTATTGCTCATTTGCTAGAAGAATTAGAAATTAGAAAAACAGACAGAGTAGAAGACATAGTTGATTAAAATTAATTTTTTTTGTCTTCGTTATTTGAAATATCTTCAGGCCCTTTAGGTATCGCTGAAAATTTAATTTTATAAACTTGATTATCAATATGCTCTAAATCTTTTTTGCAAGCTTTAGCAGTGTGAAGTAGAGCACGCATTTTTGCAGAATCCCAATCAACTTCGCCTGACTCAACTCCTTTTTCAAGTAATCGACCTAGCTCTTCATAGGTGTCTTTTAAATGTGCATTAGTGCGAGAAGCAGTTAATAATTTTTTACCTATCACTCCGGCCTTAATGACTTCTTGATGAAAATTAAAAAAATATCGATTTAAATTTGCTTTCCAGTTAGAATTTTTTTTCATTGTCATTAATCCATTGTCTAAATAAAATAATAATACTGGCTCATTATAACTTTTGACTCCTTCCTTGTGAAGATCGAATATTTTGGTAGCATAATAGGTAATTAGGTTAGTATTAAAAAAATAAGCGATAAAGAGAGAATTAGTTGGTTATGTTTAAAAAATTTGAAGCTATCGAGCGAGAATTGCAGAACCGTTATGGCAAAAACCGCGATCCATGGGGACTTGAGCCAAAAAGAGCAGTCGCAGATTTAAAAGTAATCTGGCCTCTTTATCAATATTATTTCAATGTTCAAGTTCACGGAAAAGAACATGTAAAAAATAAACCTTATATGGTTGTCTCAAATCATACTGGCCAAGTCCCAATCGACGCCATGCTTATCTGTACGGCTTTTGCCACGGAAATAGAAAATCCACGTATCTTACGCCCATTAATTGAGAGATTTCTCACTTCACTTCCTTTTTTGGGGCGCTGGTCTAGCGAAGGAGGAGCTGTTTTAGGAGACAGATTAAATTGTCTCAACCTTCTTAAACGAGGTGAATCAGTTTTGGTTTTCCCAGAAGGTGTAAAAGGGATTGCAAAAAATACTAAAGATCATTACAAACTTCAACGCTTTACTCGTGGCTTTCTAAGAATGGCGATAGCGTCAGAAGCAGAAATTCTTCCTATCGCTGTTATAGGTGCTGAAGAATTTTTTCCATATGTCGTGCATTTAAAAAAGCTCGCAAAATTTTTTAAAATCCCGGCCCTTCCATTATCTGCAAATCTTATTCCTTTGCCTTCGCCTATAGACATTTATATTGGAGAGCCCTACTCTCTTCCTAAAGGCTTGAGTCCTGAGGCACTTGATGAAGAACTAGAACCTCATCTCATTTTGATCGAACAAAAAATTCAGCAACTGACAGAATATGGACTAAAAAATCGCCGAACAATTTTGCAGAGACTAAAGCAATGAGTGACGAACAAACTAAAACGAAAACTATGAAATCTGTTTTAATCATAGGGATTCAAGGGGCCTTGGCAAAAATCACTGCTGAGCTTTTAATTAAAAAAAATCATCATATTAAAATTCATGGCGTGGATTCAAGAGAAATTGAAAATGTTCCAAACCGCAGTCAATTAACTTACCAGCAAATGAAATACACCCGAACAAATTTTGAAAAAATGTTTCGCGAACACCAGTTCGATACTATTTTTCACTTAGGTCGCCTTGGTCACTCCCCAGTTTTGGGAAATATCAACAAACGCATCGATAT
Organism: Bacteriovorax sp.; assembly: GCA_014377485.1. Classification (GTDB taxonomy): domain Bacteria; phylum Bdellovibrionota; class Bacteriovoracia; order Bacteriovoracales; family Bacteriovoracaceae; genus Bacteriovorax. The sequence goes on along the minus strand of JACMPM010000017.1, from coordinate 784 downwards.
CAATTTAGTTGGCACTAATACAATTCTAGAACTTGCACAAAAATTTCAATGCAAAAAAGTTGTGATCCTAAGTACTCATCACGTTTATGGAGCACATGCTGATAATTCTATGTTCTTAAAAGAAGATGCTCCCCTTCGCGGTAGTTTTAAATACGCCGAACTAAGAGACGTCGTTGAAATGGATCAGATGTGCACCAATTGGATGTGGAAAAATCAAAATCAAATTGAAACGGTTGTACTGCGACCTTGCAATATCATCGGGCCTCAAATAAAAAATTCTATTACTCAATTTTTAAAAACTTCCTATGCTCCCCTTCCTCTCGACTACAATCCGATGTTTCAATTCGTTCACGAATTCGACATGGCCAATATTATTGTCGAGTCGGCAGAGAAGCTTAAAACGGGGATTTATAATGTTGCAGGCGATGATGTCATCACTCTGCATGAGGCGGCCAAGATCATCAATGTGAAAAAACTCAAAGTTCCTATAGTCATCGTTGAGCAGCTTGCAAAAATCTTAACTCCTATCTGGAAATTCCCCCACTATTTAATAGATTATCTCAAGTACCCATCTACCCTCGATAATAGCGAGCTTAAGAAAAATTTGGGTGAAGATATCTTTCGTTTCACTGCAAAAGAGGCCCTGGAGCTCCTGAAATCTCATTGACGATATGACCTTCCTCTTTTAGTATGATCTTCTGCCCCGGTGATGAAATGGTAGACTTGATAGATTCAAAATCTGTTGTCGAAAGGCGTGCCAGTTCGAGTCTGGCCCGGGGCACCA
>JACMPM010000139.1 GCA_014377485.1 Bacteriovorax sp. | reverse complement strand
GGATGCTTTTTATACATTTCCAATTGCTCAGGACTCATATCCTTTGGTCTTAAATTAATAAATTCTTTCGGAAGTAGAATTTTTCCAATATCGTGAAACATACAGGCCATAGCTGTTGTTTCGATCGTTGTTTTTGACTGCCACTCAAATTGCTTAATGATCGCCGTTGAATACAAAGTCACTAAAAATGAATGAGCAAAAGCCGTTGGATCAAAATTCTGAAATGATTTTAATACCGAATAAAGATTGGGCTGACTTTCAATTAATTTATATACAGTTTCACAAACCTCGCGACCTTGCTCGATCACCTGCGGTTTCAATCCAACAGTAAAAGCTTCTTCAATAAATTTTTCCGAAACATTTTTGAGTTGATTAACTTTATTAAACACAGGTACAGCTTTATTTTCAATTAATTTTTTGGCAAGATGATTATTATACTGAATAAATTTGCGGCGATCACTATTGTGGAAATAGAGACTATCCAATTTTTTTTCATTTTTATATTTATCAATGCGCTCTTTTGAGAAGGTATCGCCTGCATGAAGAATTTTAAGATATTTATCTTCTTTGAGTTTAATATAAATATCGAAAAGCACCGCCTGAGAAGAATAGAATTCTTCGATTTTAATTCTCGAGAAATTCTCATCCGTTGCCGTGACTTCTTGTTCTTCCGAAGCACCTTCTTTCTTGGTCACACTTGCCATTAAATCGCCAAGAGATTGATGACCTTCCAGGAGTTCTTTCAGATAAGGTATTTCAAATGGCTTGACCGCCATTTCGGTAACACCTAATTTTTGAAGTTTCTCTTCAGACACAACTCCGTTATCCACCAACTCTTTATTGTCTACGATCACGATCACGCGCTGATTGGTATAGTTGGATTTTATAAATTTCAAAACTTGTGTACACGAATGATGTTGAATATCGTAATTCATGATGACTGCAAAAAATTTTTCATTGTATAGTGCGAGTTGCGCTTCACGACCATTGCTGACAACGGCGACTTCGTACATTTGAGCGATAAGAAAACTCTTGGCTTTAGACAGCCAAGCTTCATCTGGATCGACTAAAAGTATTTTTAAGGCCAAGCAAAATCCCCAAATTATAGATGTTTAAGATGACATCTCTATGGGAATTTATCGGGTAATTTGAAAGAAAGCTGAAATTAAAGTGGTTGAAAGTTCTACGAACTTTCAACCACTTAATTAAATATAAGAAATACTTAAATTACTTAATTTCTTTATGAACAGTATGACGTCTTAAAAACGGATTATACTTCTTAAGTTCAAGACGATCAGGTGTCGTTTTCTTGTTCTTAGTCGTAGTATAACGCGAAGGACTTTTGCCTTCTTTTCTTGCTTCTGTACATTCTAGGGTTACAATAACTCTAGCACCTTTTTTAGCCACAACATGCCTCCACGAAGGAAATTTAACAGATGGTATAATTACCTGTTTCTCATTGGCATGACAACCAAAAATTGCTAAACCTTTAAAAAAAGCATGGAATAAACAATAAATGACAAAAATACAAAAAATAAATACTGATAATTGGACTTCAGCTCACTTCTACTCGGCCCCATTGAGAGCTTTTGTCTCTTTAGGTGCATCCCCAATTGATAATAGTGATGAAGTTGAAATTCAATATCTAGTTACTTTAACCGATAAAGACTATCAGGAACTTTTTCAAAGTATCCATCAAGATCTGAATATTGCACTTGATCTACTAAATGAAAAATATGGGCACTGGGAGCTCCAAGATGCCTTAAATAAGACTGATGGTGATGGCTGCTCTAGCTGTGCTGCCCATTAAGCAAAGGCGCAGAGACCTTGACTTAAGCTCTTAAATTAGCTATAAAAATCTCTCAAATAAACCTGTTACTGTATACAAAGCAGTAATACGAAATCTAGAGGTCCATATGAAAGAAGGAATCCACCCAAAGTACGAAGCAATGACTATAAACTGTGTTTGCGGTGCCGTATACGCAACTAAAAGTACTGTAAAACTTGAAAAGATCGATATCTGTGCTGCTTGCCACCCTTTCTATACAGGAAAAACTAAAATTCTTGATACAGAAGGAAGAATCGAAAAGTTCAAAAAGAAATTCGGTACAGATTACATGAACAAAGACAAAAAATAACTCAAATAAAAAAGGCTCCCACAGGAGCCTTTTTTTTAAGTTTCTTTTATAATAATTTCACTCGTAGTTTTTCACCAACCATTTTCTCAACTTCAAAACTAAGTCGATCGCCTACGTTGGAATTTTTAAAATGTTTCACTTCTTCTTTCGTTAATTGTTTTTTCTGAATTTCAATCACGGAATTTTTATTTACTCCGTCGATCAAATGACAAACTTCATACTCAAAACTAAATTTTGTTTCTTGAATATAGCGAATAACTGTAGCTTCGTTTGTAACTACTGGAGTTTTACTCTTGCGACGATACACATGAGCGGTCATCGGGAGAATTTTTCTATCAAGACTCACAAGTTGTGAGAGTCGCTCCACACTTGGTTCATGTGTTGTTCGAAGGACCTGATGACACCAATCACTTGGGCATGTTCCGTTTCCTGGACATGGATAAAGTACGTCATAATGATCTAACATCACGTCGCGAAGCTTAATCAACTCGGGAAAGATTTCACTTGTTCCAGGTTCTATCCACATTACGTACTCTGGATCGATTGTCATGATATGTTCTTGAGCCTTCTCTCTTCCCATTTCATTGATTGAATGACCAAAAAATAAAACACTATTGGTCTTTGGCTCACTGAATTTTCTGACTGCAAGGAATTTATCTTTGGGATAAAAAGCAGTCATAATTTTAGTGGCCTGATCAAGCATGATTTGGGATTGATCAACACCGATCATTTCAACATGGCCTGGAGTTTTCAATAACATTTTCCAACCAAGAGAGAATGTTCCTGGTCCTGTTCCCACATCAATAAATGGTCTATTTTTAAAATCATCCAAAACATCACTTGGAAGTTTAGATAATAAAAAATGAAGCTTTGGAATATTGGTCGGCAAATAAAAAGCTGCGTAAGCGCTGACGTGACGATGCTCCATCACATAATCGCTTATCTGGTCTCTTTTCTTGGTAAATTTGGCAGACATTTCAACGATTAGCTTAACCATTTCAGGTTCACTGACGTTGACTAATAAATGTGGGCGAATTTGTTCTACTGATAGAGAGAAGGGCCCGAAGGCCCTTTTAGGTTCATTATTTTTTGGGGTCATTTTTTTATCTTTTTCCGATACCGATATATTCGCGAACTGGTGAACCAACGTAAACTTGACGAGGACGAGAAATTTTAGTTTCTTTTGTTTCTCTCATTTCTTTCCATTGAGATAACCATCCTGGCATTCTTCCAAGAGCGAACATAACTGTGAACATAGTTGTTGGAATTCCAAGAGCTCGATAAATAATTCCAGAGTAGAAATCTACGTTTGGATAAAGATTACGCGATTTGAAGTATTCGTCTGCCAATGCTTCTTGCTCTAAGCCTTTAGCGATGTCTAAAAGTTCATCCTTCACTCCAAGTTGAGTAAGGATTGAATCACAGGCTTTTTTGATAATTTTTGCACGAGGATCAAAGTTTTTATAAACGCGGTGACCGAATCCCATCAATTTAAAATCATCGTTTTTATCTTTAGCACGAGCAAGGGCTTTTTTATAATCGCCACCAGCTTTTTGAATTTCAGCAAGCATTTCTAAAACTTCTTGATTAGCTCCACCGTGCAATGGGCCCCAAAGAGCATCAATACCAGCAGAGATTGAAGCGAAAATATTAGCATTTCCCGAACCAACAATTCTCACAGTTGAAGCTGAACAATTTTGTTCATGGTCAGCGTGAAGAATTAAAAGAATATCTAGAGCTTTTGCAATTTCGGCATTTGGTTTTCCGCCAAACATCATCGACATGAAGTCTTCGCAGTAAGAAAGATTTGGGTTAGTTGCAATTGGATCCAAACCTTGTGAGCGTCTGTACTGATGAGCTGCAAGGGACTTGAATTGTCCAAGCATAAGAGCAACAACTTCTTCTCGCTCGGCCAGCGTTGGATTAGCTATATTATATTTGTGGTGAAATGCTGAAAGTGCAACAGTTGTAGCTGAAGCCACCGCCATTGGATGAGCATCTTTTGGGAAAGCATCAATTATCTTTCCAGCGCCTTCGGGCAATTTACTATTATCGGCAATTTTTTGTGAGAATGATTTTAATTGATCAGCAGTTGGAAGTTCTCCGTAAACCAATAAATAAGAAACTTCGATGAAGTTTGATTTTTCTGCAAGTTGCTCAATTGGATATCCTCTATAACGAAGAATTCCCAACTCACCATCAAGAAAGGTAATTGCTGAAGCACACGAGCCTGTGTTCATGAACCCGTGGTCAAGAGTAATATACCCTGTGTCTGCACGAAGTTTACCGATGTCGATTGCTTTTTCTTTTTCCGATCCTTCTAAAACAGGATACTCAAAAACTTTTCCGTCGATTTCAATTTTTGCCTTAACAGACATATGATCCTCCAATAAAATGGTCGTATAAATTAACTAATGAAATTACTTTAAAATTACAGGGCAAGAAAAACCCTGTCCATGAGAAAATTTTAAAAAACCCTTGACCACTCTTTCGGATCAGCGTGCCAATCTATTAAGAGTTTTTTTCCCTCAGAATCAATTAGTTTCATTTCAAGGGCCGCTTGAATTAAATGATCAAAATCAGTTAATGAAATTAAAGACAAGGACAACTCTTTTAGTCGCTTCTTGGCTTCACTCATTTGGTAATCAACAATACATAAACATTGTGTTGAAAATAAACCTGCGTCCCTCACTCCACTCATGGCTTCGGCCAGACTGGAACCTTGATTGACCAAATCCTCAACCAGAATGACGGACTGATTTGGGCGGTAATCACCTTCGACTTGATTTTTTTTCCCATGCTCTTTAGCTTTTGGTCGAACATAAACCATCGGCAACTTTAATCGATCAGCAATAAAAGCAGCGTAAGGAATCCCTGCAGTTGCAATTCCCCCAATGAGATCAAATTGAAGTGAATCTTTTTTAATCACATCTAAAAAAGATTGTATTATCTTTTCACGAAAATCCACATGAGAGAGAATGAGCCTATTGTCACAATAGACCGGACCTCTTAAACCTGATGCGTAAGTAAAGGGATTCTGCGGTGAGAGCTTTACACAGCCTTTTTCGATAAGACCACGAGCAATGTCCATTTTCATTGGTTGTTTCCTTGATAGTGATTCTCTTATTCAACATTACAAGGCCTGATTTTTCTAGCAGTAATGCTAAAAAAGCGCTGTCTTTGTCTTTTTAGTATAAAATATAACGGTGAGATTTGTATTCCCTAAAACGCCTTTTCCAGATGAGAAATAATTGAAAGTTTTGTTTATAGGCCATAACTCTGAAAACGATACCCCCATCACTAGATTAATGGGCAATCTTTTTCCTAAAGTGCAAATGATAGGAGTTGCTGAGTCCACTAACTTGATGGACCTCATGACTGTTGATGGACCATTCTCATTCGTTGTGATTGCTATCGACAATAAAAATATCACTGTGAGCGAGCTCTATGAAACCATCAATGAAACTTTAGGCCAGAGACCTTTCATATTCATTGGTAGTCCCAATTCTGTAAAGTCATATATAACCAGTGAAATTTTGCAACGTCC
>JACMPM010000138.1 GCA_014377485.1 Bacteriovorax sp. | reverse complement strand
TGAACCCTTTTTAGGTGAGAATATGAGTGATGCTAATAAATTGCAATATTCTTCATTATTAGGCTCATTAAACGACCATATTTTTAGTCAAATCGCAAAGTCAAGAAATGTGCAAGTGGCTGATTTAAAGAAAGTAGCTGATGAATTGATTGCTTATAAACCACAAGGTGCATTATCGTCGAAATTAATTACTAATATTGGATATTACGATGAATTTGAGTCGGCTATCAAAAAAGTTTTAAAAAGAGATGCCGATGATAAAATTGATTATATAAGTTTTACAAAATTTATGAAAGCTAAATCATCCATTGAATACAATGATTCTGACAATAAAATCGCTGTAATCGTGGGTGAAGGAACAATTGTTGGAGCAAAAGCTGACAAAGGAAATATTGGTTCGGATGATTGGGTGGCTGAACTTAAAAAGGCTCGTGAAGATAAAAAAGTAAAGGCAATTGTCTTAAGAATTGATAGTCCAGGAGGTTCCGCATTGGCTTCGGATGTAATGTGGAGAGAAGTGGAATTAACGAAGAAAGTGAAGCCAGTAATTGCTTCAATGGGCGATTATGCAGCTTCTGGAGGATATTACATGGCAATGGCAGCAGATACCATCGTAGCTCAACCAACAACGATAACGGGTTCAATTGGAATTTTTGCCCAATTTTTTAACTTCGATAATTTCTTAAAAAATAAATTAGGCATTACTACTGATCGTGTGAATACCAATGCTCACTCAGACTTCCCAACGGTTACTCGTGACATGGATGAATTTGAAAAAGCTTGGTTTCAGAAGAGTATTGAGGCTGGTTATGAATCATTTACTTCAAAAGCAGCAAAGGGGCGTAAGATGAATATTGATAAATTAAAAACGCTTGCTGGGGGACGTGTATGGTCTGGTTTGGAAGCAAAACAAAATGGATTAGTAGATGTTTTGGGAGGTTTGGAAGATGCCATAAAAATTGCCGCTAAGAAAGCAAAGCTAAAAGATGGCGACTTCAAAACTAAGTTTTATCCACAACCAAAGGGTTTTATTCAAGAATTTTTTGATAAGAAAGAAGATGAAGCCGAAGCAAAAATGATGACCGCTCAATTTGGTGATTTAGCTCCTTATGTAAAGCAACTTAAAACTCTGAAATCTCGTGAAGGTGTGATGATGTTAATGCCAGAGGTAATTGAATTTAAGTAAATTTTTTGATATTTGTTTTCGATGTTTCTTTAATACCAAACATCGAAAACAAATATCAAAACTAAAATTTAATTCCAAAATCTAAATAAAATGCTCCATTCTTTGTTACTAAATCTCCAAAAGAACGGTCACGGTTAATTTCTGATAAACCTCGCTGATATTGAATTCCAAAGAAAATGGCATCTCCACCTCTGTTGAGCGATTTTTCCCCTCCAATCCCTAACAATAAACCGATGTCTCCCAAACTAAATATACTTTGTGAACTTGCCAGACGTTCTTGATATTGAAAAAGGGCATTGCGAGATTTATCTAATGCTTTTTCAGCAATTTTTAAATCTAACGTTCCGCCAAATTGTAAGAAAAGAGGGGTGTCTTGAAGGATTTGGTCACTAAAAATTTTCATTGTAATGGGTATTTGCAAATACTGCAAATTAAAATTTGCCTTAGTCCCACGTATTT
>JACMPM010000016.1 GCA_014377485.1 Bacteriovorax sp. | reverse complement strand
AATGGTAATGCCAGGTGACAACACAACTTTCAAAGTTGAGTTGATCAATAAAATTGCTATGGAAAAGTCCCTTCGTTTCGCTATCCGTGAAGGTGGTAGAACGATTGGTGCTGGAACTGTTGCTGAAATTTTAGATTAATTTTAATAATAAACGTAAGCGGTCCTTGACAAAGGGCCGCATACAAAATAAAAAGTCAAAAACAAAAAATAAGGATCGACGAATATTATGAAAGCTACAAGACTAAGAATTAAGTTGCGTGCATACGATCACAAGCTTTTAGACACTTCGGTAAACGAAATTGTTCAAACTGCTAAAGAAACTGGAGCTAGAGTAGCGGGGCCAATCCCTCTACCTACAGAAATTAATAAATTTACAGTTCTTCGCTCACCTCATATTGATAAAAAATCAAGAGAGCAATTCGAAATGAGAACTCATAAACGTTTGGTTGATATTATTGAACCAACTCAACAGACTATTGATCAATTAATGAAACTTGATCTATCTTCTGGGGTTGACGTAGAGATTAAGTACTAGTAAAACAGTTAAACTTTTGAAGCTATAAGAAAATAATAATAACCATGTACGCATCCCTTAGAGTAGGGTGATGCTGTGGAGGTAAGATGTCTGAATCAAAAATCGCTTTGGATGCTGTGTTTGGCGTTAAAGCAGGTATGACTAGAGTATTTGACGAGAACGGGAATCATGTTCCGGTTACCGTTATCAAGATTATTCCTAACTTAATCACGCAAGTTAAGACGACTGACAAAGATGGCTACAATGCTTATCAAGTTGGATACGGCGAAAAGCGTGAAGCCCTTTTAAACAAACCTAATAAAGGAATACTTGCGAAAGCAGGTGTTTCACAAAACGTTACACACTTTTCAGAAATTAAGACTGATGCAGTAGAAGCAGCAAGTCTTGGTAAAGAAGTTGATTTTGAAACTTTTGGGCCAGGTACTTATGTTGACGTAACTGGTGAATCTAAAGGTAAAGGTTTTGCCGGAGTTATGAAGCGATATAACTTCCGTGGTGGACCAGCATCTCATGGATCTCACTTTCACAGAAGAGTTGGATCGATCGGTAACAGAGCAACTCCAGGACGTGTATTCCGAGGTAAAAAAATGCCAGGTCACATGGGTGTTGATCAAAAAACAGTACAAAACATGGTAGTTGTTGAAGTAAATCTAGCCAAAGGTTACTTACTCCTTAAAGGGTCAGTTCCAGGTGGAAAAAACGGATTTATCAAAATTGCTAAGGCTCTTAAGAAGTAATAGGTAGAGGTCTAAAATGACAGAATTAAATGTATTAAATAGTAAGTTTGAAAATAAAGAAAAATTAAAAGTTGATTTTGAATTCACTCCTGATTTAATCAATGTGCCAGTGGTTCACCAAGTAGTTAAAGCAACTCTTGCTTCTAGAAGACAAGGTAATGCTCATACAAAAAGTAAAGCAGAAGTACGTGGTGGTGGTAAAAAACCATTCAAGCAAAAGGGAACAGGGAACGCTCGTCAAGGGTCTACTCGTTCACCATTAATGCCTGGTGGGGGAACGGTTTTTGGTCCAAAGCACAGATCGTTTGAACAAAAAGTTAATAAGAAAGTTGTATTAAATGCACTTAAGTCAGTACTTGTGGATAAGCAACTTGCCGGTAAATTGGTAATCGTTGATTCATTAGCTTCTACTGGAAAGACAAAAGATATATTTAATCTTTTAGCTTCTAAGAATTTATCGAATGCTTTAATTGTAACTTTGGACTCTGCAAGTTTAGTTATAAGAGCAACAAAAAATCTTAGAACTGCAAAAGCACTCGGTGTTGATAACATGAGTGTTTACGAAGCAGTTAAATATGAAAATTTAATTATTGAAAAGCAAGCTTTTGAAAAGCTAGCTAAAAAGTTGGTGTAATCATGGCTGCAATAAATGACGTAATAATAAAACCTCTTATCACTGAAAAAATTTCTGCTGATTCAGACGCTCACAATCGTTATGGATTCGTTGTAAATCTTAAAGCAAATAAGAATCAAATTAAAAACGCAATTGAATCTTTTTATGATGTAAAAGTTGTAGCAGTCAGAACAGCTGTTATTCCAGGAAAGACAAAAAGAACTTCAAAATCTTCTAAGAAGTTATCTTCTTACAAGAAGGCACTTGTGCAACTTGCACAAGGGCAAAAGATTGAGTTTTTCAAAGGTATATAGTTTTTAAGAATTTTTAAGGATATTTATGGGAATTAAAAAATTTAAGCCAACGACTCCGACTCTAAGAAAGAAACAGGTAATGGACAGCAAGGACCTTACGAAAGGTGTGCGCATACCTAGTAGACTTTTAGAAATTAAAAAAATTCAAGCCGGGCGTAACAACCACGGAAGAATTACAGTTCGTCACCAAGGTGGCGGTGTAAAACAAAAATATAGAATTATTGATTTCAAAAGAAATAAACTTGAGATCCCTGCAACAGTTAAGGCAATTTGTTACGATCCAAATCGTACGTGTAACATTGCTTTAGTCGTTTATGCAGATGGTGCAACTAGTTTTATTTTAGCTCCATTAGGACTTGTTGTTGGGGATGTAATTGTATCTTCAGCTGCAGCCGATATTAAAGTTGGAAATTCAAAACTTCTAACAGATATTCCAGTAGGAACACTGGTGCACAATGTTGAATTAAACCCAGGTGCTGGTGGACAAATTGCACGCTCAGCTGGCTCATATGTTCAAGTTATGGCAAAAGAAGGAGAAGTCGCTCTTTTGAGAATGCCATCAGGTGAATTAAGAAAAGTAAAAAGCAACTGTCGAGCAACAATCGGACAAGTTGGGAATTTAGATCACGAAAAAGTTAACCGTGGTAAAGCCGGTATCACGAGAAAGCTTGGTATTAGACCAACTGTTCGTGGGGTTGTTATGAACCCTGTGGATCACCCAATGGGTGGTGGTGAAGGTAGAACTTCTGGTGGTAGACATCCTTGTACTCCATGGGGAATTCAAACTCGCGGATTCAAGACACGTAAGAACAAAAGAACAGATAAATTTATCGTTAAGAGAAGAAAATAATTTAGGGAGTTTTTTTTATGGCTCGATCGCTTAAGAAAGGACCTTTCGTTGATACACATTTGCTAAAAAAAGTAATTGCTATTTCTAATGATAGTAATAAAGCTAGCAAGGTTATCAAGACTTGGTCTCGTCGCTCAACTGTGGTTCCTGAATTTATCGGGATTACGTTTGCTGTACATAATGGAAAGAAATTCATTCCAGTTTATGTTACAGATAACATGATTGGCCACAAGCTTGGAGAATTTGCTTTAACAAGAACTTTTTACGGCCATGGTGCTGATAAAAAAGTTACTAAGAAATAATTAATTTTGGAGAGGGGCTTATGGCCATTAAAGTAAAAAACAATAACGTTGGGATTGCACCAAGAAAAATCAGACAAGTTTGTGACTTAATCAGAAACAAAAAAGCGTCTGAGGCGATCAAGATTTTAAGATTTTGCGAGAAAAAAGAAATCGCAATCGTTCTTACTAAATTGATCAACAGTGGTCTTGCAATCGCTAACGAATCAAATAAATACGATCTTGATAATATCGTTGTTGGAACAATCTTTACAGATGAAGGTCCAATGTTAAAAAGAATCATGCCAAGAGCTCAAGGGCGTGCTTACAAGATTAGAAAAAGAACAAGTCACGTTACAGTCATTTTAAAAGAAGCATAGGAAGGAATAAATGGGACAAAAGGTACATCCTTACGGTTTTAGATTAGGTTATATCAAAACTTGGCATTCAAGTTGGTATGCAAAAGATAGATATGCTGACCTTCTTCATGAAGATCTAAAGATGCGAGCATACATTGAAAAAAGTATGAAAAGCGCTGCCGTAGCAAGCATAGATATTTCAAGAACTTCAGATCAAGTAAAAGTTACAGTAAATACAGCTAAGCCTGGTATAGCAATTGGGAAAAAAGGAACTGGAATCGAAAAGATTAGAAATGATCTTAAGAAAATGACTTCTGGTACTTTAATCTTCAACATTGCAGAAGTTAAACGACCAGATGCAGATGCTAAGTTAATTGCTGAAAATATCGCTCAACAACTTGAGAAACGTGTTGCTTTCAGAAGAGCAATGAAAAAAGTTATGCAATCTGCTTTTAGAGCAGGCGTAAAAGGTATCAAAGTAAGAACTTCGGGAAGACTTGGTGGAGCTGAAATGGCTAGAACTGAGGGATACGCAGAAAGAAAAGTGCCTCTTCACACACTCCGAGCTGATATTGATTACAATACGGCCGAAGCGATGACAACATATGGAATCATTGGTGTGAAAGTTTGGGTCTATAAGGGCGAAATTTATAAATAAAAAATTATAAATTGATAAAAATAAATAGAGGTTTCTCATGTTAAGTCCTAAAAGAGTAAGATTTAGAAAACAACAAAAAGGTAGAATGATGGGCGCCGCTACTCGCGGTAACACGGTCACTTTCGGTGAATACGGCTTACAAGCTACAACTTGTGGATATATTACAAATAGACAGATTGAAGCAGCAAGAATCGCGATCTCAAGAAAGATTAAACGTGGTGGGAATCTTTGGATCAAAATTTTTCCTGACAAGTCGCTTTCTAGAAAACCAGCTGAAGTTCGTATGGGTGGCGGTAAAGGATCTCCAGAGACTTGGGTTGCCGTAATTAGACCAGGAAGAATTTTATTTGAAGTTGGTGGCTTAGATTCTGAGCTAAGTGTTGAAGCACTAAGGCTCGCAATGTATAAATTGCCTATAAAAACTAAAGTAGTTAAAAAAGAAGACTTGTTAAAATAAGAAAAAAATGTAATAAGGCGCAAGCCGATAAATTATTTTGGATAGCACAATTATGATCACACTAGATGATGTAAAAAAATTAAACGAAAAAGAAGTTTCTAAGAAGCTTTTGGAACTAAAGAAAGACTTACTAACTTTTAGAATCCAATCTTCTGTTTCTGGAGCTGAAAAGCCACACAGAAAGCAACTTATTAAAAAAGAGATTGCTAGACTTTTGACTTTTAGCAAACAGCTAAATAAATAGGACACTTGGATATGAGCACAGAAAAAACATTTAAAAAAACGCTTGATGGAATTGTTGTAAGTGATAAAAACGAAAAAACAATTGTAGTTAAGGTAACTAGAAGATTTAAAGATGCTGTTTACAGCAAGTTCGTAAGTACTTCAAAAAAGTACCACGTGCATGATGAAACTTCTAAAGCAAAAATGGGAGATGCAGTAACTATTATTGAATCTCGCCCGTATTCAAAATTAAAAAAATGGGAACTGTTTAAAGTTAACTAAGGGATAAGTATATGATCCAAATGCAAAGTAATCTAGATGTTGCTGATAACTCTGGAGCTAAAATTGTTACATGCTTTAAAGTCCTTGGGGGTTCTAAAAGAACTTCTGCTGGAGTTGGAGATATTATTGTAGTTGCAGTTCAACAAGCTGTTACTGGCGGTAAGATTAAAAAGGGTGATGTTAAGAAAGCTGTAATCGTTAGAACAGTATATCCAGTTAGAAGAGAAGATGGATCATACATTCAATTCGACACAAACAGCGTAGTAATTATCAATAATGCGAATGAGCCTGTTGGTACACGTATTTTTGGACCAGTAGCTAGAGAGTTACGAGCGAAAAATTTTACAAAAATTTGTTCACTCGCTCCTGAAGTATTATAAGTTTTTAAGGTAGAGAGTTATGAAAAAATTAAAAGTTAATGATGAAGTATTTGTTACAACTGGAAAGAACGCTGGAAAAGTTGGAAAGATCGTTTCTTTAAATAGGAAGACTAACAAAGTTACAGTTGATGGCGTGAACGAAGTAAAAAGAGCAACAAAGCCAAGCCAAGCTAACCCTGAAGGCGGATTTGTTACAAAAAATTTACCAATCGATTCTAGCAATGTTTCTTTAATCAGCCCAAAAACAAAAAAACCAACAAAAGTTAAATTTGTTGTTGGAAAAGATAACAAGAAAGCTAGAACTTCAAAGAAATGTGGTGCTGTAATTTAATAGGGAATTTTTATGAGCAGAATGAAAGAAATATATAAGACAGAAGTTATCCCAGCGTTAGTTAAAAAGTTTGGCTATTCTAACGTTCACATGATTCCAAAGATTGAAAAAATCGTTGTTAACTGTGTAACGAAAGATGCTGTTTCAAATTCAAAAGTTGTCGATTCAATCGTTAACGACTTGGCTGCAATTACAGGACAACGTCCAGTTATTGCAAGAGCAAAAACTTCAATTGCTTCATTCAAAGTCAGAGAAGGTATGCCTTTGGGCGCTTCTGTTACTTTAAGAGGCGAAAAAATGTATGAATTTCTTGATAGATTGATTTCTATTTCACTTCCAAGAGTAAGAGACTTTAGAGGAGTTTCATCGAAGGGATTTGATGGAAAGGGAAACTACACTCTTGGTTTAAAAGAGCAGATTATGTTTCCAGAAATTAACTACGACAAGATTGATAAAATTAGAGGTCTTGGAATTTCAATCGTTACTTCAGCTGAAACTAACGACGAAGGTAGAGAACTTTTAACACTGATTGGAATGCCTTTTAGAAAATAACGGAGAAGTTAAATGGCTAGATTAGCTAAAATTATTGCAAATAATAAGAAACCAAAATTTCTAGTAAGACATAGAAATAGATGCGAGCACTGTGGAAGACCAAGAGCTTTCATAAGAATGTTTAAACTATGTAGAGTTTGCTTCAGAAACCTATCTTTAAAAGGTATGGTTCCCGGTGTAACGAAGTCTAGTTGGTAATTTAAGGATTTAAGAAGGACAATATATGCAAACAGATCCAATTTCGAACATGTTAACAGTGATTAGAAACGGCGTAAGCGCAGGTCACGAAAAAGTTGAATTTCCCGCAAGTAAAATTCAAGCTGCAATTTGCAAAGTTTTAAAAGATGAAGGATTTATTAAGTCTTTCAAAATCGTTGCAAAAGCACCTAATGATATCAAAATCAAAGTTGCCCTTAAAGAAGGTGCAATTGTTGGTTTAAGCCGCGTTTCTAGACCTGGTTTAAGAAGATACAATAGCTACGATTCATTCGCGAGAGTAATGAGTGGCCTTGGTGTTTCTATAGTGTCTACTTCAAAGGGAGTTATGTCTTCTAGAGAAGCTAAGAAGAATAAAGTTGGCGGAGAAGTTCTCTGCAACATTTGGTAGTAGGAGATTAGGTCATGTCACGTATTGGAAAAGTACCTGTAAATATTCCTGAAAAAGTTGAAGTTAAAATAATTGATGGTGTTGTAACTGTTTCAGGTGCTAAAGGCACACTTACAGCGAAGCTAAATAGCAATGTTGTTGCTGAAATGAGCGGCAAGGTAATCAATGTTAAACCAAAAGACGATTCAACAATTGCACGTGCTCAATGGGGTACAGCTAGAACTCAAATTAACAACATGGTTGTTGGTGTGAGTACTGGATTTGTAAAATCTCTAGAGTTTAACGGCGTTGGTTACAAGGCAGCTGTTGCTGGAAGTACGCTTAACTTAAGTTTAGGGTACTCTCATACAATTGACTATGTTTTGCCTGCTGGAATCACAGCAAAGGTTAATAAAAACGTAATCGACATCGAAGGATCAAACAAAGAATTGGTTGGTCAAGTGGCAGCAAAAGTTAGATCTTTCAGAGAGCCTGAACCATATAAAGGTAAAGGTATCAGATATACTGACGAGACGATTATTAGAAAAGCTGGTAAAGCTGGTGGTAAAGGTAAATAATTATGAGAAAGCAATACGGAAAAATTCAAAATAAAAAAGATCAAAGAAGACAAAAAAGACGTCTTTCGATCAGAAATAAAATCAGTGGAACAACAGAAAGACCACGTATTTGTGCGATGAAATCAAACAAACATATTTCTGTTCAATTAATAGATGATACAAAGTCAGTAAGTTTATTTACTGTTAGTACTTTTGGAAAAGATGCTGCCGCTGATAGTTGCAACGTTGAAGGTGCTAAAAAAGTAGGCGTAAAGGTTGCGACTATGATGAAACAAAAGAACTTAACCACTGCCGTATTCGACAGAGCTGGTTATAAGTATACAGGTGTAATTGCAGCACTTGTTCAAAGTATTAGAGAAAGCGGAATACAGGTTTAGGAGATCATATGTCTGAAGAAATTTCTGTAATTGAAGAGTTTGAATCTGATGCGGGCGATACTAAAAAAGGTCCGAGAAGAAAAGGGCCACCTCCGCCAAAGAAGAAAGCACCAACTCAAGGTGGAGAACTAGAGGAACGTGTTGTTGCTGTAAATAGAGTAGCAAAAGTTGTTAAGGGTGGTAGAAGATTTTCATTCTCAGCACTTATGATTGTTGGTGATAAAAAAGGTAAGGTTGGATACGGACTTGGTAAAGCCAAAGAAGTTCCTGAGGCAATTAGAAAAGCAACTCAAGAAGCTTATAAAAATATGATCACTGTTCCTCTTGAAAGCGGAACAATTCCTCATGAAATTCTTGGAGAATTTGATGCAGGGAAAATTTTATTCAAGCCGGCTTCAAATGGTACAGGGGTTAAAGCTGCTGGAGCTTGTCGTTCAATTTTAGAACTTGCAGGTGTACATAATATTTTAACAAAATCCTTACGTGGTAACAATCCGCACAATATTGTAAAAGCAACTTTTAAAGCCTTAAGAGAGCTAAGATCAGTTGAGCAAATTGCTGCGAGCAGAGAGAAAAGCGTAAAGGGAATTAGACTTAAAAAATAATAACGGGATATTTATGTCAAAAGTAACATCGAAAATAACAGTAAAACTTGTTAAAAGCATGAACGGTACTACTGAAAAAGTAAAAGCTAACGTTCGCGGACTTGGCTTGAGAAAAATTGGTCAATCATCTGAATTGGAAAATACTCCAAGTGTAAGAGGAATGATTAAGAAAATAATCCACATGCTAGAAGTTCAAGAATAACTAGTAGCGATTTAGAATTTAAAAGGAATACTTATGTTAACTTTAACGAATTTACAAAGCCCTAAAGGGGCAAATAAAAATACAAAAAGACTTGGCCGTGGACAAGCTTCAGGACAAGGTACTCAAGCCGGTAAAGGTCATAAAGGACAAAAAGCCAGAAAGAGTGGACATGTTAGAAGTGGTTTCGAAGGTAACAACCTTCCACTATACATGCGCTTACCAAAGCGAGGATTTAACAATACTAGGTTTGCAGAAGCATACGCTGTTGTTACTCTTGAAAATATCGAATTAAAATTTAATAAGTCAGAAACAGTAAACAGAGAAACTTTAATAGTTAAAGGTTTATTGTCTGGTGCGGATAAAAGGTTAAAGATTAAAGTAATTGGATGTATTCCACTAACAAAATCTTTGAATTTTGAAGAAGTAAATAAATTTTCAAAGAAAGCACTTGAATCAATAAAAAATAGCTCGGGAACTGTAAAGTAGATTTAGGAAGAAGGACTTTAGATGTCAACGACTCAGGGAAAAATAGAGGAATTAAAAAAGAGAATTTTTTATACATTTTTACTCCTTTTAGTTTATAGATTAGCAGCACAAGTACCAGTTCCTGGAGTTAACGCTTCAGCGATCGCATCTTATTTTTCGGAATCTGGTGGTGGTGGTATTTTTGATCTCGTAAATACCTTTAGCGGTGGAGCGTTTAAGCGTTTCTCTGTTCTAGCTTTAGGTATCATGCCATACATTACTACTTCAATTATTTTTAGCTTACTCGGTGAGGTTGTTCCTCAGATCCAAGAGATGCAAGAAGACAGTGAGGGTTACAAAAAAATTCAAAAATGGACACGATATGCTTCCGTTCTCCTATGCTGCGTTCAGGGCTATGGAATGGCTGCAGTTTTCGAGAGTTTTAAGAGCCCTACAGGTGTTCCTGTTATAAATGATCCAGGATTGTTGTTTAGACTTACTACTATGATTACTCTTGCCGGTGGAACTATGTTTCTACTTTGGCTTGGAGAAAGAATCACAGAGTTTGGCTTAGAGAATGGAGTGTCACTGATTATCTTTACTGGTATTGCTGTAGAATTGCCTTCTGAACTTTTTCAAAAGGTTACTCTGTTTAGAAATGGAGAGCTTTCAGGCTTCAGTTTATTCATTGGACTGATAATAATCTGTCTCTCGCTTTATATTGTTTCATTTATTGAAAGTTCTTTTAGAAATATTCCAGTTCAATATGCAAAAAAAGTTGTTAATAATAAAGTCTATGGTGGAGCTCAAAACTTACCGCTTCGCCTTGATACAGGTGGAGTAATGCCTCCGATATTAGCAAGCTCATTGCTGGCTGCACCTGCAACGATCGCAAACTTTGTTCCAAAAACAAGTGCGCTTAAGCCGTTTGTGGATGTCATCCATCAATCGCTTATGCCTGGGCAAATGTTGTTTAATTTATTGTTCGCATTTTTAATTTTTTATATGTCATTTTTCTATGCACCTATTCAGTTTAAAACTAAAAAAGTTTCTGAAATGCTACAGAAAAATAATGCTTTTATTCCAGGAATTCGTCCAGGGGCTAAAACGCAAGAGTACTTAGATTTTGTACTAAATAGAGTAACATTTTTTGGTGCACTGTTTTTGATCGTGGTTTGTATACTTCCATCTGTGATTACAGGTAGCCATAGTAGATTTGAAGGAACTTCGTTATTGATTATGGTAAGTGTTGCTATGAGAGTTATGTTAAACGTTCAAACATTTATGTATTCAGATAAGTACGAGACCGCCTTTAAAAGTAAAGGAAAATATAACGGTCCCAATAGAAGGTTTTAGCAATGAAGCCTCACTTGATCATCCTTGGAGCACCTGGTTCTGGAAAAGGTACTCAGGCTGCAAGATTAGTAGAAAATGGCTTTAAGCATATATCTACAGGTGATCTTTTAAGAAGTGAAATAGCAAAAGGTTCTGAACTTGGCCAAAAAGTTTCTGGAATAATTTCCAGAGGTGATTTGGTAGACGATAATACTGTAATGGCCCTCTTAAAAGCTAACTGCTCTGTTGATAAAGTTAGCTATATTTTTGATGGGTTCCCACGCAATATTGCCCAAGCAGAAATGCTTGATGCAGAGTTACTCCATGGAAGAAAAACCTTAGCGGTTTATTTTAAAATTGATCTCGGTATATTAATAGACCGAGTAGTAAACAGAAGAACTTGCGGAAGTTGTGGTGAGATTTATAATCTCTCGACAAAAGTTCCTCTAGTTGCTGATGTTTGCGATAAGTGCGGCGCTATTGGTACTCTCAAACAAAGAAAAGATGATAACCGAGAGGTTGTCGCTAATCGCTTGAAGATTTTTGCCGAAACCGTAGAGCCTATGCTTGCATTTTACAGATCCAAGGGAGTGCTTGTAGAGATTGACGCCTCTATGCAAGAGAAAGATGTCTTTAGTGAATTAGAAACAGTTATTAGTTAACAAGATAAAAATGGCCTAAATAGCTCTTGCTTTATGGGATTATTTTAGGATATACATCCTGTTTTAGGGGAATATGAGCGATAAAGATATCATTGAAGTTGAAGGTGAAGTTACAGAACTGTTACCTAATACTAAATTTCGTGTGAAGTTGCCTAATGGGCATATTATCATTGCTCACATAAGTGGAAAAATGCGAATGCATTTTATTAAAATTTTACCAGGAGACAAGGTTCTGGTTGAAATAAGTAAGTATGATTTAACTAAAGGTAGAATAACTTACAGAAGTAAGTAGTTGTTGTGGAGTCTGAGTTATGAAAGTAAGAGCTTCGGTGAAAGTAATTTGTAAAGATTGTAAGGTCATTAAACGTAAAGGCGTTCTTAGAGTTGTATGTAAGAGCAGTCCAAAACATAAACAAAGACAAGGTTAAGATTTAGGTAGGGGATTATATGGCTAGAATTTTAGGGGTAGATATACCAAGAAATAAAGCAATGAGAATTGCACTTCAGTCAGTTTATGGAGTAGGTCCAAAAGTGGCAATGGATGTTTTAACTAAGTCTGGAATCAGTCCAGAAAAAAGTTCAAACGATATTTCTGAAGAAGAAGTACAAACAATAAGAAAACATCTTGAAGAAGGACACGTCGTTGAGGGTGATCTTCGTAGAGAGATTGGTTTAAATATTAAGAGACTAAAAGATATGGCATGCTATAGAGGCGTTCGTCATAGAAGAAGTCTTCCTGTTAGAGGACAAAGAACGCATACCAACGCAAGAACAAGAAAAGGTCCTGCTGTTGCAATCGCTGGTAAGAAATCAATTAAATCTCTTAAATAAATAATCATAGGTAAGTTGTATGGTAAAAAAAGTTGTTAAGAAAAAAGTAAAAAAGAACGTATCGCACGGGATTTGTCATATTCAAGCCTCGTTCAATAATACAATTGTAACTTTCACTGATCCTCAAGGGAACGCTCTTGCATGGGCAAGTGCTGGTCAATTAGGATTTAGAGGATCTAAAAAATCTACTCCTTTCGCTGCTCAAACTGCTTCTTTGGAAGCTGCTAAGAGAGCTTCTGAGCATGGACTTAACTCTGTTGAAGTAAGAGTCAAAGGCCCAGGTGCAGGAAGAGAAAACGCGATAAGAGCTCTTCTTGGAGCTGGAATTAGAATAGTTTCTGTTTCTGATAGAAGCCCTATTCCACACAATGGTTGTAGAGCACCAAAGAGAAGAAGAGTCTAATTACAATTTCTATTTAAGGAGACCTTTAAAATGGATAATTTTACAGCTAAAAACTGGAATAGCATGATTAGACCAGTTGCTCTCGAAGCAGAGAGTGAAAGTTTAAGAAATGATTACGGAAAATTCGTAGCTAAGCCTCTTGAGAGAGGATACGGACAAACTCTTGGTAACTCTCTTCGTAGAGTGCTTCTTTCTTCTCTTCAGGGAGCGGGAATTGTTGCAATACGGGTTGAAGGTGTTGAGCATGAGTTCGGTACTATCAATAACGTTAAAGAAGAAGTTTCAGAAATTATTCTTAACTTAAAAGAAGTTAGATTTAAAATTTCAGGTAAAGAAGACACTGTTCTTGTTTTAGAAAAAAGCGGAGAGGGTCCTGTAAGAGGATCTGATATCGTTACTAATTCAAACGTAGAAATTCTAAACCCTAACCATGTTATCGCTAACATCTCTTCAGGTGGATCTTTAAAGATCGAACTTAAGGTTGCGAGAGGTAAAGGTTACGTAACTGCAGTAGACAATAAAGAAGAATATGACCTTCCTGTTGGTTGGGTTTATTTAGATACTCTCTTCTCTCCTGTATACAGAGTTAACTATTCTGTTACTAACACTCGTGTTGGTAAGAGAACTGACTTTGATAAATTAACTTTAGAAGTATGGACGAACTCTGGAATTAATCCAGCTGACTCTATAGCTTTTGCAGCTAAAATTTTGAGAGATCAATTAGCAGTATTCTTAACCTTTGAAGATGAAGAACAAGTAGTAAAACACGATTCTAAACCAATCGCTGTTTCATCTCCTACGAACAATGCGCTTCTTAAGCCAGTATCTGAACTTGAACTTTCAGTTCGTTCAGCAAACTGTCTACAGAATGCTAACATTAAGTACATTTACGAACTTGTTTCTAAAACAGAAGGTGAAATGCTTAGAACTAAGAACTTTGGTAGAAAGTCTTTGAATGAAATCAAAGAAATTCTAACAAGCATGGGTCTTGGTTTAGGAATGAAAGTTGATAGTTTGATGAAAGATATGCAAGACGGTAAAACTTTAGGTAAGAACTAAGATTTAATTATTAGGTGGGATTATGAGACACGGGAAACACAAATATACTTTAGGCGTTAAGCCAGCTCACAGAGTTGCTATCATTAAAAACTTAGCAATCGAAGTATTTGAGCACGGACAAATTAAAACAACTCATGCTAGATGTATGGCCTTGAGAACTTTTGTTGATAAACTAATCACTCTTGCAAAAGAAGATACAGTTCACAACAGAAGAACCGCATACTCTAAGTTAAATAGCAAAGACGCTGTAACTAATCTTTTCACAAAAGTTGCACCAAAATGCAAAACTAGAAATGGTGGTTATACTCGAGTTATTAAAATTGCTGATGGACGTGTTGGTGACAGCGCAAAAATGAGCTACTTCTCACTTGTAGATTAAAATTTAATGAGCCTCCCTAGGGAGGCTTTTTTTTTCCTTTTTATGCGAATTAATTCTTTTTTTTCAAAACTTCTTCTTATATTTTCAATGCTGTTGTTGACCTATTTATATGCTCAATATGAGCGGAAGAAATATTATTCATTCGGTGAGAATTCATCTAACGAGCTTGTTTTAAAGCAACTGCCAAATTTTGATAGTGTTGAAGTTAGTACTGGTAAGCCAGTTAACTCAAAAGAGTTCTTAAAGGGCAGTAGCGGTGTTTTCGTTCATATATGGGGTACTTGGTGTGCTCCATGCGAAAAAGAGATGCCTGAGTTTTTAAAGTATGCTGAGTCAGTGAAAGAAAAAGGTGTAAAATTTCTTTTAGTCGCCGTTAACGATGAAAACAAAAAAATTCAGAAATTTATGAGTAGATTTGTTATTCCGAGTAATGTGACGATTGTGCTTGATAAAGATAATACTGCAATGGACCTTTTTGGTACACTAAAGGTTCCTGAGAGTTTTTTGTTTGATACTAAAGGAAAACATATCAATAAGTTCATTGGGCCGCAGGAATGGCTGCAAGATTCTTATAAAACACGCTTGGATTTCTGGCTTAATATGCAGAATTCTGTGGAACGTAAAATAGAAACACACTGATTTCGACCTATCTGTAAAATATTTCATCAATCTTTTAAAGAATTCCACCAAATTGCCGAAAAGTTAAACAACATGAGTGCCTAATGCACGAAAGATGGAGACTTGTATGATTAAATGGCAAGATATGGGGAAACTACACGTTATCTCTAAGCTAGAAGGTATTCTAGGTAAGTGGTTTGATGTGGAAATGTTTTATGCAGATGCTCACGGCAAGCTTTGGTCTGATCATGCAAATAAAGACTATGCATTTAAAAGCCATTTTATGAAAGTGCAAATGCAGACAGCTGTAGGCCATGAATTTTTATCAGAAGATATCGAAAAGATGGTGGATCAGCTTTCTTCAGGCAAAGAAGAAGTGGCCATTTATCAATCACATTATAAAAATGTAAAAGGTGTGGCTTTCCCGATTAAATTTGAGGGGGAGTTTGTAGGAGCTGTTTTTGTCTATCCGTTTGTTCTTGATACAGCAACATCAGCTGAGATGAATGAATTAAAAATGCAAATGATGGAGTGTGGTTCAAGTGAATCAGATGCATCGGCGGCATGTGAGAAAATTAAAAAAATGTGGCCGCGTGAAATGGAATACGTAAAAGAGTTAACAGGTCTTCTTGCTGAAGAGATGGTAACTTTCCACGAAGAAATTACCAAACGTGAACATCAAATTCATGAGCTAAGTTCTCAAGTCGGTGAGAAATATCGTTACCATTCAATGATTGGTAAATCGAAAAAGATGCAAGCGATCTATTCGTTATTAGAAAAAATTTCGAACTCTGAGTCGTCAGTGATGATTCAAGGAGAGAATGGGACTGGTAAGGAACTTGTAGCAAAAGCTATTCATTTTTATTCACCTAGAAAAGAAAAAATGTTTTTAGCAGTTAACTGTTCTGCCTTTAACGATAACCTTTTAGACTCAGAGTTATTTGGGCATATGAAAGGATCGTTTACTGGAGCTGTGAAAGATAAAAAAGGTCTATTCGAAACTGCAAACGGTGGGACATTGTTCTTAGATGAGATCGGGGACACATCGCTGTCAATGCAGGTAAAGCTACTACGCGTTCTTCAGGAAGGAACTTATCTTCCAGTTGGGGCTACGGCGCCGAAAAAAGTTGATGTGCGCATTGTTGCAGCAACAAATAAAAATTTAAAAGAAATGATGGCGAAGGGTGAGTTCAGAGAGGACTTGTATTACAGAATTAACGTAATCAACGTCAATCTTCCTCCAATCCGCGAACGCAATGAGGATATTCCATTATTAATGGATTATTTTTTGAAGAAAAGATGTGATGAATCGGGGAAGGCACTAAAGACTTACGCTAAAAAGTGTATGGAAAAAATGTTGGATTATCCGTGGCCAGGGAACGTTCGAGAACTAGAAAATGAAGTTGAACGTCTTGTCGTTTTATCGGCCGACGAAAAAATGATTGGTCCTGAAAATCTAAGCCCAAGAATTTTAGACTGGGGAGCTTCGGCTGAACCTGCGTTTAAAGGTGTAAATACTGAAGGTACGCTGAGAGACGCTTTGGAGCAACTGGAAGTGATGATGATCAGAGAAGGCTTGAAGCGTTGTAATTTTAATAAATCAAAACTGGCCAAGGAGCTTGATATCTCGCGAGCAAGTTTAATTATGAAAGTTGAAAAATATGGCCTAGATAAGCGAGTTAAGGCAGCGTAAAAAAAAGAAAAAAATTGACGCACTATAAGTAGCCTCCTAAAGAATGACAGTATAAAATGCCGTCTTCTTTAGGAGGTTTTTTTATGTCTCAAACACTAGAAGGCAAGCGCCAGCTATTACTTAAACTACGAAAAGCATCGGAAGTAGGTGGTGGTGAAGCTCGAATTAATAAGCAACATGAACAAGGTAAGTATACAGCTCGTGAAAGAATTGAACGCCTAGTTGATCCAGGATCATTTTTAGAATTTGATCGTTTTGTTGTTCATAAAAGTAACAACGTAGGAATGGATCAAAATAAATTTCTTGGCGATGGTGTTGTCACTGGAATTGCAACTATCAACAATCAAAAAGTTGCATTATATTCACAAGATTTTACCTGCTGGGGGGGAGCTCTTGGAGCTGCTCACGCAAAAAAAATATGTAAGATTATGGACTTCGCTCTTGAAAACAGAATTCCTATGATTGGAATGAACGATTCAGGTGGAGCGAGAATTCAAGAAGGTGTTGAAGGGCTTGCAGGATACGGCGAGATTTTTTATCGCAACGTAAAATGTTCAGGTGTTATACCTCAAATTTCTTTGATCATGGGACCTTGTGCTGGTGGTGCGGTTTATTCTCCGGCGCTGACAGATTTTATTTTCATGGTTGATAAAACTTCGTACATGTTTGTTACTGGTCCAGAAGTTATTAAGACTGTGACTCACGAAGAAGTTACTAAAGAGCAACTTGGTGGTGCCCAGGCCCACGCTGAGAAATCGGGTGTTGCCCAATTTAAATGTATCAATGAAGATGAATGTTTTGAGCGTGTAAGAGAGCTTTTAAGCTATATTCCTCCAGCTAACTTCACAAAAGCTACTGCAAAATATACTTCTGATATCGTTTACCGCGATAACGTAAAAATTAAAGAAACTGTTCCGGCCAATCCGAAAAAACCATACGACATGAAAGAAATTATTTTTGATGTTGTTGATGATGCTCAATTTTTAGAAGTTCATAAAGACTATGCTAAAAATATTATCGTTGGATTTGCTTCTGTTGGCGGAATTAAAATTGGTATCGTAGCCAATCAACCGGCTATTTTAGCTGGTGTTCTTGATATTGCTTCTTCAGAAAAGGCAGCACGTTTTGTTCGATTCTGTGATGCATTTGATATTCCAATTTTAACTCTCGTAGACGTTCCAGGATTTTTACCCGGAACAGAACAAGAGTTCGGTGGAATCATTAAGCACGGATCGAAACTTCTTTATGCTTATTCTGAAGCAACTGTTCCACTTATTTCGATTATCACTAGAAAGTCGTATGGTGGGGCTTATCTTGTTATGGCATCAAAGCATATTAAGACTGATGTTAACTTGGCTTATCCAACTGCAGAAATTGCGGTTATGGGGGCTGAGGGTGCAGTTAATATTATTCACAGAGGAGATCTTGAAGGATTAACTGGTAAAGCGTTTGACGATAAAAAAGCTGCCTTAATGGCGGAGTATGAAGATAATTTTGCTAATCCATATAGAGCAGCAGAACTTGGATTTATGGATGCTATTATTCTTCCAGAAGAAACTCGTAAAAGAGTTTATGAATACTTAATGGCCCTTAAAAATAAAAAGCAAGAAAAGCCAAAACGTAAACATGGGAATATCCAACTATGATTACAAATAATACTTCTCATAAAAGAATACTTATTATTAATCGCGGAGAAATTGCTGCTCGTATCGCCAAGGCGTGCAGAGAGTTAGGCCATACTGCTGTTGGAGTTTGGACAGATAATGAAGTTCAGGCAAAACATCTTGAAGTTTGCGACGAATGGGTAAGACTTCCAGGATCAAATAATCAGGAAACTTACTTAAATATTCCAAACATTATTGAAGTTTGTAAAAAATATCAAATTGATGGTGTTCACCCAGGTTACGGATTCCTTTCAGAAAATACGGAGTTTTCACAAGCTTTAGTTGATAATGGAATCACTTGGATTGGACCACATCCAGAAGCTGTAAGAGTTATGGGTGATAAAGCGGTTTCGAAAGAATTTGCAAAAAAAGTTGGTATGCCAGTAGTTCCAGGATCAACTGGAGCAGTTCCAACAATTGAAGAAGCAATTAAAATTGCAAACCAAATAAAGTATCCTATTTTACTTAAAGCAGTTGCTGGTGGTGGTGGACGCGGAATGCGCGTTTGTCATGATGAGCAAGATATTCGCAATAACTTTGAACCAGTTCAAAGAGAAGCAGCATCGGCTTTTAAGAATGGTGATTTATTAGTTGAGAAATACATCGTAAATCCTCATCATATTGAAGTTCAGATTCTCGCTGACAAAAAAGGAAATGTTTTTCACTTTTTCGAAAGAGAATGCTCGATTCAAAGACGCCATCAGAAGATTGTTGAAGAAGCACCATCTCCATTTATTGGTGATGATGAAGAACTACGCCTTAGAGTTTGTAATTCGGCAGTTAATCTTGCAAAGGCCATTAAATATGACTCTGCTGGAACTGTTGAATTAATTATGGGTGAGAACAAGGAATTTTATTTCCTTGAAATGAACACTCGTATTCAGGTAGAGCATCCGATTACTGAAGAAATTACGGGAATTGATTTGATAGTTTGTATGATCCAATCGGCATTTGGAGAAGATCTTGGAATCCCTTCGCAAGAATGGATTAAGAGAACAGGTCATGCGATTGAATGTCGTATTTGTGCTGAAGATCCAATTACTATGATGCCAGCTCCTGGAGTCGTTACAGGTTGTGAAACAAACTTCCCTCAAGGGATTCGTTTTGATAACTGCCTTTATAAAGGATTAGTTGTTACACCAGATTTCGATCCAATGGTTGGGAAATTAGTGGCTAAAGGAATTCTTCGTGAAGTTGCAATTCGTAAAATGAGAGCAGCGCTTGATGGGTTATTGGTTGAAGGTTTAAAAACAAATATTCCTCTTCATAAAATTATTATGAAGAATGAAGTTTTTATTAATGGAAAATATTCTACAAACTTTATCACGACTGAGAAACCACAAGATCAAGTTGATACTTCAATGGACTATACTGCTCTTTATAAAAAAATTGCAGGAATTGAAGCTAGAAGAATGGGGTTGTAATGAGAAATTATTTAATTGATAGCGATAAAAATGAATACATAGTTGATCTAATAAAAACTCGCACTCACTCAGCAGAAATGGTGGAGTTCGATTTTAGAACAATCAAAGACAATCACGAAGTTCATAAAGAAAAAGTATATATTAGAAAGCTCGCGGACCAATATTTTGCTTCTACCGATGGTGTAAGATGGAATAAGCTGGCTCGTCAGGATTCTCCCTCAATTATGTTAAACGTTGATAAAGTTTATAAATTTTATCAAGGTTACAAGCCATCAAGCGCTGGTGGTGGAGATGAAGGCGGACTCTTTACTCAAATGCCGGGTAAGATCGTTAAGATCATGGCCGTCATTGGGGATAGAGTACACAAGGGGCAAACGCTTATTATTCTAGAGGCCATGAAAATGGAAAATGAAATTAAGTGTGGAACTGCCGGTATCGTGAGAGCTATTCATGTTAAAGCTGGCGATACTCTTGATAACGGAATTCTTATGATGGAAGTTGAGGCTGAAGTAATTAGTTAATTAATTTCAAAATCGCTTCTGCATTTTTTTGGGAATCACTGCATAGATAAAAATCATAACCATCTTTGGTGAAGGCTAATTTTAAAGCTAAGATAAAACGCTTCATGAAAATATTGGTTTTAATAAAAAAATCTTTGGTACCTGATTCCCAAAAATATTCAAAAATAATAGGTAATCCAAAACCTATAACCATGTGGTGAAAAAGCCTTCGGAATAATCTTAATTGAGACATTTTTACGATTTGAGGATTCTCAAATGTAGAACGATGCGCTTCGACGAAAACAAATTTATTACATTCAGTTGATATTTTTTTCTCAAATTTTCTTAATGATAAACTATATTTTGCTTTATAGAACTCTCTCTTCATTAGGTAATAATCTTGGTCAGTAAGAGTTAAATTATCAGGAATTTTGTCTACGCTAACTCTGAGAGGGAAGGGAAGTAAGACACCTTTATGATTTATTAAAGGAGTGTCATCAGAGCCAATTTCGACATCGAAATTTAATAATAATTTAGTAAAGAGAGTGGATTTACCACCTCTCATTGGCTGCATACAAACAATTCCTTTTCCATTTTGTACAATTGAGAATGCGTGAATTTTATGCAAACCCGCCAAGTCTAAAAATTTTGCTGATCGAGATAAAATTAAGAGATATGTCACTTCATAGAGCTTTTCTAAGTCGACCCCTTCAATCAGGGCATCACCCTTGTTTGCATTGAAAACGGAAACGACTGTGCCGTAATAATCGTTATAGCGAATATCGTTTTGCTCATATGTTATAGAATTTTGCCTTTGAAACAAAGGTTTCATATTTTTTGGAATTATTGTCGAAGAGAGAGATTGAACAACATCGGCTTGAATTGTTAATTGGATATGTTCAGTGCATTCTAAAGTATCATCGACGAAATACTCGAAATCCATTTTAATACGAGATAAAATATTATCGTTGTTTGATGAGAGTTTTAATCTGTAGCCTTGAATGTTTAATAAAATCATTCATTCAGTTATCTCAAATAAATTCGGGAGTGGCTAGACAGCTTTTTTATCTGAAATAATTAGAAAAAAATCCGTGGCATCATTTATTTGTTTTTCTGAAATAAGACTGATCAATGCCGTGACCTGATGAAAGTGCTTTGACATTTTATCGAAAAAATTTGGAATATCGTAGGCTTTAGGTATGAAAGAATTTAAACGGCTGTATGCAAGAATACCTATCTCATTATAGTATTTTGTATCGATAATCTTCTTATTTAGAGAATCAGAAAAATAACCACAGACAAGAAGAGCCGTTTCGCCAACATCTTTCACAGCATTCTTTTGTTTGTCTTTTGGGAGTTGGTAACTTTCAAGTAGCTTTATTCCTAATATTTTTTCACGAATTTTCCCATCAACTTCTTCAAAGTAACTATGAGAAGAACCAAATTTATCCATTACGAGAGACGAATAAAAGATAATTTCATTGGGAAGAGGCTTCATTGATTTTTTATTGGCATCAATAAGCAAGTCAAAGAAAAAAACTTGTAAACTGTTTTCGAAGATGAGACTTGAAGCTTGAGTCATTGGCATTATCTCCAATATTACGCCCTTTTAAGGGTCATATTAAATTTTACAACACTGACCTTTGGCTCTACAATCTAGGTAAATATTTCCTCCTGCTAAAGGCGAGAAAATGATAAAAGGATAGACCTCATGGCCAGTAGTTATGAACCTAAAACCTCATCGCTTTCGGATTGGGTTAAGCTCGCGGGAATTGAATCAAAAGGTAAAAATATTGAAGACCTTAGCTGGAAAAGCTTGGAAGGTATCGACGTTAAACCACTTTACACCAAAGAAGATACCGATAAATTAAAATACGCAAATACTATGCCCGGGCTCGAACCCTATATTCGAGGTCCTAAAGCAACGATGTATTCAGGTAGACCTTGGACTATTCGTCAGTATGCTGGTTTTTCTACAGCAGAAGATTCAAACGCTTTTTATAGAAAAGCACTAGCGGCCGGTGGACAGGGGGTCTCCGTTGCTTTTGATCTGGCAACTCACAGAGGTTATGATTCAGACCATCCACGAGTAACTGGAGATGTTGGAAAAGCGGGTGTGGCCATCGATTCAGTTGAAGACATGAAAATTTTATTCAATGAAATTCCTTTGGATAAAGTTTCTGTTTCGATGACTATGAATGGAGCTGTATTGCCCGTGCTTGCAAGTTATATTGTGGCAGCTGAAGAGCAGGGAGTGGCCCCTGATAAATTATCGGGAACAATCCAAAACGATATTTTAAAAGAATTCATGGTTAGAAATACTTATATTTATCCACCGAAACCCTCAATGAGAATTGTCGCTGATATTTTTGCTTATACTTCAAAGTATATGCCTAAGTTTAATTCGATTTCTATTTCGGGTTACCATATGCAAGAAGCAGGAGCTGATGCCGTCCTGGAATTAGCTTATACACTTGCCGATGGTAAAGAATATATTGAAACTGCACTGGCTTCTGGACTGACGATTGATTCGTTTGCTCCAAGACTTTCATTCTTTTTTGGTATTGGAATGAATTTTTATATGGAGATTGCAAAGCTAAGAGCTGCAAGACTTCTTTGGGACAGAATTGTTTCAAAGTATGACCCTAAAGATATTAACTCAAAAATTCTTCGTACTCATTGCCAGACTTCCGGTTGGTCCCTGACAGAGCAGGATCCGTATAATAACGTTATAAGAACTACTATAGAAGCCATGGCCGCTATTTTTGGTGGAACTCAATCACTTCACACAAATGCTTTTGATGAAGCGATTGCTCTTCCAACTGAATTCTCTTCCCGCATTGCTAGAAATACACAAATTGTTTTACAAGAAGAAACTCAAATCACAAAAGTTGTTGATCCATGGGGTGGCTCTTATATGATGGAGAGTCTAACTCAAGAGATGGCCGACAAAGCATGGGCTATTATTCTCGATGTAGAAAAACAAGGTGGGATGTCAAAGGCTATTGAAACAGGAATTCCAAAACTTAATATCGAAAAATCGGCAGCGGCAAAACAAGCGCGCATCGATAAAGGATTAGACGTTATAGTTGGCGTCAATAAATACAAACTTAAAAAAGAAGATCAACACGATATTTTAGAAATTGATAATGAAAAAGTTCGCCTGTCTCAGATCAAGCGCCTCGATCATTTGCGTTCAAATCGTGATGACCAAAAAGTTATGGACGCTCTTGATGCGCTTACTGAATACGCTAAAACTGGTGAAGGAAATGGACTCGATTTAGCAGTCAAGGCAGCTCGTCTACGCGCTTCAGTTGGTGAAATAACATATGCCCTGGAATCCGTTTGGGGACGCTATAATGCTCAATCTCAAACTATCTCTGGTGTTTATGGCCAGTCATTTGTTGATGATGGAGAGTGGAAATTGATTCAAGAAAAAATAAAAAAATTCGTTGAAGATCATGGAAGACGTCCAAGAATTCTCATCGCAAAAATGGGACAAGATGGACATGATCGTGGAGCAAAAGTTGTGGCGACTGGTTTAGCGGATCTTGGTTTTGACGTTGATCTTTCTCCACTTTTTTCAACTCCCAAAGAGGTCGCTAAACAAGCAATAGAAAATGATGTTCATTTTGTTGCTTCGTCTTCTCTGGCCGCAGGACATAAAACTCTTATTCCAGAACTGATTAAAGAATTAAAAGCTCAGGACTCTTCAGATATATTAGTAATCGCCGGTGGAGTAATTCCAAAACAAGATTACGAATTTCTTTTTAAAGCAGGTGTCGCAAGAATTTTTGGACCAGGTACTACTATTCCTTACTGTGCTGATGAACTACTAAAAGCTTTTGAGGAAAAAAAATGATTGAGCTTCAAAAGCTCCTGAAGGGCGATAGACGTAGTTTGGCGAAGGCAATTACCCTAGTAGAAAGCTCTCGTTCAGAAGATAGCGTCGAAGCTCAAAAATTACTTGAAAAAATTCTTCCCAATACCGGTAAAAGCATTCGTTTGGGAATCACCGGTGTTCCTGGTGTTGGAAAATCTACTTTTATTGAAAATTTTGGACTCTATTTAATTAATAATGGTCATAAAGTTGCTGTCCTTGCGATAGACCCTAGTTCACCAATATCAGGTGGATCTATTCTGGGTGATAAAACTCGAATGGAAAATCTGTCTCAAAATGAAAAAGCATTTATCAGACCTTCACCATCCCTCGGATTTCTTGGAGGAGTTGCTCAAAAAACGAGAGAGACAATTCTTCTTTGTGAAGCTGCAGGGTTTGATTACGTTCTTATTGAAACTGTAGGTGTTGGTCAGTCTGAATTTGAAGTTGCCGATATGGTAGATTTCTTTTTAGTTCTCATGCTGCCTAATGCGGGAGATGAATTACAGGGAATAAAAAAAGGGATTTTAGAGTTAGCGGACGCTGTGATTATTAATAAAGCCGATGGGGACATACTTCCACAGGCTAACTTAACACTAGCTCAATATTCAAGCGCAATGGAATTGATGAGACATAATCCACACTGGAAAGCGAGAGTGCTTTCGTGTTCGGCACTTCTGAAAAAGAACCTGGATACAATTTATTCGATGATTGAAGAGTATAAAGAAACTACGGCCGTATCAGGATATTTTGAAAAGAAAAGGCTAGCGCAAAACCAAGAATGGTTCAAAAAACTAATTAACGAGTTGATTGAACAAAAGATTTTACAAAATAAAGATTTAATAAAGTCCAGACATGAAATTGAATCCAAAGTTGTTAAAGGAGAAATACTTCCTCTAAAAGCCGCTCAAGAGTATTTGAATTTGATATTAAAATCTTTTTAAATGTAATTTATGAAAAATTCTATACTCGATCGTTTTAACTACTCCTTTCAAAGCTTTAAAGAAGATGTCTTTTTAGTAGAAGCAGAAAGTGAAAAATCTTTTACCTATGAAAAATTTTTTAACGATACAGTTCGGATTTGTTATTTTCTAGAGTTAAATTTCACAGACATTAAAATAATTGTTTTAATTGGGAAAAATTCTTATCTCTACTCCGTTTACTTGATGGCAACGATCTTATCTGGAAAAACGCTATTTCCCATAAATCCCGACGAGGACCAAAAGGTTATCCTAAACAGTCTAAAAAAATTAGATAAAAAATATGCCATTTTTGCAGATCGAGCGCTTGAACTTTCTATATCAAATATAAACTTAATTGAAGCTTTGAGTCATCTTCCAGTTCCCAAAGAGTTCATGCCAAAAGGACCTGAGCCTTACCAAGACCTAGTTTATATTTCGACGAGTGCTACCACAGGTGAGTCTAAAATTGTCATTCAAAAAGAGATAGCCTTACTTTCAAATATAGATGATTTAATTGAACATCATAAACTTTTAGACCGAAAAAAAATTGCAACTCCACTTCCCTTATTTCATGTTAACGCTCTTCATTTTAGTTTTTTTTGCACACTTTTCTCCGGAGGACAATTAGTTATTTTTAAAAACTATGATCCCAGGAGATGCTTTGAATTTATTGAAAAAAAAGAAATTGATATTTTAAGTATTATTCCAGCACTATTAACAAATATTATTCAGAACTATTATGTATTAAAAAACTTTAATATATCTTCATTAAAATATTTTGTATCAGCGGCGGCTCCACTGTCGGTAGAATCAGTGAAGGAAATAAAGAAATTATATGGGAAAAACATTATACAAGGTTATGGGCTATCTGAAGCCATAAATTTTTCATGTACATTGCCAATTAATATTAGTGAAGAGATGTACCGAAAAGTAATGACTGGAGAAAAATTCCCCTCAATTGGTATTGAATTGAAATGTAATGAAATTATTATTGTTGATGAAGATTTTAAAAAAGTAGCCGAGGGAATTGAAGGGGAGTTGGCGATAAAAGGAAGTAATCTTATGTCTGGGTATTTAAATACTCCAGCAGGATCTGGATTTAATGGAAAATATTTTTTAACCGGTGATTTGGGATATTTTAAAACTTATGAAAATCAAAATTACTTTTTTATTTCAGGAAGGAAAAAAGAAATTGCAAAAGTTTTAGGTGAGACTATTTCATTGCGTGAACTTGATGAGTTAATTCGAGCTGGAAATATTGTAAAAAATGATTTTTTTGCAGTTGCATTTGATAATCTTTACAAAGGCGAAGAGATAGGAGTAATTTGTAAAATTGAAAGGATTGAAGAAATAAATGATCTGACTGAAAAGTTTCAAATATGTTTTAAAGATATAAAAAAAAATAAAAGACCGAAAGTTGTTTTGTTCATAACCTCCCAAAATGTTCGGACACCTAGTGGAAAGGCTAAAAGAGCATTTTTTAAAGACTATTTTTCAGAATTTTTTGGTAAAAGATTTCTAGGTCAAACTGAATTTAAAGTTGTTTAAACTAAATAACCTCAAATATAGCGGAAGCATTGTTCCCGCCAAAACCAAAAGAATTGCTTTGGAAAAATTTCAAAGTCGTCTGACGATAATTATTTCGGACAATGTTTAATTCAAATTCTGGGTTTTCACAATTTTTAGTTGGTAAAATAATTCCGCTTTTAAGCGCGTATCCAACAATCAGGTTTTCAATTAAGCCAGATGCATCAGTAGTGTGTCCCAAATGCCCTTTGAGAGAAGTAATAGGGATATTTAAATCGCCAAATATATCGCGAATAGCCTTAGCTTCGTGTTGGTCGTTTAACTTGGTCCCCGTACCGTGCGCCTTAATAAAGGCCAGATCATTTGGTTTTAAATTCGAATTATCTAAAGCTGTTTGCATCGCCAACTTTATATAATGACTATCATCTCTTCCGTCTGTTATTCGATGCGCATCATTGGTTTGATTGAATGAAACCAATTTCATTAAAGCAGTACCTCCAAGATTTTCTTGATTATCTGAAAGGAGAGCGATGGTACCAGACTCTGTTTTAACGAACCCATTCCTGGCAATATCGAAAGGGCGAGAAGCTTTACTTGGATCATTTCCAGATTGAGCCAGAGCACCAAGACCATTAAGTAGGTAAATGACAAAAGGGTCAATAAGATCAATAGTGCAAACTATTACATTTTTCCAAAGGCCGGCTGCTATTGCTTGAGAAGCGTAAGTTAAAAGTGTTAACCCCGTTGTGCAAGTGTTGTCAATAATATGGATATTGTCTCTGTTGATTAAGATATTATTATTGTTAAAAATTTTATGAGCAGAGTCTTGATCGCTTTTTTCAAAAAATGACAAATTAGTTTTATTTGTTAATTGATAATCATAACCATCAATATTTTTATAAAGTAAAAATGCTGCGTCAATATTAGTTTTTATTTGAAGGTTACTGAATGTGTTTTTTAATAAGGTCTCTAGCATTTGCTCTGATCTTGTATATGAATCGCAATTATTTTTTGAGTAAAACGAAAGTGGAATAAGTCCAGCACAGGTAACTGGAAAGTCGGTGCCGTAACGATCTTTGGGAAAAGAAGAATAAGCAGTCATATTGGACAAGATAGCTTCTTGATTTACCGCAAGTCCCATGCCAAACGGAGTGATGGTATTAGCAAAGCCTACGAATGTATCTTTTAATTTCAAAAAAGTTATCCTTTCAACGTTTTTAAATATGCGGCAATGTCAGCCACTTTTACTTCTCTAAATCTTTTTGCTGTACCTTGAGAAAGAGCAACGCTTAAATGAACAATATCAATTTTTAGATTTACATTTTTTTCTAGTTCAAAAATAAAATCTACAAAATCGATTGATTCTAAACCTAAGTCTTCCACAATCTTCGTTTCTGCATTAATAGGAATGATTGAATCCTGGCAGAATTTTTTCAGAGTAAGAATTGTCGATTGAAGTAGAAAATCGTCCATTGAGAATCCTAATTTTAAGAGATAATTCCTTCTAGGTAACCATAATAATTATCTTGATCTTCACCAATATCAAATGAAAAATCATCGTTTTTAGTTAGTAGAATAACACCGGCAGCTTCAGTTATTTTTTTTCCATTTGCCTTATTTGAGTGCCATGCCAAAGTCATAGGATCTTCATAGGTATTTATATAACCTACTATTGCCAGATCTATCAGTTGAGATTGTAAATCTATTCGAGCTTTTCTTAAAATTTGATTTTTTGCCAGTGAGGAAATAATAAAAGATGGGCCATGGATTTCATGATATATGGCAACGTGCCCAGGAAGTATGCCTAATATATTTTTGATATTATATGTGGGGGTAATATTTTTTCTATAAATTTCATAAAGAGAAGTCTCAGCATTGTTAAGACTGGATAAACTTGGAAGTTCAAAATCCAACACATTGTGTGATCCATTAATATAAATGCCAATGCGCTCGTTTTTATATTTTTTTTTAAGATCAGCAAAATTTAAATGATACATGCATTCTAGGATGCATTTGGTTTTTCTTGAATGTAGACGTATGTTTTTATTAACTCCCAGATTATAGGAGAATTTGTCTGTATCTAAAGATGATATTGCTACTGGATTTAAAATTTGGCCAAATTCGGAGAGTTGAGAGAGAGATTGCGTAATGCAATTTTCTCCAATTATGAATAGTGAATTATTTCCCTTAACAAATCTCATTTTACAATAATATAATACTTTTAAAGAAAATCAAAATGGATGTACTTATGTCAAACGTAAAAGGGAAAAAGTCTCTTGCATTAATTACAGGAGGCACCAAAGGGTTTGGTAAGAGAATCGCCGCGAGATTGTCCAATCATTATAACTTGGCTCTAATTTTTTATAATGATACCGAAAATGCTAAAAAGGTTCTTGAGGAATTTAGTTCTGATACTTGCCTAGTTAAAATCTACCAATGTGATGTTTCTGACGAAATGCTCTCAAAGAAAGTTTATGAAAAAATTAAAGAAGATTTTCAAATGGAAGCCTCTGTTCTCGTAAATAGCGCCGGAGTAGCGATCAAGAATCTTTTTATAATGGAGTCTTTATCAGATCACAAACGCTCTTTTGAGGTCAATTATTTTGGCACAATAAACATGTGTAAACTTGTTTTGCCTGCAATGATGAAGGATAGGTTCGGTAGAATCATTAATTTGAGTTCAAATAATGTCAGTATAAATAATAGAGGCTCCGCTGCTTATTGTGCCTCAAAGGCTGCGCTGGAAAAATTTGGTGACATTCTTGGTGGGGAAGTTGCCCGTTCTGGGGTCACGGTAAATACAATTAGACCGGGTATTTCAAAGACAGATATGTCACAGGATTATTTGGATACATTATCTAAAGAAGATTATCAGGAACTTCTCCAACCCTCTGGGCAATTGATTAACCCGGACGAAATAGCTAAAGCAGTCGAGTTTTTAATTAATTCGACTCAGATTAATTCTAGTACTCTTACTGTAGATTGTGGTCATGCTCTTTTTAGAAAAATTTAAACCAACAACTCTCTGGATTATATCAATTCTATTGCTTGCAATAATGATTTTACTGCCCGGGAGTCCATTTACCCTTTCAGTCTTTATTCCAGTGTTATTAAGTCGTATTTTTCCTAAATTAAAATTGGAAATAATTTTTCTATACACCATTTTGTTTGGTATAGGCTTCACACATAATTTTTTTACCTTTCATCTGTTTAGTTATAATTCTAATGACCCTATTTCAATTATTTCGGGTAAATTTATTCCGGGAAATACCGCGGGACTGAAAAATCTTTTTCTCTATTTTACTGGTTTCGTTCTTTATCTTTTTACATTTTTTTTAATTTTTAAGCTGATTAAAAAATTATTCAAAGAAATCAATTTAGTCTCAAGTATCTTCTTGTCTTTGCTTATCCTCGCTTTGATTTGGCTCAGTCAGAGTCTCGTCATATTAAAAAATGACTTAGTATTTGTTCTTTGCTTATCAACCTTGATGATGGCGAAGCATGCGTTTTACTTATTCAATTATGTAAGATTTTTTGATCGACTTCCAAGCAACAGGAAAGAATTTACTACAATGATACAACCATTTTGGTTTCTTACTTTTGAGGCACCCGAAAATCCTGTTTATCAAGTTGAAAAAAGCAATGAAGAATCGCTTGAAAACTCTAAAGCGGCAGCCTATATTTTTACCACGTGTTTTATATTTAAAATTATGATGATCCTTTACATGACAGGACTGAATTTTGTATTAACTAAAAAAATGTCACTTATTATAGATGACACAGTTTTGGTTAATACACTTTGCCTCTCTCTTTTGAAAAATTGGAAACTAGAAAATGCCTTTGTTCTTATACTTTGCATTTTTTCTTATTCTGTCTCCTATTTGGGTTCTAGCTTTTTCATCTACGGTAGAGTGGTTGTAGGTTTAGCGCGGCTTTGTGGATTTAACTTCCCTGATTATATTAATAGTCCATGGAAGTCTCAGTCGTTCGCAGACTTTTTTTCAAGGATTATGTATTATTATAATATTATTATTATAAATCATTTCTTTTATCCAGCGCTGGAATTCTTACGACGTTTTAATTTATCCAGAAACAAAAAGGTTTTTATTGCTTTGAATTGGGCCTTAATCTTTGGTGGTTTCTTTGCCAGATTCCTTAAAGATATATGGAAAGTATATAAATTTGGATTTGTTAACGCGATAACCTTAACATCAAGACTGGCCCTTCCTTATATGGTTGTATTGTCTTTAGCCGTGACTATAAGTTTATATTTTCAAAAAAAGAATAATGAAAAAAAAACGAATATAGCAAGAATGTTTTTTTATTTCTTTTTGTATTCACTAATTATGCCTCTTAATTTTTCAATAATTCTTGGAAATTTTAATGATATAATTAGATTTTACTTGAAGATATTTACACTGGGCTTATTATAAAAAAAATAGATCAATGAGTATGTTTTTGCGATTGTCTCATAATTAAAGCATCCAGAATCGTATACTGAGTAAAGCCTAGAATGCATAAGAAATAAATTCCAGCATACATATCAATTATTTTAAATTGATCCCAGGACTTCCAAATAAAATTTCCGATGCCATTCTTGCTCATGGAAAATTCGCTAACGACCACCAAGGTTAGTCCATAACCAAGTGCAGTTTGTAATCCGATTAAGAAATTTAAAAAAATGCCTTTTAGTAAAACGTGATAAAAATAATCCTTACCACTAATACCATAAATTTTAACTACGTCGGCCAATGGAGATTTTTTTAAAAAAATCATCGAAGATCTTAAGTTTATAAATAACAAGTAAAACATACCTAATGAAATAATAGCGATCTTAAATGAATCACCTATTCCAAAAATGAGCATTAGAAGTGGCATTATTGCAACCTTGGGGAGAGGGAAGGTAAAGGCAATAAAAGGATTGAAAATTCTATCGATGCTTTTTGAATGAGAGCAGATGAGAGAAGTGATAAATGCCAAGGGAATGCTAATTAATGTGCCTAAAAGGAGTCTAAGGAGACTTGCTTTGATATTTAATAAAAAGTCGACTTCATTGATCAAAAGTGCCAAGCGATTTAAAACAATGAAAGGTGATGGGAAAAATTCAGCATCAAAAATTTTGTAAAATGAAAGTAGATGCCAACATAACAAAATTAAAAGTATTGATAGAATTGATAAAAATTTTTTTATCAATTTAAATCTTCCCTTAGACGCGAGTAGATATTATTGAAATAGGTCAAGTGAGGCTGGGTCGTCTTACATTCGTTAAAATTTAAATTTCTATTTAAATTAATCTGATAACTCTCTACAATTTTTTTATTTTTTTTTGAAAGATATGAGAGAGTTTCTGAAAGATATAGGGCTTCATCTAGATCATGAGTTACCAAAATAATTGTAGGCTTAAAAGTAGACCATAAATTTAAGGTAAATGAGTAAATTTCTTCTTTTTGAGCCATATCCAAATGAACAAATGGTTCATCCATCAAAATTAGTTCAGCTTTATTTAAGAAACTTCTCAGAATACTGACTTTCTGAAGAGTACCTCCAGAGAGCTGATGAGGGTACATGGAGGAGATATTGCTTAAGCGAAAATTTTCTAAAGAATGTAGAATTTCATCTTTAGAAGCTTTAGTACAAATTTCTAAATTTTTAAGAATAGATAACCAGGGAAAAAAAGATGCATTTTGAAAAACAAAACTTTTTTTAATTGGACAATTTTCAATAGTACCGCTTTGTATTTCGAGTAAACCACTAATAAGTTTCAGGATAAGTGTTTTTCCGGCACCGCTTAAGCCCACGAGAGAATGAAAGGAGTGATCCTTTATAGATAAATTAAGTTTTTCTAATACATGATTTTCATTATACGAATAAGATAAGTTTTTTAATTCGAGCATTTTGTATTATTTTTTTACCTTAAA
Organism: Bacteriovorax sp.; assembly: GCA_014377485.1. Taxonomy (GTDB): domain Bacteria; phylum Bdellovibrionota; class Bacteriovoracia; order Bacteriovoracales; family Bacteriovoracaceae; genus Bacteriovorax. The sequence continues at coordinate 40,075 of JACMPM010000016.1, read as the reverse complement.
TAATTCAATCGAAGCTTCTTTAGCATAATGTAAATCTACAATTTGTTCGAGAGTTGGAAGTTTTTCTAGATATTTCTTTGAAAAATACCACTTAACATCATCCATTAATGAAATAGTGTCAATTGAGCCATCATTAGATAAGCCAACGGGCATCATATTTATCCAGATTTTATCATTTTCGATTTTGATATATTTCTTTAAATCCGATATCGCTTTGTCTTTATCAATCCCATCAATAAAAGCTTTATTGTAATCCCTTACACCTTTTAAGTAAGCAATCATGAATTTTTTAGCCTGCACTGGATTTTTTTCCATAAATTTCGGAGAATAAAACAAGGCGGCACTTTGTTGATTTGGATGAACTTCGGCTGCATTCGCAACATTTTTTGCAATACCGTCAACTAAGGCTTTGGTCAGATAAGGTTCAATTTGAATTGTAGCATCTATGCTTTTTGTTTTAAGCGCCACATTCATTTCAGAATAAGAGAGTTTAACATATTCAACATCACTCGCATTTAATCCTACCTTATTAAGGAATTTTTCAGCAACAATTTGCTGAGAAACTCCATCTAGAGAGGTCATGCCGATTTTGAAACCTTTTAGATCTTTTAAAGTTTTATATTTACCTGAAGTCAGATGATCAGTTCTTACAATTAATGCAATATAATCTTTTCCTTTTTCTAAATGTCCTTTATCCGCAACGAGTTTGAAGTTTTGTCCTTTAGCAATAGCGTTGAATAAGCCTGAGCTTAAATTACCCGCACCAACATCAAGCTCACCCTTTGAAAGAAGAACCGTCATCTGGGCTCCCGAGCTATTGAAGTCAATGATTTCTACCTCAAGACCTTGTTCTTTAAAATAATTTCTTTCTTTTGCCAGGTATATTCCGGCAGAGCTTATTACGGGTGATGATCCAATTTTTATAGTTTCAGCAATTAAATTCGAAGTGATGATGAGATAAAGTACAAAGATTAGAAATTTCATAAGGCGCCCAATGTTAATAATGACTATAGATAAAACTTGTAGAGTTGTTAAATTTTGCAAATGATATGAATAGAAGTAAAGCACAAAAATGGAAGACAACTTCCAACCAATAGCTTTTCTTTTCGAGCCAATTACTTAAGTCAAATTTTTCTCTAAAAAATTCAATGAATTCGGTAAAAATAATTAAAAAGACGATTAAAAAATATGTGCTTAATAGACTATTAAAAAATATGAAATAATCGTTACTCTTGAGTGAGAAGATTGAGTGAAAAATAGCATTGGCCTGTTTTAAGTTGATAACTCTGAAAAATATGCTGGGAAAAGAAATAAGAATAATATAAACCCAAAGTTTTCTTAAAACCGCTACTAGTTCATACAAGACTCTGTTATTTAATTTTTTATGAAAGCTCTCGACAAAAATTCCGATATTACTTGATAAGAAAATAAGAAGAACCTGTAAAAGACCATAAATTATAAAAGTTATTCGTAAGTCATGCCAAATGGCGAAGATTGTAAAAGTTATTGCTAGTATTGGATAGAGACCAAGCTTGGAAATGCGAGAAGTACTTAGAGGGAAGAAAATGTAATCCCTAATCCAATATGATAAAGACAAATGCCATCTTTTCCAAAATTCTTTAATTGATAATGAGGCGAAGGGACGTTTAAAGTTTTGAGTGAAATTTAATCCAAATAATATACCAACGCCTATTGCTATATCTGTATAGCCAGAAAAATTGGCATAAATTTCGTACTTATTAAAGAGGAAAGCTGGCAAAACATCTTTACTATTAAAAATATTTTTGTCCGGGGCAAATAGTTTTAAAACAATTGGTGCCATATTATCGGCAACTGCGATTTTTTTAAAAAGTCCCCAGTAGATCAATAACCATGCGGTCCTGGCTGTTTTTAAGTCTGGAAATTTAATTTTTACAAGTCGGGGAATTACATTTGAAGCCTTCTCAATAGGGCCAGATATGAAGTTTCCAAAAAAGAAAGCGAAGGTAAGGTAATGTCCAAGGTGTTTAACCTTGGAATCTGGTTTTCTATGAGCATCGATTAGATATGAGAGTTGCTGGAAGACAAAGAAGGAAATCCCAATTGGAATGATAAAATAAGATTGAAGTGGTGAATTTTCAGATAAAAAAACTTTAAGGTATTTGTAGAAAAATAGAAATGTAATATTTGTAAGTAATGCAAAATGAAAAAAGGCTTTAGAGTAAGCCTTTGCATGAACGATGAAAAAATTGAAGAGAGATAAGGCAATAAACAGAAAAGTGAGATGACCATTTAAAACCAACAAGAACAGAATGTTTCCTAGCAGCAAGGATATCCATCTATTTTCAGGATTCACTTTAAAAGTAATTATTAAAATTATTAGTAAAAAAAAATAGAAGAGCGGTTGATCAAATGCCATAATCAAATAAATTTTGTCATGGTGCCAAAATGAAGTCAATTTCTTTAGGGTTTCTATATGATTAATCTGAACCATCTTTCTTCAATTACTCAAGTAGAGAGCGGGGAGCATATGTCCTCTTTTGAGTTTCAGCAAAAGATTCTGGAGAAAATCGAAAATTTTAAAAGTCAATACGGTATAGGGCCAGGTATTAGTGTTCTATTGTTGCAAAATAATACAATTGAATTTTTTATAAATTTATTAGCTGTTTTCAAATTAGGTGCAACGGCAATTCCTTTAGATCCAAATTCTTCAAATCTAGAAATTGAAAATATCAAATTACATTCCTCAATTTCTCTAGTTATAGATAAAAATGATGAAAAATTTGAATCTTTAAAATATTTAAAAAAGCTGGAAAAGATAGCCTTGATTCTTTACACCTCAGGTACAACAGGATCACCCAAAGGAGTTATGATTAGTTATAATTCTCTTGATAAAAAAATGAAGATCATGACCAATGAAATTTCAGCAAATGATTGTGCTCATACCCTATGCGCTCTCCCAACCTATTTTGGCCATGGATTAATTTGCAATAGTTTGTTTGCAATATTTCATGGAAAAGAATTTTTTATTGCAAAGAAATTTGATCTGATTTTGGTTAGAGACATAGCAAAAATAATAAATAAATATGGAATTACTTTTTTTAGTACAGTTCCTAGCGTTTGGGAGTTAATTTTGAACTTTTCTTCGAAGGGGGTAGCAACTCCCACATTGAGAAGAGTGCATTGCGCCAGCTCTCCTCTATCAGATACAAAAGCAGGTTCAATAAAAAACTGGCTCGGGGAATCGGTTAGCTTTTATAATGTTTATGGAATTACAGAAATGCTCGGATGGGTTGCAAGTAATTTAATTGAAATAGATTCATCAACAAATGAATTTAAAAATTTTTGGTCAGTTGAAAAAAAAAATGGGGTGAATGATGAACTTCTTTTAAGGTCAGAATTTATGTTTAACGGCTATCTTGATAATGAATCTGCATTTCATGAAGTAATTACATCAGATGGATTTTTTAGAACAGGTGATATATTTGAAAATGGACAGCTCGGGGGACGGTTGAAACAGATAATTAATAAAAAAGGATTAAAAATATACCCTCAGGAGATTAATGAATTTTTGAACAGTTCAGGGTTCGTAAATGATGTTCATACATTTAGTATTCCAGATGATTTTTCAAATGAACTGGTCGGTGTCATTGTTAGTTTAAAAAAAGGTTCAACGATTATGCAATTAAAAGAATTTTGTAATTCTTTTCTTCCTGTAAGTAAAATTCCAGATAAATTTTTCGTACAAGAATTAATTGTCAGAAACAGCAGAGGGAAAATTGGCAATGATTATGTGTTGCAGTTAATTAAGGGAAATCAAACTGATGAAAAATAATTCTGAGCGATTATTGGATGTTTTTAATAGAATATTTAAAACAAAATATATGTTGATAAATATTGCTAAAGAGAAAATGCCTGAATGGGATTCAATGAAACACGCCGAACTCATTATTGAATTACAGAAAGAATTTAAAATGAAGTTTGATATTGAAGACGTATTAGAGTTAAAAAATTTAGAAGACTTTCTCCCTATGATACGTCAGTAGTTTTATTGATTCTGAATACTTGTAATTAAATCTTGCCCTAGCATTGATGAAAATTTCTTATAAACAGGAATTACTGCCTGTTTAAATCTTGCTTCTTCTTTTTTATTTAAAGTAACAACTTCTATCCCATTCTCTTTACATTGCTTTTTGGTTTCTACGCCCGCCTGGACCGAATGATCGCGTTCAATTCTAGCAGCTTTAACTGCAGCGTCTCTAACTATGGTTTTATAATTTTCAGGCAAAGAATTCCAAAATTTTTCATTAATAATTATTGAAGTAAGAAATAAGCTATGGTTAGTTTCATTAACAATTTTTGCAACTTGATTTTGACCTAAAGTGAAGTAGCGTGCATAGGTAGATTCAGCGTCGTCAATTTTTCCTGTTTTAATTCCATTTTCAATTTCATCTAATCCCATAGGTACTGCCTTTGCTCCAAGAATGTTGAAAGTCTCTTGAGCAACAGGACTAGAAGAAGTTCTAATTTTCATTCCCTTAAAATCTTCTACGCGATTAATTTTTTTTGTTCCAGGGATTACTCGATAACCGCCACTGTAGGTAAAAGCAAGTCCTCGAATATTTGAACTTATGAGAGAAGATAGTAAATTATTACCAATTTTTCCTTCGAGTACTTTTTTAGCATGGTCATGATCTCTAAAAAGAAAGGGCAGGTCTAAAACATATAATGAATTATTTAAGCGACCTAAATCTGTAGTATAGGTTTGGCTCATTTGAATTGAGCCATCTTGAAGTTTATGAAGAAAATTTGAATAGGTAATTTTTTTAGAGGCATTATATTTTGATTCATATTCAGTAATGGTTAATATTTCAAAAGATATTTTACCGTTTGTTTTCTCTTTAACTTCTTCAGAAAATACGCTAGCAGCTTCTTTGAAGAGGCCAATTGGTTCATGAGCCAAAACCCATTTTATTTTATATTTTTGATTTACTTCAGCAGCGTTTAGGCAGCCAAAATTAAGTGCTATAAAAATTGAAAAAATTAACTGTTTCACGGTGGTTCCTCGTAGGGTCAATATAAGAACTATTTTACTATAGATTGATACTAAACAATAGGTTGGTTCAATAAATTCGTTAGTCTTTAAGCTTTTTCAGTAACTTAAGTAGGGCCATCGTTGTTTTATTGGCGGCTTCCGAATTTAAATGATTAAAATCAAAAAAGTCGGAGCGTTTAAGTTCAATTTTAATGGGCGCTAAAATAAATCCAGGATGATGAATTTCATAATTTTTAAAATAACTTTCATACGAATCTTTGAAATTTGTGACATTTAGATTTGTTGCCTTATCTGCTAGCGGCAACAAAGGCATGATTAGTAAAAGGTTTCCTCGACTGGCAATCTGATAAATTTTATTCAAATAATAGTAATCAGTGACATTGATCTGAAAAGGTCTGCTGTAAAAATTGAAATATTGTTTAAAAAATTCTTCATCTTTTAATTGAAACTTTGTACCTGGATCTACTAAAGTAGTGAAACCATTATTCGCAATATAAGATAAAGTGTATTTCTGGTAAAAATTCACATTCCATCTTAAAGATTTTAAATATTCAGATAAAGCTTCAAGGGCATATTTATTCAGAAGTAATTTTGTAGCGATAGCTGTGAAGTAAAATTCTATTGGCGTAAATTGATTGGATGGAAAAATATTTATTGTCTTGTCTTCATTAAATATTTTAGAGAGATCTTTGATTGAATAAGAATTGGTTAAAACAAACCTTTTCCAAAAATCTTCTCCGTAATGGATTTTTGAATTAAAAGAATTGGTAAGAATAATTCCTTTTTTAATTCGTGATAAATCAAATAGGGTTAATGTTTTATATGTATCAAGAAGTGAGGCGCCAGATATACAGACGTTATAGGTTCTACCAGATATAAGTTTAGAATTAATTGTGTGTAACCCAGTTGAATCACCGATGATTAAATAATCTATTTGAGACTGACTTTTAATTTTTTCGATATAAGCCAGTGAGGCGAAGTGTCTTGCGGTTGTTCGATAATATTTTTTTAAAACTATCCTTGTAAAAACATTTATTATTAGCAGGAAAGATAATATTGTTACAATTATTTTAAATAGTTTTTTTTTCATTCAATAGCCTCAGGCTTGATTTTTTGATCGTAACTATGAATCCAAAATAAAATGAGAAAATAAGGAATTTTTAATTCGTAGAGACTCATGGCAATCATAAGTGTAAAATGAAAAAATATCATTAGCCAGATGATCCATCTTCGCATCTTTTTGAAAATAAGTAGAATGCCCATTAGTTCAAAGAATATAACCAACCTGGAAATACTCAACGCGGTTCCAGGGAATTTTGATAATCCAAAATATAACAAACTAGACCCTGAATTAATAGCGATGGTCTTAATGGCAATTCCGTTAGTCCAAGTTGGATTCATAAGTTTCCATAAGCCGATGGTAAAATAATGTAAACTTAAAAAAAAGATTGAAATTTTAAAAATAATTTTTTTATGCTCTCGTGTTACGAGTGTGGAATTATATGAGAAAATATTGAAAAGCAAGAGCGATTGTATTGGAAATGAAACATATAGTACGTAAGGATTTACCAATGGCATTATTGACCAACTTATAAAAATACCAAACGATAGCCAATCTCTTTTGTAAAACAATGAAGAAATCAGAAGAGAGAGGCTTAAAAGTAAATAAATTATTGCACAGTTTGAGCTAGTGGTGAAAACGATCCATTTAAAAAATAAAAAATAAGTAGCAAAGTAATATAAAAGAAAAATAGTTGAAATTTTTTCAATAAATATTCGATTTATTTGAAACATAGGTATTCTTTTGTTTCATTTTTCACAGGAAGAAATAATTTCACCTCTATTCGCTTCGGTTGGTGTGACAATTTATTTTGTATAAGCTGACAAAGCTTAAGAGAAACTCGGATATTTGTTTCTATTGGCAATTTAGATTCGCGATAAAAATATTTAAAACTACCTTTCAAATAGGTGGGGTAAAAAGATGGAATCAGTTGGTCCATATGAATAATAATTTCCTGATTGTCGATAAATATAACTTTAATTTCATCTTCCGTGTAAGACCTAGCACTGTTGTAAGGATTCATTCTAGCTCCAAACCCAGTAAAATGAGTAAAAGAAATTATCTCTGTAGAAAGAAAGTTAAATTGATTCAATAATGAAACTACAATAATTAATCCGAAAAAATAAGTTATTATTAAACTGCTTTGTTGCTTACTTAGCACTGTTGAACTCCATCTGATTATTAAAATAAATTTTTAAACCTCGAAAGATTTATGTTATTTATTTCTTTAAAATGATCTTTAAAAAATATTGACGGGTCAGTGTTGAAAATATTCTTTTTTTGGTAAAAATCAACAGAGAGTAATAGATTAGTTGATGGTTCATAAAAGTAAGCTGTTGAGACAATTAAACTATATTCATCTCCTTGGCATATACTTAAGGCTAGCCTTTCATTTGCAAAGGATGAAATATAATACACATTGTTTTTATAATTTAATTTAGGATGTAAGGCAGTCCCACAATTGGTCGCAACGGTAATCTGACCAGGGTAAGGTGCCATTGTAAATTCATACTGAGAAACGATAAGAAAGATGCTTTTTTTTATTTCATCCAAAGCTTTATTATTATCTTTTACATGTTTAATGTTAATTTTTAGCAATTGTTCTTTGCTTATATTTTCTCCCAGGACGAAAAGAGGTACTGAAGATTTTGTTTTAACTTGGAAAGTACTATTGAAGTCTAACTTTGTTTTGTTTTCTTTTAAAAAACTATCAAAGTTATTTCTTGAACAGGATAGCAAAAGAAAGAATAAGGAAAATTTTCTAATAAAAACTCCAAAAAAAATTATTAAAATAACAAAATACCTTATTGGAGTAAAAATATTCAAATAAGATAGTTCTAATTGCACGATAGAGTTAAATAAGATAATTAATTATAAATTAATAAATCCTAATGTCACAATTTTTTTATTGGCACGAGGTTTCATAGATTCGTCAATGGATAATGTCGATCGGTTTAATGATTGCACATACATTAGTAATTATTGAGGTAAATATTTATAGATGCAATTTCACACAGTGCGCTTTAAAATTTCTCGCCAATTCATAATGATTTTTTTAAGATTATAAAGTGTAGGAGATTTTTTGATGCATCCTTATAGTTCAAATTTTTGTGCAGATGATTGGGGACTATCGCCGGGGGTTAATGCCGGAATTCTCGAACTAGCTCGTAAGCAATTGCTTTTTTCAGTGTCCTGTTTGGCTAATTCTACTTATCTTGCGGATGGTCTTTTGGAATTGCTTAGCTATGAAAAAGATGGATTGCAATTCCATATTCATTTCAATTTAACTTATGGGCACTCTAAATTTTCACATGCCGAACTGCCATCTCTTACGTCAAGAAGTGGCGCTTTTTTTGATGTAAAAACTTTAATGATTAAAGCTTTAATGAGACAAGTTGCGCCTGAAGAATATGAAAATACATTTCTTCAGCAGATGAAAATTTTAAAAGATTACGGAATTCCTATCTCTGGTCTAGATGGCCATCATCATGTTCACCTTCTTCCTTCTGTTTATTCAGCGATCAAGAAGCTTTTGCCACAAAACGGAATTAAGCGCGTGCGGACAATGATTGATCCTCAACATATGATGAGCTTTTTACAATCCGCTTATTTTAAAAAGTTTGTCTTTGATTCAAGTGTAGGCTTGAATCTCCTGCCATGTGGATATGTTCTAACGAAAAATTTAAAAAGCTCCCGTCTAATAAAAGAGAAATTAAATCTATATCAGCATATGATTGTTCACCCAGCAAAGTTTAATGATTTTAAATTTGTTGGCATGAACGACAAACTTCAAGAAGGTCGATTGACAGAATTAAAATTATTATTGGAGTATTTATCATGAGTCTACCAAACTCCCCTGTGACCTATTGGGAAGAAAAGATTCTTCATTGGGAAAGACTCAGATATTCTCAATGGTTATTTTTTTATCCTCTTTCTTGGACAGTGAGAAGTCGATTGAATTCATCGGTTAAAATTATTAAAAAACGATTGCAAACAGATTGGTTAGTTTTAGAACTAGGTTGCGGGAGTGGCATTTTTGCGTTTAATATTGCAAACGAAGTTGGACATTATTTAGGAGTTGACATTGCTGCAAATGCGATCGCACTTGCGAAAAAGAAAAACCGGCATACGCAACTGCAGTTTTTAGCTGCTGACATTATGAAAATTTCTTTTGAGAAAAAAGATGTTGTAATTTTTCTAGGATTAACTGACTGGCTCGAAGTTGAACAGTTGCGAGAATTGTTTTCAAAACTTCATACGAATAATGTTTTTTTCTCCTACACCGAGACCAAGGTTGTCTCGTCATGGAATCCTTATTATTATTATAGAATTATTATGGATAGAAAATCTTTCAAATATTCCTACAGGGCAAGAAACTATTCTGAAGTTGAAATTAGAAAACTTTTAAAAGATTTTGGTTATTCAGTTGAAATAATTAAGCCTGCCACGTTACTAAATCCAGGAGTGTTAGTTTGGGGAAAAAAATAAACTCTTACTTTGAAGATCGGGCCATAGATTATATGGCCAAAAGCAATCATGGTATTTGGAAAATTTTTCGGCATAAAGAACGAGATTCAATTGCTAGGCTTTTAAACGCCAAAGCTCATTCTTCTTTATTAGACTTAGGAAGTGGTGCCGGATATTATGCAATTTATTTTAAAGAAGAATATAATTTAGATGTCTTTTGCGTCGATTCCTCGCCAGCAATGATAGATCAACTAAACAAAAGAGGGATTCCTAGTCGTCAAGTTTCAATCGAGGATCTTGATCAATTTCAGCTTTTCGATAATGCGTTAGCTGCAGGGGTTTTGGAATTTGTTAAATCACCAGAAAAGTTTTTTAAATCGATATTTAATATTATTACTCCTGGTGGACGATTAGTTATATTAATTCCTACTCACGGGAGTTTTGGTTGGCTCTACAGGGTTGTTCACGCCCTAGGTGGTTGTAAAGTCTTTATCCGTAAATCAAAGGAATATGAAGAACTTGCATTACAATATGGGTTTATAAAGATAAGAAGTGAGAAACCGACGTTAATTAGCAGAGCAATTTGTTTTGAAAAATTTAATGAAGAAAACGAGAGATAATTTCTGCAGCTTTGTGTGATCCAGTGCAATCTATAAATCTTTTTTTTGTACGTTCTTTTTTAAGATTAATTTCTTTTAATAATTTTGCAAAATCTTTCAAATCATCAAGAGAAGCCTTCATCCCTAAACCTAAGCGCTCAACCTCCAATGCATTTATCATTTGTTCAGGATGATTTCTAATTGGAAATACAATTAAAAATTTACCTCTAGCAATAACTTCAGAAATCGAACTAAGGCCACCTTGTGTAAAAATTATATTATATTTATCTAGCAATCTTGCGTGAGAAATAATATTCGAGTTATTTAGATTGGGAGTAATAACATTGATAGACTGTTCTTGCTTTAAATTTAAAAAAGCATCCTTATCTATTTCTGATCCACTTAATAGCACGCCAATAGAGTTACCATTTTCTTCTAAATCATGAGTCGGTTGAAGAAATTCCTCACGCACAATGAGAGGAATTTTTATGCGATTTAAGTATTCTTTCGAGTCTAATTCTAGAGTAAATGAAGGAACGAGAACCTTCGTTGAAATAATTTTTTGAAAAAAAGCATCAAGCACTTCCCTGAGAAAAAGAGTGATTTTTTCTGAAAAATCTTTTGGTCTATAGTTAGTCAAGGGAATTCTGTCGAGAACATCGCTGGCCTGAGAGATGCTTATCTTGGGTATCTTTAACATAACGTAAGAAATAAAATGATAATCGGAATCCAAAACAAGTAGATCAGGTTTAAATTGATTGATGGTCAATTTGATTGCCTTAGTGTTGGAGTAATAGCATTTGAGAAAATTAAAAATGTTATATTGATGCCTGTAGTTTTGTATCTCGGTCAGTTCAAAGCCAAGTTTGCTACTTTCCTTGAAATTTTTCAAGAAAAGATAGCCAGCGCCCCAGCTGACAACGTGGCATGTAATAGAAAAATTCTCTTTCTGTGCAATGCTCTGCAGTGCTTCGATGGTAGCGCATATCCGAGAAGCGTTCCCCATTCCGAGACCAGCACAAGATATCATGATTTTAAATGCATGTGTTTGTGTGGCGTGAAAAGAATTCATTCAGAACCGTTTCCGTTGATTAAATCTATTTATAAATGATGAAACTAGCTCTATTATTGTGATACAAATTTAAGGAAATTACTATGAAGAATAATATGAATGTTAGTTGCTTTGAAAGAATATTTTTTCAATCTTTCATGCTTGCAGAGCAATTATTTGGAAAACGCATTTTTGTTATAATAAACCCTTTTAAAATTTCTTTTTTAAAAAGACTCGAAAAGAAGCTTTCATCATTTGCTACTCCAGAAGCATCTTATGTAGATATTAGAAGTAATCTTTCACCTGTTGAGTTTCATAAAGAGTATGTCTCTAAATCGCGCCCAGTAGTTTTTGAAGCTGTGGCTAGAGACTGGGTATGTTGCCAAAAATGGGACTTGGATTATTTTCAAATGAGCCTTGGAGAAGAAGATTTATTGCTGGTTAATGCTAATGGATTAACCTCTCGAGAAAATAATGCTCATTATGAGTTTTTAACTGTGAGAGAGCTCGTTGATAATATTAAGGCCGGCGGTAAAAAATATTTACGTTTTAGTCCCTTGCTTGAAAATAATCCTTTGCTTGTTGAGGACTTGAATATGGATTGGTTGCAAGAGATGCGTGGAAAGAAAACCTTTGCAAATACATACTATATGTTTATAGGGGGGGCTGGACAAAAAACTCTCTTTCATACCGATCAACCTTGTAATCTTTCAATTCAAATTTACGGTAAAAAAAAATGGACGTTATATTCTTCAAAAGATTCTCTTTTAATGTATCCAGAAATTACCAATACTGCTTATATTAAAAGTCCAGTTGATGTAGATAGACCTGATTCTAAAAATTTTCCACTTTTTGAACATGCGACTGCCAACATTGCATATCTAAACCCAGGCGATATTATGTATGTTCCACCTCATGTTTGGCATTTTGTGGAAAATCAAACTGATACTATTGCAGTTGGATATCGTTTTTCCTCACTGAAGGCTTCATTAAAGTCGTCAGTTACAATGACCTTATTGAGAATTTTTTCTACTAATCCTCCAATTTGGAAAACGATGGAGTATGGAAAAATCGATACAAATTTAATCTGGGCACATGCCGGTGGTAAGATAAAAGAATTGCTTAATGATTTAGACGATAGAACCAAGAGGAGAAATCATAACAGCAAGAAATAAATTTCTGATTAATGCACTCTCTGTTTTTGCAATAATCATCATAGTTTATTGTTTCCTTAATCTTAAGAGTCAAGTTCCAATTTCATCATGGTTCGTAGGTAATATTGAACTGGTAAGAAGTTTTTTTAAAAATTTTCCGGTATTAAGCATAATTCTTTTTTGCCTTGTCCATTTCGTTTCGGCAACATTAAGTCTACCTGGAAGCTGTACTTTTTTAAATATTCTCTCCGGAGCCGTTTTTGGATTCTGGCGAGGAGTTTGTATTGTTTATCTAGTAACTATTTTCAGCGGTTGTAGTAGCTACTATATCGGAATGAAGCTGCCTCTTAAATTTATTAAAAATAAATATAAGAATCAAATAGATATCCTTAAAGATAATTTAGAATCCAACGGTCATTCTTTCCTAATACTCGCAAGACTGAGTCCTTTGCTCCCATATGGCGCACTTAATATGATGTTTGGCTTTTTAAGAGTTCCTTACTTGCTTTATTTGCTTACGACCATAGTAGGAATTTTCTTTGACGTTGTGTTGCTTAATAGCATTGGTTCTTGTCTAATTAGTGATGCCTCAACTTCAATCAATTACAAAAGAAATATCGCGTTAACATTTTTTATCTTATTTATTTCATCCATTTTTGTTAGACTTTTTAGATCGAAATGGATTGATGTAAAAAACAGAACGGAAAGAGTGTAGTATGAAGGTTTTATTTCTAAATCCTCAGCAAGAAATGGGTGGTATCCAGTGCCTTTCAGCCTTTCTTAAAAAAGAAGGACATGAAACTGCTTTGGTTAACGATCCCAACCTGTTTGATAATCCTTGGGTACAACATTCTTTGCTTGCTAAAATTTTTGATAACTATGAAGATGTTATCCGAAAAATTGATGATCACAATCCAGATCTCATCGGCCTCTCGGTTGTAACAGACGATTTAACTTGGGCGCTAAAATGGGCTGCAAGAATTAAAAACCATCTCAATATTCCCATCGTCCTTGGAAATGTTCACGCAACTTTTCATCCAGAAGAGTGTTTGAAGCACGACGCTGTGGACTTTATAATCCGAGGAGAAGGAGAGATCACTCTTGTTGAGCTAGTACTCGCCTTGGAAGGCAAACTGGCTTTTGAGGAAGTTCTTGGTCTTGGTTTCAAACAAAATGGAAAAATAAAAATAAATAGTATGAGGCCACTCATAGATGACTTAGATATTTTGCCTTTTCCGGATAAAAATCTCTATTACGATATCATGCCTTATCTCAATCATGGTTACACAACGATGAGCGGAAGAGGTTGTCCATACCGTTGTACTTTTTGTGACAATAATACTTCAATGAAACTGTATAAAGGTGAAGTTGAAAAAACTCAAAAATGGGCACGTCGTCATAGTCCAGAATATGTTGTTAATGAGATACTTTGGGCTAAAAAAAATTATAATATAAAACACGTACGTTTTAATGATGAAGATTTTAGTTTTGATAAAAACTGGCTGAGGGAATTTTGTCCTCTCTATAAGGAGAAAGTAGGAATTCCATATTTTGCTTGGGTTTATCCTAATACCATCGATGATGAAATGGCTCAGTTATTAGTGGAGAGTGGATGTGATGCTGTCGAAATGGGTATCCAGTCTGGAGCTCAACATTTACGCAAAGAGCTTCTTCATAGAAACACAAAGGACGATCAGATCCGCTTATCTCTAAAGGCCCTTCAAAAAGCAGGAATCCGAGCAACGGTTGATATTATAATAGGATTACCAACAGAAACAAAAGAAGACCTTGATGAGACTGTTCGGCTCTTGGCTGAAACAAACCCTTGGCATATTTATGCTTTTTGGCTTCGTTATTATCCCTCAACAGAAATTCTTTCAATCGTTAAAGAAAGAAAACTCTTGTCTCCTATGGAACTAATGAAGCTTGAGAACTCACAACATTCAAGAGGCCATATTGCAGGTGGAACTCAACTCGAACAGGATAAGCTATCTCGAAAATATCACGCATTTATAGTTCTTCTTCCATTGATGCCCAAGGCTTTTATTCTTTTTTGTTTAAAATTTGATCTCATTAAATATTTTCCAAGTTTTTTAAATCCTTTCATTCTCGTTAATTTTACCAAGATGATAAAACGTGATTCTTATAACGAATTTAGAGTACGAGGATGGTGGATGATAGCTATTGAAAGTAAAAATTTATTTTTTAATCTTTTCAAGCGATTTTTTAGATTTAAGAAATATGTATATAAAAGACTGCGCAAACCGAGTACCTATGACTTGTCCTTACAAGTTTTCAAATCAGAACTGTTGAATGTTCAAAATAAATTTTAAGAATTTTATGAATTAAAAAACTTAAAACACTATCATTCACTTTTGATAATTTCGGAGGCAAAAGTATTTAGATGGAAATTTTTTAAGTCCTTCAGAAGTTTTTCTATTTTCCCCCAGTCCTCAGACTTAATTTTTCTGATAGATGCAACATTAATTCCTCTCGCAATAAGTTCTTTGGTTTCAGGCCTTGAAGTGACATCCATCAATTTGTTCTCTAATTCTAATTTTAGATTAGATCCAATAAGTTTGCTGATAAAAATAATTTTGCAGGGAACCTTAAAGTTTGAAGTTGTTAATATTTTGAAATTTGGATAATCAGGATAGCCCTCACTATCAAAATAACCAATCTTGCTACCAGTCTGATTATTTGAAAAGACGCTAACCCTAGTCACTATAGCGTCAATTTTATTGTTTAATAAATCCTTTAGCTCAGAATTAAGGTTATTATAAATGTAGAATTTATTTACACTAATGTTTTGTTCTTTGAGATTTTTGAATGTAAGAAATGAAAGAGGCATCGCTATTCGTTCGACACCAATATTCTTTCTATCCAAATCCTCAATACGCTTAACGTTTCCATTTGAAATAATTTGGGTTTCGGTAAAACATTCGTTGGTTGGATTAGGTGATGCTGTATAGATAGGATCAACTGGCCAACCCCTAAGAAGCATATTCACTACACGTGAAGCATCAACCATTCCCATATTGGTTTTACCACGATTTTCGGAAAGTGTTTGCAGTGCACTTGTTGGAGATTTACCAAAAAATCGAAAATAGAACTTAATATATTTTGAACTCATTAAATTTTCAATTGATGACTTCGTGGTCTCATCTAATAATTCATCGCTAGTTTGATCATTTAAAAGAAAGTTAATAATAATAGGAAGAGGAGGTAGGACTAGTGGTTGTTGTGGATATAGGTTTTTACCAAAAACTGCCTGCTTTCTAATATTAATATCTTTTTGAGTCATCTTATACTCAATCCGATATCCTATCAAGATACCAAATGTAAGAACTAATAATAACACTAAAACAATCTGATATTTTTTCAATCTGGCCACCATCCAAATTTTAGATTCGCATTTCTAGCTTCTCAGAGAATGGTAAATAAAACCAATTAAAAATGTAATTCATGGAATTTCTTCTGGCAATAACTGATGTCGATTGCAACTTACAAAATTTTATTATGTAAAATATAACCTAATGCTCTCTATTTATCACAATAGAGAGCAAGATCTATGGTTTATTCAAATGATTGGTAGTGCTATAGTAAATCCTTTTAATGGATAAAATCTGTTGCATCTCCTTTAATTTTTTTTTATTTTTTAGAGAGAGATCCATTGATTCATTTGGATCATTATTCAAATTGTAAAGAAAGTATTCTTCTTTAATTGGACGCATTTTGGAAATCTCTATTTGTATTGAGTGGTCTAGTTTCCAATCTTTTCCAATCAAGGATTCTAATTTATTCATAGTTTTAACCTGCAAACCTAGTTTCAAAAAATCAAATACAATTGAGAACGAGTAGGCATAGTCATTAATTTCTTTCTTAGTTCCCACAATATCCATGAAGCTTTTACCCTGCATTTTCAAATCGGGCTTTAGCCCAACCATTTCCAATAAAGTAGGTGCTAAATCAATTGTCTGAATAATTTGATCCTGCTTATGCTTTCCATTTAGTGATGGAGTTTTTACAATGAGCGGAAAACCTAGATTATTTCGTTGAAGATTTCCTTTGGCAGTTGGAGACATTTTCATATAAAAACCATTTTCTCCGAGATTATCACCATGTTCGGAAAGTAGGATAATTATTGTATTTTTATCTAACTTGAGTTCTTTGATTGTTTCAAATAAAGCTTTTAAATTAGAATCCGTTTGGTTTAACTCAGCATCGTATCGAGATTCAAGATATTTTTGGTCATTACGGTCTAAGTAATAGTCCACCTTCCTACTATCCATAAAAGCTGAAAGAGTTTGCAATAAAATTTTATCTTTCTTCTTATTTTTAATCACATCTTTTAATGTCATTAAACATTCAGATGTGAAGGGAATCTTTTTTGAATGAGGCCCTGGATATAAATTGGCAAACTTATCTAAAGGAGAATAGGGGCAATGCATATCGTATGCTTGCATGAAAAGTAAAAATTTTTCTTTTTTATGAATGTTAAGCCATTTATTGACAATTGGAACAAGCTGACTGGTTCCGACAGAATAAGTGAAAGGTTTAAAAGTAATACCAAAATCGGGATAAAGCGATCTATCAAAATAATATTGAAAGGTTCTTCCTACCCCTTGATTGTAAAAATAGTCTTCATCGCTTACAAATGCTGCAGTTTTATACCCGTCACGCGCAAGAATTTCAGGAAAAGAAGGATAATTTTTGAGCGTTTTATCCAACCATTTATAGCTATATCGATTAAAGCTTTTATGTATCTGGGGGGAGATTGAATAAAATAGTGAAATTGAATCAGTGAACGTGAAAGATGCGGGAGCAAAGGCATTTGTAAAAATATAAGAATCATTAAAAAAATGATTAATATTCGGAGTAGTATTGCGACCATATCCGTAAATATTCATGTTCTTATTTCTAAGACCAGTTAGTGAGATAATGATTATATTACATCTGGGACATGAGAGGGAATTCTTGGTAATAATATCGTTATTCGTTATAGAGAAAGCATATGGCGAAATCAACAATATATAAAAAAAAAGGATGAAATTTTTAATCACAAGTAATCCTTGATTACGAAAAAGATATAAATTATAATTTTTTACGTAAAATACTTCAATATGTAAACCAGGCATAAAAATTTGCTTAAAATGTTAAAAAATAAGATTTCTATCATTCTTTTTTTTTTGCTTCTGTTGTTTTCATGCACCAAAAATCGTTTTGAAAAGCGATTAGAGGATCATGAAATACCGATTTCTTTTGGCGGGGAATATAATACTTTTTATGAATCTCTAGAGCCCAATATTGTTATCGCTAAAAATAAAAGTGGAAATTCTATAAAAATACAAATGATAACTGTAAAAAATCAAGAACAAGCAACTGAAATGTTGAACCAAAGTTTAAAAACAAGGTTTTCACAATTTCATTTCACTTCTTTAGCATTTAATGGAAAAGCTGAAATGGCTGAAGCATGTCGTCAGGAATATATGCCTAAGATTTACAATCTGGCGAAAAGCTCTTTTGTAACAGCATATGTGGATGAGAGATTTGCATTATGTATTTGTCAGAAAAATAAACCAATTTTTAAACGTGCAACGGCTTTTTACAGAGACAAAAATAAGAGATATTTATTGATTGTAGATTACTTTAGTCCGACAGAGACCTCCTTAGAAAAAATCCAATTATTTTTTGAAAATAATTTTGTTAGTCTTAATCTGTTAACAATTCCAAGACTTATTTTTTAGAATTAGTAATGAAAGAACAATGATCTATTAAATGAGTTTTGGTATGAGATTGAAAAGTAGGTAATATTGTTAAAGAAAATTTGGAAAAATGATGTACTAAAATTTATAATATTCTTAGCGAGTATTGCACTAGTGTTTACCATTTGTATAAACGCTTTTGATCTGTTTGATAATACTATTTTTTACATCTTTCAGCATCGAGATATTATTCGGGCAAGAAATATTTTAAAAGGTAATTTAATATTTTATGGGCCTGAAATGACTGGAGGAGGAAACTTACCGGGGCCACTTTATTATATTTTCTTGTCAATTTCACAGATGTTTAGTTTTGGTTGGGTCAGTGCTTGGGTTATGCAATATATACTTGCCGTTATGGCAGGGGCTGGAGGAACGTTATATTTTTATTTAAAAGGATCTCGAGTGAATGCACTGATGTGGATCATTCTTTTCTCACTTGCTCCATTTACCTTTAATTATCTTGCAATATTTTTAAATGTCAGTTCAATGATTATATTTACAGTCTTCTCTCTTGTTTTTATTCAGGAGGTTTATGATAAAAAAAATAGTATCGAAACAAAAAACAAAGCTTATCTTTGGGCGTCTTTTATTATTGGACTTGGATTGCAATTTCACTTTTCAATTATTTGCTATTTTATAGCAATGATTATTTTGAATATTTTATCAAAAAAGTTAGACTTATATTCAGTTCCTAAAAAAGTTATTGCCAAAGGGGTGGTGTTTTTTCTTATTCCGTCTATTCCATATTTAACGTGGATTTTATTTATAAAACTAAAACTTCCTTTCGGAGTACCTAGTTTTTATTCAGGTGAATCATCTAATGCACCTTTAAGTTTATTGCATTTAATGTCGTTTGGTGACCAAATGCCTTTAAGCAATGTGATAATAAATATTATGTTCGGATTGGTTCCCTTTCCAATGTTAATATTATTGCCAATTCATTTTTTATTTTTTCGTGATATTAATAAACTTGCGAAAGAGGAATTAAAAAATAAGATGCAACCACTGATTGTTTGCTTAATTATTTCTAGCTTGCCAGTAATTGAACTTTTCTTTTCTCCACAAGCGGCCAGGTACACATTGCCCTTTATGATAAGCGTAAGCTTCACAACATTGTACTTATATGATTACTTAATTCTATCAACTAAAAAAGTTAAAATTTTTAATTTTATTGGAATCATCATCCAATTATCATTATGGATAGTTATTTATCATAAAAATAGTAATCAGTTTAAATCAATTATTGTATATTGTTTTATTTTGATGTTTTTTTTGATCACGCTGATCTTGATCATAGATATCAATTTTCGAAAACGTGGGAACGCATTTCTTTGTAGCTTTGCCCTAATGATTTCGTTAACTCACACGCAAAAATCGCTAGAACAAATTGGTACATTTCGTATTCGAAACTTTAACATGCCCAGATACGCACTTTGGAAAAAGATTTGGACATCTATAAATCGTGAAACTGGTTGGAGTTATGATCAAGCAAGGACTAGAATTTTTTACATAGGGCACCATTTAGAGCAAGCCCCAGAGTTAGTATTGACTGATTTTAAAAATGAAATTCATTCTAGACCAATAGCCGCTAACGTGCCAGATGGATTTTTTGTATCAATCTACTACCGAGCTTCCTGGCAAAAAAATTTTGGTCCTTTGGCTCCAGCAAAATATTGGATAATGAAACAAAATATGCAACCAGAAGTTTTACAGTCTGTAAAAAATGGAGATATTCGTTTAGGGGAAAATATTTCTAATGAAATTTTGATTACGCCTTACTGGATAACAAATAAAAATAATATCCCACAACATTTCCATAATCTTGGAGAGGGTTATAGATTGTCTTTTGATGATAAAATACTTGGAACGATACAAGGTACAGAGGGTGTGAAAAGCATTGGCTCAAATAAATATCTTTTTAAATGGAATGAAAACCCAGATCAAAATGAATTCAGCTCTACGGGGGCCATCATCGAATTATGGAAAAAAGATGATTTTAATTATTTAATAAATATTAAAATTATCGGCTCAACCCTTTCTCAAATCACGCCATGGGTTGCACCAAATTGGACTCAAGCATGGATAGCTCCTTATTTAGAATTAAAGTGTGGAAACAATGAAAGAAAGCAATTTTCAATCGCTTCCTCAATAGGTTTCAATCGATCTAATAGCCAGGATGTAAATACCCCCATTTTGCAGGGAAATAATTCTTTTGTGGGTCCGTTTGAAAGAAGATTTGAATTTTCTTGCAAAAATGGGATTAAGGAAATTGGACTAGGTCGAAGTGGATCATTTGTTGAAATGATTACGCGTGTTAAAAAATTGCCTGAGAAATATTTAAAAATAAATATTTAAAAATTGCATTGGTTTGATTATGTATAAAAGATTTACACAAAATATGTATGCTCGAAAAAAATATTTCGTTAGTATCGTAGCACTACTGAGCTTAGTCGGAATATTTATTTTTATTCAAAAAAATAACAAACGTAAGCGTTATAATGTTTTGGTTCTAAGTACTTGCTCACTAAGTACAAGTCGACTTAGTGTATACAATTCAGCATTCCACTCAACTCCGAATGTAGATAAGCTAGCGGAAGAAAGTTATGTTTTTAATAATGCAATTACAGATATGTCTTGGTCAAACGTCTCGGGCTTCTTGTCGCGAATTCCATCCTCAAATCTAGTAAAAAATGGATACCATGCGATTGGGTTACCATGGTCTAAAGAAGAAATTGCTTGGCAACAAATAAATGGCAAAAATATTCCTGAGTACTATATGAATATTCCAAATAACAGTATTATATTTAACAACATGCCTAGAAATTATCTTGATGGATTACAATTCCTAAAGAAGAAACTTCAGGATAAAAAAAATTGGCCATTTCTAATAGAAGTCCATAATAAAATAATTCATCTTCCTTACGCAAAGCAGTTAGGCCCCGGAAATCATATCCTGAAATTAATAAGTCCTAAATCTCAAAGCTATATTGAAGAATATATTGAAAACTTTGACAAATACCCAGAGAGAGTTCCATTTAGTTTATATGTTATGGAGCGTAAAAAAACGCTTACAGAAGCAGTAATAAAAACATTAAAACTAGATAACCAAATAGCGAAGAGTCTCAAGGAAAAAAAATATTCACCAACTTTTATTGGTATATTAAATAACCGAAGTATTTTAGCCAAGTGGAAGTCTTCCAGTTTTTTTGAAACAGATTTAAATGTAATTAAAGAAACATATGATAAAATGTTGGAAATTTATGACAGCTCGATAGAAGAACTTTTAAAATTATATAACGACAAAGAACTTGCAGAGAATACGGTTTTAATTTTTACAGGAGACCATGGAGAAGCTTTTTTTCAACACGAATACATGGCTCATGGAGAAACAGTATTTGATGAAATGATAAAGTTTCCTTTGTTTATAAAATTTCCGGGTCAGCATGAGAGAAAAATAATAAACGCACAATTTTATCAACAAGGAATTGCAAATATAGTTAATAAAATAATCGAAGGTAAAATTAATGAAGAGAATTTTGAAGAATATATCCAAAAAGAAAACAATCATCCTCTAATATATTCCAGAAATTGTGCAAACGACATTAAATCAATTCGTTATAAAAACAAGTGGAAGTTTGTTTGGAATTTAAAAAATGAAAAAAAATTTCTTTACGATTTAATAAATGACCCTGATGAGTTGCGGGATGTTTACGATAAAAATCCAGAAATTACGTCATTTTTGGAAGAAAACGTTGACGAGATAGCGATGATTCAAATCAAAAACAAAATGGTGTATCCGTGTAGGGAAGAAACGGAGTAGTAAAAAAATCTATATCTTGAAGTATGAATATCTTCTTTAAATAAACTTGTATGTTCTCAAATTAATTTCTAAGCTTTTGGGAGGTAATTCTTTAACACTTCTAATTTTATCAACCGTAGACCCTTTTCTCCCAAGTCGCAAAAATGTAATTGGACCGTTACAGGAAAAATTAATATTTTTTTCAAAAGGACCAATGATAGAATTATTTCCCGTAAACAATGGATCCCATTTGTTATGAGTATATTTACGTCTAAAGCCAACAGATTCCGAAATGATAAATCTTTTTATTTGTGTATCACACATTATTTCTAAATAAGGGGAGATCCAGGCTTGCGTCCATGCTGGACTCACCCATGGAGTCATTTGAGAAATTGTAGAACCAATAATTTTAATATTAATCTGATAATCTTTATTTTTTTTTATTACATTAACGATTGCTCCTGTTGAACAAAAGGAATTCTTGTCAGGGCTTTCGTTCCATTTAAATAAAAACGTATTAGGACCAATTTTTTTTATACCTTGATCTTCTGGAACCTCTGCTAAACGCTTATCATCTTCAGAAGCTTGATATCCCTCACCGACATTGTGAAAATGTTTAGGTATTTTATTTGAGTTGGTTACCCAGAAGGGAATAATTAAATTTAACTTTGAAATATTTTCACCAAGCCTAATTTCACCATTCTTTAAGGCGGTAATTATATCTAGATGAAGATTTTGCTTTAAAAGCCAATCCTGTGGCTTAACTAGACCCCCTTCACGGTTTCTTGAAGAATTACCATAACTGTAGGATACAAAAAAACCATCCGGAGAGAGTAGTATTTTTTGAAGCTCCTTGTGATAATTAAAGCTTCTTAAAAACAATTCAGGATCTTGACTTATATGATGGTCTATATAATATATTTTATTTTTTGCTTCCTCGTAACTCCACCCAGTTTGATTGAATATTGTAGTCCAGATATCAGTCCATTCTGACTTGTTAGGCATATACCCGACGAATTCACCTATAGATTGATGGAGATATTTCTGATCATTTTGCAAAGTAAGCGCGAGAATTAGGCTTAAAATAAATCCACGTCCAGTTTTCCATCTGTTTTTTTCAATAAAAAATACAAATAGTGTAATTAAAATAACAATAGCGGTATTAGATATTAAAAATCCAAGAATATTTATTTTTGGAGAATAAAAAAGAACAAAAAATGAAATAATAATTTGCACAAAAAGTGCAATGGAGTTAAAAATCATGATTTTTTTAGATGAATCTTTTATATCGTTTAAAAAAAACATAGTTATAAAAATTAAAGAAAGATAAAAAGGCATTGAATATCGATAAGCCTGGGTTGAGAAATACCAAAATGCATATGGAACAAAAGCAAAAATTAAGCAAATCAATATTGGTTTAAATTTGGCGACCTTCATCTTACTTCTGGACAATAATTGTACAGCAATCAAAAGAAATAAAGGTAACGGAAAAGTGATAAAAATTTTTTTGAGCGAATCTATTAAAATCTTAGACCATGGCTCATTCATCCCTAGTTTTAACAGATAAGCGTTGCTTGCAAATGCTTGATCAGTAGCACCAGCGTAAAAAGCTGGCACTCCAAATTGTGCGCCAAGTTTTGAAAATAATAACCAAGTGAGATAAGGAATAATTGGTAGCATGAAAGCCGATAGTCCCAACCAAACAGGTCTAGACGGCAGTGGTACCAATTTAAGCTTAAATGCGAAAAATTGCATAAAGAATAGTGCAAAAATTAAGCAGATGATTGAGAGGTGAAGTTGAATTCCGAGTCCTATCGTGAAGCATGCAAGAATAAAATTTCTGTTCCTTTTTTCCAGATCATCTTCTGTAAATGCTTTATTGATAAACACTAGGGCTGCTACTGTAAAACATAGCATTGAGCTAACATTTAAAAATTGCGTTATATAAAACGAAGTAAATAAGGCCGTGGAAAAAAAAATTATCCACGTTAATGAAATTATCTTAGAAGTTTTAGACCAGAAATAATATGCACCAATAATTGCTGATATTGACGCGAGAATATATTGCATTAACCATACACCGATCCAACCACCCTTAAAACGCAGAGCAATACTTATTAAAAAATAATATAAAGGCCCTGGGAGATTTCCTCCACCTGTCATTTCTGGACCGTAGAATATAGGATGCCCATTAAAAAGTCTGAATCCTCTTTGGATATCTCTACTTTGAAAATTATAAAAAACAGTTTTATTAAATAAAAACCTAGGGTTTGCAAAAAATGCAAATACAATTAAAATACCTAAAACGATCATTATATTTTTTAATATTGAATTACTTATTAATTTTTTAAATTTCATTTAGGTTCGTTTATGTGAAAATTTTATCTTGTCGAAATTGTTGCAAGGAACAGTTACAAGTTGGCTTACAACTCAAAAATAGTAATATATTTTTCTTTTTTTTTCTACAACTATCTTCCGAATTTGAGTAATGAAAGTCCTCAGATCATGAAGTAACATCCATTGATTTGCTCATCTTATTTTTAAGTCAATTGCATTGTATGAAATTTTTGTAATGCTTAATCATCGTTTAAAATATAGGATCATTGGCAGATGCAGAATGTTGTTTTAATTACCAATCAAAAATTTTCTAAAACTGTTGTCCTAGACATCGGAAGTTTTAATTTAGCACTAAAGCAAACGATGGGGAGGGAGGAAGAATACTCATATAAAAACGGCTCTGTATTTTTCTTTCTTCAACAAGGAAATGCCAAAATTAGCAATGAATTCTATTCTTCGGATGTTTTACCGGGAATGTACTTTTCTCAAAAAGCACCAGTAAAAATAAAGTTAGATCAAAATAGTAAAGCAGTGATAATCGAAATTAATTTCTACAGTTGCTTGAATATGGTAGGCGGTCCTATAGAGCCCACTGGACGATTAAATTATATAAATGGCTGCAGCGATACTTTGTTAATTTCTCCTAGTCGCTTAGGGGAGCCTTGCCTAAATTTGCTTCATTTTCCTAAAAATACAAATCAGACTTCTCATTATCATCCTAGCTTTAGGTTTGGAATAGTAGTCTCAGGTCATGGAGAAAGCGTGAGTGAAGATAGGAGCCAAAAGCTCAATATTGGCGATTGTTTTTTTATACCAGCGCTTGTTGCACACAAGTTTAATACTTATGGCGAATCTATGAACGTCATTGCCTTTCATCCCGATACTGACTGGGGCCCTACGGATGAAGTTCACCCGATGAAAAATAGAACAATATTTACTTAATATTAGCAACTTTAAGAGGCAAATTGATTAAATACAACTCACGAGGCAGAAATACTCCGTGGTAGCAATTTTGCTGGTTTGTCCGTCAATATAAGATTTTTGTAGATTTAAAATTAATATTGCAATATATTAAATGATAGGTATTGAATTATGGTAAATGAATGAATAATGAAGATCCAAAAAACAATAATGAAGACAGCGCAACTGCTAACGCTGATTCTAAAACTGAAAAGCTCCAGTTTGGCTCTCTAGCCCCTTTGACTGCTGCACAAATAGTTACTTTATTAGTAGGTACTACTGGTTCGAATTCATCTTATGGTGGTGGTTACTAGTTTATGGATAAGTTAAAACTTTTTCCTATTCTTTTGGCCGATCCCATACAAGACTATAATAAAAACAAATCTCATTTCTACATCTTTAATAGCAAAAATAATCGTGGATATAAATTAGACGGTTTCGCAGCAAATTTATGTCATAGATTTAATGGAATAAAATCATTAGAACAAGTTATCAAAGAATTTGAAGTTGAAATGAAGTTGCAGTCAAATTATTTTAACGAAGAGATTGATGTTCTTTTAACTGACTTGCAAAATAATTCCCTAATTGAATTTCACAATTCGCCGCAGACTTTGAAGGAGAGTTAGTGTCCAGCAAAGATCGTTGGGTCATTTCTCTGTCAGATATCCCCGGCAATATGGCCATACACGAATATATTTTTAAGTTTACAGATATCAAGAAAAAAATCGAAACATTTTCACATTTCAATTCCAATATTATTAGAAAGGAAAAAATTAATTTTGATTTTCAATTACTTATAGAATCAATCCTTGATGGCATTACTAAATATGGCCTCCATCAGTTTAAATACGGAAATGTTGCTTTATCTGAAAACGGACCCTATGTTTCATCCTCTTTAACTTGGAATCCATCAGCACATGATAAAATATCGCTTGACCCACATTTGGCTACACTTGGATCTAGTTCATTGAAAGGGAATTCAGCTTCATTTTATACAGGCGATTTGAATGGAAAAAATTCTTATCGCAACTCTTATCATGACACTTATTCATTTGTTGAAAGAACTCCAATTTCGAATCATTTGCATGTTAAAAAATTTCTTGATTCGTTTGAACGTACATTGGTTCGATCAAGAATTTCAACAATCAAGGCAGGAAGAGAGGAAACAACTAAATTCAATTTTTGCTGGCATAATGATGAGCTAATATTTCTTAACTTAAGAGTGAACATTCCGATTCAAACTTCATCTAATTACTCTATCCAAATAATAAAGGATTCAGAAGGTGAAGAACTTGAAATAGACGAATTCTCGATGGATCAGGGGTATGCATATGTTTATGATTCTGGAAAAAATCATAGACCTTTTTGTAAAAAAATAGACTCCATAGACAGGATTCATATGATCTGTGGAGTGTCTCCGTGGTTTGATTTTGATAATACAAATCAATGTTGGAGATCGAATGAATATTATGGCGAAATTCATCCCTTTGAAATGTTCAGTTTGGGACTTATTAGTCCCTATATTGTGAAATAGAGTTTCACATGATTAAAAAAAATGTTTGGATCTTAAATCACAAAACTGAAGACATCCAGAGTGTTAATCGAATATCTCAAAATTTATCTAAGCTATATCTCTCTCTGCCTGAAGAGTCTTTTGAAGTTTTAGAAATTGATTTGATGGATCTTGAAAGTGAAAAAAGTGTAGATTCGGATTTTAAAAATCGTATTGTTCAATTTAAAGACAACACTCCCGACCATGTCATTATCATTCATCCTGGTATTACAAATCACCTTTTTTTAAGTGCTCTACTAAGTATAAAAACAGAAGTTCAAACTCAATTTGTTTTTCATATATTTGGCAATTTTATTAGATACGGAGAAAATTGGTTTTCACTTAATCATTTGTTAACAAAGAAAAATATTCAATTTGTCGTTGCATCTAAATGTTATTTTGAGGTTTTAGCTAATTTTATTTCAAAAGAAAATATATACGTATTGCCATTTCCTATTAACTCTAAAGACGATGGTGAAAAGCATCTTAATATTAAAGTGCCAGGTGAAGTCCTAAACGTGATGTATGCAGGCCGCTATCATGAACAAAAAAATGTTACATGTCTTATTAGTTCGTTAAATGATATTTCTAAAAATACGGAAAAAAAGATTTGTTTAACTCTAGTCGTATACTTTGATGATTTCAACCCTACGACCATAAATTCAAAGAAAATTCTTGGCGAACAATTCCATGAATACGTGAAAGAAATAAATAAACTTTCTGGTTTTTTTGAGGTAAAGATTTTGCCCCATCAAAATGAAGCAGAGCTAAATTTCCTATACCAAAGCAACGATGCAGTTATTTCCTTCAGTACTTTTCTGGATGAAGATTATGGAAATACAATAATTGAATCGCTGGCCGAAGGAACTCCCTGCATTGTAAGCAATTGGGGCGGATATAAGGATTTTTGCCAAGAATTTCCTGATGATTGTTTTGGTATGGATGTAGTTCTCGAGAAAGAAAAACTTTATCTCGAGACAGAGAAATTGGCCATATTCCTAGAGCAAGTTGCCAAGAGAACGCCAGAGGATAGGGCTAAATTAATTCAAAAAACTAAAAAACATATTGGGCAAGATAAATTATTTTGTGCTCTTTCAGATTTGTTTTATAAGAAAAATATTTTTTCCCATTTTGATAAAGTACTTTTAACTTTTGCACTTGAGCTTAAAAGTGAGTCTGGAAAAAAGCCGTTAGAAAATTTTAAAAAATATTATAAATCTTTTTGGTAAAAATTGTGAAGACAAAATTATATTTACAGTCGCTTGAAAACGATTTAACTCAAAGATATGATTCGTCGAATATTTATTTGACTGAATATTTTAATTATTCATCGATGCTGCTAAATCGAGATGGACTATTTTTCACATTGTTTAATAAGCTTGTTGACTCCTCAATTGCCCAAACTCCACATATTCTACTTTCTAGATTTGATTTATTTAAAGATCAGTCTGAATATTACAGAATAAAAAATAATTTCGAAGTTCAGTTTGATGATAATTCAACCTTTATATTATTGTTTAATATTAATCTTCTCGAAACACCACTAGAGCTCTTGAATGATTTTCTGAAATGGTTTCATGAGAATTATTTACGAAAGTATTCGAAATTAAAGATATCGGCACATTATAATTATAATGTTGATACAAATAATTCTCTAGATCAAAAATATCTTCTAAGTTACTTTCAACTTATTCAGAAATATTTAGGACTGCTGCCGGAAGCATTATCTCTTAAAGATTTAGAGAAAAAAGCATCTTTTAAAAATTGCTTAATAGTTGAAGCAGGATCGCAATGGTCTTGTCTTGATAATTATTTGGTTCATCTTGCTTTATCAAAAGGTGCTTGCTTACACCAGCCAGACTTAGATAATTCAAAATATAAGATTCTCTCAGAGCATCTGCTTTCTCCTAATCATTCAATTCAAAAAATCAAAAAACTGCAATGTCATGATACTGATTTAGTTTGTCCATTCCTTGAAGATTTAAGAAATAAGGATTTTTTCAAGCATCCCGAAGATATGAAATTATTCTATTTTCTCATTTACAAAAATATTTTTAATCCTTAGAAGTACTTGACACATGAAGCCTTTCAAATAAGAGTTAATAAAAGCCTTAATTGAGAATTTTTCAATGCCCAATAATTTGCGAATTATTTATGTACTCACCCTGGCAAATCTTAAGTCTAGGTATAGAAATACATTTTATGGTTTTCTTTGGGTTATTATAAATCCAATATTGACCTTCGCTGTGCAGGCCTATGCATTTACAATTATTTTTAAAATTCAGTATTTAAATTATAGCACCTTCCTACTATCAGGACTTTTACCATGGTTATTCATTATTCAGTCCATTGAAATGTGTACAAGTATATTTGTTATGAATAGTCATTTTGTACGCAATCTTCCGGTTTCTCCTCTTGTCTTGGTTTATACTCAAATTTTGGATAATTTTGTTAATTTTTTATGCTCGTTTCTTATATTAATTGTCCTTTTCCTTTTTAAAAATCCAGGAAAGCTCAATATATTCTTTTTCCTTCCTCTTCCTATTATTTCTCTAGCAGTGGGAGTTGGATCAATGTGTTTAATTTTTGCATCAATAAATGTAGTTCTGAGAGATTTAAAATTTGTCATTAGCTTTTTATTTTCTCTTTTGTTTTATTTAACTCCAATTTTTTATCCAGTTCATTTTATTCCAACACAATATAGATTTGTGGCTGATTTTAATCCCATCTATTATATCATTAAGCCATTTCAGATTCTTACAATGCAAAGCCCTAATCGTGAGTTTTTTACAAGTGTTTTACTCTCATTTGGTTTCTCTGGATTGTTAGCTGGAGCATCGTTTATTACTTGGAAGAAAATGAAAAAATATTTAATTTTATATGCTTAACACAAAAAAAGTTTTACTAGATATTCGAGAATTAAAATTAGCTTTTCCTTTAAGGTTAATAACCGCTTCCAGTGTAAGAGATGTTTTTATTAGTACGATGTTAGGGCCATTTTCCAAAAAATACGATCGAAGTTATTTTTTGGCATTGAATAATATTAATCTAAAAATTTACGAAGGTGATCGAGTTGGATTAATTGGTGTTAATGGAGCAGGTAAATCGACTCTTTGTAGATGCATTTCAGGATTTTATAAACCTCAAGACGGAAAAATTTTAAGACATGGCAAGATTCGCGCTTTGTTTGAGTCTTCGATTGGTCTTTATCCAGAATTGAGTGGAAGAGAAAATGCCAGGATTCTTGCTGAAATATATTATCCTGATTATCGAAATGAATTGGAAAGCATAATCAATGAAAGTTTAGAATTCAGTGATTTGAAAGAGTTTATTGATGTGCCAATAAAAACTTATAGTAAAGGCATGCTGGTAAGATTAACTCTCTCATTATTGTCCTCAAAGCCTGCTGACATCCTTATTCTTGATGAAGTTTTCGATGGAGCAGATGAATTTTTCCGAGAAAAACTTTCGGAGAGGATTAGTAAGCTTATAGAGAAATCGAGAGCCGTTATTTTTGTAAGTCATTATGAAACCCAAATTCAAAGTGTTTGTAACCGTGCAATTTTGATTAGTGAGGGAAAAATCCTTTATGATGGCGATATCAAGGAGGCATACGAACAATATCGAGGCTTCAAATACAGTGAAGATAAGTCTGAAAAGCGATAAATCTTAAATTTTATGATTTTTATACAAGAGTTCAATATATCCTTCTAAAATTTTCATTAATTCCAATCTGCGTTTTTCGCAAATTTCATTTTCAAGAGCAGCTTTATACAATGTAGATTTAATATTGAATAAATGTTGAAATACAGGGCTTCCTTCTTCAAATAGCATTGGCTGAGTGAGCATGCCCAATATTTCCCAAGACATTTGAGTTATAAAAACTTTTTGACCAAGCTGAGAAATATTTTGCAACCTCAAATCAGCAAAACAAAAAAGATGAGGCATCAACGTTAAAAGCTCCTGAGGAAATTTCGTCTCTTGGAATTGTATATGAAGTGGTTTTTCAATTATATGACAATGTGAGATATGTTTAATGGTCTCATAGTGGGAATTATCAAAAGATGGAAAACTTGAGAAAATAATTTTTAAAAGATTCTTTTCATTCTTCACTCCAGACAAAGCAGATATGAGTTCAGGATGTCCCACTAACTTTAAATGAAAACTCCATTTTTCGATGTCTCTTTCCGAAAAGCCTTTTGCAATTTGATTAAGATTAGAGAAGAACATTCTCAAGAGATAAGTAAATTTTTGAGCTTCTTTGAATTCTAATGAGGTTTGATCCATTTGGACCTTGTGAAATAATTCGGGGTCTCTAGATAGTTCAAAAAAATTTACCAAAAGAGGCAATTTTTTTAGACTAAATGGATAATAAAAATTAACTTCTTTAATAAGAGGGCACAGAGTTAAAAAAGAAAAGAGCTTCTTAGATAAAGATTGAATTAATAAATTATTTTTCAGCTCCACGCTTACGTCTATGTCTGATACTCCAAAGCTAAAATAATCTTGAAGTAAGCTATTTCGAAACCACATTTTAAGGTTGTATCTGAATAATAATTTAGAAAAAAAATATTCGGCATTAAAAATGCCAACATAAGCAAATCGTCCAATTTTATTTGGAATTATGTTTATAATTATTTTTTTTGCAAAAGAAGTTAAAGTGATCACAGAATAGTAGGGGGATAGAGTTTGTAATACTTTTTTAAATATGATGCAAACCAAGAGTCCCAAGAAGTTGAAGCCTTTGGGTTCTTTGTATTTGATTCAAATAATTTTTTAAAATACTCAAAATATTCATGATCAAAAGGATTTATATAAGCGGGAATTTTTGTGAAGTTAGGACGATAAATATTAATCGAATGATAGAGTGAAAGTTTATGTGTTTTTATCAATTCACATGGAACCTCAACGACACTTGATTTCAGTAAACCGGCACCTCTTGATAATGCGAAGTGTTTAGTGAAAGTATCTTTAATAAAATAGCCACGATTAATTTCATAGTAGAGAGAATTACTAAAATTTGTCTCAGATTGAATGTTTTGCCATTCAGAAAATTGAACTTCATTTTTAATGTTTCGGAACAAAGAATGAGAAAATTTCAATAAATTTTCCTCTTCCCAGCTACCCCAAAGATTAGCTTTTTTGTTTGGAAGAAAAGCAAGGATTTCCATTTTTTCAATATTTTCTTTACCTAGTATTTCTTTTAAACTGACCAAGTCTTGGTCAAATTCTTCTGGATCGGCTAAAGTTGAATTCAGCATACCAGTGATGAAGATTTTCTGAGGCAATTGTGATTTGCTAAATTGAACTTCATTTTTTATTTCATAAAATAATACTTTTTCCCTCCAGTGATCTGGAACCAAAAACCATAAGCTTTTATGAATTGCTATTTCTCCGGCAAATTTATTAGGTAAATGTTCTTTGAAGAAAAGGCATACAGGAACAAGGCCGTCTCTTAAAGTCCAAATTTTCTTATCAATTAATTTAGTAGTAATTTTTCCATCAAATAAAAGAGCAGGATTCGTTGGGCCATAATAATTTTTTGAAAATGGTTTAAGGTAGTGGTGATAAGATCGATTGCTTTTTCTTGCTTCCGTTACAAGCTCAACCTCAGAATTCTTAATGTAGTCATACATCCATTGAATTGTGTCATAAGTACTCTCTTTATCCGGAGCATCGTCTTGGGAAATATAATTTTTATAGACTTGGAAATAAAAATTTTTATCCGACGGACCAGTATTGGCATTAAGTGTTTTGTGTTCTGACGATTTTCCATATTGTTGAGAAAAAGGAGCAAGGGCCCAGTTAAACCCTTTAAAAACCCTAAAGCTGGTAGAGAGAATAGATTCTAATTTTAAGCCGTTTTCTTTTATTGAAAATTGACTTAAAAATTCATTAGACCATCTTTTGCGATCAGTATCGTTTATGTAACATTCTAGATATGTATTTAGAAATTCTTTAATTGCAGAAGTTTTAATTTGTAGACCAAATTCTGTGATAGAAACAGGCATTAGTTGGCAGCGCCAATTCTTTGAAGCAAACGATGAATATCCTCCCCAATCAGTCAGCAGGGTTGGAAGACCGCAGGCCAAAGCCTCCGCAGGAGACATGCCATAGTCTTCATCATGATAAAGACTTAAGCTTATAAATTGATCAGCCGCGGATTTAATTTCCCTCAATTTTTCTTTATTTTGAATTCCCCAAAATTTTATCTTATTTATAAAATCTTTGGGATGGCCTGCGAGAATGCTTTCAAATTTAGAATATAAATAGCCTTCGTTGGTTTCTACTCCCATAAATGGAGCACCTAGGTCGTCAAATGCACCAACTATCCACAAGTGAATGCACTGGGTAGAGTTTTTTATCAACTTTAAATATTCTTTCAATAAAACATCTACATTTTTTTGAAGACTTATTCTGCCAGAGTAAAGGATGACGATGTCTTGATCACTAATTTGCATTTCTTTTCTTAGTTTTATGCGGGCTTCTGAATCAAAGTAATACTCTTCTGAATTAACAGGAAAACAAAATTGTTCGATTACTCTTGAATCTTCGCAAAAATAACTTAAAAGATTTTTTTGTGAACTAGAAGCCGTTACAAACTTAACAGGATGATTAATTAATTTAGGTGTTAGTTCCAGCCAGTCTTTAGAAAAATAAGTGAAGTCGCCATATATATGAAATACGAGAGGTGGAAGTTGATCTAGTTCCATTACTAAGGACAGATTATTTAAAATTTCAGCTGGATTTGGAAGATGATCAATGAATATGATCTGATCTGGTTTTTCATTTTTTATTTTTAAAGATAGATCAATGATGTGCGAACTTGAAGAATCTATTTCTTGCTGAACATATTTAACCGGAATATCAAACCATGTAAGTGTGAACCTATCACTTAGTAGTTTATATGTTGCTTGCAAGTTTGGAGAAATTACCTTGCAACTACCCCAGGTTGATAACTCAGCTGAACGGATTATTAACAAATTCATTTTAAACTCCGTTACTTTGAGCTAAGTGTTTTCCAGCATTCCAAAGGTCTGTATATTCAGGATATGTCTGCAAAAAATTAGTGCCTCTTCTACGATCGTATTCTGAGAAAAAAATATAATTGTCTTTGAGTTGTAAATTTTTAAACACTGGATTTATAGCAACACTCGCCCAACTAAATAATCTTTGCATTTTATTTAATTCAAAATCGGTGAATCCTATTTTATTGTCACTTTTCCTGTTGGGTGAATTTTCACTCAGAAAAAGGAGATCAGACTTCATCTGGTCTAATAATGATTTGTCTGCAAGATTGGCGCACATAAACTGAGGATCTTTTAAATAGGAAATATCTAAAACAATGCGGCTGTCATATTCAGTGTTAGCAACCTTGTATTTATTTTTAAGGTTCAGGATAAATTCCAGGAATGCTCTAAATGAAGAAATTGAAAGTAAGTTATAGGTACACATAAAGGTAAGCTTAACCTCTGGTAATTTTTCTAAGACATAAGTTAAATTCCTTAGAAATAAATCCATATTTAGGCCATAGCGTATATACTCAGCCTGGATTCCCCAGGTATCTAGGCTTGTAAAGATTGTGATATCTTTAACATGTTTAGCATCAAGAATTTTTTTAATGCTAACGACTGCTTTATCAATTAAGTGTTGTTCCACTCCGAGATTAGTGTTTATTGCCAGGCTTAATTGTGGGTTAGGATTTTCTGCAACATACTCCAACACTTTATAGGTGTCTGGAACCATAAATGGTTCACCACCGGTAATGCGAAAAGTTTTTAGATCTTTATAGAGTGTAGGCCACCATTCCCAAAAGGATTTTACGTATGGATTAAGGGAAGTATCCGCAATTGGCATTTTTCCAGTTTTTTCGAGATATGAAAAAGCATGATGTTTTGAATGAGTTTGATATTCACCATGTTGTTTTAATTCTTTCATCCAGCTGCTAGAGATTTGAGGAAGGCAGTAAGCACATTTAAAATTACAAGAATTGCTGAAACTGACTTCCAAGTATTTTGGATTAATATCTTTTTCGGCGCCGGCTTGAATTGCTTCTTCAAAAAAAGGTTTAGCCCAATCATCATTACTTTTAATATGGCGGTCACTAAAATGTGATCCAGCCGTGTCTTCTATTTTCCAGCAGTATTCACATTCTT
The DNA here is from genome assembly GCA_014377485.1 of Bacteriovorax sp. GTDB lineage: Bacteria > Bdellovibrionota > Bacteriovoracia > Bacteriovoracales > Bacteriovoracaceae > Bacteriovorax. The sequence continues at coordinate 5,139 of JACMPM010000016.1, read as the reverse complement.
TAGGTCTCACACCTTCGAGCATTAATGAACGTATTTTTTTCTTGAAAATAGTATTATGAAGGGCCGCAGGATTCTTTGCTAGTTCATCCAAATTTGTTTGATGAGTATTGGGATGATGGCATGAATGATTGTGCCCATTCTGCAAATGCAAAGTCACCTGGAACCACTTTGCCAAACAGAAAGAAGGCGAGACGGTATCTAGTTTTTCTTTCGTATCTGAATATTGCTTTTTTAAATCTTCTTTTTCCATAAATTAATCTCTCTTAATCGCTAGAAGTCGTGATGATTCAAGATTAAGTGGAATGTGTGGGCATATTTGGCAAAAACCAAACTCCGTTTCTTTCAAATGAAAGCGAGTTTTTTGAATTCGAAGAAATTTTCCTCTCCATGAATAATATTCATGGGAATGCCAGATATCATCGAATTTTGATTCGTTAATATTTCCAAAGCGCATTGGAGCCACACAACAAGGCTTAACTGAGCCGTCAACTTCGAACCTAATATATGTAAAGCCAATGGTGCAAGGAATAGTCTGATATAGATCACCGGGAACTTGACCGTTGGAAACACCAAAATCGATTTGTGATTTTTCTAGATTAGTTTCAGGGCGAATAGATAATGAATCACTCATTTTATATGTCTCCCGCGATAGCTTCAAGAAACTCTCTTAAAACGATTTTAACTTTTAATTCATCTGCCCTTAGTAGTGCCTGTTTCATCATTTTTTGAAATAGGGGATAGTCTTCTTTTGGGATAGTATACTTTTTGTGAATGTCCGAATGCACTTCCAGGGGTTTTAACCAAACTCCGGTTCCCAATTCATGAGCGAGTTCAACCATCTTTACCGCTTCTCTAAAATTATGGGTATTAATTATATGAATCATTGTAAAGGTAAGACCATATCCATCGCGTATTCTTAAATTTCTTGAATAACGAATATTGGCTATAACTTTTTCGAAAGTGGCCTGTGACTGTCTTGGGCGTATGATTTTGTAAACTTCAGGCGTTGCAGCCGACACATTAATCATAAAATCAAAATTTCTTCTACCTTGCGACAGCTCGTGAAGAATATCTAGTTCTTCTTTACTCGGATACTCAAAATTGGTGAGAACTTCTACTTTAAATCCGCGAGCTCTCCAGCGAGCAAGAATATTCAACCACTGAGGGTGAGTTAGGGGGTCGCCTGCACCTCCAAATTGAACAGCCTTAACTGTATCAGGAAGTGCTTCCAATATTTCAATGGCCCGTTGATAAGGCATTTGCCGGTTCATAAAATTTACAACATCGGGTCTTAAGACTCCATCGTCAGTCCTCGATTTCATCTCATCAATAAATTCTGGCCCCCAAAGGCCACAAAAGACACACGAGTGCGTACATTTATTTGAGAGATCAAGATGTACAGTTTGGATTCCAGAAAAGGTATTGTATGTTTTTATATTCCATTCATCTAAGTGAGCATTGTTAAAAGAAAAATAAATTTTTCCTTTAAATCCTTTAATTCTTAGTGATTCAAAAGTTTCACGAAAATATTGTACCTGCTGCATATCAGGTAAACCTTCAATCTTTAAGAAAGCGAAGGGAAGTTTATAACGATCAAAAAATTCAACGATGGTAGGTCCAAGCTGATAATGGTTTCCTGACAAATTGAATTCGGGAATAACTTTCTGTTGATCGGTAAATTGGTTTTTTTGAGCATCAAACAGATTTAAACTTAGTGAATCGATATTCGAATAAACGGTGTGATCGCTATTAAAACCTTGTTGATTAGAACCCACCATTACAGGAACGCCAAACCAGGCAATAGGAAATTTAGCTTCATATTCTTTGATATGAGGAAAATCAATTAAGTTATCAATGGAAAAAAACAGGCGATCTGTCTTTTTTGTAAGCGAATCAAAAATAATATTAATACTTTCATCAGTGGAATTGAGTTCCGTAGAAAGTTTTAAGAAAACAAACTCATTTTTCTGAATTTCATCGATTCTGAGCTTTAAAGGTGCGTTTAGATCGAAGGAGTACATAGGTAAAAATTATTACCGACAAACAATGAAATCGCAACTTCAAACTTACTATATTAGACTTACAAAAATTATTTCAGCGGTCTTCCAACAATAATAGTATTCCATTTTTGAGAGAGAATTTTCTTAATGTTTTTTTGGAAATTAGCATAAGTTAAATTTTGGATTTCGTTATTGCCTTCGTAGTAGTAATCAAGTCCTTGGGATTGCAATACCGGAACAGAATAAATAGAAGCGAAATCTTCATTAGTCTGAACATTGATTAAATTTTGGCCTTCGATCATTAATTTAATTCTATTATAATCTACTTCTAACAGGCCATTATCTCTAATTCTGCCAATAAGCTCTTTAATCGCAATGGTGGCAGCAATGACTTTATCGTGCCCGGATGCCATATAAATCCCAAAATATCCACCTTCAAGAGCTGCAAAATGGACAGGTTGTGCTGAATAACAAAGTCCTTGTCTGTCTCTTACCTCAACAAACAATTCAGAGGATTGACCTGACAAATGAGTTGTTAGCATTTTTAAATAAAGATTTTCCGGAGACCCGATTCGACCACATGGAATCCCATAAAAAATTTGAGTTTGTTCTCGGTTAAATGAAATAAATTTTTCAACGCCTACTATTGATTTATACGGCTTAAAGCTAAGTTTTTCAGTCTTGCGTGGAGCTAAGTTTTCTAATAATGGGTTGAACATTTCCAGGACATCTTCAAGAGAGCTATCGCCACAATAAGTGAAAATAACTTCCTTCTTTTTTAAATTTTTCGAATGCAACAGAAGAAGTGATTTTTGATTAAGCGCAGTTATGGTTTCTTTAGTTCCAATTGGATTCAAAGCGTACGGATGCTTGCCGAAAAATAATTGCTGAGCTTGTTTGAAACAATGTTTGACCGGATCTTCTTTTTGATTAGTAAGGGCCCTGAAGGTCAATTGTTTTTCATGTTTAAGATATTTTAACGGCATATCAGGATTGATTAATGAACCTGAAAAATGAGGGAAAAGATCTTGTAGATTTTCGGTCAATCCATGCATTAAAAGACCATAAGCATTTTTTCCGGAAAACCCACCGATACTAGATGAAGTTTCCTCAAGAGCTAATTTTATTTTTTCGTAACCAATTCCATCGTGACCTTTGGTAAGCATTGAGCTTAACAAGTGGTAGATGCCGTTTGTTTTTGTCGTCTCTTCTGTAATTCCGCCGCGCAAATAGGCTTGAAGAACAAAAGTTGGGGTCATTGTATTCTGACGGTAAATTAATGAAATACCTGGCTTTAATCGTACCAATTGTACTTGTTGGTCATATTTAGATTTTTCTATTTTAAATTTTGCTTTTGATTTACTAAGAATTAGCTTTTTCTTTAATAATTCAAGATTTAGCTGAAACTTTAAAAGATCTTTCTTCGTTTTCGCCAGATCAGCTTCTTCTGGTATTTGCATACTAAGGTGAAAGTTTTTACAAAAAACATTTTTCAAGGCCTTGTTAACTACGCCAGGAGCCGTCGCTTTAATTCGCTCAATAAATTCTTCTTCACATTTAATATCGCCATTTTGAGCGTAACTATGCCCGAGAGAAAAAGAAAAAGATTCAATTGACTCCATTTCATAAATTTTAGAAGAGAGATATTGGTTTTTAATTTTTTGAACTTCGTCGAAACTTAAACCTTCTGTTATGGTATCGGAAATAGTTTTGACAAATTTTGTAAGTAATTCTTCCATATTTTTATGAGGAAAAACTAGACGTATAAAATGCGCACCACCGTCGGCCATGAACATAGTCGAAGCAGAAGCCACGTTTGCAAGAGTTTTGTCTAAAACCAGGGCGCTATATAAACGAGATGATTCACCAAAGCCCAAACAATTGAGAGCAAGATCTTCTCCAGCCGCCATTGGAGAGTTATAAGTAGGAGCTTGAACAACAAGTGTTAAAGTGGCCATTCCCACTGCTTTTTTATGGATATCGAGCGTTGATTTATCTTTTAATTTAAACTCAGGAAAAAAACTTTCTGGACCAGCAGGAAGATTATATTTTTCAATTGTTTTAATAATATTTTCTTTGTCGGTCATGTCGCCGGCTACTATACAAAGAGAGTTTGAAAGGTTGTAAAATGATTTGCGGAAAAATTGTAATTGCTCACGGGAAAAATTTTTAATTGTTTCCTCTGAACCTAAGATAGGGTGGGCATAACTTCCACCGAAAGCGGATTTTTGAAGTTTGCTAAAAGCAAACTGACTTGGGCTATCGATGGACCGACGGAATTCCTCGAATACAACTCCTCTTTCAGGAACAAGATCTTCTTGTTTAAATTCTGGATTTGAAACCATATCGAGTAAGATTTCAACGGATTCAGGCAAATGCTTGTTTGGAGTATTTATATAATAACAAGTGTAATCAAAAGAAGTGAAGGCATTGATTTCTCCTCCGAAAGTTTCAACCTCGTGAGCGATCTTTGCTCCTGGACGAGTTTGGGTTCCTTTAAAAAACATATGCTCTAAAAAATGGGCGATTCCCTCATTTTCTTTTTTCTCTAAAGCACTTCCTGCTCTAAACCAAATTTGGACGGTCGCCGCTGTGGAGCCAGGCGAGTGAATGAAAAGAGTATTGAGTTTATTTTTTAATTTAGTCAGCTCGTAGTTCATAAGATAATATTCCTTAGAGAATTTTTCCGAATTATTAATTTGTTAAGAAGTTTCTCAACTATAATATAATATAGTTATGTTAAAAATTATGCCTAAAACACCAAAAATAATAGATTCGCTTTATATTCATTTCCCCTTTTGCGCACATCTGTGTAACTATTGCGACTTTTACAAAAAAGTACCTACTGACAAAGTACAAGATTTTCACAATTTTCATCATTATTTGGAGGAATCTTTCTCCCACCATCAAAACTTGATAGAAAAGCACGGCTATTCCTGGGCCCCTCTCAAAACGTTGTATATTGGTGGCGGAACACCTTCAATGTGGGGAGTAGAGGGCAGTAAATTTTTAGAAAATTTTTTAAAAAAGCATCAGATCCAACTGGCCAATGATTACGAATTTACTCTTGAAGTTAATCCCGGAGGATGGAACGAAGAAGTCTTGACTGCATGGCAAAAGTTAGGGGCCAATCGTTTTT
>JACMPM010000137.1 GCA_014377485.1 Bacteriovorax sp. | reverse complement strand
TTCCGATGACCCCAACGGCCTTTAGCATGACATATACAGGAGCTACCACATTATCAAGTAGTACCTATATTAATTACTATCAAAGCTATACAATAACGCCTTCAACAGGCCTTAGAACAGCAGCTCAGTTTGGGACGCTAGCATCTTTTTGCTCTAGTTGGTCTGGAAGCTTACGAAATGAAGTCTGTATCAACGGTTATGATATTGCGGGCATGGATTTAACTGTTCCTTCTGATGACCGTGGTGGAAATCGTCTTCTTGGCTATTATCAAGCGACTATGGATGGAAGTCCACTTCCTACCAATACACCCATTTGGGAATTTGATGAACACGAAGGTTATCCAAAATTATTGCAATTAGATCATCACTAATAAAAAAGGCCAGCAATGCTGGCCTTTTTATTGGTTCATTTGAATATTAATCTATGACCCGCACATCACACAATCTTCCGGACTCTCAAGCGAGCAAACCATTGCCGCCTTTTCATCTTCAACTGATTTTCTTACAGGTACTTCATTATTCTTTACTGTAAACTGAATAGCATTAACTGCCGCTCTGGTTCTCAAATAATACATCCCGGTTTTCAGTCCAGCTTTCCAAGCATAAAAATGCATTGAAGAGAGTTTTCCAAAATTTGGATCTTCCATGAAAACGTTAAGCGACTGACCTTGATCAATAAAAGGTCCACGACCTTGAGACATATCGACTACAGCTTTCTGTTTAATTTCCCAAACAGTTTTATAAAGTGCTTTTACTTCATCAGGAATTGAATTTACGTTTTGAACCGAACCATTGTTGGCAATGATTTCGTTTCTCATTTTATCATCCCACAATCCAATTTTAATAAGATCGTTTACCAGAAAACGATTAACGATTGCGAATTCCCCCGAGAGAACACGACGAACATAAATGTTTGAAGTGATCGGCTCGAAGCATTCATTGTTTCCTAGAATTTGAGAAGTTGAAGCCGTTGGCATTGGAGCAACTAGCAGTGAATTTCTCACGCCGTGAATTTTTACTTCAGCTTTCAACGCTGCCCAGTCCCAGTTACCGCTATCAGGAGTCACATTCCACATATCAAATTGGAAAATCCCTTCTGACATTGGACTTCCAGCAAAAGTTGAATAAGGTCCATCTTTTATAGCTTGGTCTTTTGAAGCAGTAACGGCCGCAAAATAAATTGTTTCAAAGATATCGTTATTTAACTTAAGTGCTTCTCGAGATTCAAACGGCAGTCTCATTTCGAAGAATGTATCAGCAAGTCCTTGAACCCCAAGACCAATTGGACGGTGGCGCATATTAGAATTACGAGCTTCTTCAACCGGATAATAATTAATATCGATAATGCGGTTTAAATTAACCGTCATTTGGTAAGCAACATCATAAAGTTTTTTATGATTGTAAGTCGCTTTTCCATTCTCTACATCAACGAATCTATTTAATGCTACAGAGGCCAGGTTACAAACAGCAACTTCATCAGGTGCCGTGTACTCAAGAATTTCTGTACAAAGGTTTGAAGACTTAATAGTCCCAAGGTTTTTTTGATTTGATTTCTCGTTAGCTGCATCTTTGTAGAGCATATAAGGAGAACCCGTTTCGATTTGGGATTCAAGAACTGCAAACCAAATATCTTGAGCGCGGATAACTTTTTTGGCCAGACCTTTTTCTTCGTAAGACTTATAAAGAGCTTCGAATTTAGCACCGTAACAGTCAGAAAGTCCCGGAGCTTCATGTGGACAAAAGAGTGACCACATTCCATCTTCTTCAACCCGTTTCATGAAAAGATCTGGAATCCAAAGAGCGTAGAATAGATCGCGAGCACGTTGCTCTTCTTTTCCAGTATTTTTTTTCATTTCAAGAAAGTCGAAAATGTCAGCATGCCATGGTTCTAAGTAAACCGCGAAAGCACCTTTTCTTTTTCCTCCGCCCTGATCTACATAACGAGCAGTATCGTTAAAAACTTTTAACATTGGAACGATACCGTTTGAAGTTCCGTTAGTTCCTTTGATCTGTGTGCCTTTAGCTCTGATATTATGAATCGCAAGGCCTATGCCGCCAGCAGATTGAGAAATCAGTGCTGTTTGCTTCAACGTTTCGTAAATCCCTTCAATCGAGTCGTCCTTCATTGTTAAAAGAAAACATGATGAAAGCTGAGCTTTATTTGTTCCCGAATTAAAAAGAGTAGGTGAAGCATGAGTGAAGTATTTTTCTGACATAAGGTTATATGTCTTAAGAGCTGCCTCTATATTGTTGGCGTGAATACCAAGAGAAACTCTCATGAGCATTTGCCCCGGACGTTCTACAATCTTGTTATTCATTTTAAGAAGATAGGATTTTTCAAGAGTCTTGAAACCGAAATAATCATAGTTAAAATCGCGGCGGTCAGACACTTCTTTATCTAATCTATGGGCATTGGCCATAACCACTTCATACAATTCTGTTGAAACTAGTGGAGAGTACTCGCCGGTCAACGGATTGTGATAGTGATACATTGCCTTGATATTCTCAGAGAAACATCCACGTGTTTCCTTATGAAGATTGCTTACGGCAATTCTTCCTGCAAGGGTTGCGTACTGAGGGTGTTGTGTAGATAAATAAGCAGCTGTTTCAGCAGCTAATTGATCTAGTTCCTTTGTAGTGATTCCGTCGTAGATTCCTTCGATAACTTTCTTAGCGATTTTCATTGGATCGATGAAAGATCGGTCTAGATCAAAACAAAGTTGTTCAATACGCTCCGTGATTTTGTCGAACTTAATTGGCTCTTTCTCGCCACTGCGTGTGATGACGTACATGTTAAAACTCCGCGTCTAGTGTGAATGTGTGTGATTGTTTTTCTCCGAGAATTCCAGGTCTTTGATATTCAGAAACTCGTTTTTCAAAAAAGTTTGTTTTTCCTTCAAGTGAAATTAATTCCATCCACTCGAACGGGTTTTTAGCGTTGTAAAAAGGAGGAGCGCCTAATTGCTGTAACCAGTGATCCGCTACGAACTCGATGTATTGTGACATTGAATCAGAATTCATCCCAATAAGTGAAACAGGAAGCGATTCAAGAATAAACTCTTTTTCGATTTCAACAGCTTCAGTAATGATTTGAGTAATTGTTTCGTTTGATACTTTTTCATCAACATTAAGAAGAGAATGCAACAAACAAGCGAACTGACAGTGAAGACCTTCATCGCGAGAAATAAATTCATTTGATGTACAAAGGCCTGCCATAAGACCTCTTTTTTTCAACCAGTAAATGGCACAAAAAGATCCTGAGAAGAAAATACCTTCAACTGCTGCAAAGGCCACTGCTCTGTGAGCAAATGACTTATCAGACTTGATCCACTTCATTGCCCATGCTGCTTTCTTTGCGATGCAGGCCATGTTTTGAGTAGCATTGAAGAGTTTATCTTTTTCTTTTGGGTCTTTTATATATGTATCAATTAAAAGTGAGTATGTTTCGCTGTGGATATTTTCCATGGCAATTTGGAATCCATAAAAGCAACGTGCTTCTGGAATTTGTACATCGCTATAAAAACGAAGTGCTAAGTTTTCGTTAACTATACCGTCGCTTGCTGCAAAAAAAGCAAGAACGTTGGAAATGAAATGTCTTTCGTCATTGTTTAATTTATTTTCCCAGTCATTAAGATCTGGAACGAGGTCGATTTCTTCTGAAGTCCAAAAAACCGCCATGTGTTTTTTGTACATTTCCCATACCTGGTGATACTTGATTGGGAAAAGAACGAAACGTGAATCGTTGGGTGCTAAAATGCTTGATTGAGCAGAGTCCGTTGCTGCCATAATGTGCCTCCTGAAATGTCTTAGTATCGTGTGTGTGTGTAGTAAGTAGTAACATACATAGTGATTATTTTATCAGTGCCAAATTCTAAAAAAAACAATCTCTATTAAGAAAAGATAACAAGATCGTTGAATTTTAAAAATAAAAAAGTTTTGAGACTTTAGTCGTGAGTGTCTCGCAGGCTCGAATAAAAACTTTCGGAGATCATAAAAAAGATATATATATCATATAGTTATATCATGTTTCACTGGTCCTATGAATCTAAATTTTACCTTCTAATTAAAACTTACATCGCTTTATTATTACGTAAATACAACTAAAATTGTTTAACTTATCTATTAGTAACCACAATATATAGTATGCCAATAGGCAACAAGGTCATATATTTTGTATGGTAAGTTGAAAAAATTGCGAATCTATAAAAGATTCGCGCTTACTTTCTTTCTTTTTTCAAGATGATAAGGCACTGCAGTTACAATGACTCGCTCAATTTTTTGAAGTTCATCATACAATCCACGGGCATTTTTTGAATGCAGTAATGGCCCGAAAGTTCCCGGCACAATCAATTGTCCGGTGATGACATGAATGACTCCTGTAGGCATCGATTCACGAACACTTGTGAGGTACTCATTTACTGGCTCTAGCAATAAGCGGTAGGGAGAATAAAGAAAAACAAGCTCGCTTTCGCCTATTAATTCATTCCATTTTAGCTTCACAGTCTCAGCACGGGCGTGATCAAAGTTAACATGCAAGGCAACCCACGGATGACCTAGCGTTTTAGCAAAGCGAACCATACGAAGGGTTCCTGTATTTATATCGTCGACCAGTATGACTGTTTTCATTTGAGGATATGAAGAAACCTCGGCTTTTTTCCATGGGAGAGTGAGAAATTTACCAACACGTTTATAGTGACCGTGGATTCGGAAGAATAACCAAACCATTGCAGGAATTAAAATGACAGTAACCCATGCTCCAGAAGTAAATTTAGTAAAGGCAAAGATCATCATGACGAGGCCAGAAGCAATACCACCTATGAGATTTATTATTTGCTTAACTCGCCATCCTTCTAAGTGATGTGCTTCCTCTTGTCCCGTAGTGTGTTTTAGGGCAGAAGCTGTTTTCTTTTTATTTCCAATTTTTTGCCAACGAACAACCATCCCAAATTGAGAGAGAGTAAAGCTCATGAAAACACCAATGGCATAAAGAGGAATGAGGGCGGAAGTGTGGGCATTGAAAATAAAAATAAGTGCTCCAGCTGAAACGCTTAAAAAGATGATTCCCCAGCTAAAAACTAATCGGCCACTTTTATATGTTAATTGGCGAGGTAAAAATCCATCCCCTGCGTGGAGTGCACATAATCTTGGAAAATCAGCGTAACTAGTATTGGCGGCCATTACTAATATGATCGTTGTTCCGGCCATTAGTAAATTGTACATTAGACCGTTGCCATAAATGGCCCGACCAATTTGAGAAATAATAGTTTCGCTCTCAGATGGCATGGCGTGAATATGAACAGCAAGATAAGTAATACCAAGAAAAAGAAAGCCCAAAATCAAACCCATAAAGATCATGGTGCTAGAAGCATTTTTACTTCTTGGTTCTTTAAAGGCAGTAATCCCATTGGAGATTGCCTCCACACCAGTCAGAGCAGTACACCCACTGCTGAAGGCCCTTAAAATTAAAAATAGAGTTAATGGTTGCAATGTTGTTTTGACCATCTCAACGCCTTCAACTGGCATGAGGGTTCCACGAGATAATTTCCAAAGACCTATTCCTACTGTGAAAGAGCTGATGATGACGAAAAAATAAGTAGGAAAAGCAAAAGCGGTTCCCGATTCTTTTACTCCGCGCAAGTTCATGAGCATCATAAAACCGATGAGTACCAAACAAAGTGTCACTTGATGAGGAAGGAGATGAGGGAAGACTGAAACAATTTGGTCAGTTCCACTCGAAATACTAACGGCAACTGTAAGAATATAATCCATCAAAAGAGCGGCCCCTGCAGTTTGAGCGGCACCTTCTCCCAAGTTATCCTTGGCGACAATATAAGCTCCACCACCATCTGGATAAGCAAAAATTGTTTGGCGATATGAGAGAGTAAGAATGGCCAAAAGAAGAACAATAACGCCAGCAATAGGCAATGACAGATGAAAAGCGGCCGCACCGGCAATAGCTAAGATTAGTAAAATTTCTTGAGTCGCATAGGCAACACTTGATAAGGCATCAGAGGCAAATACAGCAAGACCAACGGCCTTCCCAATTGTCTGGTGATGGGCCTCTTCATTATGAATGGGTTTACCAAAAAAGATGCGAGCAAGTACGCCTTTAATATGAGTGTCCAAGATAAATCCTTGTTGAGGTAGGAAAAATTAATTAGAATGTTTTATACTTTTCTTCGCATAAGGTGTCATTACTCATTTTTACGAATCCTAAAATTAAGTTTTTAATCTTATTGAAACAAATCTTTTCTAAACGATTTTTTAGCTTAAAATGAAATTTATTAAATTTATAACTTGCGTCAAACCTAGGTTTAATTATTTATGCTTTTTGTAAAAATAAAACATTTTTTTATTGGCGACCCTTTAACCATGGACAAGATTGAGGAAGAACAAATTCCTAAATGGAAAGCCTTGGCAGTTCTCTCGTCTGATGCACTTTCTTCAGTTGCGTACGCTACGGAAGAGGTTTTAATAGCCTTGCTTGCACTCTCAGCGGCGGCAATGGTTTGGTCGATTCCGATGGCGATTGGGGTTGCGGTTCTTCTTTTGATTATTACACTTTCATATCAACAGACTATTTCGACCTATCCTCAAGGAGGGGGGGCATATACTGTTGCTAAGGAAAATCTCGGGGAGACTGCGGGGTTGGTGGCCGGAGCGGCACTTCTTATTGATTATATTCTAACCGTATCAGTTTCAGTTTCAGCTGGCGTGGAAAACATAGGCTCGGCCTTTCATATCATTGCCGAGCATAAAGTCATTATCGGCGTCTCCTTTATCCTTATAATCATGGCGTTAAACTTAAGAGGGATTCGCGAATCATCAAATATTTTTGCTTACCCGACGTACTTTTTTATCTTTAGTATCGTGCTTTTAATTGTGATGGGTTTTTATAAAATACTCTCTGGTGAAGTGATTCAGCATTCTCCAATTTTTCACGAAAATTATCCAGAAGTTCCGCTCTTTTTACTTCTTAGGGCCTTTGCCTCAGGGTGTTCGGCGTTGACTGGAATAGAGGCCATCTCTAACGGTGTGCCAATCTTTAAAAAACCTTCACAAAAAAATGCCAAGATCACCATGATCTGGATGGGCGCCATTCTTGGTTGTTTCTTCCTGGGAATAACGCTACTTGCACACGTTTACGGAATTGCTCCGGTACACGGTGAAACAGTTATGTCGCAACTTTCTCGCTCGGTTTTCGGTACAAATTTTATGTATTACGGAACTCAAGTGGCAGTAGCTCTTATCCTTTTACTAGCTGCCAATACCAGCTATGCCGACTTTCCTCGCTTGTCTTCTCTCTTAGCAAAGGATCGTTTTCTTCCACGCCAACTCTCAAGCATCGGAGACCGTTTAGTTTTTTCAAACGGAATAATGGGACTAACAATCTCAGCCGCCATCTTGATTGTTATCTTTAAAGGTTCAACTCACTTACTGATTCCTCTTTACGCCGTAGGCGTTTTCTTATCATTCACTCTCTCTCAATTGGGAATGATCATTCACCATTTCAAATTTAAAGAACCACACTGGAGGAAAGGACTGACCATCAATCTTTTGGGCGCGGTCACAACTTTCATGGTTTTAATTGTTATTACAGTAACAAAATTCATGCATGGGGCCTGGATCATTGTTGTCTTGATCCCAAGTTTTGTTTTCTTCTTTAAGCTGATTAAACGCCATTACCTGGCCGTAGGTCATCAGTTGGCGAGAGACACTTACCATCATGACTTAAACATCGAGAGCAAGAAGAAATACACGGCGATTGTTCCAATCTCTGGAATCCATCCAGGAGTTGTTATGGCGGTTCAATACGCACTAACTATTTCTGATGATGTCCGCATTTGTTACGTAGACGTCGATCGCGATGCTACAGAGAAGATGCAAAAGGTTTGGGAGAAATGGTCTCAAGGATTGCCGCTGCAAATTTTGAAATCACCTTATAGATCGGTATTAGGACCACTCCTAGATTATATCGATCAGGTTCATATCGATTCTGGGAAGGAAATGGTTTCAGTAGTTGTGCCGGAATTTATCACGAGACATTGGTATCACCAGTTTCTTCATAACCAGATGACGTTGGTTTTAAGAACAGCACTTAGATTGAAATCTGGAAAAGTTGTAACTTCGATTCGCTATCGCTTATAAATAAAAGAATTAACCTTAAATAAGTTGAACTTATTTAAGGTTAATTCGTCATTAAAAAAGTTTATTTTTTACACTGCAAGTCAATTACGCCTAAACGAATTTTTTCTTTTGCTTTATCAGAACCGAAAGGACCTCGATCAACAGAGCTTTGTTTTCCAGATATAATGGCAGGAATATTTAACTTCCCTCTGAGCGTTGAATATAAATCCTGATAGTCAGAATTACACTTAGCACTATTATCTGCTTGCAAATGCTCACAATTTGCGCGTGAAGTTGTAATTTCTAAGGACAATGAAGCCAGTCTTGAACTCATTTCATATTTAGATAATATTTTTTTATTAAAGCCGTCTACGTCGCTAGAGAGTTCTAAATAGGCGCTGCGGTAAACAAAACGACAATTTTCATCGAACTGTGAAAGTACATCACCTGCCCAAGTTTTAGCAGATACACTAGTAACTAAAAGTATTAAAAGTAACGGCATTTTCATATTCAACTCCTGATTTAAAAATGGACTCAGTTAAATGTACCTAAGATTTCCCTTCACAGAAAGTGAATTTCGCCAAAGGATCTAACTCTATTTGAATTTGTAATATTATAATCAGTTGACCTATTAACATCGTTATCACTAACATTTACTGAAGATATAATTTTTTTTCAGGCATATTTATGAATAAAAGATTTTTTACATTTTTGTTTTTTTGTTCTTTATCTCTTTGTGCTACTTCAGTAGTTGAAGCAAAGCTCATCCAAATTCTTCACACAAATGACACTCATTCTTATCTCGATCACTATCGCCACAATGAAAGTCTAGGCGGAGCTGCCAGGTTAAAAAGTTTGATCGATTATTATAAAAGCAAGGCCCAAGGTGAAGGCATAAAAACAATTGTCATGGATGCGGGAGATTTTACAGAAGGAAATCTTTACTACATGGCAGACAACGCAAGAAAAGTTTTTGAGGTCCACAATGAAATGGGGTACGACGTTGGTGCCATGGGAAATCACGATTACCTTATGGGAACCAGTGATCTTAATAAAATTTTAGGAGAGATGGATTTAAAATTTTCACTTCTTGTCGCTAACCTACAAATGAATTCTGACTTTAAAAATATTCGTGACAAAATTTTGCCTTATAAAGAAATTGAAATAGATGGAATAAAAATTGGAATAATAGGCCTAACAACCAACGATATTCTTTTTAAATGGCGATTGGTCGGTGTCAAAATCACTAGCCCTTATAAGGCCGCAAATTATTATGAAGCACTTTTGAAAAGTAGAAACAACGATTTCATCATCGCCCTCACTCATCTTGGTGTCTTGAATGATATTGAGTTGGCCATGCGTACTAAAGATATTGATCTTATTGTTGGGGGGCATTCTCATACCGCTCTTTTTAAACCCAGCTATGGTGTAAATAAGAGAATGAAAAAAGTGCCGATCGTTCAGGCGGGCATGCACACTGAATACCTTGGTAAACTTATTATTGATCTTCAAAAAGGAATGCCATTAAAAATAGTTTCCTATGAATTAGTTCCGGTTAAATATGAAGCGAGTGACACCAAAATAAAGGGACTGGTTGAGGAAGCCAATAATGATCTTTACGCTTCTTATGGAAAAGAATGGCTCGAAGAAGAAATAGGTTTCTCTGATTTAAAGGCCGAAGACATTGATGGTGCCCGCAAATGGGCGTACTTCATTACTGATTCAATAAAAGAAAAGGCCGGAACTCAAATTGCGATCCATACCCCTTTTATGAACGGAAAAGATTTTCCCATTGGAAACATTTCCCGTCGCGATTTAATAAATTCATTTCCGAGAGTCTTTGATTTAAAAGATAAATATGGCTGGAGTATTTATACAACCAAAATTAAGGGCGTATGGCTAAAAGTTGTTTTTGAAAGTCTTATGCATTTAGGAACGCCATTAACATTCTCGGGAATTAATATGGAATTCACTAAGAATGAAAAAGACGTAAAAATAAAACATCTTACTGTTGATGGAAAACCGGTCAATCCCTTTAAATATTACAGTGTCGCATTCACTGAAGGAATCATTTTAGGGGCAGAAGGCGTAAATTCGAAAATGACAGCGATACTAACCAATCCCCAAAATACAAATTATAAAATTTGGGCAACGCTTGAAGAAAAAGTTGCTCAAGCGCAAAATCTTAAACTAAGTAAGATAGGTGAAGAGGGGCATTTGTATATAACACCCAATCAGGTTATTCCTTCAGATCTTTAATTTTGAACTATTAGTTATCGACAAACTCCAAATTAAAACAGAGTATACCTCATGACTTTTGCCGAAATTTTTATCTTAGTTTTAGTGATATCACTTTTTTTTTATTTTATGAATCCATTACGACGACAGATAGAAAGTCGTCTTTATAAAGCATTTCGTAGTCAATCAAAGACCAAAAAAAAACATGTCGATATTCAATTAACCCCCAACGACTATACCAATAAGGAAAATAAACCACATGAGTGATCAATTTGATTTCCCTGCTTTCTTTTCAAAATTTACAAGCCAAATTATTGTCGCTTTCTTGGCCTTAGCTTTAGTGATAGCTTTTTTTAGTTCTTACACAGTCATATCACCTGGAAATACAGGCGTGATATTTAATGTTTGGACAGGATCTTTAAGAACAGTTCCTCAAGGAATGGCCTGGAGATTACCTTGGGTAACTCAAGTTCAAAGTTACCCTACTGCGCTTAGAACTTATACTATGGTTCGTCGTGCCGGCGAAGGCTCAGCGAAAGAAGATGATAGTATTGATTTACCAACACGCGAGGGACAACATATTACCCAAGATATTTCTGTCACTTTTAATACTTCTGAGAGTCAAGCGGCCCAAGTTTTTAAAGCTTTCAAAGGGGCAGATATTGAAGATATTGAAGCAACTTTCATTCGTCGTACTATTATCACTGTTGCTCAGAATACAGCAGGACAAATGTCCCTTTCTGAAGTGATATCTGCAAAAAGAAATGAGTTGCAAGATAATATACAAAAAAACTTATCTCTAGAAGTTGAAAAAATGGGTTTTCATTTAGATAAGGTGAATTTAGGTGCAAGTCATTTACCACAATCATTAGAGTTACAGATGCAACAAAAAATGGCAGCTCAACAACAAGCACAGCAGGCCGAATACGAATTGCAAAAACAACAAATGCTGGCCAAGGCCGAAGTGGCAAAAGCTGAAGGAGAGGCACAGGCAATATTAGTTCGAGCCAAAGCTCAAGCTGCCGCCAACCATCTTTTACAATCATCAATTACCCAAAATATTATACAAAGTAAGGCCATCGATAAATGGGATGGTACTTTGCCTCAAGTCTCAGGTGGAGCTGTTCCATTTATTGATTTAAGAGGAATGAAGGGCGCTAAAGAATAATTATTTCTGTAATAATACTTTTCGCTAAGATAAAAATTTAATTTAAGTATCGATACATAGAATGACACCAGAGAAATTTGGGGTCATTCTATTTTCTGGGTTCAAAAAATCTTCTTTAGAATTGTCTTTAATTAAAAAAAATTATTTTATGACTAATACTTTTAGATTGTTAGAAATTTTTTACTTAGCATTTCAGCCCGTGCCTGAATAATGAGTTTCTCAGGAACTTTTTTGAGATCCCTAACTAATCCCACAAAAGATAAAACTTTGATCAACCATTTGGTTGGATCGAAATGGTACCAACGGATTCCATTTCGATAGTCGCTTGGAAAGTAGTGGTGATAATTATGATACCCTTCACCGTAACTAAAAAAGGCCATAACATAGCTATCTCTTGCAGTATTAGTGTCAGTGTACGGACGGTTCCCTACAACATGGCATAATGAATTGATGAAAAATGTACAATGGTGAACGAAGACAACTCTTGTGACACCAGCGAGGGCCAATCCACCTAGAGCAGAACCAAGAAAATATCCAATAACAGTTGGAAGAATAAATCCGACACTTACAGCAATCGCTAAATAGTTACGGTGTTGCCACATAACTAATTTATCGTTTAATAAATCTTTTGGGTAATGGGCCGTTTCATTGTTTTGATCTTTGAAGAAGATCCAGCCCATATGAGCGTAGAAAAAACCTTTATTGATATTGTATGGGTCTTTTTCGCCATCGACGTGTCTATGGTGAATACGGTGATCTGCGGCCCATTTAAGTGCAGAGTTTTGAAAAGCTGCTGCTCCAAAAATTAAATAAAGGAACTTCACTATTTTTCCGGCACTGTATGCTCTATGAGAAAGCAGACGGTGATATCCAGCAGTGATAGCAATTCCAGTGATGAAATAAAAAGCAACTGCTAAAAGAATTTGGGAGTACTGAACTCCGTGACCTCTAAAATATATCCAGCTTAAAATGACAGCGGCAACGGGAGTCAAAGTTAAAAAAAGAGTGTTAACCCAATCGATCTGGAGTTTTTCTTTTTGAATACTTTTGATTTCAGAAGGTGTTTCAACTTGATGTGTTTCAAATAGTGATGGTTTCATTGGTGTGTTCTCCTGAATATATGATAACCAGAAGAACACGAGGGATCTGTAAAACTAATGTCACAAGTTAACGAAGAAAGTCTTCAAGTACCAGAGAAGCTTCACTTTTATCATCTCGGTATTTTACAATAATGGCACATTGAAGGGTTAGGCCTAATTCCTGCGCCCATGTATTATCAGACTTAACTGGTCTATTACCTGGCACAACTACAGCATTTTCCGGTATAGGTTCGCCCTTTTCTAACATACGCTTATTTACTAAATCGTAGATAGGAATACCTTTTGAGAGTATCACCCCAGGAGCAATCACCGCTCTTCTTTTAACTTGGATTCCTTCGACAATTATAGCACCTGCACCAATGAAAGCTTCGTCTTCGATAATTACCGGAGCGGCCCCAATAGGTTCCAGGACACCACCGATTTGTACAGCCGTAGATAGGTGAACTCTTTTACCAATTTGCGCACACGAACCAATTAAAACGTGTGAATCAATCATCGTGCCTTCGTCTACGAATGCTCCAACATTGACATAACTTGGCGGCATAATGATGACACCTTTTGCGATATGAGATCCACGGCGAACTGAAGTTCCTCCGGGAACAATTCTAATTCCGCGTTCAACATTAAATGTCTGAGGCATTAGATTGTGTTTGTCGACGAAACCATTTTCTTCTTTTAGTACTCCGGCCTTAAATGCTTCAAGAATTTGAGTTTTTACTTCGAGGTTGGCAACCCAGACTCCGCCCTCAAAATTAGCTGAACGAACCCGTCCCGCTTCTAAATCATTAAGAGTTTTTTCCCATGTACTCATACATTCTCCTTATACCAAGTTTGGATTTTTTTGTTGGCTTCAACTACTGGCGAATTATCAGCAAAATCTTTGTGGCTCAGGGGGGACCTCAAAACATTAGTTTTGATTCTGCCTTGAACTTGCATTATGTTTTTTACCGGAACAGGATTGGCAGCAATAAATAAAGTGTCACAGGCTTTTTTCCAAAGATCGATTTCAGCGGGAGTGAGTTTAATCTCAAGAGATTTTACAACGTAGGCACGAGTTTCAACTGGCCAGCAGTTTCCAGCAACTGAAACTAAGCCAACACATCCATTAGGCGTATAATCGGGAACCATTCCATCGTCCCCGCTATAAACGCGGGCCTTTGGTGCTGCTTCAACATATTTTTTAAAATCTTCTACAGATCCCGAAGCTTCTTTAATCGCCCAAAGATTTTTGTGACCTGATAAATTTTTAACGGCATTAAAATTCATTTTTACACCTGTTCTTCCTGGAACATTGTAAAGCATACAAGGCTTAGTTGAGAGGTCTAAAATCGCTTTAAACCAACCAGTCTGACCGTGTTCACCTGGTTTAGCATAAAGCGGAGTGACCACCAGATAAGCATCGAGAGGAAGTGTATTTAAATAGGTAACATATTCGAGAATTTCTTTTTGATTGAATCCACCAATACCAGTCATCACAGGAATATTAAGTTTTAGAGAAAGACCATATTCCAGGACTTTTTTACATTCTTCTTTTGTGAGGTTAAGTGCTTCACCGGTTGAACCTAGTATAACAACACCGTTTTGAGCGGCTTCTTGTTCGCGCAAGATCTTTTCAAAAGAAGGGTAGTCGACAGTAGAGTCATCATTCATTGGTGTGACGATGGCGGTCCAAAGAGGGAATTCATTGATATTTTTCATTAGAGCTCCTTATTTATATTTTAGTTATTTCTTATTAAGTTCTAATTCAACGATATCTTGAAACAGATGAAGTCCAGGGGCCAGAGATTTGTCGCTAAAAAGTTTATTGGCAGCATACAGAGCGCCTTCGGCAAAAATTTTTCTATCAAGTGCCTCGTGTCTTATACTTATCTTTTCGTAAGGAGTTGACAATGTTAATTCGTGGATTCCTGCAACATCTCCAATTCGCTCAGAAGTAATTTCCATTTCATGTCCGGCCCACGACTTCCACGAAATAGCAGTACCTGATGGAGCATCGAGTTTTTTAATATGATGAATTTCATTAAGACTGAATTTATAATTATCGAAGATTTTATTGGCCTTACTCATTAAAAGAATCATTTGATGAACTATATTCATGCCCAGGCTAAAATTAGTGGCGTATATCCATTTAATTTCTTTTTCTACTAAATCAGCATCAAAATGAGAAGGCCAGGTCATTCCAGTGCTTCCACAAATTACCGGAATTTTTGTTTCGACTAATAATGGGACATAAGACTTAAAAGCTTCCCCCGGTAAAAAAGAGATGATGATATCATGGCCTAAAAGTTTATCGGCGCTAGGAATATTCTTTGAATCAAAAATAGTGTGGGGGATTTTGCCATCAAGCAAAAGTTCTAAAACTTTTCCACCTGTTTTTCCTTTTCCTAATAATGCTATTTTCACAGTGATTCTCCAATAAACGTATTATGCAGTCGATTGATAACTTCTACACCTTTGTCTTCGGTAATCATGAAACAAAAATTGTGTTTACTGGCACCAAGACAAATCATGCGAACATTAATTTCGCCGATTGAATCGAAGATTTTTTTGGCAAGCCCTGCTGTATGATTGATATTATTTCCAATTAAAGACACTAGCGCTAAATTTTCTTCTACTTGAACGTCGGCGAATTTTTCGAGATCTAAAATTAAATCGCGGTTCATTAGAGTAGAGTCGTCGAGTGTTAATGAAACACTAATTTCACTGGTTGTAATGGCGTCTACGCTGACCTTATGATCATTAAATACTTTAAAAATTTGGTACAAAAATCCGTGCGAATAAAGCATTTCCGGAGTTGAAAGTGTGACCAGAATTTGCTTTTTTCTTAGCGCCATTGCGCGAACTAATGGAGTGTCATCGACATCTTTTTTCACCCAAGTTCCACCTAATTCTGGATGAAAGCTCGAGCCTACAAAAACTGGAATATGAGCACGAATGGCCGGCAATAGAGTCGCAGGGTGTAAAATTTTTGCTCCAAAGGTTGCTAGCTCCGAAGCTTCTTTAAAAGATATTTCCGGGATGGCACGAGCATCAGAACAAAGTCGGGGATCAGTGGTGGCGATTCCTGCGACGTCAGTCCAGATTTCTAAAATATCTGCACCTAATCCTTCTGCTAAAATAGCAGCTGAATAATCGCTTCCGCCGCGACCAAGGGTCGTCGTCATTCCTTCCTTTGTGCGCCCAATAAATCCTTGAGTCACAAATATTAAATCTGTGTGCTTAACAATTGCTAAGTGCTCAAGGCATAGAGCTTTGATCTCTGCAGTTAATGGGCGAGCTTTAGAAAACTGATTATCAGTGATTAAAACTTCGCGGGCATCAAACCATTTTGCAATTCGAGAGGAATTTTTTTGTCTTAAAATT
This sequence comes from Bacteriovorax sp., assembly GCA_014377485.1. GTDB lineage: Bacteria > Bdellovibrionota > Bacteriovoracia > Bacteriovoracales > Bacteriovoracaceae > Bacteriovorax. The sequence goes on along the minus strand of JACMPM010000137.1, from coordinate 5,611 downwards.
ATGCCTATAGCTTCAGTAAATAATAACGATGATAAGCGCTCACCAATGCTTTGAATCGAATCCAATGCTTTTAACGAGCAGTCTTTTAAAAGGTGAACTCCTCGAGACATAGATTCCAATTCTTCGAAAAGTTGGTTTAATCCATCTATTTTTTCTGGCGTCATCTCCAGGTCACGGGCCATTTTGAGATGTTTGACTTTAATTTTAGTGAGAATAAGCTGCGCATTTTCCCAGGTACTTTTTTCAGAAGTTGTCGCAAGCTCTATTAAATCGTTCGTAGTTCCAGAAGTCGCGGAGACAACCACTAGCTTAGAGTTTTGAGCAAAGGCGACCTCGGCACTTCGTTTCATGCATTCAGCGTCTCCCATAGAAGTTCCGCCAAACTTAGAAACAATAATTTTTCCTTGCATAATAATTCCCTGTCTATATCAATCCTGAGTAAAACAATCTGTTTTACAAAGCATTCTAAAAGATAAAAAATAGCGTGGGAACAAGATTTCGTTGGATTTTAACGGATTAAGGAAAATAATTTATGATGAAGTTAGGAATTGTTGGATGGCGCGGGATGGTTGGGCAAGTTTTGATGGAGCGAATGATCGAGTCATCTGACTTCAATCATTTTGAATCTATCTTTTTTTCAACATCTCAAAAAGGTGAAAATAACCCCATTAAAGTTCCAAATTCAAATCCTATTCTTCAAGATGCCTTTGACCTTAATGAACTTAAAAAAATGGATATCATCCTGACTTGTCAGGGCGGCGATTATACTAAGAAGGTTCATAGCGAACTTAGGGCCTCTGGATTTATTGGCTATTGGGTAGATGCTGCTTCCACTCTCCGCATGGAACAAAACGCAATCATCGCCCTCGACCCCATTAATAAAAATAATATTCAAGCAGCTATCAAAAATAATCAAAAAGATTTTATTGGTGGCAATTGCACAGTTTCACTCATGATGCTTGCTTTGGGTGGATTATTTAAAAATGATTCAATCGAATGGGTCACAACCATGACTTACCAAGCGGCCTCTGGGGCCGGGGCCCGTCATATGAATGAGCTTTTAAGACAGATGAAATTTGTCACAGACCGAGTGATGGCAGACAGTGAGGATCAATCTTCCCAAATTCTTCAAGTTGAAAAAAAGGTGAAAAATTTATTAAGCGACCCCCATTTTCCCATCGATAATTTTGGTTACCCCTTGGCATTCAATCTCTTACCTTGGATAGATTCAGAACTAGACAACGGACAGAGTAGGGAAGAGTGGAAAGGAGGAGCAGAGGTTAATAAGATTTTACAGACAAAATCTATCATCCCGATTGATGGGACTTGTGTGCGAGTCTCGGCGATGAGATGTCATTCACAGGCCCTTACCATTAAACTTAAAAAAGATATTCCCATGGATGAAATTGAATCGATGATTAAAGAGCAAAATGATTGGGTAAAATTTGTTCCAAACACCAAAGAAGAATCACTTAAAACATTAACACCACAGTTTGCCAGTGGAAGTCTTCAAATCCCCATTGGAAGAATGAGAAAAATGAACTTGGGACCGACATATTTAAATGCTTTTACGGTAGGTGACCAATTATTATGGGGAGCAGCAGAACCGCTTCGCCGTATGTTGCATCTTCTTTTAGAGCAGTAATACCCGACCGAAAAATTTTATTTCCTCGTAGAGAAAATTTCCATTTATCACTAAGATGTATTATCTCTTTCTCTTTCTAACTAAAGTGATGCCTGAGGATAATTATGCAAAAAAATATTTTAATTTCTCTGTCTCTTGTTGGACTAAGTTTTACAACCACAAGTTGTTCGATATTTAAAAGTAGAAAACCGGCCTCAGATCGCGATACAATGTTGGCCCAAATTTATAATGAAGTTCAATCTGCCAATCTTTTTGTAAGCACCGATTCGGTGAAATGCCATGATGCATACGATGCTCTTTATAAAAAACTTTTTAATATTGCCGGAGTTAGCACTTATTTTGATTCAAGCGATTTAAATTCAGTTGATCATGATATCAAGGCTTCTTTTGAAACAAGAATTGCACTGAAAGAGTCATTTGGTAATTTTAATGTGATCACGAATGATGATCAGTCATGTCTGGCAAGCGCTCAAGATGTTTTTAAAGCTCTTAGATATGTAGAAGATTATTTGGTTGAAGTCCGTATGGATAAAGGCACATCTGGTCCATCTGAATACGTCAGCATGAAAGGTGATTTTCCTTATTTCCTAATCAATCCAAAATTCGCCAATGAATTTAAATCTTACGAAGACCTAAAGTCTGGAGACGTTATTTTATCTAGAGGAAACGCATATTCCTCAGCCGCTATCGCTCGTATTGCACAAAGTGATTATCAATTTTCCCATTTAAGTTTTGTTTATCGAGATCTTGATACAAAAGAGCTTTTTACCAGCGAAGCTCATATAGAGGTCGGAAGCGTCACTGCTCCTATCATTGAAAATATCAATGAAAAAAATGTTCGCTCGGCAATCTTTCGCTACAAAGATGGAGACATAGCGGCGAGAGCTTCAAAAGCAATGTATTTAAGAGTAAAAAAACATCAGGATTCGGGAAAAAATATCGAGTACGATTTCACCATGAATTATAAAGATGATTCAAAATTATTTTGCTCTGAAATTATTTCGGACGGATTTAAAATGGCCGACCCCGATAGTGACTATGTCCCAAAATTTAAGTCTAAATTTTCAAAAGGAATGATTCCATTTTTAAATACTATTGGTGTACCGGTCACTTTAGATAATATTGCTGAAACAGATGTTTTCGCTCCGGGCGACGTGCAGTTTGATCCAAATTTTGAATTGGTTGCAGAATGGAGAAATCCAAAAAGATTGGAAGAATCGCGCTTTAAAGATTTTATCCTAACCAAACTTTTCGAGAAAATGGAATTGGAAAATTATCAAATTGATCCAAATATAAAAATGGATGCAGAAGCTCGTACATTCTGGCTTTTAAGAAGAAGTCCGATAGTCAAAAAATTTATTGAGAAAAAATTCTCTTTAACTATGAACACAGCTCAAATGGAATTGTTTATGGCCTTGGATAAAATCGGGGATGCTTTTTATAAAAATTTAGAACTTCGCTCAATAGAATATGATCATCCTATGACACCCAAAGAAATTTACGCTGCGATTGATGATTTTATTAAGAAAGACCGAGAACAATACAAAAAATATAAGAAAGACCAAAATGTTGCTAAACCTTTATTTCACTTATTGTTTCATCCTTAGTAATATGGATAAATGGAAATTATAGAAGCAGTTCTTAAAGATTTAAAGGCCGGCCACCTGGTACTTGTCACTGATGATAACGACCGTGAAGATGAAGCTGATCTCCTATTGGCAGCTGAATTTATCACGGTGGAAAAAATAAATTTTTTTTTCAATCATGCCAGAGGACTCATTACCAATCCAATTAGCTCGGCCATTTCAAAAAAATTAAATCTTCCTTTAATGGTTCCTGAAAATGAAGGCACTATGCAAACTGCATTTACCTTAAGCATTGATGCAGTCGTTGGAACTCACACTGGAATTTCTTCTGCAGACCGTGCAACTACCATCAAAAAATTAAGCGATCCAGATGCCCGTGATATCGATTTTGAGCGTCCGGGACATGTATTTCCACTCATTGCTCACGATCTTGGTGTGCTTGGTAGAGCGGGGCATACAGAAGCTGCCATTGATTTAATGAAACTTGCAGGTTTAAATCAGGTTGCAGTGCTTTGTGAAACTTTAAATAGTGAAGGAAATACATTAAAAGGCGAGGAGCTTCTGGCGTTTGCTAAAACTTTCAAAATTAAAATTATTTCGATTCATGAGATTAAAAATTATCTCTTGGCCTTTGGGAAATCTCAGGCGAAATAGTCAGAATTCCACAAATATTACCAGACTTATCCTTATGAGGAACTAATGTCGAGCTATGCTGCACATCATAGCACTAAAGGCATACGCGATGTTTAGTAAAATATTTGCATTGAAACCATTGTTGTAAACTTATTGCAATTAAAAAAAACCGAATTAAATCCGAAAATAATAATTCTGGGAGGCAACAACACTAAATCCAGTAGACATTTATTTCGTTTTATTTTCTTACAAAAAAGTATCAATCTCATTCCTTGAACAAGCTAGTAGTAGAAAATATATACTCCCAACTAAAGGTCAATTTATTCATTGATACTGACGCAAATAGAAGACATTATCTAAGAATTATCCACTAGCCCTTATCAAGCTAAAGTTTCCTTGCTTTTTATGTTGTATTATACAACCATATTAACAAGAACATGAGTAGCATATGCATTATTTCAGGATAAATTTTGGAAGAAAAACTTAATATTATTTTTCAAAGGTTAATAGGAATCAACTTTAAGGCGGGAGTCAATAGATTCGATGTGGTCAGATGGGATTCATTAAATCATGTAAAATTGATCATAGAAGTAGAAAAAATTTTTAAAGTTAAATTTACAATTCCTGAAGCAGTTTCAATTTTAGCCACTGATGACTTACTAAAAATCTTGAGTGAAAAATGTCACGAGCATTGAATCAAGAAGCCCTATTATTAAAAGCAACAAAAATCAGATTGTTTGAAAAAAAACTCTTAGAGCTCTCACAAAAAAAAATATTAACTGGCACAGTTCATACCTGTATAGGGCAAGAGTTGATTCCTGTTGTTTTGATGCAAAGTCTCACGACTAAAGATTACATCTTTAGTAACCATAGATGCCATGGTCATTATTTGGCCATGTTCGATGATTATGAAGGATTAGCATATGAATTGATGTCATCAGAAAAAGGAATTTGCCTCGGACTAGGAGGAAGCCAGCATCTCCACAGAAAAAATTTTTTCTCGTCTGGTATTCAGGGGAGTATGCTGGGAATTTCTTTAGGATTAGCTTTTTCATTAAAAGAACAAAAATTAAAGAATATTGCCATTTCCTTCATTGGTGATGGAACATTAGGCCAAGGCAGCGTCTATGAAGTTTTTAATCTTGCTAGTAAATGGAATTTGCCCCTACTTATAGTTATAGAGGACAATCATTATGCGCAATCCACTTCTCAAAATCAAACACTAGCTGGATCTATACAAAAACGAAGCAAATCATTTGATATAAAGTACATAAAATCAGATTCAAATGACATAAAAAACTTAGCGGAATCCTCTAAAAAGGCAATCGACTATGTTAGGGACACTTGCAAACCATGCATAATTCATATTAATACATACAGGCTATCTCCTCACTCAAAAGGAGATGACTTCAGGGATAAAAATGAAGTTGAGTTAAATCTGAACAATGATAAACTCCAAAAATATATTCAAACTTTAGACGAAAAAATAATTATTAATTTACAAAAGACGATTGATCTTCTTTTCGACAAGCCAATGTTTCCATTTACTGGATCTCTAATCATAGAAGATGAAAAGATTTATATTAATAAAAATAAAAAACTTTATAAAAAGCACTCTACAGGAATAATTCGCAAAGATATCAACAATGCTTTACATAATTTATTTTCTTCTAATTCTGACTTAGTCATGTGGGGAGAAGATATAGAAGATCCCTATGGAGGAGCATTTAAAATATCTCAAGGTTTG
>JACMPM010000136.1 GCA_014377485.1 Bacteriovorax sp. | reverse complement strand
GGGAAAATTGACTTCATCTTCTTTTAAAAGTTCACAAATAGGCAATGCAAACGCCAGAGTTTTTCCAGAACCAGTTTTAGCAATAACGTTAACAGATTTCCCTTTGATAAAATCGGGGATTACCTGGGATTGAATTGAAGTAGGAGTTTTCATTTTGTTTTCTTTTAAGAAAGCCAAAACGTCAGGGTGAGAGAGAATTTTTTCGAAGCTCATGATGGATCTCGCAATAGGTAGGCGTGTTTATAACCCCTAGCCTATCACGAAAAAAACTCAATTAGAAGAATAAGCGTAAATCGATCGATTGAATCGCTGAAAGTTTAACATCCCCATCCATCGACTTTAGTGGAGATTTTACCGAGTACTCCAGCTGAAGAAGCCATAATTTCAAACGAGGAGAGATGGTAATATATTGTTTATCAACCATTCCTCGTAGTTGAAGTCCAATTCGGTCTCCCCAGATATGAGCACCAGCATCTGCTCCCGTGTATAAACCATCTGAGAAACCATATCCTTTGCGTTTATGAACACCTAGGAATGGGGCAAGAGAAAAAGCTGAGAACCGATAAACAGCATCAGCATGAACCCGCATTAGAGGATCATATCCGTAAGAGTGTTCTTTTGAATCGATCTTGCGGTCTTTTAGTTTAGAAAGTTTTAAATCTTCAAATGAGGCAAACACCCTATAGTTATCGTTTTTATAACCCAATCGATAGTCAGTCACGAGGGTAGTTTCTGTATTTTTAGTCTTAGGTAGTTCGATTTTTGCTCCACTTGCAATCATTTTAGAGTTAACACGTTGAAAAACATCCGTGCGGCTCAATCCATAAATATTCCAGTCACCGAAGAAATGTTCTCCGTAAGTATAATCGTTGTATAAACCGACTCTCCCATCAATTTTTGCAAATAAAAACATATCTGGAACGTTAGGATCTGGATAAAAGTACTTACCAATATTGGCATTACAAACGGCAATGGCCGTTGGATCGGTAAGACTCCCACAAATAGGAAGTAATAAATCCTGTCCAACGGTATAAGTAGTTGCGATAATTTTACTTTTTAATTCATCAGGCAAAGAAATATTAAACAAATCGAGAATACCTGCTGGGGTTAACGTTTCAGAACGAATCCCAATATTGGCGCCAGCATCGACGAAAACCCTTACATTGGGTTGTACTTTTAAATTCCCGATAGAAAATCTAAAAACTGGAAACCCTAAGGCAACATTGATTTTTACAGTTTGTTCAGTTTTGTCATATTTTGCTAAGACGCCTTGAGCGTTAGTTAGTTTCTGAGTAGAGGTTCCTTGAAACACACTTGCCTTTTTAATGTCATCGGCAAAGTCTCTTACGTTCATATTTAAAGCGGCTCCAATATCCAAAAAGAAATCATGGCCAATTGGACGAAGCATTTGTTCTGTTTTCAATTTATCATCAATAAGTTTATAGCGATCGACTACGTCATAAGAAAAAGAGTTGGCCGCTGTGGCAAAAAGTGATAACAGGGCCAGAGCCTTTAAATATTTCATTGATTTTTTTTCCTTTTCAGTAAGCCTTAAAACTAGAATTGACACTCTTCCATCCTATTTTAACTCGAAAATTTGTAAAGAGTTTTATGTTCCAGTGAATTCATCCGGAATAAATTTCCCGAAATAAAATTGCAGTTCTTCTAAATTTTTATGACAATAGACCAATGAATGAAAATACAGATTCAAGAAAACTCCATACAGAATTGATTTATACTCTCGACGTGCGAATACCCGACCAATCACCTAAAAAGCTGGAAGTTATTGACCGGGTACTTGCGGGCATTGATCCAAGAAACGACCTGATTTTAATCGACCCAAAAATTAAAGCGAAACATTTCCTTTTTCGAAGAAGAAATAATATTTTAACTGTTCACTATTTAGGTCGTGATGGTGACTCTTTCTTAAATGGACTGCCTTTGGAAAAAGGCAAACTTTATATTTTAGAAAAATTAGATGTTCTAAAAGTTGGTAAAGTTGAAATTATCATTCGCAGAGAAACAGGGATTATCAAAGCTGCTTCACGCGAAATTCCCGTTGCTCCAACGCCTTTTACCAAGATCAATGAACTGGCAGACATGAGCGATTTTGAAGATGAAAAAAATGAAGAAGTAGCACAAGTTATTGCAGAGGAAGAGGTTGAGCAAGAAGAATTCGCTTTTAAAGAAATGCCTATTCATCATAAAAAATTAGAAGCTGTAAAAAAAGAGCGCATTTTCAATTTCTCTACTGTAAAACTTATTCCTTATAAAATTTATGGTTTTGTCGTGGATATCGCTCTCACCTATTTGCTTTTAAGTTTTGTTATTCCGAGTCTTGGCTTCCTCTCAATTGTTCAGGATTTTCTCTATCCTGTAACTGAATTTATTACATCCAATTTAACAATCCAACAAAGTCCAATTGCTTCAGTGAAAATACTTTCTCTCATTGAGTTTTTTATTTGTTTTCATTTCCTGATGATCTTTACCAGTTTGATTTTAGGAACAACACCCGGTGCTTTTTTAATTGGACTTCACCACAAAGATAATAATAAAAGTATTTTTGCACTTCGATTTAAGGCCTATCTTTACGCTCTATTAAATATTATTGTATTGCCACTTCTGCTGTTTGATATTCCTTTGTATAAAGGGAAAAACATGAAAGAACTTCTTACTTTTTCTGAAAGAGAAATCAACACTTCTTTTATTTTTAAATTATCCAGAAAAGCAATCACTCCGGTTCTAAGCATAGCTTGTGTTCTTTCTCCTTTTTTCTTAAGACCACCCTACACTGCTAGTATAACGATTGAGAAAAATCTTCCTCCCAAATACAAAGACGTTCATACAACTCATCTGGTTTCGAGTTCAAGAGAGCTGGGGTTTTCGCTAAACTCTGATCTCAACAAAGACTACGCTCTACTTCCTTATTTCGAAAATAAGAAAATAGGACTGGCACTTTATGACCTCAAAAATAAAAAAGCATTATTAATGCAGGAACAAAATCGCATCAGTTTAAGTCAGGCCTTATTTAAACTTCGCTATTCTAATCCGCTTGCGAGCTTGAATATTCCAAATAATCAGATTGATAATGAAGTGCTGAAAAATAAATCAATGAAAAGTTTAGAGCTCTCACTAACAACGCTGCTTCCGGGTATTTTAGAATTTGGACCTATGCTTGCCAATGGATTTCTATTTAAAGAGCAATTTTTGAAAGACTTTCGATCCTTAGATAATTTTCTTCTTAATTCTTTTGATAAAAAAAATCCAGCCATCAAAATTTCTGGAGCTGGAAGAGAAGAGAAAGTTTTTCTGTTTGGAAGAAAAGAAATCATTGAATTTTCATTAACAGTCCCTAAACAAACTAAGCTATTAGAAAATTTTACCGATGGCGTGATCAATGGTCTTCGCTATGATCAATCCAATAACGATGGGCTTAAAGACCCCCAAATCCTTGAAGTTCTTGAAGCTTTTGAGCGCTCGAAGTACTCCATCCTTTTGACTTATTACATCAATGAAGCTAAGAAGGTCCATGAATTAGATAACCCATCCTGGCGCGCATTTTTCATTAAAAACGTTCTGCAAACTAAGCGCGCGTTGGTGGAAGATAAAACGAGAGTAGGAATGAATAAAAATATTGAAAAATCCCTCGATGATATAATTAATACGCTTTAAGAAAATGGAAAACATATTATGAGAATACAAGACGAAGTAAAAGAACATTTTAGTTTCAAACTAGAACATGTTGATAAAAATTGTAAGGCCCGCGCGGGGGTGTTAAGAACTCCACACGGTGATATTCCTACTCCTGTTTTTATGCCGGTCGGAACACACGGAGCAGTTAAGGCCCTTCAGCCAAGTGTCCTTGAAGAAATGGATACTAAAATTATTCTCTCTAACACTTATCACCTGCACATGACTCCTGGATCAGACCTGATAAAAAAAGCAGGCGGACTCCATAAGTTTATGAACTGGCCTCGCCCAATCCTTACTGACTCAGGCGGATTCCAGGTTTTTTCTCTTCAGAAAAAAAGTATTAAAGAAGAAGGCGCTGAATTCGCAGACCTTAAAGGAAAGAAAATACTTCTCTCTCCTGAGACTTCAATTACAATTCAGCAAAACTTAGGCTCAGACATCATGATGGCCTTCGATGAATGTATTCCTTATCCGGCAACCCGCGAATATACCAAAACATCTATGGACAGAACTCACAGATGGCTGGACCGCTGTATTGAAACATGGGTTAACCCAAAACAAGCATTGTTCGGGATTATTCAGGGATCGACTTACAACGACCTCAGACGTGAATGTATAGACGAACTTATTAAACGCGATCTTCCAGGCTACGCAATTGGTGGAGTTTCAGTTGGTGAAGGTTCTGAATGGATGGAAAAAATTATTTCCTATGCCGCTCCACTTATGCCGGAAAACAAACCTCGTTACGCAATGGGGATTGGGAATCCAGAAGATCTTATTATGTTATGGGAAAACGGAATTGATATGAGTGACTGTATCATTCCGACTAAATTTGCTCGTGGTGGAACACTATTCACTTCTCGAGGAAAAATTAGAATTCGCCACAGAAACTATAGAAGAGATTTTTATCCAATCGATCATAGTTGCGGATGTTACACTTGTAAAAATTTTACTCGCGCCTATATCAAACATCTTTTTGATTCTAACGAAATCTTAGGACAAATTTTAGCAACAACTCACAATATTGCTTACTATAAAGGATTAGCTGAAAGTGCTCGTAAGGCTATTTTAGAAGATCGCTTTTTAGATTTTAAGAAAGAGTTTTTTACGAACTATACGAAAGACTCTGGTGATGACGATGGAAGCTCTGACGATTAAGAACTAAAAAAGTTTCCAGGAGACTTAAAAAAAAGTCTCCTGGAAACTTGGAATATTTTACATTGATGGATAGTCAGTATAGCCAGATGCACCTTCGGCGTAAATTGTGTTAAAATTGGTTTCATTTAATGGGGCCCCTTCAGCAAAGCGTTCCACTAAATCTGGATTTGAAATATAAGGAAGTCCAAACGAGACAGCATCGGCAACTCCACTTTCAATTGTTTTTTCAGCAGTCTCTTTAGTAAATTTTTCGTTAGCAATGAAAACACCACCAAATATTTTTTTTAATTCTGGAGTAATACTATCTTCTGCCTGATGCTCACGAGTGAAGATAAAAGCAATTTTTCTTTTTCCTAGCTCAGAGGCGACATAACCAAAAGTGGCAAGTGGGTTTGAATCACTTATATCATGTGCGTCTCCTCGAGGAGCTAAATGCATTCCAACTCTATCAGCACCCCAAACATTAATTACTGCATCAGTTACTTCGAGCATTAATCTCGCCCGATTCTCAATTGAACCACCATACTGATCTGAGCGCTTATTAGTTCCGTCTTGAAGAAATTGATCAAGCAGATATCCATTGGCACCGTGAATTTCCACACCGTCGAATCCAGCGTCTTTTGCGTTTTGAGCGCCTCTTCTATAGCCTTCCACAATTCCTGGAATCTCACTGGTCTCAAGAGCTCTTGGAGTTATGTAATCTTTTTCGGGACGAACCAATGAAACATGTCCTTTGGGTTTTATGGCCGATGGGGCAACAGGAGTTGCTCCATTTAAAAAGATTGGATCTGAAATTCTTCCTACGTGCCAGAGTTGCATAAAAATACGGCCATTTTTATCGTGAACGGCCTTTGTAATTTTTTTCCAACCAGCTACTTGTTCAACTGACCAGATCCCAGGAGTATTGGCGTACCCCACCCCCATAGGGTCAACAGATGTGGCCTCTGTTAAAATCAGACCGGCAGTAGCACGTTGCTCATAATATTGAACCATCAAATCATTGGGAACTCTGCCTGGATTTGCCGCACGCGATCTGGTTAGTGGCGCCATAATAATTCTATTAGGAAGTGTTAAGGCCCCGACTTTTAGAGGAGAAAGTAGAATCGACATATTAATCTCATTGTAATGTGGTTTTATCATTTATTGTATTCAACATAAGTACATTATATCAAAAAAACCTTAATGCAACAATAAAAGATACATTAAGAATTAATTCTATGTTACAATAGTATTATGATTGATACCAGATTTTCCGTCTCAGTTCAGATTATGATGACTTTAGGTTACAACTCAGAAGAGTTGGTAAATTCAGATAAGCTTGCTAATGTGCTTAAGACTAATCCTACTTTTGTGAGAAAGATTGTTTCTCGCCTTGTAGCAGCCGACTTGATCAAAAGTTACCGCGGTAAAGGCGGCGGGATTGAATTAGCAAAACATCCATCCGACATTTCCCTTAATGATATTTATCTTGCTTCAACCGATGAAAAAAAATTTATAAATGTTCATAAAAAACCAATTACAAAAGCCTGCGACGTCAGCCGTTGCATTGATTCGGTACTCGAACAAGTCGTTTGCGGAATTGAGAAATCAACTCAGAACTATCTTTCTAAAAAACTTTTAAGTGACTTGATAAAAAAAGTTTAGAAATAGCTAAATTGCTTAGACAGAGAATGGTATTAAATTTTAGTGTTTTTCTTCTTATTGTTATTGCGAATTACAAAAATGAAATTACTTTATGTAAACAGACTTAACTTATCAGTCTGAACTATATTATGAAATAACCTGCTAATCTGAACACATAAATATTCTTTCCATTTATAGATTTGAATGGCTTTAAGATTTAATCAAGAAATATTCGCAAACTCCGATTCTTTGCTTAATTATACAGGAGCAATTGTTTGAGCTTATATACAAAATTTATGGGTATTCTAACCGGCCTTTCGCTAATAATATATTTATATGTAAACATTTTTGTTATTAATAAATTCCAAACTCAAATGATTGAAAGAGTTCCGGAATCTTCGGTTAGAACAATTTATTCAGTAATTGATCATTATGGTAAAAAAGTTTTGGCAAAAGAATTAAGTGAAGAACAGGCAAAAAAAGAAGTATTAAATCAAATTCAAAATATTAGATTGAATGGTGGTAATTATTTTTGGATTCATAATTTACAGAATAAAATGATTATTCATCCGATTAAAAGTGCACTCAATGGCACGGATGTCTCGATTATCAAAGATCCAAATGGAAATTCAATATTTGTTGATATGACAAATATTGTACAAAAAAATAATGGTGAAGGAACATATAATTATCTTTGGCCAAAACCTGAAGAAAAAGATTCAAAAGAAAAAACTTCTTTTTTAAAACTTTATGAGCCTTGGGGTTGGATTATTGGCTCCGGAATGTATGTTGAAGATGTTAAGGCAACGATGTCTGGATTTGTTAATCAAATTAGAATCGTTCTTTTATTGATTTTTGGATTGTCTTTAATAGCATGTCATATTCTTGTTAAAAATATAATGAATGGTATTAACGATACAGTTGAAACACTTTCTCAAACAGTCCATGATTTGCAAAACTCTTCGCAAAAAATGAACTTAGTAAGCCGACATCTTACTTCATCGGTAGATAGTCAAGTTTCGAGCATTACTCAAAGTGTAACGGCAATGGACGAAATTTCTGCCACTATTAAAAACAATGATCAATCTGCAACTCATGCCTATCATCTCTCCGGCATAACAAAGTCTTCAGCAGAATCTGGTAAAAAAACTGTCGATAGAATGATTATTGAAATGAAAGAAATATCATTAAGCTATGATGATATTCATAAAAATGTTGTTGAAAACGGAGAAGAAATTAAAAAGATAATCGATGTTATTTCCCAAATTGCTAAAAAGACCGAAATTATTAATGATATTGTTTTTCAAACTAAACTTCTGTCTTTTAACGCTGCGGTTGAGGCAGCTCGCGCAGGAGAAAGTGGAAAAGGTTTTGCTGTTGTCGCCGAAGAAGTAGGAAACCTTGCTAGAATGTCTGGTCAAGCTTCAAGTGATATTAATCAAATGCTAATCGATTCTCAAAACCAAGTCCGTTTGATAGCGGAGAAAACAACAAAAAATATCAGCTTAATCGTCAGTCGAGGACGTGATAAGGTTCAAGCTGGTAATGTTGTGGCATCAGATTGCTTAAAGGAATTAAATCAAATTACTATTTGTGTAAATGATCAAGATGGCTCAATTAACCAAATATCTGTTGCTATAAAAGAGCAATCTTCGGGAGTTGATGAAGTCAATAAAGCTCTCAAACATTTAAATGACGATACTAATAATTCAGTAGATATGTCGAATCGCTCTAAAGAAGCAGCAGAAAATCTAAGAGTACAGTCTCACAACCTGAGATTTTCAATTCAAAGTCTAAGAAAAATGCTGGGAGCTAAAAAGAGCTATGATGTTGAGACCTTGGCAGCTCAGGATGCAGAAACTTAAAACGAATTTTCATTTTATATGATTCACTAGTTCTATTATTGGTTCTGGTAGAAAATCTTTCTCAATAAATATAGATCTGATTGCTTCGGGAATTTTACCAATAAGTGTTTGTGTTTTTGAGATGCTCGATAGTAAACGAGCTAGCTGTTGTTGAACAAGCCTCCTCGATATGGTGTCAAGAGTTAAGGGCAAATCTTAGCGAGCTGCCTCGCTTGCAATGGATTAAAGGCCAGCCAGGAGACTTTTCGTAACAAGTCTCCTGGAACCCTTTTTTATTATTTTATAATTTCGATTCAATCATTAAAGATAAAAGCCCAGTCAATTTTTCAAGATCGTTGTAAGAAATATTATGAAACATAGAAATTCTGAATTGATTTCTTCCCAATTTTCTATATCCGTCAATTCCGTAAACGACTTTTTTCTTTTCTAAGAATTTAATCACATCATCAACATTAGCTTTTGGATCAACATCAATTGTAGCAACGGCCACTGATCTGAATTCTTTTTCTTCAATAAAAGGAGAAAGGTATGGCTTAGATTCTGCCCATCCGTAAAGCATGTCAGCTTTTCTTTGAGCTTGATTCATAACTTCCTGGTAACCAAGAAGGTTCATGAGCTTTATTTGTTCATTCATCATAAACAATGTTGCAAGCGCCGGAGTGTTATATGTTTGGTTCATTTCTGAATTTGAAATAGCATTATTCCAGTTCATCATATCTGGAACATAACGAGATTTATCGGCAGCAATTTTTTTCGCGCGTGCAAGGGCTTTTGGAGACATGATCGCAACCCAAAGGCCTCCGTCACTTGCAAAAACTTTTTGTGGCGAGAAGAAATAAATATCTGTTTTAGAAACATCACATGGACACTGACCACCACCTGAAGTTGCATCAACGGCCAGGATTGTATTGGCATCAACCACTGGCAGAAGTGATAGTTGAACTCCAGTTGAGGTTTCATTTAAAGTCACAGCAATTAAATCAGAACCTGCAACAGCTGTACCATTGATTCCTTTTCCGAATGGAACTGCAACTTGTTCAGTTTCAATCCAAGGCACTAGCTTTGAATTTTTAAACCATTTTTCAGAAAACTCTCCGCAAGTAAAATGAGTTGCTTTCTTTTCTACGATTCCAAGAGCGATCATATCAAATAGAAGTGTTGCTCCCCCATTTCCCATAACAACTAAGTAATCAGCTGGAACATTGAAATATTTCATCAATCCATCTTGGATTTCTTTGACTACATTTTTTATTCCAGGCTTTCTATGGCTTGTCCCCATATACTCAGTGCCCGTTTTATGAAGTGCTAGCAAAATATCAGCAGGAACAAGGGAAGGACCGCAGCCAAAACGCGGGTCGCTAGGAATAAGGTTTGGGGGAATTACAAAATTATCAAACATAAAGCTTCCTTGTCTAAAGTGAGAGGTAATATTTTAGGAATTAACGTTGCCATAATACCTTGAGTTTTGAAAGAATACAAAACGATGACTAAAATATTAAAATACCCGACAATTTTATTTCTCGTATTGCTCAGTTTTACTTTTTTACAGACTGCGATTGCTTATGATGTAACTTTGTCATTGGGGAATCTCTGCGAATACGTTGGAAAAATTCAGACTGATGATTTAGGTGGAACAACTGTTTGTAGCTTTAATCCTTATATTGCTAGCTCGATTGACTATGCAATAAACGACAAATTTATCCTGGCACCGGAAATTGGCTTCTCAATTCCGCGTCACGGACGTGACGAAAATATCAGCAAAATGTCACTTTTTGCACTGGCCAATGCTAAGTACAAATTTTCTATGTTTCACTTTATTGGTGGGGCCGGGCTTTTCTTTACACGTATCTCAGGATCTGGTGGAACAGAAGAATTAAATAACGGAAATACTACGGATTCATTTCCGTTGCCAGATACTACCGAATATTCCCGAAGTTTTATTATTAACTTAGGACTTGGAATGGATTTTGATAAAGACTGGAGTGCTGATCTCCACACTTACGTTTTTAACTTATTAAAATCTGAAGATCGTGCTTTTTCAATTTCTATCAATGGAACTTATCACTTTGGAGAATTTTAAAATGGATATAAGCAAAATTCTCTTAAGCTTTTTAATAATTTTTTCAACAAGCGCTCACGCCTTCACTCTGAATAATACTTCTACTTTGGTTTTTGGAAAAGATGAAGTCAAAGTTAATGTGGCCGCTGGTAATTGTGCAAATATCGGAATCGATGAACACGAATTAATCTCCATCATTTCAGATGCTGTTAATCAATACTGGAATAGATCACCTACCTCTCGTTTGAAACTGCGAGCTGGGAGTATCGTTTCAAAAATTGCTCTCTATAAAACAGGACCAATTTGTACCGCTTCTACTTCGTGCGATCCTAACCCAGCACTAGCTGTCGACTCGGACATCCTGATCACTTGTAATCAAAACGCTGTAACCTTTCCTAGCCCTTCTATTTTGGCAGTCACAGTGCCAAATAATATCAGCGGTAAAACTATTATTGGCTCACTGATAATGATTAACGATCGTGCCGGGAACCAATTTGTATCTTCATCGCGGGATGAAAAAGTTTCAATAATTGCTCACGAATTAGGTCATGCTTTTGGCCTGGGTCATAGCCCAGTAAAAGATTCGTTGATGTATTATGCAACGGTTAATATGAGAAAAAGTTTAGGGGCAGATGATATCGATGGGATTACTTATCTCTATCCAAAACAACAGCCAGTTTCTTGTGGAACGATTTCGGATCAAAATAATCCCAACTCATGGTTGGGATTATTGATAGGTTTTGGATTGATTACTTTTTTAAGAAAATTTCAATTTCGGTACTTGAAGCTACGTCCACGAGTTTGACATTCGCGTTCGTAAGTCTCCAGCCAAGCAGCCTCTTCAGCGCTTAGCATACTCTCATCGATTAGATCATGGTCGTATCCAATATAGACAAGGGATCTAAAATGAAGCATTCCATTTATACTTGGATCTTTTTCAATGACGGCCACGTTTTCCAGGCGAACACCACCGAACCCTGGAATATAAATTCCCGGTTCAATTGATCCAACTGTATTTTCTTTTAGCGGAACTGCTGAAGTAGTCGAGAGACGATATCCACCTTCGTGAACATTGATCCCAACTCCATGGCCTGTTCCATGATTATAATTAAGTCCATATTTAAAGACTGGCTGACGAGCTAATCCATCAATCAAACTTCCCCAACTTCCTTCTGGAAAGACGGCATTTTGAGTATTAAGAACTGATTTTAAAACGACTGTGTAAATTTCTTTTTGACGACTGCTTGCTGTTCCACCTGATAAAAATGCACGAGTAGTGTCAGTAGCGTAACCCGATTCAAAGTATCCACCTGAATCAAGGAGTACCAATTCATCTTTTTTAAACACAACGTCTGCACTTGGATTTGAGAAGTGTATTATCGATGAGTTTGAACCTACGGCCGAAATAGTTTTAAAACTTTGCTCAAGAGCTCCGTTCTTTTTATAAAACTCATTGGTCTTATTGAAAAAATCCAATTCAGTTAAATGAGCTCCATTTTTAACCTGTTCTTTGACCCAAGTGATCGTTTCAAAAATCGCCTGGTCGCCTCTATTGAAAGAACTCTCCATCGATTTTAATTCGGTTGGATTTTTAGAAGCATGAAAAGGAATTAATCCTTCAGTTCGGTTTACTAGTTTATCTTCGCCGAAATGTTTTTTTAATTTTTGAAAATCGGCCGCATTTATCGATCGATCAGAATAGAAAATTTTATCAAAACTCTGCGTTTTTGCTCCAAGACATTTTTTCCATGTAGTTTCATAGACGCTAATGAGATCAAAAAACTTTTCTAATTCAGAAAATTTCCCGACTGAGATCTCAATTTCAGGGCACTGAACTTCGCCCTCAATATTTTCCATTAATAGATAAACATTCTCTCTGGTCGCAAGTGCTTTTGCTCTAAAAGTACTTTGATAAGGCATTTCAAAACGGCGAAGATTTGTAATCCACGCAATCGAATCAAGTGCTGTAATAAAAAATGCTTCACCTGGATTAAGCAAGCGCTGACATTTCGAAATGGTCGACTCTCCTACCAAATCAAGGGAGAGTTCACGAATAGTTTTATCAAAACTAAGTGTTTTAAAATCAATGACGCGAGAAAGTTCGGCATTATTAAAAGATTTTACGTTGGTAAGGTTTGAGAAATCTTTAAAGAGAGAAAGATCAATACGATCTCCTTCTACCCCTAAATTTTTTAATCCACGTTCCAGGATAATTTCTTTCATTGCTGTTTGAAGTCCCATCCCGTAAGGACATTTATAAACTTCAACCTGGTTTGCATCCGCTTCAATATCTGCTTGTTCGTAATAACGTCCATCAATAAAGAGAATTACTTTTCCGCTTAGGGGAACAATCACCTCCGCCGTTGAACCGGTAAAATTAGTCACATAGTAGCGGTGACAATCGGGAAGTGGTACATATTCATTAAGAAAGATATCGCTGCTGGAAATGTAAAATGAATCGAGTTTATTCGAGATCATAAAACTCTTAAGTTTCTCAATATTCTGTTTGATATCATCTAGTGTTAAAAAGCGCTCTTTTGACATACGAATAAACCTTTTTGCTAAAGTTTTCAGATTGGTTGACCGATATAGGGCGTAGGCATTATAACCCATTGAAGTGAGTATATGAAATCAAAACTCAACCCTGTTTATCTAATTGTTGGACTATTTTTGTTCAAAGTAGGCGTTTTCGACAATTTCCGCAACTTTGGACACCACTCTACCGGCCGCGCCGTGGCCAGCGAAACCCAAAATACTAATTTAAGACCCATTCGTTAGTTTATTTTTGCAGTAAACCTACGAAATGTTCCCCTCTGTGAACATAGTTTTTGAATTGATCAAATGAGGGAAAACCAGGTGAAAACAATATAATTCCTTGCTCATCCTTCTTATTGACTCGCAAATCTTCCACCGTCTTCTCTAAAGTTCCTGTTACTTGATAAGAAACCAGGCCTTTAATCTCTGCTTCAATCTCTTCACCCATTTCACCAATTAAATAGAAAGAATGAACCCTATCTTTTAAAAAATCCAAGTAAGGCAGTAGGGAATCACCGTGTCCCCGCTTTTTTCCACCGATCACTAAATATAAATTGCCCTTCATTCCTTCCATGGCCTTAACGGCCGTAATCGTAGCATCCCAATTAGTGCTTTTAGCATCGTTATAGGCCACAAAATGAGGAAGGCCAACCAAACCATTCACAAACTCAATACGGTGATGGACGCCTCCAAAAGTATCAATTGAAGCCTGGATAGACCTTTTGGAAAGCCCTAGAGCTTCTGCTGCTATTAAAATAAAGTTAAGGTTCACTTTATTGTGAATTCCGGGAAGCTTAAATTTAGAAAGATCAAATTCGCTAACTGGATATTGAGTATTAATTGTTTTCTTTTTTCCCTTTTGAGATTTTGCCCAATCGGCCACAAAAGTAAAATCTTCAGGATAAATAAGTAAGTCATCATTCGTAAAACGATTAGTGATGTTAAATTTAGACTGCCCATAATCTTCAATCGAAGTATAGCGCTCCCCATGATTTTGATAGAGATTTAAAATCATCGCGATGTTTACGTGAAAGTGATCAATACTTTCTAATTGAAAACTTGAGAGCTCGAGTAAAATAAAATCGGCCTGTTCTTTTTTGGAATACACATCATAAGCGTAATCACAAAATGGCACACCGATATTTCCACCCACAAAAACTTTTTTATGATCCAACTCGATCATCTCGCCTAAAAAAGTAGTGGTTGTAGTTTTTCCATTGGTCCCGGTAATTCCGATAATTGGCCTTAATTGATTCGTCATTTCTAAATAACGATAGGCCAGCTCAATTTCACCCCATACTGGAATTTTTTTGTCAGCAAGTGTTCCAATTAGTGAATTTAGCAGTGGATGATCACGAGGAATTCCAGGGGACAATATGACTAAATCTATTCCGTCTAAAACTGTTTTTAAATGAGGATCATTTTCTGAAAAACAATCATTGAGAGTTAAATAATCCAAGACGCCACCTTTGGCCCATGTGTGGATCTCACCAGAATTAATAGCAATAATTTTTGCTTCTAAAACCTTAAGAAATCGAACGGCAGAAAGTCCGGAAACTCCCAGTCCAAAAACTGCAACTTTCTTATTCTTCACAAAATTTTTAAAGTCATTTTTTGAATTATTCATGCTAAGAATTCTACCTTATGAACATGAAAAGTCAGGCCCAAGAACTACAAACCTACCTGAGTCAATACACTTTAATGTGGAATGACGAAATCATGAATGATTACCCCGAATCAATATCCAAATATCCCCGTGATTGGTTAAATCTTCTTGATAACCTCTCTGAAAGTGAACTTTACGCCGTCGATTGCAAGCAGGTAGTCGAAAAAATTAAAGACTCAACGCTCGAGAAATTCATGAATCAGGCCATCGAACTTAGTAAACTTCCAGTGATTAAAGAAATTCCCGAAATTCCTCTGGAAGATTGGGCCTTTAATGGAGTAAAGAAAAAGAAGCGTCACGAAATCCAAAAGATAGTTCCGGTCTTAAAGAATATAAAAGATATAAAAAACTTTGAATACGTTGTCGATATTGGCGGCGGCGTGGGCCACTTATCCAGAGTTCTCTCCCACTATCATTGCATTCCTTCTATTTCATTAGATAGAGACCCACATTTTCAAAAAATTGGATTTGAGCGCTTAAGTAAATATAGAAAAATTGAAGGCAGCCGAGATGTTCGTTTTGTAAATATTGCTTTTGGTGAAAAAGCGGATGAAGAAAATTTAAAAAATATTTTTATGCCAAAAGCCTTTTCATTAGGACTTCATACCTGTGGACCTCTGTCCAATGTTGTTATTCAAAAATCTATCGATTATAAAATAACCGGTCTTTTAAATTTTGGTTGTTGCTATCATCGCTTAAATCCAGAAACTGATTATCCCCTCTCAAATTATTATAAAGAAAATCATTTTTTAAAATTCAATCTTTTCTCTTTATGTCTCGCCACGCGTTCTCATGCCGAAATGAGTTTCTCTGATTATCGAACAAAAGAACGCGTAAAAAGCTATCGCTATGCACTTCATCTTTTCTTAATGACCTATTTTAATAATAAATTTTGTACTGAAGTGGGCGAATGCCATGTTCGGACATACTGGGAACCGTTTGCGAATTATATTAAAAATAAACTTACTGAACTAAATATTGAACATACCTTCACCGATGAAGATTTCAATCTTTTTTACGAGGATCCTAAAATTCAAAAAAAATTAAGAGTGATGTGGCTTTGCAATATCATTCGCTGGCAATTAGGTCGTGTTTTGGAAGTCTATTTATTATTGGATCGATGTTTATACTTGGAAGAACAAGGCTTTGAGGTTAAAATTGAGCAGTATTTTCAAGAAGCGCTTTCTCCACGAAATATCGGAATACTTGCACTTCTAAAAAATTAAATTATTTGATGCTGATATATGAAACACCATCTTTCACTGAAAGAGTTGTCGCTAAACGGTCTTTGATTAATTTAGTTATTGCAGTTTTTGAAGCACAAATTGCTTTATCGTTTACAAAAACCAGCCCATAAGAACCATTAATGCTTTGACCAGCTCTGTTTAAACCTTCAATATTAAGGGTTACTCTACAAGAACTAAATCTGTTGCCAATTTTGAGAGAAGATAGTTCTGATTCAACTTCATTTACAATCGTGACCGTTTTTCCATCATCACTTTCAGTTGTAATGATCGGCAATAATTCATTCTGCTGAGGTCCACCGGCACAAGTCGTTCCCCAGAAATTACAGAATTGGTTTGTGACTTCAACTTCAATTTTCTTAATATCAATTGCAGCCGTATCCACCGATAATTTACCAGAAAATGGTCCAACAACCGTCTTTGCAGAATCAGCAAATGCAGGAACTGCCATTAGTATTCCTAAGATTAAAATGAAGTTTTTCATGATTTCTCTCACTTGATGAATCGTTTTATTATAAATAGAAAAGTATCATAAAATTGAATGATGATGGGATTTGGTAAGATTTTTGTAAATTTTACAGAGTCACTTATTGAAGAAATGGCAAAATCAATAGAGCTTATTCATTAATTCAAAATATTTTTTCTCTAATTTTTTGATTATCCCTTTATTTTCATATTCCATAATTTTAGAATCGAGATAAGCTTCAATTTCAGGTTTGTTCCACTGTGACTTTAAAGAAATCGGAGCATACATTCCGGTGATAATTATCCTCTTAGGAAAGATACTGATTGAGTCGTTTAGCTTTAATTTATGGACAATGGATAATCCTGAATAGAGTCCTGCAACAACATAATCTGCTCGTCCAATTTCTAAAAATTTTATACATTGCTCAGTTTCGTTTAATCTTGTGAGATTCAAATCGCTTTTTTCAAAGTTATCAAACTCAGTTCCAAAACTATCATTGATAATGGCCACACCTTTATATTTTTTTAAGTCAGAAAGTTTTGTGAATTTAAACTTTTTCCCTTTTTTTACAAAAAGGACTGTTTCATCCATAAAAATAGGTTTATTTGAAAACTTGTAAAACTGTATTCGTTCTTCATTTTTATAAGGAGGAACAAGAATATCAATATGACCTAATTTTACTTCTTCTTGTGCACGTCCCCAGGTTTCCACAAAGATAATTTCAGTTTTTACATTTATCTCAGCGAAGGCCATTTTTAAAATTTCAATGGCAATGCCTGTAAGTTCATTCTTATCTTTTTCTTTCCAAACAAATGGTGGGTATTGAGGATGACCGGTAATTTTAATAATTCGATTATTCGGCAATGGCATTTTTTTAAGGTCAGCTTCACTGATACCAAACGCAGCTTGGCTTACGAAAATAAATATTCCCAATGAAACTAACAAATACCTAATTATGTATTGAGGTTTATGAAAAAACCACCCATTTTCAGGGCGGTATAATTTAAAACCAAATAATAAAGTTAGCGTAAAAAGAGCATGTCATAATATTTAGGTAGGCTGTAAAATTGATTCGGAATCAATTCTTCCAACTCATTACAAATGGTCGCCATTTGAGTGCTGGTTCCCATAAGCTCCTGAGCAATTTTCTCTGCGTATTTTTGGTGATCTGAATGCTCACCTGAGAGTTCTTTATGAAGATTTTGTGAAAGAGAATAAATTTCATCAATTTTAGAAGAAACTTTTTTATAAGAATCCATTTCAAATTGAGAAGATACTCCGATTTCAGCTTGGTTCTTCAAAACTTTAGCCAATACACTTTTATATTCAAGTCCAGATGGAATAACGAACTGATGAATCATATCAATCATTGTTTCAAATTCGATTTCTCGAATTTTGATATAGCGTTCAAGAAGAATATTATAGCGAGCGTCGATTTCTTCTTCTTTGAAAATTCCCAATTTTACCAAGAAGTCGTAAGCCCCTTTCTCAGTCATGGTTTTTAGTGCTTCTGGAGTTGTGCGAAGATTTGGCAATCCTCTCTTGGCAGCTTCAGTAATCCATTCTTTTGAATATCCGTCACCGTTGAATACTGCTTGAAAAGATTGTGACGTTAACTTTTTAGTCAGACTCATTAAGGACTGATCCACTGATTGTCCCTTTGCAAGCTCTGCTTCAAGATAAGTATTTGCTTCCATCATAACTTCAGTCACAGCAGCATTTAAAATAGTCATTGGAAAACCAATGGCCTGACTTGAACCAACTGCTCTGAACTCAAATTTATTTCCAGTGAATGCAAATGGTGAAGTTCTGTTTCTATCAGTATTATCTTTTAATAAATGTGCAAGTTGATTTGTCCCAAGGTCCATCAAGTTATTGTGTGTAGGAGTAAAAGATTTATCTTCTGCAATCGCATGAAAGATTTTATGAAGTGTATCGCCCAAATAAGCAGAGATGATACTTGGAGGTGCTTCGTTAGCACCTAAACGGTGATCGTTACCAGCACCTGATATTGCCATTCTAAGTGGCTTGGCATGACGGTGTAGAGCTTCAACAATGATTGCAACAGTAGCTAGGAAACGTAAATTTTCATGAGGCTCACTGCCTGGCTCAAGTAAATTTAATCCAGTGTTATCACTCATTGACCAGTTCACGTGTTTCCCGGAACCGTTGATTCCAGCAAATGGTTTTTCATGAAGTAGAAGCATCATATCGTGCTTTTCAGCAACTCTCTTCATTGTAGTCATGATCATTTGGTTATTGTCAGCTGCGACGTTAGCTTCAGAAAAAATAGGAGCTAATTCAAATTGCGACGGAGCAACTTCGTTGTGGCGAGTTTTTGATGGAATACCCAGACGATGAAGCTCATAGTCTAATTCCTGCATGAAGGCCAAAACACGATCAGGAATTAATCCAAAATAATGATCTTCTAATTGTTGGTTACGTGTTGAAAGGGCTCCGAAAAGAGTTCTTCCAGTCATAACTAAATCGGGACGAGCAAAATAAAATGCTTTATCAATTAAGAAATATTCTTGTTCAGCACCACAAGTAACTTGAACGCTAGTTGTTTCTTTATGACCTGCTAATTGAAGAAATTTAGTTGCTACAGTATTTAGTTTAGAAATTGATCTTAATAATGGAGTTTTAATATCTAGTGCCTCTCCATTATAAGAAACGAATGCCGTTGGTATACAAAGAGTGCGACCGTTTACTGCTTCAATTAAAAACATTGGAGAAGTTAAATCCCAAGTTGTGTATCCTCGAGCTTCAAATGTTGAACGTGATCCACCGTTTGGAAAAGAAGAAGCATCTGGTTCACCCTGCATAAGTTGTCCTGCAGATAAACGCTCAATGGCCTTTCCTTGTTTATCGAATTGAAAAAAAGCATCGTGTTTTTCAGCTGTCCCGCCAGTTAATGGCTGGAACCAGTGACAGAAGTGGGTGGCGCCATTGTTTACGGCCCAAGTTGTAACAGCATTAGCTACAGCTTCTGCAAGTTCTTTCTTGATTCCTTTTCCTTCTTCAATCGCTTTCACGATTTCTTTTTTTATGGCGTCTGAAATATCTTCTGATGTTTTAAAATCAAAAGTTAATTCACCATAATAATCGCTAACTCTTTTAGTTGCTCCGCGATTGTCCTTAGGAATTTCAAAATGTCTTGGGGTTCTTGAAGTGGCTTTGCTACGTAAAGTTGAAACAGAATCTCTTAGTTCGCTAGTCATTAGGTCCCTCCTCTAAAATTTTGTCAATTCTCTTGGGGGATTGTATGCCTAATCAAACAAATATTAAAGAGTTTTTAGGCAGAACATTGCAATGATTGTTAAAAATAAAACTATAGTTCCTAGCGTCGCTTGCATTTCTTCTGGCATTTTTGAGGTCCCGAGTAAAAAAGTTTTAGGACCACCTTTATGGCAAATTTTTTTAATCTCTGCAACATTGTTTTACACGGATATTCATTAATAAAAACTATTCTTTATTTGCTTAAATTACCTTAAATAAATCAACACATATAGAATACACTTCTTCAGTTCCCGATCCGTGAATAATTTTATGGGCATCTTCAATGGCCTTATTACAAACCTCTAAAATTTCTTTATAAGAATTTTTATCTATGGTAAAAGTTGATGAAAAATGCAAATTTTCTTTATTTTTTTTCTGGATTGACTCAATTACTTTCGACCTCCAGCTCACCTGATAAGGCTCATTTAAGGCATATGCTTTTGGTAAATGAATTGATTCTCCAGAAAAAATCCAGCGACCACTCTCTTTTTTTACTAAATTGTATTTTTCTAAAAATGCCAAATTCTCTTCAACTAAAGCTATTGGAAGATGAAATCTCAGAGACAAACTCTCTACCGTTTGCAAATATTGAGAACTAGTTGAGACATGTATCGTTGAGGGAATCCAATTCGAATAGTATTTTGTTAAAAAGGTATCGCTGTCTCTTGCAGTTTTAGCTCGTACTTTATTTTCCATATCATCTTGATGAGCAACCATCTCAAGCCGCTTCTTCTCCAGATAACTGGTAAGCTCTCTGGTGGCAGCTCTTGATAGCCTCAATAATAAGATAAAATATTCAGACTCAAGAGAGTTAAACTTTAAAAACATGACCAGCTTTATGGCGTGATCTTCGGTTAATTCAACTTTTCCACGCAAAACCTGTGACAAGTAGGCGGCCTGGCAGTTCATGGCCTTGGCCAGTATAGATTGATAACCACGGCCTCCAGGATAACTTTTAATCAAATCTCCCAAATATTCCTTGTAGTTAACGTATTTTAACGGGGAAAGCATTCAGACTCCTTGTTAATAATTTATTAACTAACTTGTGCATTGTTATATATTAAATATATATCACACTGACCCTGTTTTTTGTATAAGGGGGCAACAAAAAAATAAATCGGGAGATTTTTATGAAAGCATTTTTATTATCGATAAGCTTCTTAAGCATAACTTCAATAGCAGTTGCAGGACCTTCAGTTAGCGGTGGAATTGTGTACGAAGAAAAGTTTGAAAACTGTTCAAATAAAAAAGAAAAAACTCAACTATCTATTGAAGCAATAATGAATCCAAATACATTCGTGGGATTAATCAGTGAAGGTCCAAAAAATGATCACACTCTTAAATGTCTTGAAGGAAAAAATCAAAAAAGTAAATTCACAGGTGAAGAAATTGTTTGGATTTGTTCTGAGCAAAGAGCAGGTGAAGGACAACTTCAAGTACATATCAATAGAAACGATGCGGGTCTTAAATACGGTGTTGTTTACAGAAATAATATTATTGGACAATTGCAAGAAATGTATAAATTAAAATGCGATCAACAAGTTTCTAATAAGTAATTTTTTAGAATTCACAAAGCAGATAGTCTGCTTTGTGAATTCTACTTTTAATTTGTTTTTGGATTGAATACTTTTTCAGTCAACGCCTTATCAATAACTACAATCCCTTTTAATTTTGCAGGTACGACTCCTGCAATTAAAGAAATATTATGAATGAGGGACAACCTGCAAACCGTAATATTATAATTTTCATTAATTCTTAAAAATTTAGCATGTTCATTAAATCGGTCTTTTAATATTCTCATTCCATTAATTGCTATAATCTCGTCCCCTGCATTTAAGCCTGCTTTAAATGCAGGTCCATCAAGCATTACGGACTTTATGTATACGCTGTCTCCTTTAAAATCTGGCTCAATCCCAAGCCAGGGAACTTCTCCTTTTTCCCAATCAAAACGAAGTCCTGCTTTAGAGCAAATAGTTTCAAGGTCTATGTCTTCAGTGGTAGAAGTCATCACTTCAAATTTATTGCGGACATCACTGCCCCCTACTTCTTCGATCATTCTGTAAACTTGATCAGCAGTTAATCCGCGTTCAGGATTTTGTTGGTAATCTCTCCAAAGCAGACTTAAAAAATCGTTGATGCTTTTATTTTTTTCACTCAATAAAATATTGAGTGCAAAGAAAACAATCCCGCCTTTTAAGTAATAACTTATGCTCGAATTATTTGAGTTTTCGTCAGGGCGATAAAGCTTAATCCAGGCATTATAAGAAGATTCATCCAATGAATGAAATTTCTTTCCTGGAGTTGCATAATAACGGTTTAAATTTTCTTTTTGCATGTCCAGGTATTCTTCAAGAGTGATAAGCCCCATACGATAGATAAAAAGATCGTCCATTAAAGATGTCAAACCTTCGGCCAGCCATAATAATTTAGTGTGTGCTTCTTTTAAATAATGAAACGGGCCTAACTCCAAGGGGCGGATGCGCTTAACATTCCACGTGTGGAAATACTCATGAGCAACAAGAGCAAGATAATTTACATATCCCTTGCGGTTGGTAATTTGAGTTGGGCAAAATTGAAGAGCTGTAGAATTTGCATGCTCTAATCCTCCAAAAACTCCCGGAGAGAAATGAGTTATAAAGGAGTACTTTGCATAAGGTAATCCACCCATGAAAGTTCCAATATGTTCAACAATTTTTTTGGTGTCTTCTTTAATATTTTCTTTATGGGGAAGTTGCGCTCCATAAAAAGCTAAGTGATGATCAATGCCCATCACTTGAAAACCGTCTGTTTCATGACAACCAATTTCAATTGGTGAATCAATCAAATCATCGTAGTTCGGAGCAGTGTATATAAAGACTTCGCGCTTAACAGAAATATCTTTTAAACCAGTAGTTAAATGTGACCAGATCGGTGGAAAAACAAGTTCGATTGTTGGGTCTTCGATATAAGTATTAACTATTCCCATCAATAATGTAGGGAGATGTAAAAATGCATGGGAGTCGTCAACGTGTGAGGTTCGAACAGTAAGTTCATGGCAATAAACCCAGTAGGATAGAGTGAAGAAATCATCTTCTTTTTTTAATTCACTTTTATTCCAGTCTATTTTAAAAACTGAAGTGTCGATTTGTTCTACATCAAGACGTTCGCCATTTTTTGTTGAGGCTTCCATTCTGGATATATTTCTGGAATATTCTCGCATCATGTAAGAGCCGGGGCTCCAGCGCGGAAGAAAAAAGTCCAGTGTTTTCTCGAGACTTTCTTTTTTTCCTTCGATAATAACGCGCACTTGGTGCGTCGAAGGGGTTTCTATGATGAGTTTATAGCTTAGCTTCATAAAAAAATCCTTTTTTGACTTGTAAAATCTTTTTTGGTTGGATAGTACTCGGAGCTACAATAACACTTTCAATATCAGATCGCATGGGAAAATTCACATGGCCTTTAAACAAAACAAAGTTAATAGGGATTTAGTGCTTCCGCCCGTAATTATGTTCACCGATAGGGCGCTATCACAACTAAAACTTATTATTGAAAATGATTTCACACTGGCCGGTAAATACTTTCGAATCGTCGTTTCTGGTAAAGGCTGTGAAGGCTTTACTTACGCTGCAGGCTTTACTGATTTGAATGAAGATGACTTTCAAGTGCGCATCGCAAACACTGAAGACGAAATTTACGTACTAGTCGATCCCTTTGCTGCCTTCTATTTACAAGAAGCATCAGTGGATTTCGTGCAAGACTTTGAGCAAGACGCTGAAGGTTTTGTCATTGTGAATCATGCACAGGGTGAATTCAAAGGTAAGTTTTGGAGGGCCGCTCCGGAAAAAGCACCACCAATAAAAGAGGGAGCTCCTGATGCTTGATTTTCGCTATTTAAAAGCATTCATGCTAACAGCGAAATATTCAAGTTTCTCAAAAGCGGCCGAAGAACTCAACATTGCTCAATCAGCAGTGAGTCGCCAAATAAAACTGTTGGAAGATTCTCTTCAAGAAGAATTAATTATACGTTCATCTAAAAAAGTTATCCTTTCTGAAAAAGGTAAAGAGCTTTATCAGGCTTCACTCAGTTTTGAGAAAACTTCGCTGCAAATTTTTGAACGCGAAGATAAACTTCCTCTCTCGATTGGAATTTTAGAAGGACTTTTAAAAACTTGGTTCACTCCCCTTTTGACTGAATATTTAAAACAACAAATTCGTGATGTGAGTGTTCATGTCGCAGACATTCCAGAACTTAAAAATGGAATCGAAGAAGGTCGTTACGATGTCATCTTTGGGACTGATAATATTCAATCGGAATTAGTCACTTCACTAAAACTGTTTGAAGAAAAATTAGTTTTAATCGGCAAGGGCGAAATCAACCGCAAAAAACTACACGAGCACCGTTGGGTAGTTTTTTCTAACGGCGATAATCTTTTTAAAATAAGCAAAAATAAAAGCGAAACTATTATCATGGTGGATTCTTTTGATTCGATTATCTCTCTAGTCAAAAATGATGTTGGTATTGCCATCGTCCCTGATCATCTCATTAGAAAAGAAGATCATTTGAAAGTCCATGAAGTGGCAGGCCTTCCTTCGTCTCAAATTTATATGAGCACGCTTAATTACAAAAAAATGCCGGAGAGAATTAAAGGGTTGGCGGATATTGTAAGGAAAAAATAATCAGGAAAATGAAATGATTGATGGGTTAGTTATTGATTTAAATATTAAGTAACTGCAATAATTATTTTTTTGATGCGGAGCCAAGTCGTCCCGTCTTAATAACAATTCTTTTTTCGAGGGAGAATTCGTCCGTCTTCGCACAAATTGAGCTCAGTATGCAAACCTTTTAGTTTTAATTTAGTTAAATTATATTTTTTTACAACAGGAACTAAACGATTTAATCGATCTGTGACTGCATAACTCCATCTCACACCGACGTATTTAGGAGTCTCTTTATCGAAAGCAAAATAAGCTCCTTCTTCATTTTGCGAAGGAAGAGAACCACTGTTGTACTCGACATTAAAAAAACGAGTCTGCTTATTTGATGTCAGCCACATATCTGAAGAAATTCCATGATAATTACTATTTTTTGCCTGAAGATGAAATCGAACTGATCCCCTTCCCTCTCTTTTCGTTTGGTTTTCAAAAAGATAAATGCGATTATTTATGTCTCCTGCGCGAATTTTACTTTGCCCGGTAATAAAATCCATCACTCCATCTTGATTCACATCTATCGTAACTGTACCCGAAGGGTTCATCACATTTATACCGAGTTCCCGAGATTTATCCTCAAAGGCATGATCGGAAGCTTGCTCAAAAAAAACCAATCGTGAGTCCGGAGGAAAACCAGAGTTATCAATAATTAAATCACTCAGGCCGTCGAGATTATAATCTATCCACACACCACGATGATCTCCTTCAGACCATTTCGTTTTCTGTGCGGCGTGAAGAAATTCAGAGCGAATAAATTTGGGAGGAAATGTTTTGCTGGTCCCTGAGAGAACACTGGATTTATCGCGGGATTCGGGGTCGCTATCGCGAGACATATTTCCGACGACGATATCTATAATGCCATCGTTATTATAATCGCCACAAAGGCTAAAAAATGAATTCCCACCACCGTGTGTTTCTGGGCTACCATCTTCATCAGCAGCATAACCTGATTCAGCACCGTAATTGACAAAATTTTTACCTTCTAAGTTAAGCCATAATTTATTGTAATATCCATTTGAACTTGAAGTTAAGATGTCGGGAAAGCCATTCTTATCCACATCACAAACAGAAGCACCAAAAGTTGGAGTGGCATTTGTGTAAACTTTATCAGTTTTATTATAATCATATTCACCTCGCAAACTATTGGAGTTGTCGGTGAAATTAAATCCAGAGCCTTTTAATAATAAATCGGGAACTGGTTTGGGATTTTTATCTTTGTAAGAAAACCAATTTGATAAAAATAAATCCAACTCTCCATCCAAATCAAAATCGAGGGCCACAATACTTGCAGTAGGAAGAAGTCCGGTTGGAAGTGGGGACTGTTCTTTATAATGGAGAACTTTATTTTCAATAATTCCTTTAAAAATACGAGCTGGGTATTGGGTCATCTCAGTTTTTTGATTCAGAGTTCCTACAATGACGTCGTAAATTCCGTCGTGATCCAAATCGACAAAATTTAAATAAGAACCTCGAACTAAACTGTCAAAAGGACTTGGGCCTAAAACAAATTTACGAGTTGTGGGATTAAAAAAATAAAATTTTGGAGCTGAATAAAAATCTTCCAGGGTAACGAGATCTGTATACCCGTCGCGATTGACATCAACGGCATAAAGATGAACTGCCTGCACATCCTTTAGTCCGTACTCTTCTGTTTTATCGACAAAAATTTTAGAAGGGACTTCGGGACCCATTAAATACTTGGGAGCTTCTTCTCTTAGAGGTTGGATTAGGGCAGTTGAACTGATCTTTTTTTGGTGAGAACAACTGGCGAGAAAACTCGCCAGCAAAATATTAGAAACTAATGATTTTTTATTAAAAATCGATAATATCAAGTCCGTATCCCCCGTACTTTACTACGGATTCAGAAATTTTAATGACAGTCTTGTCACTATTTTTTGCCATACTTCTAACGTTTCTAGTAAATGATCTACGTGAGTCTTTGCAAATCTGTTTGCTCATACGAAGTACATAATCTTTTTGGTCTTGAGTTGCTTTTGAGCTGTTTAAAATAGCAGTTGTACGAGAAATAACTGCACACATAACATAGAGATCAATAACCATATCTGCGAGACGGCCTTGAGGTAGTTCATTATCTATAATTGTTTTCCCGTATTTAATTAGACAATCTTCCACCGCTATGGCGAATTTACCTAAACATGAAGAAAACTTATCTGCTTGTTCTTTTAATTCAGGGTGAGCTTTTGTTAAATGTTGCGATCCCATCATATTTGAAATGCGTTTGCGGGCAAATTTAGTAAATACACCTAAAGATTTAATTGGATCAGCAAGAGCTGATGAAACTTCAGAAATTTTTCCCAGCGCTTTCAAATCTTCAGAAGGTCCACGTACACCAGACAAAGCGAGAAGACAGCGAAGAATTTCGTTAGTTCCTTCGAAAATTAACTGAATTCTTGAGTCTCTCATGATTCTCTCATAAGGATACTCTTTCATATATCCGTTCCCGGCCGCTATCTGCATTCCCATGTCGATTGTTTTCCAAAGACACTCAGATCCGAAAACTTTACAGACTGCAGTCTCCATATAGTAATCGTTCATACCTTTCGTCATATTTCCAGTCGATAAATAAACTACGCTTTCTACGGCATAAGTCATCTCTGCCATTTTTGCTAATTTAGATTGTATCAATCCGAATTCAGAAATGGGACGATCGAATTGTTTTCTATTGGCAGCGTGCTCAGCTGAGAGTTTTAAAATTGTTTTCATTCCAGCAACACAGCCTGCACCAAGAGAGAGACGTCCTGAATTTAGAACATTCATGGCAATCTTAAAACCTTGGCCTAGTTGACCTAGAATATTTTCTTTGGGAACGATAACTTTATCAAAATAAACAGCGCGAGTCTCACTTCCGCGAATCCCCATTTTATTTTCTTTCTCGCCAAATGTGACACCTGCTCTTTCTTTTTCTACAATAAAACAGGAAATTTTTTCCACTGTCTTACCATCAACTTGGTGATCAGTTTTACAGAAAACAGAATAAAAACCGGCCATACCTGCATTTGTTATCCATAATTTTTGACCTGTAATAGTAAAGGTCCCATCATTATTATCCACAGCTTTAGTTTTAATTGAATAAGCGTCTGATCCTGATCCTGGCTCAGTTAAGCAGAAAGATGCGATAACTTTTCCTGTTGCCAGAAGTGGAAGCCATTTTTTTTTCTGTTCAACAGTCCCTTCATTTAAAAGAGCACGGTAACCAATAGACTGGTGGGCACCAACCATTGTGGCGCAAGAAGCATCGTGTGCTGCTACTTGAGCGAAGACTCTGCAATAAAGTGTATAATCAAGTCCTAGTCCGCCTAGCTCTTCAGGGACGGCTAAACCAAGAAGCCCCATTTCGCCAAGGCCCGCAATAACATCATCTGGGATATGAGATTCATTATCAAACTTTTCGCCATTGATATTATCTTTTGCGAATTGATCAATTGCCGAAGTCATCTCTTTTGCTATTTCAACTTGAGAGTCAGAAAAATTTGGGAAAGGAAAAACTAAACTTTCATTTATTTCTCCAAAAAAGAATCCACCTACTACTGATTGAAAATTGCCAGACTCGTTACTTGCCATTTTTTGTCACCTTTTATTTAATCTATTTTACTCATTTATTCTCATTTCAATAATAGAATACTCAATCTTTCTTAAAAGGAAAGTAAAAGACATTACTCCCCTATTTCACTCAACTTTAGGTACATTATTTATCTTTTTATTTAACTTGTTATTTCTCTTGCTGTGAATCGTCTAACTTCTTAGAATAGAAGAATAAGAATAAAAAAGCTTCACCATGGAAGGTGACTTTGGATTTGAGTATTAGATTCAAAATTAACATGAAGTTAAAAAAATGAAAAAGTTTACTTTTAATTTTGGCTTTCTTGATCGCTTCAGGAAGTCAAAACGTACAGAATCTGAAAGTTCTAACGGTGATAATCACGAGGATGGCACTGATCATTCAGAATATGATTCCGATGAAAGTCCCGAAGATTTCGCAGAGAAAACCCTTGGTGGCTTTAATATAAATCAATATAAAAATGAATTGCAAGATGCAGCCAATGAGGCAGAGGAAAATACTGGTTCTGTAAATCATGAACAATCCGACGAGTCGGCAGATACTACAAATCCTCAATTTAAATTCGAGGAAATGACGTTTCCCAGGGCCTCTGACAAATCTAGCAAATTTAAATTTAAATTTCCTAAATTTAGCCGCCTTGAAGCTACCAATAAAATAAAAGCTTCATTGGCAGGAAAATCACCTATCAATAGCTTTGAAAAATTTAGCTGGAACGACTTCGTTCTTCGTCTATTTTCTCCTTATACTCGAGGAAAAGTTCATGCAGTTTTTATTATTCTTTTAGTTGTAGTCATTACTTATATGATGGGGAAAAATATTGCACTGTTCATCAACCGAGCACCTCCGATTGTTAAAACGCCCCGTCCTTCTATTTCTATTCCTTTAGAAAGGGTTGACACTACTTTACAAGATATTAACAAAATCACTTCGGCCAATCTCTTCAATGCAAAAGAAAGTGATAAATCTTCTAACTTGTCATCTAAAAAAGATATCGATAGCATTATATGTTTGGATGCAGACAAACCTACGTCACTTCAAATAAAACTTTTAGACACTATAGTGTTGCAAGATTCAGTAAAGTCAGTGGCCTCAGTACAGGTTCGTGGAAGTGCAGAATTGATGAATGTTCGAGAAGGTGAACGTCTTGAAGAAATGGCAGAAGTTTCTAAAATTAATCGAATGAAACTCATTCTTAAAAATCTTCAAACTGGTGATTGCGAATATGCAAAAACTGACGCTGAAGCTGAACCGATGATGCCAAATTTAAATATAGTTTCCGCCAAAGCCGGCAAATCTTTATTTAAAAGCATGAATCCCAATATCAAAAATACTGGAAACAGCTTCAAAATCAAAAGAGCTTTCCGCGATTCAATGATTAATAATATGAGTGACGTCCTCACTCAGGCGAAGGCCATACAAATTACAAATCCGGATGGTTCTCTCTGTTTCAAAATGACAGAGGTTGTGGCGGGAAGTCTCTACTCACAACTCGACATTCAGGAAAATGACATTATCTGTAACATCAATGGAAAAAAGATTGATAACTTAAATGAATTGATGGGTCTCCTCGGGAGAATAAAAGAAATTGATCAATTTCAAATTGGTTTAAAAAGAAATGGTATGTCTGAAAATAAAGAATATGGTTTTGAATAGCAGATTAGGTAAACACTAGGGACTCTAATGGAAAAAAATGGAATGAGAAAAAATGCATGGCTTTCGCCCTTACTCTCAGCAACCCTTGTCATCACTGCAGGATTATCTCCAGATGTAATGGCTCAGTTTGATAAGTACAAAAGTAAAACAAAATTTAATAAAGCTACAACCCCAGCTAAACCAGGCTCAAATTCCACTGCCCAAGAGGAAATAAGCATTCCCGATACCGGAAAATCTGCTAAATCATTACTGCAAGACACATCTAACTTTGTTCCTGGGGATGAAGAAGGAAGTGGCGGTCCGGATGATATATCAGATAATAGCGATAGCGGTGCAGACTCAGGCGATTCTTCAGGAGAAGGTGGCTCTGGTCGAGATACTTTCGGAAGAACTGGAACTAAAAGTGTAAAGCCCAATAAAATTGATAAAAAATTTGTAAACTTAAATCCTGAAACTGCATTTGGACCAGAAGTTGTAACTAGTTTTGATTTTCCAAACGTTTCAATTCTCGACCTTACAAAACATATGCAAAAACTTACGGGATTAAATTTAATTCTCGATAAAGATATAAAAGGAAAAATTTCTATCTCCTCACCCACTCCCATTACGATTGGTGACGCCTGGAAAGCTTATCTTCAGGCCTTAAGCATTAACGGTTATTCACTGGTAAAATCTGGTGCCTATTACACGATCGTAAACAACCGAGATATCCGCTACTCTCCTACTACTATGTACACCGGGACTTACACTCCCAATACAGAAAATTATGTAATGCAAATTATTCCTCTGAAATATGTAAACTCCAGAGAAGTTGCAAACTCATTTCGTCCTTTCATGTCTCGCTACGGACGTATTATTGAGATCAAACAAACAAACACAGTTATCGTTCAAGAGACGGGAACGCATATTAACCGATTGATGAAACTTATTAAATTTATCGATATTCCAGGCCACGAAGAATCATTACAAATTATTAAAGTTAAAAATTCTTCGGCTCAGGAAATCGCAGGTCTTCTCGATAAAATTTTAAAAGGAAATGCTGCTGATAATAAGTTTAAAACTTCAAGTGCCACAGGACAAACTTCTCAAGTCAATATTTCGCGAATAATCGCAGAGCCGAGAACCAATTCAATTATTGCGATGGCCAACTCTGATGGTGCACGCGAACTTCGAGATTTAATTTTAAAACTCGATGTCAAAATTGTGGCAGCTGGTTCAGGACAGATACATGTTTATTATTTAAACTATGGTGATTCAGAAGCTCTCGCAAAAACTCTTTCATCTCTTGTCGGAAATGTACCAAAAGCAGGTGGACTTGGAGGATTAACAAGATTCTCATCTCCGACCAGTAATACAGCGACAACAGATACACTTTTTAACAGCGAAGTAAAAATCACTGCTGATAAAGACAACAACGCTTTAGTTGTTACGGCTTCACCTACTGACTACGATACGGTAAGAACAGTTATTGCAAAACTCGATATACCTAGAGATCAGGTTTATGTTGAAGGTCTTATGATGGAGACCCAGGTTCAAAAAGCCAATTCATTCGGTGTTACTCTTTTAGGCGCAACCGGTGCCGGCCCACTTCAAAGAGCTGGAACGGGTGACCAAGGTGCCTTGACGAATCTTTTAACTAATAACATCACTGCACTTTCGGGACTTTTTATCGGAGGTGGTATTGGTCACACTTATGATGTACCTGGACCTAATAATACAACTATAAAAGTTAATTCTGTAAATGGTCTGGTAACTGCAATCGCCAACCTGACAGGTACAAATGTTTTAGCTACTCCACAAATTTTAACTCTAGATAATGTTGAAGGACAGTTTGAGAGTGGTGAAAGTGTGCCTACAACTCAGACAACCAATACACCGACCGGTTCACAAACTTCGAGCAGTTTACAAAAAGTTACACTAAATTTAAAAATTACTCCTCAAATTAATAAGGCCACTCGCTTTATTAAATTAAAAATTGATCAAAAAATTGAAGACTTTTCTACCAGACCTCTCGCGGCCAGTGCTGGCGGTGGAGTTGGAACAGTTATTCGTTCTCTTGCCACTACAGTAGTCGTTCGCGATAAAGACACAATCGCCATGGGTGGATTAATGAGAGACAAGGAAACCAACACAGTCAACAAGGTTCCTCTTTTGGGTGATATTCCTGTACTAGGTTGGTTATTTAAAAATACAACCAAAACTGTTGAGAAAGTTAATTTACTTTTCTTTATGACTCCAAAAATTTTAGCTCCTTATGAAAAAGGAAATGCTGAAAACGTAAAAGATCTTCTTAATAGAAGACAAGCTCACTTAAAAAATACGGTGGGTGATGATGATGCTTTTGCTACAACAGTAAAAGGATTATACGATAAAGCAAAAAAACAAAGTCAGGGACCTCTCTACGACACTGCTGAAACTTCAAAATACCAAGAGCGCAATCAGATGCCTGAGGCTATGGGAATTGAAAATGATAAAAATACTGAATCGGCCGCACCTCAATTAGATGCTCCCGATTATCAGCAAATTATTCAAAAGGCGAATGAGAAGACTCCTGCAAGCTCTGTGCAGTAAAAATTCAGTAGCGATGAAGCGGAGATAATGGTGAAAATAACAGATCATATGCTAGAGAAAGTAGAAGGCCAAAAAGAACGTATAGGCCAGCTGCTTTTAAAGCATACAAGTTTAACTGATGATCAGCTGGAAGAAGCATTAGAGATTCAACAAGAATCTGGCATGCTCCTGGGTGAAATTCTTTTAAAGAAAAACTATATTCACCCGCACGACATCATCAAAGTTATTTGTCATCAAGTTGATATCCCTTATATCACTGATATCAAGATAGAAGAGATTGATCCCAATCTCACTTTAAACATCAATATTAACTATGCTAAACAGCACGAAGTCCTACCTATTTTAGAAACGGATTATAGCATTACTGTGGTTATTACTGATCCATTTAATTTTGATGCAATCAATGACATTCAGGAAATTTTTAAAAAAGAAGTTAAGCTAGTTGTCTCTTCTCCTATAAAAGTTCAAGATGCACTCAACCGCGTTTACGAAAGGGCCAATCGTAACGTAGTCGACTCCATTGAAGGTGAGTTTGATGAAAATCTAGATCTTGAAGGGACAATTGATATTCTTGAATCTGGTGCCGATGAAGCTCCGGTCATTAGATTTGTTAACTCGATTATTTTTCGTGCCATTAAAGAACGTGCCTCAGATATTCATATTGAACCTTATGAAAAAGATGTTGTTTATCGTTTTCGCGTTAACCGGGTTATGCGCGAAATTTTGCGCCAACCGATTAAAACTCAAGCTTCTGTAACTTCTCGTTTAAAAGTTATGACTAAGTCTATGGACATTGCAGAAAAGCGTCTTCCACAAGATGGTCGTATTAAAATTAAAATGGCCGGAAAAGATATTGATATAAGGGTCTCAGTAGTACCCATTCAAAATGGTGAACGCATTGTTATGAGGATTTTAGAAAAATCTAATAATACTTTAACTTTAGAAAATTTAGGCTTTCACGGTCAGACTTTAAAAACACTTGATGAACTTTCAAAGAGAAAGCACGGTGTCGTTTACGTTTCAGGTCCAACAGGACACGGGAAAACGACTACCCTCTTTGCCATGCTCGACCGCATAAATACTCCCGATAAAATGATTATCACTGTTGAAGACCCAGTGGAAATTGAGCTTGCCGGTATATCTCAAATTCAAGTTAATCACAAAATTGATTTAACTTTTGCAAGAGCACTGCGCTCTATTTTACGCCAAAATCCCGACGTAATCATGGTGGGTGAAACGCGAGATTTAGAAACAGCAGAGATGGCCATTCAAGCTTCATTAACAGGTCACTTTGTTCTCTCAACTATCCACACCAACGATGCAGCTTCCGCGCCAAACAGACTTATTGATATGGGAGTGCAGCCATTCTTAATTGCCTCTTCCCTGGCGGCGGTTCTCGCACAGCGATTGATTCGTACACTATGCAATGAATGTAAAGAAGGCTACACCGCTACCGATTACGATTTTCAAATGCTCGATATTCACTCTATGCCAAAAGAAGCTAATCTCTACAAAGCAAAAGGCTGTCCAAAATGCAGTTATCTTGGATACTCTGGAGTAACTGTAGTGGCCGAACTTTTAATCATTACAGATGATATTCGCCCTCTCATTTTGAAAAAAGCAGATGCCATGACTGTAAAAAAAATGGCGATGAAAAATGGAATGAAATCCTTGCGCCAGGATGCTCTTGAAAAAGTTTTTAAAGGCATCACATCAGTAGAAGAAATGGTTCGCGCAATTAACGAAGAAGACGAAGAACAGCACTAGGTCAGAATGTAGGTCAATAAAAAATGGCAATCTATAGTTATAAAGGAATTGATAAAACGGGGAAAGAAGTTAAAGGTTCAGTGAGCGCTGAAAATTTATCTCCGGCCAAAGCACGTGTGAAAGCAATGGGTATCATGCTCATTGAAATCAACGAGCAAACTTCAACCAGTATGAAAAAAAATGCTGCTGGTTTAAGTTTTGGAAGTGCTGTTTCTATTGCCGACTTATCTCTTATGACCAGACAGCTCGCAACTCTACTTCGTGCTAAAATTCAGGTTGTAGAGGCCTTTACAGCATTGGTTGATCAGACGGATAATCAAAGACTAAAAATCACTTTATCTGAAATAAGACAAAAAGTTAATGAAGGATCTTCTTTGGCAAAGGCCCTCTCTGATTATCCAAAAATTTTTGATAATGTTTACGTCAACATGGTTGATGCAGGAGAGACTTCAGGAACTCTGGAAGTCGTATTGCTAAAATTAGCTGATTTTACCGAGAGCCAGTTGCAACTGAGAAATAAAATCAAAGGGGCCATGACTTATCCCGTTGTCATGATGTGTGCCGGTGGTTTTATGATCGGAATTATTTTCGTGGTCGTCATTCCAAAGATCACCAAAATTTTCGTCAACATGAAAAAAGAACTGCCAATTCAAACTAAAATTTGTATTTGGATTTCTAATTTTCTTCTTAATTATTGGTGGGCCGTGCTCATCGGTGGAATTGGCGCCATTGTTTTCACCAAAAAATATATCAAGACCGAAAAGGGTCGCTCGCAATATGACACACTTGTTTTAAAACTTCCTATCGTCGGTGAAATAGTCACAATGATTAATGTCAGTCGTTTTTGCTCGACGCTTGCCACACTACTTCAGTCAGGTGTTCCTATACTTGCTTCAATGAAAATTGTTTCAAACTTAGTTTCAAATGTTCATATGAAAAGAGCAGTGGATGAAGCACGAATAAGTATCTCCGAAGGCTCTTCTATTACTGGTCCCTTAATTAAATCTCAACTATTTCCATCAATGGTAACTCATATGATTAAACTCGGGGAGAAATCAGGTGAGCTAGAACCGATGTTAAAAATTGTTTCTGAGAACTATGAAGATCAGGTCAATACAAAACTTAGTGGACTTACTTCGGTGTTAGAACCTATAATGATGGTTATAATGGGGATGGTTGTAGCATTTATTGTCTTTTCGGTAGTCGTTCCTTTGATTGATGCTAACTCACTTCACAAATAAATTTTTTAACAGTTATCGGAGTATATATGAAAAGGAAAGATCTAGAGCATGCTCTTCTTCAAAACCAAAATGGTTTCTCATTAATTGAGATTCTAATTGCATTAACTCTACTGGCCCTGGCTGGTACATTTGTTGCGAGTAAAATGTTTGAACGCTATAACGAAGGACAAGTCAGTTCTACAAAGATTCAAATGAGTACGCTCGAAGAACTCTTAAAAGAATTCCGCAGAAAATGTAATTTTTATCCTTCTACTGAACAAGGTCTGGAAGCTCTTGTAACTAAACCGTCTGGCGGACGTGAATGTAAAGATTATCCACAAAATGGTTTCGTAGAAGGAAATCAAGTGCCTAAAGATCCTTGGGATCATGACTTTGTTTATGAATCTGACGGGAAAACTTTTAACATTTCTTCGCTGGGTGCAGATGGAGAAGTTGGTGGTGCTGGGACAGATGCAGACATTTACCTGAGAGCAAAAAGTGCTCCAGCAAAAGATGCCCCGGCAAAAGAAGATACTAGTAGCAGTACACAGCCCCCAACAGCAGGTGGCCAAGGCGAAAATGAGGCTACACCTCAATAATAATTTTTTTAGACTTCAAAATAAAAACCAAGGCTTTACTTTAATTGAAATTTTAGTGGCCTTGGTTTTAATCGTTCTTGTAACGAGCCTTGCAATCTCCCATCCTTTTTCCTCCCGTAATGATTTAGACAAAGAAGTAAACTCCCTTGAACGCGCTATACGATTCATGTCTGATGAAGCGGCCTTAAAAAATTCTGTAATCCGCTTGCACTTTATGCTAGGTAAAGACCCGCAGGAATACGCCCTGGAGTACGGTCCGAGTGATTCATTTATCCTTCCACCTAAGCCAGAGTTTGAAACTAAGACCGAAACAAAAGAAGAAGAAGAAAAAAAGAAGAAAGAACAAAAAAATCTAAATCTTAAATTTAATAAGATTGCTGAATTTCAAGATAAAAATAGTGAGCTTCCTTCCAATATTAAAATCATCGGTGTCGCCACTCCGCAATCTGAAAAAATGCAAATGGCCGGTGAAGTCTCAATCTATGCTTTCCCAACAGGGGAAAAAGATGAGGCACTAGTGATTCTTGGGAGTGATGAAGATATAATAAGTATAAAAGTAAATCCATTCTCCATGAAATTAGAGCATCAGGTCTATCCATTGGGAAAAGCAACAGAGAAAGAATTGACTGAGAAACAGCAAGAAAAGGCCCGAGAGATTTTTGATAAATGGAAGAAAGAAAAGTAAGCTTTAAAAATTTACTATCTAATCAGAGCGGATTCACTTTAATGGAAGTGATGATAGCTATTGCAATTTTTACAGTTTTTGCATCAGTATTTGTCACTGGTCAGGGCTATAATCTTATAGATTCAGGAAAACTTACTGAAGAAATGCTTATGAAAGATTTCGCTGAAAATAAAATAAACGAAATTATAGTCAATCCTCCGGAACTTCGTGATGCCCTAACTATGACTAAAGAAACCAAAGATGTTGAAGCAAACACGGATTATCAGACGACTGTAGAATTTAAAAAATTCTTTGTTCCAGACATGAATCAAGTGACTGCAGATGATACTCTCGAAGGAAAAGAAAAAGAAAATTCTCCGCAAGCTCAAATGGAAAAAAGAATTTTTAAAGTCTTCAAAGATAACATGGAAAAAATGATCTGGCAGGTAGAAGTCACAGTAAAAAATAAAACTAATGACTCAACTTTTAGATTATCGACTTGGCTTTATAACCAAAATGCGGATGTGCAAATTGGATCATTTTAAAATTCGTTCCCATTTAAAAAACTCATCAGGCTTCACTCTCATTGAAGTTTTGATAGCCATAGTTCTACTCGCTTTTATTTCTCTCTATACATATAAAATGATTGATACCTCTACAGATACTAAAGAAGTTGTATTAAAGGAAGATCAGTTAAAACTTCAAACCTTAACTGCCGTTAGCCGGATCGACAGCGATATAACCCAAATCTACTCTCCCCTTTATTCTTACTCGAAAGGAAATCCTGCGACTGACCCAAACGCTCTTTATCAAGACAATGCTTCTTCTAAAGGCTCGTTTGATGGAAAAGCTAAAAACGGAATGATCATTCCGCAATTTCAATCAGAAGATAAATCTACCTTGGTTTTTTTTACAGCTTCTAATCGAAGAAAAATAGCTGACACAAAAGATTCCCGCTATACGTGGGTAAAATACAGTATAAGACGAACTGATACTGCCAATGCTGAAAAAGATGATCGCAATTTAAATACGATTGGTGATAACGAACTTATTCGTCAAACCATCGCTACAAATATATATGGCAATGACCTAAACTGGAGCGATGTTAAGGCCCAGGTACTTCTTACTCAGGTCAAATCGGTAGAGTTTAGTTTTTGGGATGAGAAGAGCCGTAAATTTGTAAGTTCTATTCAAGACCTCAATGAAAATAAAAATACAATTCACTCCTTAAAATTAAATTTGGTTTGGGTGGATAACGATAACCATGAACAAAAAATTGAAAAAGTCTTCAGAGTCCTCTATCCCTTTTTTAATACCAAGGCCGATGATTTAAAAACGGGAGGCGCCTATGGTGGTGGAGCTATTCCTCCGGGTCTTCCTACGCCTCCTGACTCGGATGGGGGCGTTGTTCAATGAGATTTTCAATGGATAATATTTCGAATTCATCTTTTATAAAAAAGACTCTAAAATCAGAGCAAGGTATTGCTCTGCTCATGGTTATGGGTGTTATAGCAATTCTTACTTTTTTGCTTGCTGATTTTACCTTTGAAACCAAGCTCAATAAAATTAAAATATACAACCAGCAAGATAAAATTCAAGCTCGTCTAAATGCTGAATCGGGGCTGAATTTTGCGCTTGGAAAGCTTCGTTTATATCAAGAAGGTAGAAATAAAATTGAAAAAGATGAAAGTCTAAAGAGTGCTTTTCCAAGCTCTGATTTAGAGGCCATTATTATTCAGCCTTTTGTTTTCCCCCCTCCAATTTCACCCAAGGCCAATATCATTCAGCGAACTGCAGTTGATGATTTTTTAAAGAAAACTATTTTTCATGGCGAATTAAGTGTCACCTTTAGTAAAGTTTCCGGGTTTTTAAACCCCAACGGTCTTCGTGTTCAACCCAAAACTCCTACTGATCAAGGAG
This sequence comes from Bacteriovorax sp., assembly GCA_014377485.1. Taxonomy (GTDB): domain Bacteria; phylum Bdellovibrionota; class Bacteriovoracia; order Bacteriovoracales; family Bacteriovoracaceae; genus Bacteriovorax. Next base: position 60,497 of record JACMPM010000136.1, on the reverse strand, counting down.
CAGGCCTACCCGATGCGGCCCAAGCTAAAGTTGAGACGGAGCCTGGTACTGAAGGCGCAGAAGCGGCTAAAACTCAAGCTCAACCAGCGTGGACAGTCATTGAAAAAAAAATGATTGAGACTTTTCAACGTCTACTAAAAGATAAAAACGACAGTGATGAAGAATTCCATCTTCGCTATGGAAACGTAGACGCAAATTACCTGGTAAAAGAATTAAGATATTACGTCAGTGACAAAGGCTCATTTCAGGATTCAATGCAACCTGAGATCGAGGCTAAATTTAGTCAAAAAAATATAACTCCTAAATTCGCTCCGATGAGCTCGATTGATGAACTCTATCTTTTACCTTCATGGGATGATGCCCTTGTCGATTTGATTAAAGACCGCATGAGTGTTCACGAAGTGAGTGTTATAGCAATAAATGAACTGACTATTGAAGATTTAAAAATTTTGTTTCCGGCCATCAATAATATTCAGGTTGAGGAATTTTTTAAATATCGCGACGGCGACGTGGACAAAAAAATTAAAGGCAAAAAATTTAAAGATGCTGAAGACTTTAAACGAGTAGTAGTCTCTGAACTCAATATCGTAAGTGACTCTGAGTACCTGGAACGAATCACAGCGCTCAAAGATGCTGGGCTGGTCATCGATACTGCCGGCAAACTTTATAAAGTGAACTCTCGCGGGTCTATGAACAATGCAGTTTATAATTTAGTGGCCTATGTTGATTTGCCAATTAAACCACAACCTAAAAAGCCAGTACCTAAAGGCCAGGTTCCTCCACCAGATGATCAAGATCCAACCGGAGCAGGAAAAGCAGCTCCACCACCAGGGCAAGCGGCCAAAGCAACGCCGATCGAACTTCTTCTTCCACGAGTTGTTGAAATCAGACTTGAATAGTCGGACTTTGAAATACTCTATCGAAATATTTTCTCCTATCATTCAATACTCTTTTTAGATAAACTAAACCTATGAACATATTGGCAATTGACGTCGGTTCTTACTCTATAAAGTTCGTTGAAGTAAGACCTGAACGAAAGAATTTAATCCTGGTTGAAAAACACGAAATCATTCTTGATGATGCGAAGTCGCATTACCCGAGTGCTGGAAATCTTGCCGATTTACAAAAAGAAGTTGTTGCTGGATTTATCCAAAAGAAAAATAGCGACTTAAAAATTGTCTTTCAAGTTCCCAATGAAATGCTCACTACAAGGTATCTTGAAATACCGGGGACTTCAAAAAGGAAAACAGAACAAATAATTCCGTTTCAATTAGACGAGAATCTTCCCTATTCACTTAGTCATGCACATTTTAGCTCGAGACTCTATAAGCGTTCCGGGGGGTTTTCAGTCCTGAGTAATATTACTCAACTCAATGTCTTCAAAGATTTTTTTGGATTTTTTGAAAATAAAGATGCTCAGCCATCTGTACTTACTTCTGAAATATCAACGATGCAGGCTTATGTAGACCATATACGTATGAATGATACTTGCTGTATCCTGGATTTAGGTCATAGAACGACCAAAGCTTATTTCGTGCAGGACCGCCAGATTGTTTCCAATCACACTTCGTTTGTTGCAGGTAGTGCTATAAATGAAGTTATTTCTAAAACTTACCAAATTTCCCATGAAGACGCCGTCATCTATAAACACGATAATGCTTTTCTCCTCACAGATGAACAGCTAGATGAAGTTTCAGTTGAGCAACGCGAGTTTGCACTTTTGATGAAACAAGTTTTTAGCCCTCTTATTCTCGATATCAAACGTTGGGAAATCGGTCACCGTGTAAAATACGGTACCAGTATTGATAAAATTTATATCCTTGGTGGAACATCACAGATAAATAGTTTAGAAAACTTTTTTCATTTTCACACCGGTCTTTTGATCGAGCCTTTGCCACCCCTTCTAGATTTTAAAAATGATTATTCTATTCATGAGAAAACTTTTTATCTCGTTAAAATGATGGCCATCTCTCAAAAAGTGCCAAGCAATCTTATCAATTTTCTGACTGGTAAATTTCAAACCGCTTCAAATGCTTTTATCTCGCTTCACTCAGCTGTTTTTATCTGGGTGAGAACAAGTTTTATTGCATTACTTATAATTCTAGGATTGGTTAGTGAAAGATTTTTCTTTTTAAGCAAACAAGAAAAAGCGATGGATTCTAAAATCACGGGACTGCTGAAAACACCTTCACTTGATATCAATCGTAAAGACCAAAAACTTTATAGTACAAAGCCGGAAGCCGTGCTTGCTGCACTTAAGAAAAAAAATAAAGTTGTTAAAGACGAAGTCAGCACAATTCTTTCTTCAACTCATATCAATGCTCTCAGACCCCTCGCCATTTTAAGTAAAACAATTAATTCCAACCCTAAAGTCAGCTTGGAAAAATTTATTAGCGACGGGTACAAAGTATCGGCCAATTTTACTTCGGCAGATCCCAATGAACTAGAGGTAATGAAAACTCACCTGCAGGGTTCCGGTCTTCCAGATTTAAAAATTGATTATATTTCTGGAAAAAATGTATTAAATATCGAGTTTACGGATAGAGAATAAAATGGATAAATCTAAAAACGTTTTTATCAAAATCGATGAGTTTATTTTTCAAAAACTTGATTTTTTTAAGTCTGATGCAAGTTTTCAAAAAATCAATGAACTCCTGGTCAGTCTTGATGAAGATCAACAGAAACTTTTCGCCCAACTCTTAACTTTTACTTTGATTATTATCCCTTATCTTTTTGTGATGACTCTTTGGTGGGGTAATCATAAGGCGCGAGTTAATCACGACGTAAAATCACAAATATTAGAGCAGGTTTCAACTTTAAATGGCAATAAAGAAACTCTGGCCAATGTCAGTTCTACATACCTGGCACCAGTCGCAATCCTTGGAGCTGAAGACCTGGATAATAAAATTAGAAACCTGATGTCCGCCAATAGTATAGAGCAAAGTAAAGTTCGTGTTTTGAATTTCACTCAAGTCTCGACGACTTCAAGCATCGCCAAGATTGAAGCCATTTTGAGCTTTCAAAATTTTGGAACTCTGGACTTCTCTAATTTCGTCCGAACATTAGTAGAGCAAGAAAAATTTAAAGTACTTCGCATCAGCTTAATTAAAAATAAAACAACGAATCTTTTGAGTGGTGAAGTTTCTCTTATGCATTTAGGGAAAAGTTCGGCACTCTAAGAACAATTAAAATGAAAAGAAAAAGAATTCAATATAACGAACTTAACGAAGAGATATATGGCCCAAAATATTGGACCAAATCCAGACTTATCATCACCGGGATCGCTCTGCTAATATTTGGTTTTCTTTTTAATTTTTCACTAGAAGACAAACTTAATAAATGGCTTCAATCGACGCTTTCAACCAATGAAGCCTGCCCGATCGTTTTCGAAAAAGCAGAACTGTCTTATTTCCTTCCTAAAATTACAATAAAAAAGCCGGTGATCCTCGGAAATTGTTTTGGCCAGCCTAATAATAAACTTCCACTTCAAGACTTAATCATTGCTTTGCACTCACCTAGTTTTTATCCACCGGGAATAAAACTCCATGTATCTGTGAAAGAGGGAAAAACCAATATCAATCTCTATCCGACCATCTCGCCTTTTTCACAGTATATTGATATAGAAAATACAAAAATCGACAATAAAATTTTTGCAGCGATGTCTAGCGATAATAAATCGGCGATTGCGGGAATGATGTCCATCGAAGGGACGCTGAAATTTTCTTCTGGAATTCTAGAAGATGGAAAACTTACAATCTCTTCTAATGACTTTCACTTGCCTGCTCAAAATATTAAAGGATTTGAGATGACTCTTCTCGATCTAAAACATCTAGATATCAGAACTCATTTCACTAGCAAAACAACTATGCAAATTGATCATATTGAAATTGGCCGTACTGGATCTCCTATTGAATTAAAACTCAAAGGAAATCTGATTATAAATCCATCAGGCTTTATGAATTCACAACTTCAACTCTCGGGACCATTGAAATTATCAAATTATATTTTAGTGAATTTTGCATTCATTAAACTTTTCTTGCCTGCTGAAAATACCAGTGGTACCTATCAAATGAAGATAAACGGCCCATTTGGAAATTTGGGGACACCTCAAATAAAATAATTATGTCACCGTTAGAAATTGAAAATACATTACGTTATCATTTAGATCTTTTGCTCCCTCACCACAAGACACGCGAAGTTTATGAATATGCTACCTTGCCCGGTGGGAAGCTATTTCGCCCCAGCCTGGTTTGGTCAACACTCAGTGATATTGATCCCGTTCAATATTTGCAATCAATAAACGATAAAAACTCTTCGCACGCGCTTTTAGCAAGTGCCGTTGAATTTCATCATAGCTATACCCTGATACACGACGATTTGCCCTGTATGGACGATGATACCGTTAGACGAGGCAAAGCATGCACTCATCTTGTCTACGGCGAATGGCAGGCATTACTGGCGGGAGATGGCCTGCTAAATCTCTCCTACCAACTCTTGTGTAAAAGCAAACATGAAAGAATTTTAGACCTCATGCGCTTTTTTTCTTGGGCACTCGGTCCTAAAGGTCTTATTCATGGTCAAGTAATGGACCTTTCAGAAGAAATGACAAAAAGTTTTGAAAATACTTTACGCACTCATGAATTAAAAACGGCCAGACTTATTCAGGTGGCCATTCTTGGAAGTAGCATGCTGACTTCTACTAAAAATACCAAACGCGAAAAAAACTTATGGAAATTTTCAAAGCACTTGGGAATTAATTTTCAGTTAATAGATGATTTAAGCGAATTGAGTGAAGAAACTTTAAGCGAACACGAAACTGCAGTGAACCCCTGGCTTCACCATACTGAAGAAACTTATCTTGAAACAATTAAGTCACTTGAAAAATTCAATCTTTTAAGCCTGGAACTAATGCTGACAAATACCAATAAAATAATCAGTGAGTATTATCAAAAAATGCTTTCAATCATCACGCTTAAACAAGTGACGATTGAAAAGCATTTAAATAAAAATAAAAAAATTGATTTATTTCCAGTTATTCTTCTTTTGAAGCAATTCAGTTAACGCCAAAATCTCAATTAACTTAGACTTTGCCATCACCAATTTCTGAAAATCTGTTTCGATTAAAACACGTTTTGTTTGTGAATAAGAATGATTGGACGTTATCGGGGGGGGCAAAAGACCCTCATCAAAATAATCCATAGAACCATTATCTTCTGCGTAATCGTTGAAGCTAGCTTCAACCAGGTGTTCCCTAGGCATAAGAATTTTCATCTCACCCTTAGTTCTCTCGATAGTTAATTTATCATCAAATAATAATTTTTTAATAAGGAGGATGGCTTCGATATCTCGATGCTCATATAGCTTTTGTCCAATGGATGACATTAGCGGAGCAATTTCTGTGAATTCCGATTCCCAAAAACGCAACACGTATGATTTTACTCCCGTGAGCGCGCAAACTTCATTTATTTTAAAAGAAGATTTATTTGGGATTTCTATCGGTTCATTCATTTAATTTAACTTGCCTCTTATCTAATCGTTGTCGTCTTCTTCCGGGTGAAAATCGATATCTTCTTCGCCATCTTCAGTATTCGACATAAATGAGCTAAGTGCTCGTGCCGATCCTTCTTTAGGCGGTAATGATTTATTTTCATTTCCTTTTTCATCTAAACGGTGAGCATATCTCATGGTCACGTCTTCTTTAAGCACTTGAGAAGGCTTAAAAGTAAGCACTCGTCTTGCTGAAATATCCATGGCGTCCCCCGTTTGAGGATTTCTCCCTACACGTGTTGCTTTATCTCTGATCGAAAAATTTCCGAAGCCGGAAATTTTTACCTTCTCCCCTTTTGAGAGAGTGTCTTTGATAACTTTAAATACTAAATCTACTAAATCTGCTGCTTCTTTCTTAGAGAAACCTGCTTCTTTGTAAACGCGTTCAACTATATCAGCCTTCGTAAGACTCATCATCTTCCTCCATGAAAATTTGGTCAGTATCCATGCCCTTATATTAACAGGTTAACAAAGAAGGTCATTTTTATCTACACAAAAATTAAGTAATTAGCATTTCTAGACTTTCAAAGTCTGACATTTGCCCAAATTATGCCTTTTACTTCTTTTTAATTTTTGTTTTTGGAGCTTTAGGACGAGTTTCCTTTTCAATTTTCTTTTGAAGATTCACTTTCTCTGAATCTTTTTGCTTCATCCACGCAGTTAAACGCTCGTCTACTTCTCGTAGTTCTTCGATCAACTTCTTTTCAATCAATTTTTGTGATTTAGCAATTCGGTCAAATTCTTTTAATGAAGCAGTATCATCTCTAACCATCAATGCACGTTTTTCAACTTCATCTTTTGTCATGCGATAAATCGGCATATCTGCCAAATACTCGGCGAAAGTAAATTTTTTCTTTTCTAAGTATTCAACATAAGATTTTCTGTTGGCCGATTTTGTGGCGATTTCATATTCTTTGTCTTTAATGAAGCGGATAATTTCATTATTCTGACGGATTTTTCTCTCGTAATCTTCACACAATAATTCATAACGACGCTTAACAACTTCTAGTCTTTTTGCACCGAAAATTTCAATAATCTCTTCTGGGTTATTAAAAATCCTAACCCCTCTCTCCGAAATAAGAGTGTAGTTTGGAACCAGAGTTGAAGATACCGAAAGTTTTTGAATCACTTCCAAAAGAGGAGGTTGTTGTCCCTTTTTGAAAATAAGTTCAATCTTGATATCGTTGTTCACGGAACTATCGATAAAATCTTTTAGGTAATCTTCATCGATTTGTTTTGTAAGGTAGCGATAAATTTTAGTAGCATCGTAGCCGCGTGGAAGTTCAGTGATATAAATTGATCCACCAATTTCTTCAAAACGCATACTGAATACCAGACGATTTTTTTCGTCCACTTCAATTTTATTGCGGTAATTATGAACATAACATTTTAGCTTTTTAGCTTTTCCATGTTCTATAAAATGAATAATTGAATCAATTAAGTCGCGGTGGTGAAAACTTGGAATAACAGAAGAGAATCCTGTTCCAATACCTTCAGCTCCGTTCATAAGCATCAATGGAAGTTTTGGAAGCAAACAAACCGGCTCCATAACTTTTTCATCATAATTGGGAACCATTGCAACTTGGTTCATGTCATCGAATAATAAAAAGTCGGCCACTTTGCCAAGTCTACATTCAATATAACGAGAAGCTGCCGGAGCCGTCTCCATCCTCTCTCCGAAATATCCTTTTTTATCAATCAATGGATAATTATTCGAGAAAGTATAATCCTGGGCCATGTTAACAATTGCCGATTCTACTGAAGCGGGTCCGTGTGGATGCAGTGTTAAAACTAATCCAGTCGCACTAGAAACTTTCATCAATCCTTTCGATTGGTTTTTCCAAAGAGTGAAAAGAATCCGGCGCTGACCTGGCTTCAATCCATCTTGTAGATAGGGAATGGCACGATCCATAAGAGTATAAATTTGATAAAGCCGGTATTCTTCTTTTACAACTTCAGTTAATGAAACTGAATCCAGGGCGTGAAGGTATCTTTCTTCCATTTATTGCAATCCTTTATTTACTAGATTTTGCTTTTTTAGTCGCTTTAACTACCGGAGCTTTTTTAGTTGCTTTAACTACCGGTACTTTTTTAGTCGCTTTAACTGCTAGCACTTTTTTCGTGGCCTTTGCCAGCTTAGCGGCAGCTAGTGCGCGTGCCTTTTTCTTTTCTGCAGATCCTTCTTCCAAATCACTTGGAAGAATTCCCGTCGATTCAGTATCAAGCAACAACTCTTTTCTCAAATTGGTATCTTTACCAAAACAAATATCAAGCGTGTGTTTAGCCGAGCTCATATCATCAACTGTAATTTTACAAAATTCAGCACGGGATAAAGTGTGCTTAAAGGCTTCGGGAGACATCTCTCCGAGTCCCTTGTTTCTTTGAATCTCACGAATTTTAGTATTTGTTTTCTTTAAACGCTCTAACTGAGAATCACTTTCCACAAAGAGAGTTTCTTTATCAGTAATAACTTCGAAAAGTGGTGCTTTCGCGAATTGAATTGCTCCAAGCTCAAACAATTCAGGCCAGAAAGTAAAAAAGAAATTAACTAAAAGTGTGTTGATATGTCCACCGTCGACATCAGAGTCAGCGAGGAAAACAATTTTAGAGTAACGCATATCTTTTATTTCGGCTTTTTGCCCGATGGTTAAACCAATTGAGGCCATAATATCTAAAAATTCCTGGTTATTTATAACGTCGTTGATAGACGCTTGCATAACGTTCATCGGTTTACCTTTAAGGGCAATGCCGCCTTGGTATAATTTATTTCGAGCAGAGCGAAGTCCGCCAATTGCTGAATCCCCTTCACAAATAAACAGAGTGCAAAGATGGCGATCTCGCCGTTCGTTGGCATCCAATAATTTTTCCACTCTCTGCTTTTTGGCTTTTTTGCCCTTAAGTGAAGCGTCTTTTAATTCCTGGAAACGGTGGCGAGATTTAGCACGCTCTACGACAAGTTCTAAAAATTCCTTATTTTTTCTCAGGAATTTTTCGATATTCTCATTCATAAAATGCTCAATACCTTTTTCAAGATTGAGATCGCGTACTAGTTTTCTTTTTGTTTGAGATTCAAAACGAGGATTGGGCATCGTAATACCCATGATAAATGTAATCCCAGTTAAAACATCGTTATCAATAACGGTAATTTTTTCTTTTTTAGCCGTTCTTTCAATTTTTTCTTTAACAGCGTTTATAAAAATTCTCTTTACCCTGTCGTGGTGAAACCCACCATCAAAAGTTGGAGTTGAGTTGACAAAAGAAATGAATTTTTCGCGGTCATCAGATCTTTTATCGCTGCAAATCGATAAGTGAAAATCGATTTTTCCTTTAACTTTTTTACCTTTGGCGTTTTGTGTTTCATAAATAAAGGCTTCTTCGCCAAATAGCTGTGCACTGGCGGGGTCGATTCGTTGAGCAAGCTCAAAAAGACCTTTTTTAAAGTTATATTTTTCACCATTAAAAGAAAAAGTGAGGCCTGGATTATTATAAGCTAGATCGATGATCCTCTTGCGCAATAAATCTTCATTGATGATATTGTCTTTATAAACTTCTTTTGAAAGTACCAGCGTAACACTTACCCCTGAAGCACCTTTGAATGGTTTCGGTTTTGTTTTTTTAGTTTCAAGCGCACCGTTTATAAACTCATAAGTTTGTTCTTTTTTAGAGTTATAATGCCTGACAGTTGCAATAAAAGTGTCAGATGTAAGGCAAGTCGCTGCAGCTCCGAGTCCATTTTGTCCAAGAGTTCTAAAAAGAAAGCCCTTTTCGTCAGTTTCTTCGTCTTTAAACTTCGAACCAGTTCTAAATTCTGTATAAACTTGCGGTACTTTATCGATAGGAAAACCAATTCCATTATCAGTAATAGTTACAGTTTTTTTATCATCTGCTAATTTTGTATGAATTTCGGTAACGTGACCGCGGTAATACTCATCGATAGAGTTATCGAGAATTTCCTCAATCGCCTTTGATTTAGCCTGGTGAAATTTTACTGGCTTAAATTCAACGCCATTTGGTTTGTAAATATACGTTTCTAAATCTTCAATATCGTTACTACCAAATACAAGCGTAATACGATTTCGTACGTGCCACCTTTGGTCTTTGCTTTCAATTATCGCGTCTTTAGTGCTACCTTTTCTGACAACAGGTCCTACATTGGCCATTATGCATCCTTTTCAATCACTTAATTTTGGGAAATAATATTCTAACTTTGATGTTAGGTTAAAGATGGGACTAGGTAATAGAAAAGGTACAATGCGTTACAAAATAATTTTTCTGACACTCTTTTTCACGTCTTATACGCTCTGTTCTCAAGAGCTAAAGTTTGAAAATTTGCCCTATAAAAAAAATATTAAAGAAAATATTTTAAATGGTGAAGTATTCTCCGAATCAAAAGTAAAAAGCCAAAATCTAAACAAAGAACAGAGTTTAAAATTCTCAATTGCCGGCCTTCACCCTAAATCTTGCACATATGCGTTAAAAACTCTCTCGCTTTACGAGGAATATAGTCATTTTTTGCATTTTGTAAAAGAAAGCCATTATGACGAGCAAAAAAAAGAAATTAATTTTGTGCTCTCTCATATGCTGCTTCCCTATGATATGCGCCTCAATTTTAAACTCCCAAGAATTACTGCCCCCGGCGTTTACCCCTTCACTTTTGACATCGGAATACTAAAAGATTTGCATGGAAAAATTTATGTGAGCGATCATGCTGGCAGATGTTTATTTTATTCGAATGCCCAATGGGCAGGCCCTGATACCGGAATACCCAATTTAATATTTGAACTTTTCTCTCAGGCCCTTTCCAAGCTATCGATGGAAATATTATTTAGAATTTCTAGCAGCTTAAGACACTAACACAAGTCAGAAAAAACATTTCAATGACAAACACTTGATTCCATATTATAAAAATTTAATGAAAGTTTTAAGAATTAGCGCACAAGACACATACCCTATTCGCCAACAAGTTTTGGTTCCAACGCACGAACTTAAAAAAGCAAAATTTGAAAATGATGATGATGAAGATATTTCTTTTCATTTAGGAGCTTTCAAAGATTCAAAGCTAGTAAGTGTAGCTTCATTTTTTTATGAGCGTAATCCAATCTTCGAAGACCTGCACCAATACCAACTCAGAGGCATGGCCACACTTCCTGAAAATCAAAGCCAAGGTTTAAGTTCTGAGCTATTAACCACTGCCTTTCCAATTATCAAGCAAAACTTCTGTACACTTTTATGGTGTAACGCCCGCGAATCAGCGATTGGCTATTATGAGAAAGTTGGCTTTAAAAAACAAAGCAATGAGGTTTTTGAGATCGAAAATATCGGTCCTCATGTTTTAATGTACAAGCAGATATAAGCCAGTTAATTGGGGTAACAGAACCTTCTAGGCGCATTAATATCCACGATCTTATAATTTTTTTCCACACAAGATTTTTTATTGGCGAACTTAGATAGGGGAGCGCATGGATAACTGCTCGCTTTTTTTTCTATGGCAAAACTTCTTTCTTCTCCACAATTACTATATCCGTCTTGATCGACGCAGGCATAATGACTTCTTTCACAATCATAGATTAAATATTGTCCCGCTTTATACTGCCAATCGATTTGATAATCAGTTTTACGAGACTGAACAAATTTCTCTGCCTCTGTCTCAGCAAAAGAATTCATTGAGACTAAAAAAAGAAGAAAAAAATATTTCATTATTTTTGAGTTTTTATAACTTTTTTGGCGGCTTCAAGAAGAATACGACAGTCCTTCAAATCAAATCCATGAAGCATATGACTTGCAGATAAGGCCGGAAGTGATTTTCCTACTTTCATTTCTGCTTCAAAAGAAGTGATGCGGTTATTGAGATTGTTTCTAACTGTTCTCATTTGTTTAGCTGTTTTTAAACTGAAACTTGAAAGCATTGTATTTAGATCTTTTTTTTCCATTTTGCCTGTCCTTATGTCCTTATTGTAACCAAAGTAAAAAATAGTAGCGCCCTTTTAGCTTATACCCTTCAACAGCTAGCGTGAAAATCAAAAAGAAGAGTGCCAATGAGAAAAATTTGAACCGCATTTTTTCCCATTTAAAATTGAGAGCCACGGCAGCCAATATCCCAACCACTATCCCTCCACCATGAGCAGTATTGGCAATGGGTCCCAGCATTCCAGTGAGGCAAACAAAAAACCAGCCAATCATCATTCCAATATCAAAGCGAGGCAACGAGTATTCAAAGTCATTTTTAATTTTTTTATGGACCCAGATAAAGGCCAGCATGGCATACAGGACGCCAGACATTCCTCCAAATTGAGGGCCGCTGACAAGATATTGAAGTAGATTTGAAAAGAGTCCGCTGACGAGTACGAATATAAGTAAAAAGTTTTTTCCAAAGTTATATTCGATTAAATATCCAAGATCCTTAAACCACAACATATTAAAGAGAATATGAAGGATGCTTAAATGTACAAATATTGGAGTAATTAACCGCCAAATTTGGCCGTGAAGTATTTCATTGAATAAACTGCTATCAACTTTTCCTATATATAGTGAGTTGTATAGACCCTCTCCCATATTGGAGAAACTCAACAGGTAAACAACTACCGAAATGATGATCATGATAAAAGTTGCTTCACCTCTTGGCAGTGTTTTAATTTTTACCCATTCGGGATCAACGCCAATAGGTTTTTTAAACCCGAGTCTTACACGATAAAAATCTCTCGCTTGCGCTAAATTCTCATCCGAAGGAAGCGTAATAATATAGATTTCATGCTCAGAGTTGTAATGGCTCTCGGCCTCTATACCAATTTTTTTTAAGCCCCTGAGTATTTCCTCAACCATCCTATGATCTTTAAGTTCGCCTACAATATGCATCTCATTTCCTTTACTCTGTCACTCGATCTTTCTTTAGACCTTTAAAACTTTTTTCAAGTTGATTAAATCTCATACTGCTTAAACAGCCAAGTTCTTCTTTTTGCACCAGACCTTTTTTATAGATATGCTTAAAAGTTCCACTCTCACATTGCGAGAATTTATCATTGGGTAAAAAATGGTTTATTTTTTTAATATTATTAGATTGAGTAATTATTTCCACCGGACTTAACTTTTCTTTATTAACAATCACTGAGGAATTATTAATGATGACTACTTCTCTTTTGACTTCAACTCCCCGTTGATTGATTGCAAGAAGGACAATTACCGTTTCCTGATCTACTTCCGCAAAAGTTAGATCGGCCACAAACAAAGATATTAAAATGGGTATTATTTTATTCACAATACTTTACTCCTGGATCTTCTTTGCAATTGAGAGCTTTTCGAGTGTCGGGTTGAGCCAGGATGCTCTTTTCAATTCTTTTAGGAGTTAATGGATGCGAGTCAAATTTAGGATCAACAACAAGAAGAGTTGCTAAAATTCTTTTCTCCTTTTCCATGTTTTCCAAGAAGTCGCTACAACCTTCTTTTATGGCAAATGCCCGAAGTTTAATTTCAGAATCAGATTCGTTAGCGCAAATATTATCGTAGCCAAGAGCAATTTCTAAAATTTTCTTTTGAGCGTCAACACCATTTAATTTTTTTATATCTAAAGCGACAATTTCAGAGGCAATTTTATCAGCAAATGCTTCTTGCATTTGGCTTCTTCCCAACGTATCTGCATCAGTCGGGTTATTACACCCTTCAAAAAAACTAAAATATTCCGGGCCATTTTCAAGAAAAAAATTTAATTTTCTGGCTTTGTTATTTTGTGGATTGTTTTGTCCAAGTTTAGTTAACTCATCTATTGATTTCTGCGCATTAATTTTCATATTTTTAAAATCTACTGCTACAGCTCCTACCGATAAAGGATCTTTTAAACAGCTCAGTGTTTTAGAAAATGGATTCTCAGCGTAAGGCATCTTTTCTTGTTGTTTATTTTCGGCCTTCAAATATATTGAATCTTCACTTTGAATTTTAAAATTTCCAAGGGAAGGAGTAGTCTTAATATCAATTTCAAAAGGAGCAATCTCTACGATTTCCGGACCTTTCACTTTGAAGAATTTTTCTGATAAATGGCAAGAATCAAAGCTATGAGCAATCTCATGGGCCATCGTTTCTCTCAAACTCATTTTGGGATAATTTAAGTATTGAGGACAGATAATTAGAGTATGAGTAATGGCCGTATAAAAAGCATTTGGTGATTCACATTGCGTTTCTAGCGTAGAAGTTAATCGGGGAATATTAAATTTAATTGTTTTTACGCGGTCTTTAATTCTATCGATATTATCAATATTAAATTCATTTTTCTTTTTATCCAAATATTGCAAAATATCATTCTGAGTCTCTACAAAAACAGCATAAGCTTCTTGTGTTTTTTCTGCGTATTTTGCCCGGTTTGCTTTAAGGGCCGAAGCTCCGCCGGCATCTTTAGCAGACTTCAGCAAACTCCAATCCTGGAAAAGATCTTTTTTCGAAACAATATCTGGAACCAAAGAGTTTTCGTATTTTTTAACTTCTTCGACATAGAGAGGGTTATATTTCAAAAACTCAATTTCAACCAAAGTTTTTTTTATTTCAGGATTAAGTGAAGTCTTAGTTCTCTTCTCAGCAGTTGTTAAGGATGTCATTAGTTCACTGCGATCGGGGGATTCAAATCCAGCATCTGGATCTTCAGCTTTTAAATCTTTTTCCAAAGACATAGTTAAAATTTCAGAACTGATTTGTTGAATAATTGCCCTTTGCCCATATTTATCCGCCAGCAAATTTAATTTTTTGTTGGCCGCTATTATTTTTTTTAAATGAGCGGTCTTTAATTTAGTATTCATAGCATCGCGCTTTTCTTTAATCTCATCTGAGTATTTCTCTCTCAAACAACTATTCACACTTTCTCTGACTGCAAAATAAGTACTGTTAGAAATTTTTTCACCTTTTTCGTTTTGATAAATTATTGAAGCATCTTTATGGATATCGGGACTCGTGCAATAACTCTTTAGAGAACACATTAAAGTGTTTGCTTCAGCTTTAGTGCCAGGAGCACAGTCGGGGATTTTATTTTTTAAAATGAGATCTAATTCTTTTTGCAATGAATTGTATTGAGTAATTGCATCGGCCAGTTTTCTATTCAATGGAGGGGTCTCATTCCCGAGAACATCTGCAAAATAAATCACAGTGCAAATAAAAATTAAGAAGACGCGCATTGTAAAACCTTTGGCCTGACGAGATGTATAGTTAAATCCTCTAACTTATCGTCATATCAATGAATAACCGTTAGAAAAGCATTGCTTTTCTCCTCTATTATCAAGAAATAGGTTTATTTTTGGCGTATATTGAGCTAATTTGGGATTATCACATTAAAGACCCCGAAACTACTAACTTAATTGAGGCTGACATGCTCAAAATTAATAAAAAAGTCGAGTACGCCCTGATGGCCCTAAAGTTCATGGCGGATAAAACTCCCACTCTTTCAATCAATGGACAGAGTAATGAGCAAATCACGCTCACGTCAGCTCGTGAGATTTGTGATGAATTCAACACTCCTTTTGATACCACCGCTAAAGTTATGCAGTTGATGAACAATCATGAAATCTTAAAATCGGTTAAAGGAATTAAAGGCGGCTACTCTCTCAATAAAGATCTTTCAAAAATTACTTATATGAATCTCGTGCGTCTGATTGAAGGCAAAGAAGTTGGCCGAGTTTGTATTACCAATAAAGGCACCTGTGAACTTTTCGGCAAATGCAATATCGTTTCACCGATAGAACTTCTCAATCGCAAGCTCAATCTATTTCTTGAAACTCTATCACTCGCCGATCTATTGCAAGGGGCCGACTTTAATCCCCGGCATATTCACGCTCAATTGATTATTAATACTCAGGAGAAAACTCTATGAGCACAGACATTTTAAATTCCGATTACAAATATGGTTTTTTTACTGAAATAGAAACAGAAGTTTTTCCGAAAGGATTAAGTGAAGAAATCGTTCGCATGATATCAGCTAAAAAGCACGAGCCTGAATGGTTATTAGATTTCCGCTTAAAGGCTTTTCGTCATTGGAAAACTTTGAAGCACCCGAGTTGGGCAAAACTTAATATTCCAGAAATAGACTATGAAGATTTATACTACTACTCGGCCCCAAAAAAGAAAGAAACTCCAGTTGGCAGCCTTGAAGAAATAGACCCTGAACTTCTAGCGACTTTTGCAAAACTTGGCATTCCGCTTAACGAGCAAAAAAGAATTTCCGGCGTTGCCATGGATGTGGTGTTTGATTCAGTTTCAATTGCAACAACTCACAAAGTAGAGCTCGATAAAGTTGGTGTAATATTTTGTTCAATTTCTGAAGCGGTTAAAGAGTATCCTGAGCTTGTTAAAAAATACCTGGGGACAGTTGTTCCCTACTCAGATAATTTTTACGCAGCATTAAACGCAGCTGTCTTCTCCGACGGGTCTTTTGTCTACATTCCAAAAGGTGTGCGTTGCCCACTGGATCTTTCAACTTATTTTAGAATAAATGCCAAAGAAACAGGACAATTTGAAAGAACTTTAATCATCGCCGAAGACGATTCATTCGTAAATTATCTTGAGGGATGTACTGCACCTCAGCGAGATGAAAACCAACTTCACGCTGCTATCGTTGAGCTAATCGCCCACGATAATGCCGAGATAAAATATTCTACAGTTCAAAACTGGTACTCTGGGGACAAAAAAGGTGTAGGCGGAATTTATAATTTTGTTACCAAACGCGGAAACTGCGTCGGTCGCCATTCAAAAATTTCCTGGACACAAGTTGAAGCTGGATCGGCCATTACCTGGAAATACCCGTCATGCAATCTTATTGGGGATGGATCTGAAGGAGCTTTTTATTCGGTTGCTCTTACCAATAATTTTATGCAGGCAGATACTGGAACCAAGATGGTTCATATTGGAAAAAATACCAAATCAACTATTATTTCAAAAGGAATTTCAGCTGAGCAATCAGAAAATAACTACCGCGGATTAGTAAAAATCATGCCGAGTGCAACAGGTGCACGCAATTATTCTCAATGTGATTCGATGCTGGTTGGTGACAAGGCCAGTGCCAATACTTTTCCTTATATAGACGTCAAAAACAATACTGCAGTAGTAGAACACGAAGCTTCTACTTCAAAAATAAGTGAAGACCAACTTTTCTATTTGAAGTCTCGTGGATTATCAGAAGAGAAATGTATCTCCATGATCGTCAACGGATTTTGCAAAGATGTCTTTAAAGAACTTCCTCTGGAGTTCGCAGTTGAGGCCGTAAAATTAATAGAAATGAAATTAGAAAATAGTATCGGATAGTTTGCGGAAAAAATGCACAAGTGGAGCATTTTTATGCCGCAGAAAAAAGTAAAAAACAAAACATAGTATTAGAGTTCTGCAAACGAAGGTAACAAATGATCGAAGTAAAAAATCTCCATGCAAGTATTGAAACTAATGGTGAGACTAAAGAAATTTTAAAAGGCATTAACCTGATTGTGAAAGCAGGCGAAGTTCACGCCATTATGGGTCCCAACGGTTCTGGGAAAAGTACTCTCTCAAAAGTCATTGCCGGTCATCCGGCCTTCAATGTTACAGAAGGAAGCATTACTTTTAAAATTAATGCTAAAGACCGCAATCTCTTAGAGCTTGAAGCAGACGAGCGTGCAAAAAGTGGAATTTTCTTAGGCTTTCAATATCCGGTAGAAATTCCAGGAGTCACTAATTTTAATTTTCTGCATGAAGCTTTTAATGAAACTTGTAAATATAACGGTGCTCCTGAAATGAATTCAGAAGATTTCAGGAAATTTTTGACACCTAAACTTGAACTCTTGGAAATGAATGAAAGTTTTCTTGATCGTCCGGTAAACAGCGGATTCTCAGGCGGAGAAAAAAAGAAAAACGAAATTTTGCAAATGGCAGTGCTCAATCCTAGATTAGCTTTATTAGACGAAACTGATTCTGGTCTTGATATTGATGCTTTGAAAATTGTCGCTAAAGGAGTGAACGCATTAAAGAGTCGATTCAACGCTACAATTTTAATCACTCATTACCAGAGACTGCTTGATTATATCATTCCTGATCACGTTCATGTTCTCTATCAAGGACAAATTATTAGATCAGGTGGAAAAGAGCTCGCTCACGATCTTGAAGAAAAAGGTTATGACTGGGTTATTAAAGAGTTCGAAGAATCTCAAAAGCATTAAGTAAGAATTAGAGAAATTTCACGAGAAAAGTTTATGGATCAAATATTAAAAACAGAATTGCTAAAAAACTCAGAAGCAATATTAAAAAAAGCAGTGGACTTAAGTCCAAGCTATCAAACTGCCATGAAAAATGCGCTTTCGGCCTTTGATCGCCTGGGGATCCCAGGTAAAAATAATGAAGATTGGAAATATACTAATATTGCCAAAAACTTATCACCTCGTTTCTATGAACAAAAAGAAAGTATCATTCATGAAGTTCCAAAACTGGTACTCGATAAAAAGGGCATGATCATTTTTAATAATGGGATCTTTAATAAATTCCTCTCAGTTCTTCCTGACGGAATTGAATTGGATGCTTTAGTGGTTGAAGATAAATTCTTTGATACTTTTGACTCTCTCAATTTTGGTGTGGCACTCTCACCTCTTGCTTTGAAAATCAAAACAAATACCGTCATAAATTTTCCAATCACCATAGTCCACCTTGTAGATGATGTTGGTGTGAATAAAATGATTTCACCCCGTCTTACTATTACAGCGGAAGAAAATACAAAAGTAAGTTTTTTGGAAATTTTTAGTACGAGCAATGAAAAACTTCAGTATACAACTAATGCAGTGACCAGATTTAAGCTTTTAGGCAATGCTCAAGTTGAACACGTAAAAATGCAATCAGAAGCTCCGAGTGCCGTTCATATTGGGTTAACGGATGCAAAATTGTATCGAGACTCAAATTTTAAATCTATGACTCTGGACTACGGTCTTCTTACCGCTCGCCATAATATCAACGTGGGCTTAATGGAAGCGGGTGCCGAAGCCGCTGTTCACGGATTGTTTGCTTTAAAAAACTCTGAACATACTGATGTTTTTTCAACGATTACTCATTTTGCTCCTCACACTACTTCAGATCAGTTGTTCAAAGGGATTTTAAGTGGAGACTCTCACGGCATATTCACTGGAAAAATCATCATTGAAAAAGATGCACAAAAATCTTCATCGTCGCAGTTAAATAAAAATTTAATACTTTCTAAAAAGGCTCATATCGATACACGGCCTCAGCTATTAGTTCATGCCGATGACGTTAAGTGCTCTCACGGAGCCACTGTCGGGCAGTTATCAAAAGATGAAGAATTTTATCTTGAGTCTCGCGGGATTCCGAAGGACAAAGCAAAGCGTATGCTCTGCCACGGATTTGCAGCAGACGTGATTTTAAAAATAGAAAATACAATCATTAAAAAATTAGCTGAAGCAATGTTGATCGAGCATTTTGAAAAAACAGCATTAAGTGAAATGAATTTATGAATATACAAAAAATCAGATCCGATTTTCCTCAATTACAAATTAAAGTAAATAATCATCCTTTGGTTTACCTTGATAATGCCGCTACGACGTTAAAACCAAAAGTTGTGATCGATGCTATTACTGAGTATTACTCTCATGAAGTCGCCAACGTTCACCGCGGAATTCATACACTTTCTGAAGTGGGTACACGCCATTTTGAAGAAACAAGAATTGCTGTCCAAAAACTTATTAATGCTCATCATGTTTACGAAGTCATTTATACTAAAGGCACTACTGAATCACTTAATCTACTGGCCCAATGTTTCGGAAAAAAATTTCTAAGTCCAGGCGACGAAATACTGATTTCTGTAATGGAACATCATTCAAATATTGTTCCCTGGCAAATGATCGCTGAAACTACCGGCGCAAAAGTTATAATTGCTCCAATTGATGACCGCGGAGATATCGATCAGGTTGAATATAAAAAACTACTTAATAAAAAAACTAAAATTGTATCTATTGTTCATGTTTCTAATACTCTTGGCACTGTGAATCCAATTAAAGAAATGATTAAAGATGCTCACGCAGTAGGCGCAAAATTCTGCGTGGATGCTGCCCAGTCAATCGCTCATATGAGTGTTGATGTTCAGGATCTCGATTGTGACTTTCTGGTTTTTTCAGCTCACAAAGTTTTTGGCCCGAATGCACTTGGTTTTTTATACGGAAAAGAAGAGCTCTTAAATCAGATGCCTCCCTACCAAGGTGGAGGAGCAATGATTTCTGAAGTGACGTTTGAAAAGACAACTTATAATATTCTTCCCAATAAATTTGAAGCCGGCACACCGGCCATTGCCGAAATCATCGCCTTTAAAGCTGCCATTGATTATATGAATTCTATCGGTTTAT
Organism: Bacteriovorax sp.; assembly: GCA_014377485.1. Classification (GTDB taxonomy): domain Bacteria; phylum Bdellovibrionota; class Bacteriovoracia; order Bacteriovoracales; family Bacteriovoracaceae; genus Bacteriovorax. The sequence goes on along the minus strand of JACMPM010000136.1, from coordinate 40,617 downwards.
ATGAAATCGCAAAACGCGAACACGAGTTATTAGAGTATGCCACGAGTGAACTTAAAAAAATAAATGGCATTCGCATCATTGGCGAAGCTCGAGTGAAATCAGGTGTAATTTCTTTTTTATTAGAAAGTGCTCACCCCCATGATTTGGGAACTATTTTGGATAAAGAAGGAGTAGCAATAAGAACCGGGCATCATTGCACACAACCACTTTTAAAAAGATTTAATTGTACTGCCGCGGCCAGAGCTTCTTTTGCTTTTTATAATACAAAAGAAGAGGTTGATGTATTTATAAACGCACTTAAAAAAGCACGCAGTTTTTTACTATAAAAGAAAATACAAGAAAAATATAAGAGGAATTTATGGGAACTCCAAATACAGAAATAGAACTTGATATAGATATCCAACCAACTCCAAATCCGAATGCACTAAAATTTATTTTGAATATTCCTGTTAAAAATGTAGGAAATTCTACTTACAGGTCTCCAACTGAGTGTGGCGAAAACCAGCTGGCCCTCGAACTTTTTAAAGTTCGCGGTGTAGATCAATTGCACTTTTTTGAAAACGTAATCGCTGTAACAAAATTTTCTTATGAAGATTGGGATAGTGTTGAAAAAAATGTTACAGCAGTATTAAAAGAGCATATGCCTGCACATAATCCTGATTATAACGAACCAAATCCGGAAGCTGATAGAAGAACAAATCTATCTCCAGAGCTTCAACAAATTGAAGCGATTTTAGATAAAACAATTAGACCTGGCCTTCAAGGAGATGGTGGAGATATCCAGGCATTAAGCTATGAGGACAATATTTTAATGGTAAAATATCAAGGTGCTTGTGGAACCTGTCCTAGCTCTGCCTCTGGCACGCTTGAAGCAATTAAGGCCATTTTAAGAGACGAATTGAATCCTGAAATCGAAGTTTATATTGCTCCTGAATTTTAAATAAAATAAGGCAAAACACTCCTGTAAAAGAAAAGAGTTTGACATGTCAAACTTATGATTCATAATACTAACAGGAGGTCTTATGATCATTCAAAACTGTAATCTCTTATTAGAGATAATCACTAAAATTGAGTTAATGATAACTGATCAAAAGACTCAACAACCAGACCTAAGCGATGAAGAAATCATCAATCTTATTAAAAACAATTTACGAGATCGAAATAAGCTCTAAGATTTTTTTGCCTAGTTCCGAACTTATTCATAAATAAAAACGTCTGCATCAATCTCAACAGGAGAAAAGTTTTATGTTGAATAAATGGAAAAGGTATTTAGTCGCTTCGATCGCAATTTTTACACTTGGCTTTGCAACTTCTTGCGGGAATAACAGCTCTTCAAACATCCAGATCGCTGGTGTTCAAGGTCCAAACGTTTCTCTACTTCAAGACAATTTATTAATCTCTATGGTTTTTGAAAACGTTCAATTAGATGGGGGCCTTCGGTATAATATTCCAAAATATAAGTATTCTTATTTAGAAATTTCTCCCGATCTTCAATCGAGTGGAACTCTTATGAGCATTTCAATTTCACTTAAAGATATCGTTGACGGTGGTTTAGATAAACTTGATCCACAAAAACTTCCAGGAGGAAGAAACCTTCCTGGTGTTAGCGGTGGTTCATTGCCGGCGGTGGCCTTCTCAATTGAAAAATTCCACAATATGTCTTTTTACTTAGGTAAAGATGTTTTTGGTATCTTCGTACCAGCTGTAGTTGGCGTTGACGGAGCTATTGCTAGTTTTAGATATTACATGAACACAAAAGCGGCCGGAACAATTTCATTAGTTGGTAACGACGATAAAGGTGAAAATGCTGGTATCTTGTTAATGATTAATTTAACAGGTGCAACTAAAACTAAAATGATGGGAATTTACAAAAAATTCAATCCATAATTTTTTATAATATGACTACTCTTTACAGCTCTTCTGGAGCTCGTTTTAGAGTAGTCACTTCTCTTCCAAATACTGGCACAAGCAAGACCGACATAATAATCAAAAATGCACCTAAGAGATTTAATGGATTCAAAAGTTCTTTTAAGACGAGATAGCCAAACAGTGCTGCAAACGGCGACTCCATTAAAAAAATTAAACCTGCAATATGAGCAGGTATTTTTTTTTGGGCCACAACCTGAATAGTAAATGAAATTAAACTGGAAATCACACCGAGAAAAAGCAAACCTTTGACAGCATCAGAGTGATAATCAGCGAGAGGAGTTAAATCAACCGGTCCTTTAAAAATCAAAGCGATTATCACTGAAAAAATAGCAACGAAAATGTTTTGAAGAAAATTAAATTCTATGGCCGAGGGAATCTCGCTCGCAACAATACCTATATACATAATATGAAAAGCGGCGCTGATAGCACATAACAAGGTTAGAAAATCACCCTTATTCAAATCTTTTACTTCAAGATTACACATCAATGCCATCCCTACTAAGGCCATAAAAATCAAGCCCCAAAATGTTCCTCGGTATTTTTTTCCCGTAAAGGCCATCATGGTGAGAGGAATAAATAGTGAATAAAGAGTTGTGATAAATCCGCTTTTAGCGACCGTAGTACTAGTAAGTCCCAAAGTTTGAAATAAAAGTGTTCCCAATAAAAAAACAGAACTCAACATCGCTTTTTTTAATATATTTTTTTTGCGCCAAAATGATTTTTTATAAAGAAGAAAAGGAATACTAAGAAGTGCCGCCAACGAAAATCTTAAAGCATTAGACCAAAAAGGATCGAATACCTGAAATGTCCAGCGAGTGGCAATAAATCCAAACCCCCAAATGGCGCTCGAGAAGGAGAGCAAGATAATATTTAAGATCATTTATTTCCTGAATTATTATCAGCGAAATAATATTTCATCATCTCGGAATGAGGAGATCCTGCTTTGGGAGCATATTTATAAGAAAATTTTGCACGAGCTGGCAGTGAAATTAATATAGAATCTGTTCGACCATTGGTTTTTAAACCAAACATAGTCCCGCGATCATGAAGTAGATTAAATTCTACATAACGCCCTCTGCGGTGAAGTTGAAAATCTTCATCGTCATCGGTGTAGGATTCGTTCAATCTTTTTCCGACTATTGGAAAATAAGATTTAATAAAGTGATTTGAAAGATCTTTAACCATCTCAAGATCGGAGTCTAGGTTTGAAGTGTTGTAATGATCAAAAAAGATCCCGCCAACTCCTCTCATTTCTCCACCCCGATGAGTGTTTACAAAATATTTATCACATTCTTTTTTCATTGATTCGTAACAATTATAAGGGGCACATGCAGTTTCCCAAGTATGGTGAAAGTAATCAAAGTCTTCTTTGTGGGGGTAATAAGGCGTGAGATCGGCCCCACCACCAAACCAGAATTTATCTCCGGCCTCTATCATTCTAAAATTGGCGTGAACAGTTGGAACTTTGGGATTTTTTGGATGGATAATCAACGATATGCCACAGGCCCACATCTCTTCACCCGTGCCGCCTAATTTTTTAGCAAATTCTGGATCAATTGCACCAAATACTTTTGAGGTATTCACTCCGGCATTCTCAATAATCTCTCCACGAAAGGCGCGAGTGATTCCTCCTCCACCTGGCATGTCTTTATGATCAAAGCGCTCCCAAGGATCTGTTATAAGCTCTACCTCTGGATCGATAGCAAGAATCGCTTTAGTAATTTCATCTTGAAGATTCAATACATGTTGATGAAATTGCGACTTCTTTTTTTCTAAATCATAATTAATCATAATTTTCCTGCTTACGCCTGTTTGGCGTTTTCAATAGCATGACAATGTGCTAAAAATGGCCAAATTTAATGCTCTCACTATCCTTACCATAATATGACTAAGTTTGTCCTGATCCTATTTATGTTTGCCGTTTTTTTGGAATTTATTCCAAGATATTCATACGCCACACCTGCTGAAATTAAAGATGAATTAAAAGAGACATTTAGTGACAAAGTACAGGCCGATCCCAAAACAGGCAAACGTCTTCCACTTTATCAATACGGTTATCAAGACCGCGAGCACAGCCTGGCCGAGAGTGCAAAAAACATTGGGATTGTTTACGGCATGACATGGTTTTTTTACCCCATCGTTCAGCCTAAAGTTTTCCATGGTGTCGGTGGTGTAAAAAACTACGGTCGCAATTTTGGAAAGTTAGTCTTTGATCAAGATGAGCCTTTCTGGAACGATTTTGTTCATCCGCTTACCGGCTCCCAACTGTATCTACTTTATCGAGCAGATGGCTATGACATATTGGGCGCGTTCGAAATGACTTTTATATCTTCGGCCTTATTTGAAATGACGGTAGAAATTTTTACTGAGCCAGGTAGTGTTCAGGATCTTTACCAAACTCCGGTGCTAGGAACAGTTTTAGGTTTTGGAATTGAAAATGCTTCAATGTATTTACTTAATTCTGGAAATACGCTTGGAAAAATTGTAGGCCATATCTTAAATCCGGCTACTCTTCTTCCAATTTATGAAGGTCGGACTCTTATTATTCCAAAACTTGAAGATGCTGATAAAGGTGCCATGATTCGATGGGATTTTAGGTTTTGATGAAAACATTAAAAACAATTACCTCCTTTTTATTAACTATGTTAATTGCTTTAAGCTCAGTGAGAGCTGAGAGCAATAAACATTCCGTTGAAGATAATTTTAATATTAAAGCTGGAATTAGTATTAACAAAATTTACTTTAAAACCAGTTTTATTCCAATTAATGAAAAACGAGAAGATCAGACTGAGAGCTCCGGAATAGGATTTAATACTAGTGTTGGTTACAAATGGAATAATTGGGAACTGATGGTTGGCTCTGATGTTTTATTTGGAACACTCAAAGACATGACTTTTGAAGTGAATTCAAATGATATAACAGGTAATGGGCATTATCGAATTTTCGCTTTAAGTCCACTTGTTCGTTACTATACTCCTTACATTATTTATAATCGCTGGAACTTATTTGTAGATGCAGGTCCGACTTGGTCGCTACATACTTTTACCTTGAACAATGATTTGAGTGGAGCCAATTTTAGTAGTAAAAAACGCATCAGCTTTGAGAATCGCGGAGGAAGTATCAATATTGGTTTTGAAGAAGTTGTGCCTTTTAAAGAGACCCATCCAACTTTCTTCGAGATCGGCTATAGCTATATGAGGTCTCATAAAATTTTTATAGTTGACGCTTCTGATTTTAAAGATGTAATCACTCTTCAAAAAGACAATTCAACAGACTTTCGTGGGCACTATTTTATCTTCCGTTTTGGCATCACTCTTTTTTAGATATCAGCTACATGCCTTTCAAATAGCTCTTAAAATGGTCAGGTCAATCAAGTTTGAGCAATTCACTAACCCTAAATTCATATGTTAATAAGTCTGAAAGCACTTCTAAAGAACTAACCTATAATTAACGAAGAGATGTTTAGTCTATTACTTCTTTAGACTTGAATTTAATGAAAGGATTTATATGAAGATGCCAATCAAGCTGATGATGGGTGTATTGACCATGACTTTTTCTCAAATGCTTTATGCAGGAGTTGCAAAAGTAGTGATTATGAAAGGGCAAGTTAAGGCAAGGTATCTAGACGGCACAATGGTTGACGTGAAAGTCGATCAATCTATTCCCGAAGGAGCTACTCTTCAAACGGCAGAAAAAAGTTTTGTGAAACTTATTTTCATTGATAAATCTCTAATGAACCTTGGACCAAATTCTCAAATGATCATCAACGCTTTTCCAAAAAAAGAAGCCGGGATCATCACTTTAGTTAAAGGACAAATTCGCTCTCAAGTAACTAAAGACTATATGGAGATGGATGATAAAAGTAAGAGTAAACTTTATATCAAAACTAAAACAGCTGCCATGGGTATTCGCGGAACCGATTTCCAAATTAACTTCAACCCTGAAAATCAAAACACGGCACTCATTACCTTTGAAGGCAAAGTGGCCATGGCCCATATTGAGAAAGGTGCACGCGAAGATAAATTTGACCAACGCAATCTTGAAAAAGTTGTCTCTAGCGAAAAAGCCGTTATGGTTGAGCGCGGACAAATTTCTGCAGTTAATTTAAACGTTGCTGAAAGAGCTATGACCCCAACTCTTCTTGGGACAAAACAAATCGATGCTCTTCATGATAATGAAACGGGAATAAAGGAATCAACAGAAATCAACAAAAAACAATACCGAAATCCTCTGCCTCCAGGAGCTGATAGCGCTATTTTTTCGAACATCACGGCCTCTAGTGCTCCAGAGAAAGAAAAAACAACAAAATCTGATCCTAACGGATTCTTCAATGCCAAGACTGGTGAGTACAAACTACCGGCCGGATCAATCGTCGACTTAAATACAGTCAATATTATTCCTCCTCCAGTAAATGCCGTGTTCGATCCGAACTCAAAAACTTATGTGGTACCTGAAAGTTACGGAAAAATTGATAAATCGACTGGTGAATACAAAGCGCCGGAAGGATTAAAACTAGGGACTGACGGAAAATTCGTTTTAGTAGACGCTACTGCTTATGCTAAAACTCAAGTAATCAATAAAGAAGAAAAAAAGGAAGAGAAAAAAGACGATAAGAAAGAAGACAAAAAAGAAGCCGACAAAAAAGAAGGCGATAAAAAAGAAGGCGACAAACCTGCTGATGCCACGACTGCTCAAGCAGCTGCACCTGGTGCCGGTAATCGTACACCGGCCAGTGCTGATGCAGCCACGGCAGCTGCCACTACATCGGCAATGGCCATCAAGATTGATGTTCCAAAAATTTATGATGCTCGGCCTGAGATGGCAATCTTCACAAATACATTTGCTGCCCCAGTTATACCTCGAGCTCCAGCACCCGCCGGTATGAGTGAGGCTCAGCGTGCAGTAGCGGCAGAACGAATATCGACGACTGAAACACTCAGACAAGCAGCGACAGATGCGGGGGTAATAAGCCCTACTTCAAAAGTAAAATTTATTTTCAATGCACAGTAATTAAATATCAATTATAATCATTGATAATATCAAAAATTAAAAAAATGATGAGCGCACTCAAGAGTGCGCTCTTTTTTTCTACGGAAGGAAAAAAAATGAAGAAACAAAGTTTCTTGTCACTTACTTTTAGTAAATTAAAAATGGTCACTCCGTTGACCCTACTTTTAAGTTTAAATCTTTATGCTCAATCCTCTTCACTAAATGAATTCAATCAATTTTTTAAAAATGGTCAATATATAAAAGCACTTTCTGCATTAGAAAAAAGTGATTCAAAAGATTTTGTCTTGGGACAACGTGCCTATTTGGAAGGAATTTGTTACTCCAAACTTCAAGAATTTGACAAGGCCATTAAAAGTTTTGAGTCGGCCATTAATGAAAAAAATAAAAATTCTGATCTTCAATATGAATATGGACAAGCACTTTATGCAGCCAATGAATTAAAGGCCGCTCGTAAAGCTTTCAAAGAATCTGCTGAAAAAAAATTCAATACGCCTGCTTCTATCTACTACGTCGCACATATTTCACAAATTCTCGAAGAGTATTCGGAGGCAAAAGACAGCTACACTGAGCTAATAAAAAATAAAGAATCAGATACTAAAATCAAGCAAATCGCCCGATTCCAGTTAACTGAGACTCTGTTGTTGATAATGAGAGAAAAAGTAAAAGACAAAAATGAGTTGGAAAAAAGTGTAGAGAAATACATCGTACCTATGATGAAACAGGCCTATAACACAGACAAGGGTTCTCAAGCTGCCAGTGAAATCGATCAACGGCTGCATGAAATCCAAAAAGAATTTAATTTAGATCCCGATCTAATGGCAAACGGAAGAAGAATTTCATCAAAAAGATACAATGGTTACCTTTCTCAAAAAATTAAATTTGATAGCAATATTTCTTTAACCAATGAAGAAAATAATATACAGCAGTCAAAAAAAGAATCATTTATTTTTGAATCAGAAGTTTATGGCAAATACGATATTGTTTTAAAAAAAAGATTTATTATTTCTCCAGAAGTTCGGGTTAACTTTGTTCAGCACAGTGATCAAGATAGTCCTCAGGTTTACCAAAATGATTCTTTTTCAATCAATGCCAACCTAAAAAATAAATATGAACATGTGGCTTTTTCTCAACCTGCAAGTTTTCTTTTTGATGTTGAATTTGGGAAATTGTTAAAAGACTGGAAACAGACTCATAAACGCAAAGCTTATTCAACTTCATCTACTTTTGGAATCGGGGAAGCCTTTACTTATTTTAGTGCCGGTGACACTTCTTTCAAATTTAAACGCAAAGATTTTACAGGTGAAACTGAATCAATCAGCAACCACACAACTAGCATCAGTGGTGATCAGACTTTTTCACTCGCTAATCAAAATTTATTAATAGCACTTCTTGAAGCTGATTTTATCAATAACTTTAATAACCCTTCAACCAATACTGATACCTATCTGCTCCGTTTTGATTATCTTGTTTCTGACTTTATGCCTAAGTACACACTAGGCCTGGCCCTCGCAACAACGATCACAGATACAAAAGAGCAAAATGCAACTAGAGGCACGGAACTCACATTCAACCCATCTATTGACCTCTCAAAGGAGATCAATAGAAAAATGAAAATTTCAATAAATTACGATTTTACGAAAAATAAATCCAAGCTTAGTGATTACGACTACAAAAAGCATGTCTTTAGTACGGAGTTTCGCTACAGCTTCTAATAATCGGAGTCGATCAATATGCTATTTAGAATTTTCCAATATATTGGAATCTGCTTAATCATTGCTTTTTCAGCTGTTAGTATTCTGCTTTCAACCAGCGAGCGTGATTTAAGTTCCAACAGTGATAAATCATTTATTCTGACCTATGCTTCATTTTTTGAAGATCGTTTTTTTGATCTTCGAATGAAATTTACTATAGATAAAAAGAAAAAAGATGACCGCATGGTATTAGCAGCAATTGACGATCATTCATTAAATAAGATTGGAAGATGGCCATGGACTAGAACTAAACATGCTCAGCTCATCGACAAGCTTGGAACTTTTGGTGCTAAGATTTTAGCCTTTGATGTTTTTTATTCTGAACCTGAAGTCGCCTGTAATGCCGAGTCTCCGGACATTGTTCTGTCTAACAGTATCAAAGCTTTTCAATCAACTCCCGGGAGAAAAGTCATTCTTCCTTTTTCAGTAGATATCAAAGATTCAGAAAAAATTGATGAAGAAAATTATTTTAAAGAAGCCCCCGATCAGCTTCTAAATTTCATGCTCGATACTAAACAGGCCCAAGGCGCCAACCTTCAACCCAACCTTGTTGGGAGAAAGGTTTATCCTATACCAATTCTTGCAAATTCTGATGTAGGGATTTCGCACATCGAAGCCGAAGCCGACTCGGATGGAGTTTTCCGCCATTATCCCCTAGTCACAAATATAGATTCCATTTATTTTCCATCTTTTGCTTTGCAAACTTACCAGTTTTACACCAGCGATAAACCAACTGTTGAAATTCCTTCTCCTGAATCGGCCCTATTAAGAACTAAAACCGGAGTGTCTTATTTAAATTATAACGGTGAAACAAAAATTCGTTGGCTCGGTGGTCTGGATCACTTTCCTGTAGTTTCGATTTTCGATATTTTTAATGCCAAAAATAGCGATCCAAAGATGACTGAAATTTTTAAAGACAAAATTGTTTTTATCGCTTCCACGGCTTTTGGGGCCCACGATTTAAGAAATACACCTGTCGATTCAGCTCTTCCAGGAGTTGTTTTTCACATGAACATGGTACATATGTTATTGGATGGTAAATATTTCGTATCAGAAAATGAATCAACTAAATACTCCTGGATTCTTTTAGCACTTGGTTCTATAACGATCATTGGAACTATGCTTATCGGTCATGCCATTCTGGACTTTGTTGTAGTCAATGCCATCATTGTGGGTTTTCTTTTCTTAGACACTTATTATTTTATTCCTCGCGGATATAACCTGCGATTGTTCTTTTGTCTTTTTTCAGTTGTGATTTGTTATTCATGGTCGACTTTCCTGCATTTTTATCAATCAAATAAAGAAAAGAAAAAAATCAAAGGGACCTTCTCCCGCTACCTGGCCCCTTCAATCGTTAACGACCTTTTAAAAAATCCGGACAAGGTTCGACTTGGCGGTGAGAAGAAAAATATTACAGTTTTCTTTTCTGACGTTCGAGATTTCACTTCTATCTCAGAAAAACTCACACCGGAACAGCTTACTCTATGTTTGAATAAATATATGACGATGATGACTGATACGTTGTTTGAGCATAAGGGAACTCTTGATAAATATATAGGGGATGCAATGGTTGCATTCTGGGGAGCACCAGTTGAAGTCGATAATCATCCGTACTGGGCAATCAAAGGTGCTATTGCAATGATTGAGCGTCTTCCTGCAATCAACGAAGAATTTAAACGTGATGGGTTCCCTATTTTTAAACACGGTATCGGATTAAACACCGGTGAATGCTCAGTTGGTAACATGGGATCAAATCAAATTTTTGCTTATACTGCACTTGGCGACAACATGAACCTCGGTGCTCGCCTTGAATCCCTTTGTAAATTTTATGGCGTTCAATTAAACATTTCTGAATATACAAAAAATGCGCTTCCACCTGAACTGGCAAAAGAATTTACGATGAGAACTCTGGATAAAGTGAAAGTTAAAGGTAAAGAAAATGCTGTGACTATTTACGAAGTTCTGCATCCAAGTCATCACCTCTATAGTGACAAGGAAACTCTCGATCTTTATGAAAAGTCATTTGCAATGTATCTAAAACAAAATTTCAGTGAAGCATCGGCCATATTAAAGACGCTTCATGATAAATATCCTGAAGATAAAAGCTTCGATCGAATGCTTACGATCTGTCTGGATTTTCAAGAAGTTCCGCCTCCTCCTGGTTGGGATGGTACTTATACTCATAAATCAAAGTAAATCTATAAGCTAATTTTTGATTTGGATCTTTTGAATTAATACTCAAGAGATCCAAATCAAATGCCTTGAAAAGTATTTTATTTATAATGGAACATTTACTAAAGACTGAACCATCTTGGTATAGGAAGGAGATTTAAATTCACTGATCATTTTAGGAATTACTATTTTTGCATTAAAAGGAATTTTCTGATCATGAGACTTCATAAATTCTTCAACAAACATTTCAGCAATTAAAAGAATCTTTGAAAGTGGAGAGAGATCTTCCATATAAAATTTAACGAAGCCTTTTCCTTTTTTCATTCCATGATGTTGCTTGATTAATACATCAGCACCCATCGGACAGCGTTTATATCCAACGACGAGTTCAGCGGCAAGCTTGGCGTGATTTAAGACAATATCTTTTTCTTTTTCATCTAGATTTGGATTTTCAAGTAACGACGATTCAATTTTTAATTCCGGGTGTTTTAAATAAATGGGAGCTAAAAATATATCATGAAAGAAAAGAACAAAATTGATTTTTTCAACTTGGCTTTCCCCGCCCCATGTGACGTTTTTAATCATATGATAGGCTACATAAGATGTGATCATAGAGTGGGTAAAGATGTATCCATCCCTATTACTCATCAAGACCGCCAATAAAGATTTTACATTTGTGCTATCTTTGGCCACATCTTGCATTACACGCGCCGAAGCCGATGCTATCTCTTGCATTTGTTGTTTGATTTCATCGCTAGAGAATAAATTGGCCGCAGCAAATTCATAGCCATCACTTAAGGCCTGAACTTTCTTTTCAACCGGGGCGTCTTCAAGGTTTTTTAAAGAAGCAGTGATTTTCTCAATCAAGGTTAAAGAAATTTTATTCGTTATGATTAAACGGTCTTTGCTGTTTACAAAAACTTGCTGAATCCCTATTTTACTCTGCTCAAGAAGTAGATCTCCCATTGGATCATCTCCTCTGACTAAGGACTTATAGATCTTTTCATTCTGAGTAAAAATCTGGCAAGGAGCTTTTGAAAAACCCAAAAGTGGAGCAATTGAAATTGGATAATAAGCTCCAACATCGAGTTCGGCCATTTGCTTGGCAGTTATTCCCAAAATCTTGGCACTGTTTTTTAAAATCGCTTGAATATTAAACTTACCAATGACTCCAAAAATATTTTCGCTTATAACTTCATCTTTGATTGCACCGGTAATAATCATTGGAATTTTTTGAGTATTAGATTTTAAATATTTTTCCAAGGCTTCTGAAGCGAGCACTTTATTTACCAATTCCGAGGTAAGGATTAGATCAAATTTTTCTTTACCCTTAAGTGCAACGATCGCATCATCAACTGATTTAACGAGAGTTATATTTACTGCAAGATAAACTTCTAGGTTCATCACGTATAAAAGATTTAAAAATTCATTATCAGAGACGATCAGGATCTTTTTCATTCATTTTCCAAAGAGTTTCTTGATACTATATTAGCATTATTCAAGATGAACGATGGAAAAAAAAATGCCTTCATAAGAAGGCATTTTTAAAATTAATACTTGAGTAATGAAAGCATTCCTTCATAGATTTTTTGAGTGTCTGGCAAGATTGCTCGTTCTAGGATGCGGCTAAAACCAACCGGAAGGTATGGAGAACCAACGCGCTTAACCGGTGCATCGAGATGGTCAAAAATTTTGTCGTTAATAATCCCGACTAACTCACCACCAAAACCACCAAATACCTTATCTTCATGAACGACTAAACAACGATTAGTTTTTTTAATCGATGTTATAATTGCTTCTTCATCTAAAGGTATGAGTGAGCGAAGATCTATAACTTCTACATCGTATCCTTCAACAGCTAATTTTTCAGCGGCTTCCAGACACATATGAGTCGTATTTCCATAGGTAAGGACTGTCAGGTCCGCACCAATTCTTCGCACCCTGGCTTTCCCAAATGGAACCTCAAAATCTGCCGGCACCGGAGTCATAGCAAGTTTTGAGTTATATAAAGTTTTTGGCTCTAAAAAGACAGTCGGACCTTCAGATCTCATTGCTGTTCTAATTAATCCCGCAGCATCATCAGCAAAAGAAGGACAAACAATACGTATACCAGGAATTGAAGCTAGAGAGCCTTCTAAATTTTGCGAATGGTATAATCCACCACCAATATATCCCCCACTTGCCAGTCGAATAAGAACGTTCGGTGTAAATGCTCCGTTTGTTCTCCAGTATTCATGAGACATCTCAATGTATTGCTCCATGGCCGGCCAGAAATAATCTGCAAACTCTGCACCTTCAACAACCACTCTAATATCTTTTCTAAAACGAGAAAAACCATTGGCCGTTCCCAAAATAAAATCTTCAGCAATCGGTCCGTTGAAAACTCGCTCTTTCCCAAACTCCTGCTGCATTCCTTTTGAAACGTTAAAGATTCCGCCTTTTTCTTTGTTGGCCATATCTTGTCCCCAAATAAAAGTATTCGGGTTGTGACGAAATTCAGCTTTTAATGTTCCATTGATTGCATCGATAAATTTAATAGGTTCAGATTGATCGTTATGAACTCCTTCAGGGTATTTTGCGGCCGGATAGACCGGTGCGAATAGAAAATCATAAATTGATTTTGGATCCGGGTTAGGAGCTTTCATCGCTTTCATATGAGCATCCAGCATAACCTTTTTCATTTCTTCTTCAATTGCCACTAATTCTTTTTCAGAAAAAACTTTTCCATCTAATAATTCTTTTCTAAATCGCGGGTACGGGTCTTGGGCTTTCGCTTCAGCAATCTCTTTATCGTCGCGGTACCATTCGTGTTTATCTGAGTTAGAGTGATTCCCGATTCTCACACAGTCTGCGTGAACAATGACCGGTTCCATATTTTCAATAGCGTGTCTGCGAGCTTCATCCATTGCCGACATCGAGTCGAAAACATCTTTTCCATCACAATGGATGATGCATAGATTTTTAAACCCAGTAAAATTATAGGCTACAATTTCGTTGGCAGTTTGATCGCTCTTAGGAACAGAAATACCGTAACCGTTATCTTGAAACACAAAAATAACAGGAAGCTTTTCTGTACTTGCTCCGTTAATTGCTTCGTAAACATACCCTTCAGAAACTGAAGACTCTCCCTGACTTGAAATCGCAACACCTGAATGCTTATAGCGCTTCATTGCCCGGGCCACTCCCACAGCGTGCAAAGTATGATTACCAGTACAAGACGAAACATTGTGAATATTCCAGGCAGGTTTTGCAAAGTGATTCGACATATGTCTTCCACCACTCGCAAGATCTGTCGCCTTTGAAATACCATTTAATATAATTTCTTCAGCAGTCATCCCTGCCGAGATTGCAGTAAGCATATCGCGGTAATAAGGAAAAAGATGATCTTCACCATTGGTAAAAGTTTGACCAATAGCAAGCTGGATTCCGTCATGTCCTGCGTATGGCGCGTGATAAGACCAGCCGATTGCCTGTTTTAAATAATTCGGCGCTCTCTCGTCTAACATACGACCAAGAGTCATAAGTTCGTACCATTTTTTTAGCGTTACTTTCGCGGTCGTTTTAACTGAATATTTTTTTTCTACTTTCTTAAGCATAGGTACCCCAAGTCATTTAAAATTATCTGCAATATTGGATTTTTATGGTAACAAAATTTTTTTCATCCTACAATTTGTCGACTGAAAAAATGAATTATTTAACGCTAAATATAAGGAGTTTGATATGCCCATCGCAACCCCCGAACAATATAAACAAATGCTTTCGAGCGCCAAGAAGGGCGGATATGCTTTTCCAGCGATAAATGTGACTTCTATGTCTACAGCCAATGCTGCCCTTAAGGCATTTGCTGATAAAAAGTCCGATGGCATCATTCAAGTGTCTACAGGTGGTGGAAAATTCGCTTCAGGTAAGGTCGGAGATATGGCCCTAGGAGCCATTTCACTCGCTCAACACGTTCACCTAATGGCCGACAGATACAATATTCTAATTGCTCTGCATACTGACCATTGCCACCCACAATACGTGGAGAGTTTCATGATTCCTCTTATTGCCGAGACAGAAAAACGCCGGGCAAAAGGTCTCCCAAATCTTTTTAACTCTCATATGTTTGATGGATCTGAGCTTCCATTGGCCGAGAATATTAAACAATCAAAGGCCCTGTTGGAGAGATGCGCTAAAAGTGAAATCATCCTGGAAGTTGAAACTGGTGTCGTTGGTGGAGAGGAAGATGGAGTCAATAACGAGCATGCACCTGCTGATAAACTTTATACCACACCTGATGAAATGGTGGAAATTGCCCGCGCCCTGAGACCACTTGGGACTTTTATGTATGCTGCTACTTTTGGAAACGTTCACGGTGTATACAAGCCAGGAAATGTAAAACTTCGCCCGACTATTTTAAAAGACGGACAAGATGCTGTTAAAAAAACTTTTGGTGCCGAAGCTGAGCATTTTTTAGTTTTCCATGGAGGATCTGGATCTGAACTCCATGAAATTCACGAAACACTTAACTACGGCGTAGTTAAAATGAATATCGATACCGACACTCAATACACTTACACCAGACCAGTCGTGGACTATATGTTGAAGAACTATGACAAAGTTTTAAAAATTGATGGCGAAGTTGGATCTAAAAAACATTACGATCCAAGAGAGTGGTTGAAGGTCGCGGAGATTGGAATGACAGAAAGAATTGCCCATGCCTGTGATGATCTAAAATCAAGCGGACGTTCACTACTCCAATAAAATTTCTCGAAAATAGCAGCTAAGTCACCATAAATTCATTAAATTTTTGCCCCCATTAAAGCTTCGGCATTTTGGGGCAAAGTTTAATTGAGCGAAATTCTAAAGCATGTCACAATGAGTAGATCTTTTAGGAGACATTAGCCTATGAAATACTCAATTTTTTGTTCAATTACTTTATCAGTTATTCTGGCTTCATCGCAGGTCCATAGCGTTGAGAGAACATTCGTCATGTTAGGTGGAGGAGGAGAACCTGAAAAAATTAGTTCCACCATCTTTGATCCTACTTTAAATTATCTCGATTCTTATTTACAAAAAAATAAATGGAGAAACGTTATAAGCTTCAACGGAGGTCACTCACAGACCGAAGCAATTATGGCAATGAAATTTTCCGATTCAATCAATAAGAGCTCGTTCACTAAAAATAATTATGAAGTCATCATTAAAAACTACGAACAACAAATTAAAAGCGGCCAGATGAAGGCCGGCGACCAACTAATGCTTATGATAGATACGCACGGAGCGATGAAATCTGACAACGATAGCACTCACCAGATAGCTGTCGGTTCTTCTGTTTCGCAATTAGACCGCAATAGTCTTTCGGGTTCTGGTTCTATTAATGTGAGCTTAGATGCCCTTAAAAACTTAACAGCTTTGGCCCGAGAAAAAGGCATTAAATTGGCCATTATTGATTTTAGTTGCCACTCAGGAAATAGCTTGTCGCTCGCAAATGAAAATACATGTGTAATTTCTTCAACTGGTACCAATCATTTTGGTTACAATACTTTTTCAGAAAATTTTATCAATAAAATGAGGCCCGGTAGATCGCTGGAAGATGTATTTTTAGATACTCGAAAAGGCACAACTGATAATTCTTATCCCATGATTTCTTCTCCGGAAGGAGTAGCAATTAACAAAGAAATTTATCCTAGCCTCACTCCCTATCTTTATTATTACGAAGTAGATCCAAACCTGGATAAAATGACAAATTACCTTTTAGAAGCTTCAAGTAACGGTGGACTTTGTACCCGCCAAAATCAATATGATGATTTGCAAAAACAATTAGAATCTCTTCGTGCAGCAAGCGTACTTAATATGAATAAAAATATTCCTGAGATTAAAAAAATAAAAAACTTAATCGATCAATATAAAGAAAAGCAAGACCGTTATATAAATTTAGTACGCTCTTGGGGAGTAGCTGAACTTAGTCGCAAAGAATTGTTCAATGGAAGTTCAACTGTGGGGAGAAAAACGGCTACGATGGATGGAAATTTTACCTGGAAACAAATGATGGAAACTGATTACGATTCCATTATCAGAAATGTGACTATCGCTAAAAAAAATGCAAAAGATCCTTATACTCAGGCCCAATTTCAAGCCTCAATTGAAATGCATACCAAGGCCCGGGACAAAAAAAATGAAATACTTTCCCAATATCCAAATTTAAATGAATATAAACAAAAATTTAAAGATCAATTAAATGAGATGAAAGGGACATATGCGATTGCAAATCAGATTGCATTAGAAGAAAGAAAACTTTACGATTCTATGTATAGTAATCTTAAAATTGATAAGAAACAAAGCAGTGCTTGCAAAGATTTTGTGCTGTAAAACGGATCCCTGATGAAAATACGTTCTTCTTTGTCCATTCTGCTTTTTCTCACTCTTGCTGTTTGTCCGAAAGCTTGGTCCTGTGGTGAGTACCTGGCTTCGGCCCAAGTTATAATGAAAGACGGTGTTTCAAGTTTAGTGATTAACCCTGATTCAAAATCCGAAATTAATTTGAAAGTAGATTTTAACGAATCCAGCAAACTCTCACCCTATATCGGACGAATGATCGAAGCTGATGTGAAAATAGAAGAAAAAATGGATTTCACCAGAGGCCTGGTTGCTTCAATTGGAACAATTAAAGTCATCGCACCTGATCCACTGGCCCATCACAAAGGCACAAGTTTAAAATTATTAAAAAAAATTGATTGTAAAAAATAACTAATTTTTATTTTTTATGAAAAGAACTTTCTCAACTTCGGCCACAATGCTTCCGGCTTCATCTCGAACTAAAACTGTTAAAACGGGTTCAATTTTCTCTTTGGTTTTTAGATCATTTTTAAAAGATTCAATTTGCTCACTAGAAAGCTCAAACACTGCTGAGACTTTACCTAATCCAGGTTTTTTAAAACGAATAGAGGCAGCTTTGTCCCAGATCAAAAAATCTCGTCCTAAAATCTGCATGAGCATCAACATATAAAACGGATCGGTCATCGAATAGAGAGATCCGCCATAATGAGTATTAACGTAATTGCGATTCCAAAAGCGAAGCTTCATCGAGACAACTATGCGGTGGTAATCTTTAGACATAAAATCAACATGAATGCCGGCCCCCAAAAATGGAGGCCAGAAGTTCATTAGTTTAAGTAGGAAAGCTTTTCTTGATGCCATTATTTATGCAAGAATTTTTGAAACTATTTCAAAAACATTTTTAGAAAGACCATCTGTTTTGATTATTCTTTCTAGTTCGATTTTCATAAATGCTTGTAAATTTTTTGGAGTCCGTTTGTAATCTTTGAAGCCTGAAGCCAAACGTGAAGCAATTTGTGGATTCAACTTATCTAGATCAAGCAATCTATCGGCAATAAGTTTGTAACCTCTGCCAGAATGGTGATTAAACTGAACCTTATTAGTTGCAACAAAAGTACCAAGCAGGGATCTGACTAAGTTTGGAATAGTGCGATTATAAACGCTGTCTTTTTCAAGTTTTAAAATCATATCGTAAACCGAGTCATCGCTCGCCATCGCTTGAGCACCTAACCATTTTTGCATTACTAGAGTTTCTGATTTCCACTTGCTATAAAATGCAGTCAAAGCTTCGGTCTTATTATCCAAATTCGCATTTACCATTATGCTTAGAGCTCCAAGCTCATCAGTCATATTAGTGGCCGTTTTAAATTGCTCCATTGAAAGCGACTTATACTTATCGCTATCAACTAGAGAGAGAAGATCGAGACATTTATTTTTTAAATCTCTTTGTCCCATTGATTTAGGATCAAGTTTATAAACATTGCCCTGATCTACAGACTTATAAAGATTAAAAAGATTTTCTTGATGAGCAAGGGCAAGACTCGTCTTAACAAAAGTTCTTACGTATTCCGTTTCCAGATAATAAATCTCAGCCTGCTCTTGATGCAAGATTCCCTCTGCTGGAATAGTCATTGAAAGAGCTTTAAAAGCTTCATCAATTGATTTATCTGACAGTATTTTTCCAAAGGCAGTTATGTATTTACTATCGAGTTCCAGAGGCAATTTTGATTTAGCTTTTTCAATCAACTCAAGCATGATTTTAAGTGAAACAACTTGAGACGCTTCAAATCTATTGAAAGCATCTGAGTCGTTGGCCATTAAAAAAAGCTGATCTTCAAAACTTAGGTCAGTGCTTAATTTTACCGGTGCAGAAAAATCACGGTTAATAGAAGCTATTGGCAAAACATTGATATTCTCGAAAATAAATTCTTGAGAAGCAGTTTTTAATTCCAAAACTTTATTCACCAAATCCGATCCATCCGGTCCAATTAATCCCACCTTCACTGGCATATGATACGGTTGCGCGTCTTTCGGAGCATTCAGAGGAAATGACTGTTTAAGAGTCAGAGTAAAACGTTTATTGGCTTCATCATATTTTGAAGTTGCATTTAATAACGGCGTACCGTTTTGACGATACCAGTTTTTAAATTGAGTAAAATCAAAATTATTATTTGCAACACTCATCGCATGAATAAAATCTTCCGTGCGAACGGCCTGACCGTCGAATAGTTCAAAATATTTATCCATCCCACGTCTGAATCCAGCTACTCCTAAAAGTGTCTGAATCATACGAATGACTTCAGCCCCTTTTTCATAAATAGTCGCGGTATAGAAATTGTTAATTTCCATATAAGTTTCTGGTTTGATCGGATGACTTGTAGGCCCTGCATCTTCAGCGAATTGAGTAGCTCTCAAACCTTGAACCGATTGAATGCGTTCAACGTTTCTAGAATTCATGTCGGCCGAGAATTCCTGATCTCTAAAAACCGTTAAACCTTCTTTAAGTGTTAATTGAAACCAATCACGACAAGTGATTCTGTTTCCGGTCCAGTTGTGAAAGTATTCGTGTCCGATGACAGATTCAATTCCATAGAAATTTGTATCAGTCGCACTTTTTTGATCGGCCAATACATAAGCTGAATTAAAAATATTCAGACCTTTATTTTCCATTGCCCCCATATTGAAAGCATCAACGGCAACAATCATGTAAATATCTAAATCGTACTCAAGACCAAAACGATCTTCATCCCATTTTATCGATTTTTTAAGTGATTCCATAGCATGATGGCATTTATCTTCATTGCCTTTATCGCAATAAATTTCCAGAGCAACAGTGCGGCCGGAAGTAGTCTTATAAGTGTCTTTGATAGAACCTAGGTCACCGGCAACTAGTGCGTATAAATACGAAGGTTTTTTAAATGGATCTTCCCAGGTTACAAAATGCTTACCACCTTCAAGGTCTCCTCGAGCTATCGGGTTACCGTTACAAAGGAGAACAGGATAAAGTTTTTTATCGGCAATGATCTTCGTTGTAAACTTCGCCATATTGTCAGGGCGGTCGATGTAATAAGTAATTCTTCTAAATCCTTCCGGCTCATTTTGCGTGCAAAAAATACTTCCCGACTTATAAAGACCATCAAGTGTTTTATTAGCTTCAGGATTAAGCGTATTTTCAATTTCAAGTGTAAATTCAGAAGGAGCGTCATTTATAGTTAACAGATCGCCATCTAAAACATAGTCGCCAGCTGATAATTTTTTACCATTTACAGCTACTGATTTCAGCTGGAGCTCTTCTCCATTTAAAACCAGAGGACCCATTTCTTCAGAAGATTTTTTTATTTTCATCTTTGATTGAATCAATGTTTCTGTGTTTTCCAGATGAACTACGAGATCAATTGTTTCGACCATGTAATTTGGTTTTTTGTATTCATTTAATTTAATAACTTTTGGTGCATCAGTTTTCATTTTCTACTCCCTAGAATTCCAGTTCTATTTTGTAACCAGTATGGCTTCTTATGTTTATAACTCCAGTATTAAATATCAGGTACTGCCCCTTAATACCCAGGAGGGTTCCTCCTACTACTTCGTTTTTATCCAATGATAAGGAACTAACTTTTTCGGGATATTCCAGAACCGGATAATTGATAGTCGTAACAAGGCTGCTCTCAAGTATTTCGATTTGGCTTGCACCAAATTCCCCTTCCATTTTGTCGATGGACTCTCCAAAAAGCTCAAAAAGTTCGTCTCTTTTTTCTTCGAGATCAATCTCTTCAATATTGCCTTTAAGCATTTTTCGCCAATCGGTTTTATCCTTTACCTCGCTGGCAAAAAGCTTTTCAAAAATTCCCGACTGATAGCGAGTACTGACTTTTAATATTGGAAGAGCAGCCACAGCTCCCTGGTCAATCCAGCGAGTTGGTACTTGAGTAGAACGGGTAATTCCCACCTTCAGCCCTGAGGAATTGGCCAGGTAAATATAATGCGGGATCATACAGTTGGCTTCGCCCCAAGAAGGTTGTCTGCAAGTTCCTTTGGCATAATGGCAGAGCTCTGGTTTTAAAATGCACAGATCGCATTCAGCAAGCTTTATAGAGCAAGGATAGCAATAGCCTCCAGCATAGGCTTTTTTAACGAGGGTCCCGCAATTAGTGCAATTGATCTCTTTTTTAAAATGAAGCTTAAGCTCAAGGCCTAGGTAGGAATTGAGATTTATTGACTCCAATTCGGTCCCCATTCGGTAATGGGCAAGGCCATCCCTAAGTTCAGTCGGCATTTTGTCTAAATTAAAGCTTTTCATTGGAGGAATTTTACTTAAATTATGGGCCAAAGTCAGGAATAATATAAGCTTTGTTAAAGTATTCTAAGCTAAGTGCCGAAATATGTGAATATGACAGAAAAGAAGGATCCAAATAAGAAACATTATTTTCAGCCAGTCACACCTGAAGACTTTGCTGAGAGTATGCAAATGCAGTGCAGCCTCGAAGACGCTGATCCTCTTACTATTTGGGAAAAAGGCGAAAACGAAGACCAGGCCGAGCTCTATATTGCAGTGGAGTATTTTCCTCATCCTAAAATTATTAAAATGAAACCCACGGGTAAACTTGTTACAAAAATAACTGGTTCACAAAAGGCCGGCAAACAGGTCTTAATCAAAGTTCCCATTGAAGATAAGATTAATTATTTTACAGGTGGTAGATTTAAGTTTCATCCTGAAGACCTGACCTATTCGCTTGAGATTCAACAAGATATTTTTAAAAGCCAACAGCGTGGAAATTTCCGGCTCAATGCCAGTGCCGTAATCCCTATACAATTTAAAATCGACGACCAGGTTTTTGAGGCCCTCGATATTTCAATCGGCGGGACTAGCTTCATTATCGAAGATGCTAATAAAGAACGCTTTGCCAAAGGCCTGCTATTTAAAGAATGCACTTTGCGCTTTGACCGAAAAAATTATTACATTCCCCTCGCCCAAGTTGCAGTTTTAATCCCAATGATGGACGCCGATGGAAAAGTGAATGGTAAAATTAAAGTAGGAATCTCATTTAAAGACCTAGCGAGAAAAACGGAAGACGAACTTTATATTAAAATATCTACAGAAGCTCGTGGCGAAGAGATGAAAAAGAAGTTTGATACAGTCCTGGCCAAAAAAACTGGTCCAACTTAATCTGTTTATAACACACCTCAATTACTTGTAAATATTCGCTTAATTAGCATTAAGTAGATTTTTCATACCCGGTCAATTTGATTGACGATAGAGGGCTTTGAGAGTAGTTTTTTCCGATATTATGGAAACAACAAAAAAAGACTCAAGAGAACCAAAGATGGCCAAAACTCCTTTTAGCAGTAAGCTCATTGAGCGCGCTAATTTAATGCGTGAAAATGATCTTTACCCATTTTTTAGAGCTATAGAAGAAACAGAAGCTTCAACCGTTACCGTTAAAGGTAAGAAGCAGATAATGATCGGATCAAACAATTATCTTGGCCTCACTCACCACCCTTACGTAAAAGAAGCAGCAATCAAAGCAATAGAAAAATACGGAACTGGCTGTACAGGATCTCGTTTTTTAAATGGTAACCTTAATATCCACGAAGAATTGGACGTTAAAATTGCTAAATACTTAGGTCATGAAGCTGCTATCGTTTTTTCAACTGGTATGCAAGCTAACTTAGGTTCTCTCTCGGCCCTATGCGGTCCAAAAGACTTAATGCTTTTTGATTCAGAAAACCACGCCTCTATTATCGATTCTTCAAGACTTGCACTCGGAACAACTTTTAAATACAAGCACAATGATATGAGCTCCCTTGAAGAGCTTCTTGAAAGTAACGTGACTCGCTTTAACCGCGTGATCATTGTTGCTGACGGCGTATTCTCAATGACCGGTGACGTAATGAAGTTGCCTGAAGTTGTGGCTCTAGCTAAAAAATATGGCGCTTATGTTTATGTTGATGATGCTCACGGAATGGGAGTTATGGGGCCAGAAGGCCGCGGGACCATGCACCACTTCGACCTCGCAAAAGATGTCGATTTTAATATGGGAACTTTCTCAAAATCATTTGCCTCTATAGGTGGAGTGATTTCTGGCTCCCATGAATCTATCGATTACGTTCGTCATACTGCTAGATCATTCATGTTCTCAGCCTCAATGCCTCCTGCGGCCGTTGCGACTGTTTCAGCTTGTATAGATTTAGTTACGAGCGATGAATCTTTCCTTAAAAATCTTTGGGAAAACGTAGCGTTCATGAGAAATGGATTTAAAGACTTAGGTTTTTATACCTATGGCTCTCAAACTCCAATCATTCCGATTTTTATTGGGGATGATATGAAAGCTTTAAAAATGACAAAATTCTTAGAGTCTCAAGGTGTGTTCGCAACACCTGTTCTTCCACCCGCTGTACCTAAAGGTGAAGCTCTTATCAGAACAAGTTATATGGCCTCTCATGATAAAACTGACCTTGCAACTGTCCTTGAAGTTTTCGCAGAAGCAAAAAAAATATTTGAAATCCCTGCTTCTATCCACTAATAGTCAAATTTGAATTCATAAGATAAGATCTCCAAAATCATTTTGGAGATCTATTATATGACTGTCTCAATTAGAGAAATAAATCTTTCTTACAAAAAAGACTTAAAAGAATTCATCGAACTACCATGGTCCCTATACCTTAATGACCCTTGTTGGGTTCCACCTCTAAAAATGGCAGTGAAAGATCTTCTCAATCAAAATAAACATCCGTTCTATAAAACTGCAACAGTGAAATCATGGCTCGCTGAAAAAGACGGGGTGGTTGTCGGTAGAATTATGGCGGTTAATAATCACGCCTATAATAAATACCAAAATACAAAAATCGGATTCTTTGGTTTCTATGAGGCCATCAACGACCAGGAAGTATCCAGCCTGCTTTTAAAGACTGCTGAAGCATCTCTCGCGAGTGAAGGCTTGACTTCCATGCAAGGACCAATGAATCCTGGAACAAACTATGAGTGCGGTTTCCTGGTCGATAAATTCGACGATGCCCCTCAAATCATGATGACCTATAATCCACCCTACTACCCGACTCAAATTGAAAATTTTGGATACACCAAAGCGATGGACCTTCTCGCTTATAATGTAGACGCTCACTTTACGATGCCAAAAATCATTATGGATATCGCTGAGAGAACAGAAAAAAAATCTAAAGTGACTTTTAGAACACTGAACCTCAAAAAATGGACTCAAGAACTAGACACCATGTTTGATATTTACAACTCAGCTTGGGAAGCCAACTGGGGATTTGTTCCTATGACTAAAGAAGAATTTTATCATACGGCCAAAGATTTAAAATCAATTGTTGATCCTGAACTCGTTCACTTCGCTTTAGTTGACGGTGTGGTTGCTGGATTTATTTTAACTCTCCCTGATTTAAACCAGGTTTTTAAAGAAATCCCAAGTGGAAACTTATCTCCAATGGCCATCTATAAAATTCTAACTGCTAAAAAACGAATGAACCGCGTTCGTGTAATCACCATGGGTGTGAAAAAAGAATTCAGAAAAATTGGATTGGAAACACTTCTCTATAAACACAACCATATTGCCATCAAGAAAAATCCTCTGAATAAAAATATTGAGATGAGCTGGATACTGGAAAATAATTTGGAAATGAACAAGCCTCTTATTCGCATGGCAGGCGTTGCTTATAAACGCTACCGTCTTTATGAGAAGGCCATATAAATTTATGAAAATTTTAGTCACAGGCGCTAACGGATTTGTTGGAACACATCTTTGTCTTAAACTGCTAGACCTAGGTCACACAGTTTATGGATTGGTGCGAACTCCTTCCAAGATGGTTCTCGCTCATGATAATTTTATTATGGTTCAAGGAGATTTGAATCTGCCGAGTCTTACATGGTTGAATTACCTGCCGACAGATCTTGATGCCTGCATTCATACTGCAGGATTAGTTCACAATATGAATACAGATGATTTTTTTAAAGTGAATACCCTAGGGACTAAATTTTTAATAGAATCTCTCAAAACAAAATTTTCACAAAAATTAAAATTTATTCTTGTTTCTTCTCTCGCGGCCGCAGGTCCAGTTCATTTCGGCGAGAAAAAAGATGAAACCGATATTGATTTTCCTGTAAGCGATTACGGTCGATCAAAAAAGCAGGGTGAAGAAATGCTGAAGGTCCATGCTCCTAAAGAGTGGATCTCATCAATAGTCAGGCCACCTATGATTATAGGACCTGGAGATGCAGCAGTTCTTGATATTTTCAAAATGGTAAAAGATGGATTTATACTTTTGCCAGGTCACGACGCCAAGATTAAAGAATACAGCTTTGTTTGCGTCTTTGATTTGGTGGAAACAATTACGAAACTTGTTGAATCGGACCTCTCACTTTTTCTATATAGTGCCAACGAATCAGTTGTTCAATTTCAGCAATTAATTGAAGAAATCAAAAATCAATTAAAAAGAAAATGGATAATCTATATTCCACTTCCACTTTTTATAATTAAAATGCTGGCAATATGCCTGAGCTTTATTTATAAATTTATCCCTCATCAACTCAGACTTACTCCAGATAAGATTTATGAATTGGAGGCCGAAGCCTGGACTTGTGATTCATCGTTATCTAGAACTGCACTCAAGCAAAATTACCTTTATGACTTGAAACAAACGATTGCAGTGACACTTACCGACTACCGAAAACGGAAATGGCTATAGTATCTAATTATTAGCTAGACACCTTTTCAATAATCTATTACTCAAGTTGTCTTTATTTAGGTAGAAATCCTTAACATATTAAATAAGGATCTTTTATGAAAAAAATAATTTTAATGCTCGCACTTCTTATGACTTCAGCTGTATTTGCAAACCAGTCCAATGAACTTCTTTCTCCAACACAAAGAAATGAAGTGATTAGATCTATTGATGATGTGTGTGGCGATACTTGGTGTGAAGGAGATTATAATTTTAAATTTATTTATTTCTCATGCGATAAATTAGCAAAGTCCTGTGACTTAAGTTTTCATTTCATCAAAAGTGAAGAGCAGTCAGTTGAAACATATTCTCCAGTTCAAGTATGCCATTTTCAAAACATTACAAATTTCAAACAAATCAAAGATAGCAATTATTCATTGAACGATAATTTTTATGAAGAACTTACAAACTGTATTGATAATCGACAAAATGAAGTCCAATTCTAGGAATTAGTTCCAATCAAAAGTTAAACGGGGGCCAATCCTGCCCTCGTGTTCTATAATTCCAACGGTCATATTTCTTTCAAATAAGAATTTATAGTCCGGATGATTCCCTTCAAAATTCCCGGCTTTTCTTACACCTTCAGAAGCAAATGCTGAAAGAAAAAATCCGCCGACAACATCAGAGAGGTAATGTTTTCCATCACGAACTCTTTGAATTGAAGTCATGACCATCAGGCCTGCCGGAGCTATCGCCCATAGTGGACCGTAAAATTGAAAAGTTTTGAATGCGAGTGTGGCAAAGGGAATAACATGCCCTGAAGGAAAAGAAGATTTTCCTCTGAGGTCCGTTTCAATTTTAGAGAGTTTAGCTGTGCTAGGTCTCTCGTGAATATTAATGACACTTAAAGCAGCAGATTCGATAAAGGCCAAATACATTGCCCCAAAGCACTCTTGGGCAAACTGAACCAATTTTTTATCGTCGTGTTTTATACCATAAGTAAAAGTAGCAAACGATATGAGCGGCAATCCTAAAAGCGGGGCCATGTCTCCAGAGAGTTGAATTAATTTAGGTATGGCCTTAGAGCGTGCATTGTCTGAAATTCTTTTGTCTTGATCAAATGAAAACCAAAGGGCAGGAGCTGCGACAGCAGCATAGTAGAGATTATTTTTTTCCTGGAACTGCAGATAAGAACCTTGGTACAAATAACCAAAAGAGGTTTTTAAACCGTTCCAGTAAGTGGCCCCATCGAGGTCAGAGGCTTTAGAAGTGGATATGCAGAATATTAATGAAACAAAAGCAAACGAAGACACCAAGCTTTTCATTCTAGTGGTCAACCTTTGGGCCTTTTGTCGTTTTAAAAATATAATCCCATAAAGGTGAACTTACTCCGTACCTACTTTTCTCACCTGCATAATGATGTTGAAGATGATACTTGCGAAGAAACGCTCCAACTGGCGAAGTCATAGCAAAGTGATGAGTGGCATAGTGAATATAATCGTAACAAAGATAACCAATTAAAAAATAGGCCATGATGACATCAATATAATGGGCAGGGAAAACTGAACTAAACAGCATCCACAATATTGAGACGATAATAATGGCCGGAACTGGTGGCATTACTAAACGAGTCGGGTCTTGAGGATCATCGTGATGAAGTCCGTGAAAAAGAAAGACAAAGTATTTTCCAGCGGCACTTTTTGAGTTCCAGTGAAATACATAGCGGTGAAGAAAATATTCAGTCAATGTCCATAAAAGGATTCCAAAAACAAATAACCCAGAGAATTCCAGAGCATTTACATTTTTTAAGGCAACGCCTCTATAAAATAAAAAAAGGATGACTGGCACCCAAATGACAAGTGGAACGATAGGATGAACATGAGTGAATGATTCAAGAATTGGATTCTTAAATATTCTGATTGATTCACCAGTTCTTTTTTTCATAATTATCTCTCTTAAAAGTTGCTCAGTTTTGTTATAATAAAATACCTAATAAGTAAATCGAAGGTTATCAATGTTTAAGTCTATTTTGGTTATGTTTATCATTTTATTTGGAGTAACGGCCTTTGCTCAAAAAACTCCAATTTTAAAAGAGTTAACAGAGGCTGAATTAGCCCAATTAGAAGACAGAGCATTAATATTAAAGACTAGAGAGGTCGAAGGCTCCGCATGGCCTGAAATCACGCTCTATACATTGGTAGAAGCAAGACCTGTTGAAGCCATGGGAATTTTTTCTGCCCTCGATTACCAAAAAGATTATGTTCCCAATGTGATCATATCAAAACCGATTAAGCATTTATCAGCGACTGAAGTTCTCACGGAATATGAAATGCACGTGCCTTTTCCCCTCTCCAACGCACACTATACACACGTCTCAATCGTGCATCAGTACAATGAAGATTATGAACTCACTTGGTATAAAGTCGAATCGACTTCAACTGAAGAAGCTAAAGGAAGCGCTTATTTTTCTCCCTATAAGAAGGTCACACTTTTTCGTTATGTTTCGTATATAAAACCTAAGTCTATTTTTGG
This sequence comes from Bacteriovorax sp., assembly GCA_014377485.1. Lineage (GTDB taxonomy): Bacteria > Bdellovibrionota > Bacteriovoracia > Bacteriovoracales > Bacteriovoracaceae > Bacteriovorax. Next base: position 12,229 of record JACMPM010000136.1, on the reverse strand, counting down.
TTCTTTGGTAAAAAAAATTATGTTGAATGATGTTCAAAAAACTATTCTCAGCATTCGTGCGCATATCGAAACATTAAAAAAAGAAAATTCACCCATACTTTCTAAATACTCTGGGTTTATAAATCGTGCAATTAAGGGTGAATTTGTTTATAAAGATTCAATTGATGCAAAATAATTTGGAGTAGTTGAATCTTTAATTAGAGTATATTTTTTAAGCTTAACTGCATTTACAGCTACTTGCAAAAAATGACCGAGCGATGTTAGAAAATAGTAACTAATTGTAAGAAAAAAGAACTACTAAAAAACCTATCTGGCACATAGAATTTTGACATAGAGACAAACTGATTACACAAAATATGGTCGACGTTTAAAAACGGATTTTGAAAGCGTCGATTTTTTAACACCTCACTTTTTCCTTCCATTCATACTTTGCTCACCTTTTTTTTCAGGCCATATTAACTCACAACTCATTTTATCCCAAAGCTCTCTAGCAACAGGACCTAAAGCTTTTTTTGGATCTCTCACGAGAAAAATTTCCATTTCGCTCTCTTTTATCAACGCAGTTTTGATAGGGATTAAAATATTTTTTGCCAGTTCATTTTTCACCATTTCATAGGGAAGTCCACCCCAGCCAAGGCCTTGAAGAATCATTTCCTTCTTAAAGGAAACTTCTGAGAGTGTAATGCTTTTGCCACCCTCCAAAACACCGGTCGACATTTTTTTAGTGTGGCGCGAGGAGTCCGCGAGGATAATTTGGTTGTATTCTCGTAAAAGCAAATCAGTGACTTTTTTACCTTTAATAAGATCGGCGTGCATCACTGGAATGATTATTGTCTTAGTGAGGGCCAAGGCATCTACGGACCAATCTTCCATGCCATGCATAGGAGTAATAGCAAAATCCACCTCGCCGTCAATCAAGCGCTCTAATGTCCCATTAAGCACCTCAAAACTCAATTGGAGCCTGGTGTGTGGATGTTTACTGAAAAATCTTTTTAAAAATTTTAATATCAAAGAAACCGGACTAACTGCATCTATGCTGATTCGAAGCTCGACTTCTTCTCCCCGCGACATCTGATGAGCAATGGTTTCAAGTTCTCTAAATTCTTTTAAAACTGACTTGGCCTTTTCAAAAAAGATTCTTCCTTCATTTGTTAAGGTCGGGCGGTATTCGTTGCGGGAAAAAAGGATGACTTGATATTCTTCTTCGAGCTTTTTGATCGCCATGCTTATAGAAGGCTGACTTTTATGTAAGAAATCTGCGGCAGCTTTGAAACTTCCCTCTTGTACGATGGCTTCAATAGTGAGAATTTGCTCTAAAGTCATATTTACCTTTTTTAACTTAATCAATTTAACTTATCGAGTTAATAGCTTAATTATAATTTGTTTTTATAGAAACCTAAGTTATTATTTTTGACAACAATAAAAAAATGCCACGACCGGAGGACTTCAATGTTTAAGAATTTATTAATTGCTACACTTACCTTATCTTCAATTGCAGCTATCGCAGCTGATAAAGTTGTAATAGATCCTGCTACTTCTAAACTTGTTTACGTTGCTAAAAAAGTAACTGGTGAGCACACTGGGGAAGTAAAAATCTCTAGCGGTCATTTAAATTTCGATAAAAAAAATCTAAAAGACGGAGAGTTTGAAATTGATATGACATCAATAACGAATACTGACTTATCTGATGCAAGTTACCACAAAAAATTTATTGACCATATGGTAAGCGAAGACTTTTTTGCTGTTGAAAAATTCAAGACTGCAAAGTTAGTTCTTAAAACTGTTAAGAAAGAAAAAGGCGATAACTATAAAGTGACAGGCGACCTCACAATAAAAGGAATTACTGCTCCTGTATCTTTTGATGCTGTGGCAACTAAAGAAAAAGCGACTGCTAAAGTTACTTTCGATAGAACTAAATATGACATTAAGTACGGATCTGGAAAGTTTTTCCAAGGCTTAGGTGACAAAATGATCAATGATGAGGTTCAATTAGACGTCGTTTTAACAGCTAAAAAATAATAAGTTACCCGGAGAGTCTCATGGTGGATATCGCGAAATTAATAAGAACAATTCCTAATTACCCCAAAGAAGGAATTATGTTTCGCGATATCACCACTCTCTTAAAAGATCCTGCGGGCTTTAAGGCCACAATCGATCAACTCGTTCTAAAATATAAAGATGCTCCTATTGATTATGTCGCCGGAATTGAAGCTAGAGGATTTATCCTTGGCGCAGCTCTTGCCTACGCCCTCGGTCTTGGATTTATTCCTGTGAGAAAAAAAGGAAAACTTCCCGGCAAAACAATTACACAAAGCTACGATCTGGAATACGGGTCTGACACAATCGAAATTCACCACGATGCCATTCATGCTGGTGCCAGCATTCTTTTAATCGACGATCTTATCGCCACTGGTGGAACGGCAATCGGCGCCATCACCCTTATCGAGAAAGTTGGCGGAAAGATCTACGAGACAGCTTTCATAGTAGATCTTCCCGAACTTGGTGGAGCTAAAAAAATCGAAGGACTTGGTCACAAAGTTTTTTCTCTTTGTGATTTTTCAGGTCACTAGAATTATTCGCGCAGCTCACGTCTTGCAACAAGATGATAGCTTCCAATTTGCCAAAAAATTAATAAGAGAATGATCACCGGTTTGGTGAGAGGAAGAGACTTGTATGTAAAAGTTTCTATCTCTCCCTTCACTTCATGAACTAATGCCGTTTCATCAATTCCGTTTAGAGCAAATCCAATAACTGCCGTTCCTTTTTTATTGTCCAGGTCTTTTGGATGTTTGTTCACTGTAAATGTTGTCACCGAAAAAATAAAAAGAAATAAGAGAAGTGCGAGTGTCGATAAAAAAGAAAACTTCGCTGCATTTCCGGCCACAACACTTTCTCTTTCATCGCGCTCTTTCATTCCCGCTAACTTTGTCATCACCACATCTCTGATTGTTTTACTGAAAACCATTTTGGTGACGAGATAAAGCATGATCAAAACCCAAGCGATAAAAACCCAACCAAAAATATCCCAGCCAAGTCCCGCGGCATTCATGTTGGCAAAATCTTTTATTACCGCCCAAATCATAAAGCCAATAATCACCGGCGCCAATCCAACGAGATAATAAAAAGAATAACGATCAAAACGATTTAAACTAGAACTCATGATTTTCCTCCACATGAAAAATATCTTGTATGTTTTTTTTGAAATACAAACTCAAACGATAGGCCAGTTCCAAAGAAGGATTGTAATTTCCTTTTTCCAACGCATTCACAGTTGCTCTAGTCACTCCAATTTCATCTGCCAGTTCCTGCTGAGTGATTTTTTTCTCGGCACGAAGAACATGCAATTGATTGGTGATCACTAATTTCGGTTTTAAATTACCCATGATTTTGACTCCTTCAATGTAAAGTAAACTATACATTTATAAAAATTATGTCAAGTATATATGACAAAATGTATAGTTTATTTTACAAAATCGTTGAATTTTGAGGATTTGAAGTATTACGAAGAGATATCGATAGGAGTAAAATAAAGAAAGATTCGGTCCTCATAAAAAGGAAAATAAAATGGATGCAATAATTGATAAAATGGAAACTCATCAAGAAAAGTTACTCAAAAAAATTGCTTTGTATGGGACTGGAATATTTTTTGTAGTGGCCGGTGGACGCCATTTTTTGATGCCTGAATTTTATATGCAGATGATGCCAAACTATCTTCCTATTCCACTGATGCTTATTTATATCTCGGGGGTTTTCGAAATACTTGGAGGAATTGGCTTAATGATTCCATTTTCGCGAGCTTTTTCAGCTTGGGGATTAATGGCGTTATTGTTTGCAGTCCTGCCAGCGAATATTTATCTGTATACCCATAATATTGAGCTGCCAGATTCTTCTTCGAATAGTTGGTTACTTATGCTCAGAATTCCTCTGCAATTTTTATTAATTGCCTGGATGTATATGTTTGCGAAGAATCCTAAAGCTTATTAAAGCCAATTAATTTTTTTCAAATACTTCTTTAAATAAGACGCGGCCAATTGAGGTTCATGATGAGGGAGTTTTGCAGGTTTTTCAGTTGTGACAGAATTATTTTGAGCCTTTAAGACTTCCGCAAATCGCTCCATCCCGTCATTGCCCACGACTAAATCATCAGCACCGGTAATTAAATGAATAGTGAGGTCATGAACATCGATCGTTTGTTTTTCTTCTTTGATCCATGGAAAAACATTATCGGGCTTAAGGGCGGGAGAAACTAATTGTTCGCGTACCTTCAGCGTGCTTTTATAAAAAGGAGTATCGAAGATATGAACCACATCTTTTGGTGCCATTCCAAGCCCCACGGCAATTGAGAGTTTCTGAAAATCTTTAAACTCAGGCAGCATTAAGGCCTTTAAGGAAAGCATAGCCCCCAATGAATGACCGCCCAAAACTAATTTTAACTGATCATTCTCCAACAAATTTTCATGAAGTGGAAATTCCTCGATGAAAGATTTTTTCAAACTTAAAAAAGCTTCATAAAAGAGTTCGTGTCCATGATTTTTAAAATGCTCAAAATCTTCGACTTCAGAAAAATTACCAAGATAGTGCCCGGGAAGATCAAAAAGAATGCATGATACACCAGCTTCAGCAAGCCTAATGGGCCAGTTGATGATCGAGCTTTTATCGGCGGTGTATCCGTGGGTGAGTATGGCAAATGTTGCTTTAACATCGCCCTCGATTTCTCCTCCAACTTCAGGAAGGAAAACGAGAGCGTTAGTTTTTTGACTTTGATAATTAAGAAATAATTTTGTAACTTTCATAGAAAGAGAATACTGAATTTATTTCGAATAAACTACAGGCCATTGTGATTCCATGTCACCATCACAATTATTTTTTAGGCGCGCTTCTAATAAAAAAAAATTTTGATAATTGGCATCGTATTGGTAGGCGGCCGAACTTCCACAATCCCCCATTCCGCGTCCTTTTGAGTAAGTTGAAAGCATAAGGCTTGCTTGATCAAAAGAAGTCCCCATCAAGTCAGATGTGGCGGTGATAGATTTATCAAACACAACTTCGGCCACTACTACATTGGCAATATCGCCGTATGAATCGACGATATAAGCCTTTTCCATACTGTTATAGGCAAAAAGTTCACACCCTAAAATATAAAGCGACTTAAGTGATTGTGAGTACTCCCCTTTGGGTAAAGTATAAACTTCCTTCGTCATATATTTACCTTGCTCTGAACTAAACTCAGGACAGCTGGCATTGTGGCGATCGAGAACTGCTTTAGGAATTTGAATTGGTGTTTTATCAGCTCCAAAAGCTGATAAAGTGACCAAAGTGATTATTGCCGATAAAATTAATCGTAGCTTCATGAATATTCCCCTTAAGGTTGATTAAGTTTTGCTCTGGTAATATCTATAGAATATACGGCACTTTGAAAACTTCAGAAAAACTTCAATTTATTTTGGCATTTAAAGCAAGAAGACGAGAAATCGTTTGACGAAGAGAGGCACTTCTATTAATTTTTAGATTCCAAAAAATGGTTGCGCCCGGGTAGCTCAGTCGGTAGAGCAAGGGACTGAAAATCCCTGTGTCGGCAGTTCGATTCTGTCCCCGGGCACCACTTTTGGCATCGTTTTTTTAATCAAATTACATTCAACATATCACATCAAATTCCCTTGGAATAATTCTTGCACTTAACAGATCGCAGTTCGAGGCATTAGAAAATCTTTTAAGGAGTTTTGGATATGAATACACAAGAAAATCCGGACGAAATTGTCGATGAGTGTATTGAAAGACTCAGTCGCAATGTGCCTCAAGAAAAGTTGTCAAAAGTATTAGCCCAAGTGGTTAATGCGCTTTGGATACGGTCTTCTCGAACGTTGAGCGAAATCACCATTGATGCAATTTTTGATCGCGCACTTTATCTAAGTAAAGATAGTTTTCCTATTCTTGCTTCTATTAAATTTGACCGAGGTGTGGCAGTTGGCGATATTGAAATAGCTGATAGTAAACAGCTCATTGCCGCGTATCGATATTTCTTGGTCATGATACTTAACCTAGTTGGAAATCTCACTTCAGATATTTTGCTCGATGGTCTCTATCGAGAACTTAGATCATTCTTGCTTGAAGATCCCAAAGCTGTTGCTGCAGCATCCAGTGAGCGGTCAAAACAATTAGACAAAAAACAAAAAGAGTTAAAAAGCATGAAAGCACCAATTGATTTAAAGGGCGGCATACCCAAAATTCCCCGTATATTAACTCATATTTCAAATCTTGATGAAATCTTGGGTGGTGGCCTTCCAGAGGGAACAATAACAATTATCGCTGGTTCACCCGGCACAGGAAAAACTATCCTTTCGCAGCAAATCTGTTTTCCAAATGCAACATCGGACAGTCCTGTCCTTTTCTTTCAAACTCTCTCTGAGCCAACTGCTAAAACCTTAAAATACTTAAGCCAGTTTAAATTTTTTGATCCAGGTAAAATTGCAAATGACATTATTGAATTCATCGATCTGGGCGGAATACTTAAATTAGAAAGTGTTCAAGAAGGCATCGATCAAATGATGGAACATGTGAAACGGGTTAAGCCTAGTTTTGTGGTGATTGATAGCTTTAAAGTCTTCGAAGACCTGGCCAAATCTCGTGAAGAGCTTCGTAAGTTCACCTACGGCGTCGCCGTCAATCTCATGGCGTGGGAATGCACTACACTTTTATTGGGAGAATTTAATGATTCGGATTTAGAATCCAATCCCCTTTTTTCCATCGTCGACGGAGTTATCAAACTTAAAATTAAGCTAGAGTCCGGTGAGCAACAAAGGTTCATACAAGTCGTAAAAATGCGAGGAACAAACCACAGCAGAGACGAGCATGCTATGTCCATCTCTGAGGACGGTATAGGTGTTTATGCACCTCGTGTAACAATCCGACGTGAAGCAGACGAGCATGGAGAAAAGAATAAAAAAGGCCCAGATCGTGCAAAACTTGGCATTTCAAAAATGGATGATTTATTAGGAGAAGGAGTTCCGTTTGGTTCAAGTTTCCTTCTCTCAGGAGTAGCAGGCACGGGAAAAACGCTTCTCTCCTTAGAATTTCTCTACAGGGGTGCCAAAGACTTTGGAGAAAGGGGCATCTATTTTTCATTTGAAGAAACCGACGAACGGCTCCTCGCTGAGGCCCGCGGCATGGGGTGGGAAATTGATCAGCTCATTGATTCAGGAATGATTGAAATTATCTTTATCGCTCAACCAGACATCGTTGTAGAAAAACATCTTTTAATGATGAACGAGCGAATAACCAAATTAAAAGCAAAACGAATCGTCATCGACTCTGTCTCGCTATTTGTTCATAAAATCAGTGACCAACAAATTGTTAGAGAAAAAGTATTTCAACTTGCTACTCTGGTGCAGAAAGCTCACGGGATTGGCTTCTTTATTACGGACATCCCCTATGGCAGTAATAAGCTAAGCAGGTTTGGTGTTGAAGAGACTGTTGTTGATGGAGTCATATTACTCACATCAAGCGAGAAAGATTTTGAACGGGAGCGCTTCATTGAAATTTACAAGCTCAGAAATACCGCCCATATGGACGGCAGACATGAAATGAAAATCACCAGTAATGGAATTCTCATTACTCCAAGGCAAATACTTGATCATGACGAAAAACAGGGAACAGCAAGAACTTTAGAAGGAGTTGACTATGGTGAACACTCAGACCGAGGTGCCGATAGAGCAAAAGACGTACCACCAGCTCGAGATCCTCTACGACATTAGTAAAGTCATTGCTAGCTTTGAAACACTAGAAAAAACTTTTCCGATCCTAATGGCGTTAGCTGCTAAAGCGATCCCTATCCAGACTTCAATTCTCACTGAGGGGCGTGGTGCTACCACCACCACAACCATTTGGCAAAATAAGGACGTGCCCCAGGAACATATCAAAGAAGCAGTCACAATGGGAAATCAGTTTTACACTCAACTTACAGATCCAACTTACAGGTTAAACTTAAAAGCGAATCAAATAGTTCCTGGAGTTAATTTTATTGCTCTTCCATTAGTCTCTTATCTTAGACCTACATTTGGCATGCTCGTCATGGAGGGAAAGGAAAAATTGGACGAAGGTGATCTGGCCTTTGCAGATGCGATCACAAACCTCATCTCCATTGCACTCGATCGATATTATACCGCCAATGATCTGAAAAAATTGAAAGAGGAATCTATACTAGACTTAGAAGAGGAACGCGATCAAAGAGAAGTATTTGTAACAACTTTAACTCACGATCTTCGAAATTCTTTAGGATCAGTCAAAATGAATGCAGGCATGATCTACAAAACCAATAATCCTGAGACCTGCAAATTAATGTCAAAAAAAATAATTGGAAGTATCGAACGTGTTGATCATATGATTGAAAATTTACTAGACGCTAATCGAATTAAGGCCGGAGAAAAATTACCTTTAAAGTTTGAAGAAATTGATCTGCAAGAAATGTTGAAATCTGTAATTGAAGATCTAACTGATCTACCTGAAGATCGCATAGAACTCAAAGGTAATCAAAAAATTTATGGATATTGGAGTCGCGACGGTATTCGTCGGGCCATTGATAATCTTATCAGTAACGCTCTTAAATACGGAGCAACAAATCATCCCATTTTAGTTTCGCTATCGCAAACAAATCAAAATGTTCAAATTGCCATTCATAATGAAGGCCCCCCGATCGCAGCCGAAGATATTGCCAATCTATTTCAGATGCATCAACGAACGAAGTCTGCACTGGCCAGTGGTGTACGTGGTTGGGGTATTGGCTTGACTCTAGTTCGAGGAATGGTTGAAGCTCACGGTGGTTCAGTTCAAGTTGAGAGTTCTAAAGAGTTAGGTACGACATTTACAATGGTCCTGCCTAAGGATAACCGTTCTAATTAAGAGGCACTTCAGAAGATATAGTGAGAATTCCAATAATATTTCCAGAGTAATTCTTTCTGGGAACAAAAGTCTGATTTAAATATCGAGTTGCTCCGCCAATGATTATGGGATTTTTCATGATGGTACGAGGTATACCTGTAGAATACACTTCGTCAAAAATTGAAATGTAATTCTCTCTGGCAGGGCCTAGGTCACGAACTGACATACCGATGGGATTAAAGCCAAAAGTATCCATGTAAGCTTCGTTAACAAACTCAAATATATGTAGTGGACCAGACAAAAGAACTTGAATTTCCGGCATATGGCGAAAAAGCCTAAGATAGTTATCACCTTCGCTGGCCATTATTAAGTTTGGACTTTGAATCTCTTTGTCTTTTGTAAAAGGCCTCGAGTCTTTTGGCAAGGTCAACGCAAAAGTAGTGCCGTCCTTACCAGCATAACTAAACACCCTAATGCTTCCTCCGTGGGCCTCTGTCATACCTTTAACTATTGAAAGACCAAGTCCCCATCCATTTTGATTACCGGATTCTGCAGACGTTGATCTTTGCAAATAATCAAAAATAATTCTTTGATCCATTTCAGAAATCGGATTACCTTGATTTTGAACTGATAATATTAAATTATTCTCGTTACCTTTTATTTTAACAACAACAGGAGAATCGGCATCGCCGTATTTAATTGCATTAGTGGTCAGGTTTTCTAGAATTCTTTTTATGCCCAATAGAGACCAATATCCAATCAAATTACCATTGGTCTCCAAACTAAATCTGTCCCCATAAATAGTTTTTAAATTTTCAAGCGTTTCTAAAACGACATTATTCATGTCCAACTCTACAAACTCCAATGGAAAATTTATCTGGCCTCTACTTCGATTGGCGTCTAGTAAACCAGTTATCAAGAGATCAACTCTGTTAATATTGTTTGTTATTTTAGTTGATAAATTTTTAATTTTTTCAGTATCTGTATCCGTATATTTTTTTTGTATAATCTCGGCCGAAATCTTAGCAATTGACAGCGGCGTTTTCAGATCATGGCTAAGTGTCGAGAGATAGAGTTCTCTGATTTCACGCTCTGAGGTCACTTGGTGCAATTCTATTTTAAGCTTGTTCAAATTATCTTCTAAAATCTTTTTCTCAGAAATATCAAATTGAATGGAAACATATTCAATGGAATACCCGTCTGCATTTATAGAAGGAGTAATGGTATTAGAGGTCCAATAAAAACTGCCATCTTGAGCACGGTTTTTTATTTCACCTTTCCAAATATGACCGGAAGAAATAGTGGTCCAAAGTTCAGTAAAAAATCGATCTGAATGATGACCTGACTTAATAATCCTGAGGTTTTGTCCAAGTAGGTCTGCTCTATTGTGTTTTGAAATTTCGCAAAATTGATCATTGACGTAAGTTATCTTGCCTAAAGAATTGGTGATGACAATAATAGAAGAATGATCAACAGCACTCAAGATGTTCTGAAGTTCTTTCTTAATATTATGGGATAAAGGAATGGCCCGTTTCATTATTTCGCCTTCAATAAATATGCCGTAGATAGTACGATTTCTTATTTTTCAAACAATTGCAAGACCGATTTTAAGTCCTTTAAATCTCAGATTTAAGGTAGTAGTACCACCAATAATTTGAGGCGTTTTTAAGGTCTATCAAGTGAATATCAATTAATATAACACTCTTAAATCACTTCTATTATTCATATTTTATTTATTTACTCTAAACTCTTTTAGACTACTTTCAGTCAATAAAAAATAGAGTGAGGTAATATGCAGGGTCTAGAAAAAGTTTTAGCGATTGAGTTAGATTTGAGTATTAAGCATGTGAATGAATGCGACTGGAAGAATAAAGAATTCTACGCCGATTATGTCGCCCAAACTTTTTATTATGTCAGGCACTCTACCAGACTGCTTGCCTTATGTGCTTCAAGGCTAAATTACGAACAAGAGCAACAGCTTCATTTGCGATTCATTAAACATCTTGGTGAGGAATCTAATCATGAAAAACTTGCACTCAATGACTTAAAACATTTGGGTTATAGTATCGATGATTTTAAAGAACACAACACTACCCGTATATTTTACGAACCTCAATATTACAAAATTGAACATGAAAAACCGCTGGCACTAATGGGATATGTTTTATACCTGGAAGCACTTGCAAAATATGTATGTCCCCCACTTACCCAAATAATTACAGAACTCCATGGAAATCGAACTGCGAGTTTTTTACAAGTTCATGGCGAAGAAGATCCGGCCCATGTTGAACAAGCATTAAAAATGATCATGAGTTTAGATGATGCTAATTTAGCTATTATAGAAAAAAACATAATCCAATCATCCTATGCATATAATCAAATGATCTCTGAATTAAAAATTAAATGGAATAATGCTCATTATAAAAAATCTGCTTAAATGAGATGTATAAAAGGAGTTGATCTGTGAATAAGAACTGGGATTTAAATCAAGTAACTGCTTTTGTATTAAAGGCAAAAAAATCAGAAAACAGCAGAGAGTTTCATAGAGTTTATGACTTAAGTTTTAAAGCATGGCATGAGACATGGCAGAAAACTTATCAAATGGATTTTAATTCTCCTAAAAGTTTAAACTCCGACACGTTTACAAGACAGGACGATGTGCTTTCCCTCTTTTATAAAGGTGAATGCTTTGCTGTCTGTATATTTACCCATCTAAATATGACGGATGAATATGCTCATCACGACTCATATTTCAACTGCTGGCCTGAGGATGCGATAAAAGCTCTTTGTGCCCGAGGACCGAATATTATAACGTGTACTCAATATACTGTTTGCGAAAACTTCAGAGGAGAAGGCCCGACAAGCCTTGGAAAAAATCCTTGGCGTACGCTAATTACAGCGATGATTGGAAAATATTTTTTAAAATCTGGAAAAGATGCAATGTCGGCCATAACCAGAGTTAACAAAGGAATAGATAAAGTTTCTTATAAAAATGGCGGTATTCAATTAGTCGAAGGACTGGAGTTTGAAGCAGGATCAGATAAAACCTTAGTAGATCTCGTTGTTTTTTTTCCAGATGAAGTTCTCGAAATTTATGACACAAATCCCTACTCTGAATATTTTGAAGAGCTTTGGGAAAATAGAAATGGAAGGGCCCTCATTATTGCGGCTTAATGAGATATACCTATTGAAGATAAGTTTGAGTTTCAGACATTTTATTATAAACTTCAATATTTGGTAAATACAATGAAATGGTTGTTCCGCTATCTTCTTCTTTCTGCGAAGAAGATGCCTCAACTCTTCCACCAAACATATGCGTATACGCCTTTACAATCGGCATCCCAAAACCAGTTCC